>LR990730.1:4807500-5359476 GCA_905142475.1 Xanthomonas hydrangeae
TCACGAACGCCTCCACGTCCTCCACGACACTGCCCTGCATCGCAAGCTCAAGGCGCATCTCCCGGCCGCGTTCAACGACCAGTGGACACGCCGGCACTGGATCCATGCCAGCCTGTTCGCCACCATCGGTGCGCTGGTGGCCACGATCGTGCCGGGCTTCTCCAACGCCATCGATACCCCGCTGTCCAGCCATTCCACGCTGGCCCTGCCGTTGCCGCCGTTGGTGCCGAGCCGCAAGCAGCTGGCGCCGAGTACCGATTGGGAAATTGTGCAGGTCAAATCGGGCCAGACGCTGAGCACCCTGTTCGGCGAGTTGGGACTTCCGACCACGGTGATGTACCAGGTGCTGGCGCATCCAGGCACCAAGGAGGCGCTGACCAAGCTGCGCCCGGGCGCCGAGATCGCCTTCGATATGCCCACGCCGGGCGAGCTGCGCGCATTGCGCTTCGATCGCGACGACAGCCACCGTGTGGAGCTGCGCCTGCTGGGCGACAGCGTGCGCGAGAACGTCACCGAGCGCGCAACGACCACGCGCACGGTGGTGGCAAGCGGGGAAATCAGCAGCTCGCTGTACGCCTCGGCCGGCAAGTCGGGCCTGTCGCCGGCGGCGGTGGCAATCATGACCGACGAGATCTTCAAATACGATATCGACTTCGACAAGGATCTGCAGCCGGGCGACCGTTTCAGCGTGGTGATGGATGAGACCTGGCGCGAGGGCGAGCGGATCAACACCGGCGACATCCTGGCGGCGACCTTCACCACCGGCGGCAAGACCTACACCGGCTTCCGCTTCGAGCGTGCCGGCAAGCCGGCCGAGTATTTCGACATCACCGGCCGGCCGTTGAAGAAGAGCTTCATTCGCATGCCGGTGGCTTACAGCCGCATCAGCTCGACCTTCGGCGCACGCAGGCATCCGGTGCTGGGCACGATGCGCATGCATAAGGGCGTGGATTACGCGGCAGCGTCGGGCACGCCGATCATGGCCGCTGGCGATGCACGGGTGGTGTTTGTCGGCACCCAGCGCGGCTACGGCAATGTGGTGATCCTGGACCACGGCAGGAACTTCAGCACGCTGTACGGGCACATGTCGCGCTTCGGCAAGATCAAGGCCGGCCAGCGCATCAACCAGGGCACGGTGATCGGCTATGTCGGCATGACCGGTCTTGCGACCGGCCCGCATCTGCATTACGAATTCCGCGTGGCCGGGCAGCAGCGCAACCCGATGTCGGTGACCATGCCGCCGCCGGAACCGTTGCAAGGCGCCGAGCTGGCTGCATTCCGTGCGCAGACGGCGCCGGCGCTGGCGCGTATCGAAGGCATGGAGAAGTTGATCTACGCCGACGCCGCCAAGCCTGCCAAGGGCAAACCGCGCGGTTGAGTGGACGCGGCTGGTTTCTCAGCCGCCGCGCTGGCAACCGCCGATCGCACGGCTGCGCCTCCGTCCGGGGCGCTGGCTCACGCGACGCCGCAGCCGGCGCGGGGTTGCTGCCAGCAACAAGTGGACACCATGGTGTCGACGCGACAGTCGGCACTGACATTTAGAATGCTTGCCTGGCGAGCGCATCGCCCCTGCTTCCACCGCGATGCCCGCAAGGCCGGTTGACTCTCCCATCCCGGCTGCACAAGCTGCACGACCACCGTGCAACTGGCCCTGGCATGTCTGCTCCGGAACATCTTGAATCCCCGCTCTATCTGGGCCTGATGTCGGGCACCAGCGCCGACGGCATCGATGCGGCGCTGGTGCGCTTCACCGACGAGGGCCACCGACGCTGCGCACTGGTCGCAGGCACCACGGTGGCCTGGGAGCCGCAGCTGCGCGAAACGCTGGTGACGTTGGGCCAGGGCGCCGAGGTCATCGCCATCGATGCGCTTGGACACCTGGATGCGCAGGTGGGGCTGGCGTTTGCGGCCGCGGCCAATCAGCTGATCCGCGACAGCGGCATTGCGCGTGGGCGCATTCGCGCGATCGGCTCGCACGGGCAGACCATTCGGCATCGACCCAAGGCCGATCCGGCCTTCACCTGGCAGATCGGCGATGCCAGCCGGATTGCCGAGCAGACCGGCATCACCACGGTGGCCGATTTCCGCCGGCGCGATGTGGCTGCCGGCGGCCAGGGCGCACCGTTGATGCCGGCCTTCCATCTGGCCATGCTGGGCGCCGCCGACGAGGACCGTGCGGTGCTGAACCTGGGCGGCATCGGTAACCTGACCTTGATCCCGCGCGGTGGCGCGGTGCTGGGCTTCGATACCGGCCCGGCCAATGCGTTGCTGGACAGCTGGTGCCAGCAGCATCGCGGCACGCCGTTCGATGCCGACGGTGCGTTTGCCGCCAGCGGGCGCGTCGATACCGCGCTGCTGCAGGCGCTCTTGGCCGACCCCTGGTTTGCACTGGCACCGCCCAAGAGCACCGGGCGCGAGCAGTTCCATCTGGACTGGGCGATGCAGGCGATGCGGTCGTCGGGACACGCGGCGCCGTCCGCGGCCGATATGCAGGCGACCCTGCTCGAACTCACCGCCGCCAGCGTCGCCGACGCGTTGCTGCGGCTGCAGCCCGATACCCGCCGGGTGCTGGTGTGCGGTGGCGGGGTGCGCAATCCGGTGTTGATGGCGCGCCTGGCGGCGCGACTGCCGGGCGTGGTGGTGGAATCCAGCGCGCGGCATGGGCTGGATCCGGATTATCTGGAGGCGATGGGGTTTGCGTGGTTGGCGGCGGAGCTGATCGCAGGCCGTGCGGCCAATCTGCCGTCGGTGACCGGAGCGGCGGGGCCGCGGTTGCTGGGGGCGATCCATCCGGCATGAGTGGCCTGAATCGGCTCGAGCGGGATGCCACTACCTCGCTTCCTGATGGTGCCCCGCCTCGAATTCTGCGACGCGACCAGCGCTCAATTAATGAGGGGTAGCGGTGACGTGTTCGGTTGAAGCTAGCTTGCTGATGATGCCCCGCCTCGTCTGCAACCGACTAGCACTCGATTGAGCAGAGGCTGGCGGGGATGTGCGCAGTTGAAGCCGGCGAATGCACGGGAGTCTTGGCTCTTCTCGGCGACACACCAGGGTTTCCGACCGAGCCATCCGCGTTCGCACAGCATCCTCGCGCCGAATGGATTCGCACGCGAGGCAGTGCTGCCTGGCCGTTTGCAGTGCTACGGAGTATTCCCCGCCGGCAGCGCCTTGAGCGCAGCGATCGCCTCTGCCAGCGCATCGACTTCCGGATGCTGCAGGCCACCGGTGACTTCGTATTCGCTGGCGAACAGGCCCTGTTCGAGCAGATGCATTACCGTCTGGTGCTGGGTCCAGCCGCGTGCGACGGAGATGCGACGGATCCTGTCCACCAGCAATGGATCGATGTCCCGCAACACCAGATCGGTCATGCCCTTCCTCGTGCGATGCAGTGCCGCGTCGGCATCATCGGCAACCTTGGCGGACGTTTCAATCCGGGCGCCCATCGCGGGCATCCAGCCGCGGCCACAGCCAGGCCAACAGGGCCAGCGTGGGAACCACGGTAAGGGCGCTGAGGATGAAGAAGGTGCTGTAGGAGGTGGCCTCGACCAGGAACCCGGACACACCGCCGGCGAACTTGCCCGGCAAATTGGCCAGCGACACCAGCAAGGCGTACTGGGTGGCGGTGAAATTGCGATTGGTCAGCGATGACATGAAGGCCACCAGCACGGTACCGGCGAACCCCTGGAACAGGTTGTCGGCACTGAGTGCGGCGTAGAACGCCCACAATTTGCCGGGGTTCTGCGCCATCAGCAAAAACGCCAGGTTGGACAGCGCCACGCCCAGGGCGGCGACCAGCAGCATGCGCCGGAAGCCGAATGCAGCCACCGCCGCACCACCGGCAAACGCGCCGACGATGCCCATCCATACGCCGAACAGCTTGGACACCGTGGCGATGTCGGCCTTGGTGTAGCCCGAATCCAGATAGAACGGCCCGGCCATCACGCCGATCACCTGGTCCGGGAACTTGAACAGGCCGACAAATGCCAGCAGGACGATGCCCAGCGCCAGCCCATTGCCGGAAAAGAAACTGGAAATGGGTTGCCAGAATGCGCCGGCTACGTCGATGCGGCGCACCACGGTGAGCTGCGGCCGGTCCGGCTCGCGGCATATCAGGGTGGTGATGATCGGCAGCAGCATCAGCGCCGACATGGCCAGGTACGCCGAGGTCCAGTTGAGGTACTCGGCCATGTACAGCGCCCCGGCGCCACCGAGGATCAGGCCGATCCGATAGCCCAGGGTGTAGGTCGCCGCCAGGGCCGCCTGCGCCGTGTCCGGGGCGATTTCGATGCGGTAGGCATCCACCACCGAATCCTGCGTGGCGCCCCAGAACGAGGCGAACAGCACCCAGGCGACCAGGCCGGCGACACTCATGTCCGGGCGCGAAAACGCCAGTGCGAACAGGCCGACGGTGACGCCGAGTTGCGAGACCAGCAGCCAGGAGCGGCGGCGCCCCAACCACGCGGTGACCGGAAACGCATAGCGGTCGAGCAGCGGCGCCCACAGGAACTTGAGCAGGTAGAAGAAGCTGGCCAGGCTGATCAGACCGATGCTGCCCAGATCCAGCCCGACATCGCGCAGCCGGGTGGACAGGGTCTGCGAGGCGATCAGCAGGAACGGCAGGCCACTGCCGAAACCCAGCAGTGCCATGGTCGCCGCCGATGGGGTGGCGAAGGCCTGCCGGATGCCGCGCAGTCCTTTGTAGTTGGGTGCAGGCGTGGTCATGCGTATAGCCGCTGGAAATGGGGGCTGATCGATGCCGAGCGGGCAGTATCACTGGCCGCTGCGCGGAGCGACCTGCCGGAAACGCATGATTGGCTCCCTGAAGGATCCACGGCCATCAGGCTGCGGCCAGGCACGGCATGCACGCCCTCGACGTGCATCTCCACGACACGGCCGGAAACACACCACTGGGGGGCTTGGCCAACCGTCCCGGTGCGCGTCACTGCCAGCTGCGTGCCCTGCCTCACTCCGCGTAATCCACGATATAAGGGGCGTGGTCGGAGAAGCGCTGTTCGCGGTAGATCGCGCAACGTTGCAGCTTGTCGCGCATCCAGGGGGTGACCAGCTGGTAGTCGATGCGCCACCCGACGTTGTTGGCCCGCGCGGCGCCGCGGTTGCTCCACCAGGTGTAGTCCTCGCCCTGCGGGTGCAGCACGCGGTACGTGTCGATCCAGCCGCGGCCGTTGGCGGCGTTGGCTTCTTCCGGCGCGTCCGCGCACAGGCCATTGAGCCAGTCGCGCTCGGGCGGCAGGCAGCCGGAGTTCTTCTGGTTGGACTTCCAGTTCTTGATGTCCAGCGCGGTGCGCACAATGTTCCAGTCGCCGCACAGCACGTACTGCCTGCCACTGGCCAGCCACTCGTCCAGGATCGGCCGCAGCCATTCCATCACCTGGAACTTGTAGCCCTGGCGCAGCTCGCCCGACGAACCGGACGGAATATAGAAAGACACCACGCTGAGGTTGCCGAAGCGCGCCTCGATGTAGCGGCCTTCTTCGTCGAACTCGGGCCAGCCCAGCGCGGTGCGCACTTCGTCGGGCTCATGCCTGCTGTAGATCGCCACGCCGCTGTAGCCCTTCTTGGTGCTGGCGTCGCGAAACCAGGCCTTGTAGCCGGTGGGCAGGAATTTGGGACCAGCCAGCTGATGCTCCTGGGCCTTGGTCTCCTGCACGCACAGCACGTCGGCGTCCTGCTCGGCGAACCATTCGAAGAAACCCTTGGTGACGGCCGAACGCAGGCCATTGGCGTTGAAACTGATGATGCGCATAAGGGCCGGGAATGGGGAGTTGGGAATGGGGAATCGTAAAGCCTACCCCAGGCACATGCGGAAGGCTGCCGGCACGCGATGCGTTTACCATTCTCGATTCCCCATTCCCCATTCCCGTCCAATGACCGACCACCGCACCCGTTTCCTGCAGCTGGCACTGGGCGCCGATGCCCTGCGCTTTGGCGAGTTCACGCTCAAGTCCGGGCGGCTCAGCCCGTATTTCTTCAATGCCGGGCGCTTCGATTCGGGCGCCAAGACTGCGCAGCTGGCGCAGTGCTATGCCGATGCGATCGATGCGGCCGGGGTGGAATTCGATCTGTTGTTCGGCCCGGCCTACAAGGGCATCCCGTTGGCGACCGCGCTGGCCTGCGCCTATGCCGGGCGCGGGCGCGATCTGCCGATAGCGTTCAACCGCAAGGAAGCCAAGGCGCATGGCGAGGGCGGCAGCCTGATCGGTGCGCCGCTTCAGGGGCGCAAGGTCTTGATCGTCGATGACGTGATCACCGCTGGCACCGCGATCCGCGAGGCGCTGGGCATCATTCGTGGCGCCGGGGGCACTCCGTCCGGGATCGTGGTGGCGCTGGACCGGCAGGAGATCGCCTCCGAACAGGATCGCCGCTCGGCCGCACAGGCGGTGGCAGCCGAGGCCGGCATCCCGGTGATCGCGGTGGCCAACCTGGGCGACCTGCTTGCTTTTGCGGCGGGAAACGCCGACCTTGTGGGCTTCCGGGAACCGCTGCTGGCCTATCGTGGCCGCTACGGCACCGACACCACAGGCTGACGGCAGGCGACAGGGGGCTGCGATGATGCCGATACACATCCGTTTGGCGTTACTCGCCGCTGCGGCGGCAGCTGTCGTTGCCACAACGATCGCCGCCGCGCCCGCCAGTGCGCAGGACAAACCGGCCGCGAAAAAGCTGTATTGCTGGAACCAGAACGGCGCCCGCGTGTGCAGCGACACGCTGCCGCCGGAGGCGGTGAACCAGGCGCGCGACGAATTCAACCTCAAGAGCGGCATGCGCAGCGCCGAGGTGCAGCGCGCGATGAGCAGCGACGAGCGCGCCGCCGCCGCGGCCAGCGAGCAGCAACGCCAGGCCGATCTGGCCGCCGAGCAGATGCGCCAGCGTACCGATCAGGCGATGTTGATGTCTTACCAAAACGAGGACGATCTGCGCCGGGTGTTCAACGAGCGCATCGCCATCGTGGACAACAATATCCACACCGCGCGCTTCAATGTGACCAGCCTGCGCGAGGGGCTGGCCAGCATGCTGCGCACTGCCGGTGATCGCGAACTGGCCGGTCAGGCCGTTGCCGACAAGCTGGCCGGCGACATCCAGCAGCGCCATCGCGAGCTGATGGCGCAATTGCGGCTGCAGACCAGTTTCGAGCAGCAACGGGTGGCGCTGGACGGTGAGATCGCCGACATCCTGCTGCGCTACCGGGCCATGAAGGAGCCGCACGCCGGCGCTTCGCCGACCGGCTGACTGGCTCAGCCCTCATTCCCGCTCGCCCGCTGCACTGCGGCGGGCGGCATTTCCCGATCCGACGCCCTGCCCGCATAATGGCCGGTCTTACTCCCTGCCCACGAGGCTCTCCCGCATGGCCCGGATCATCGCCATTGCCAACCAGAAAGGCGGCGTCGGCAAGACCACGACGGCAGTCAATCTGGCGGCCGGCCTGGCGCGCGCGCCCAAGCGTGTGTTGCTGGTGGATCTGGACTCGCAGGGCAACGCCACCATGGGCAGCGGCATCGACAAGCGCGATGTGGCCGCCTCCACCTGCGACCTGCTGCTGGGCGAAAACACCGCTGCCGAGATCCGGGTGACCGCGCCGGAAGGCTTCGACCTGCTGCCGGGCAACATCGACCTGACCGCTGCCGAGATCCAGCTGATGGATCAGGGCGAGCGCGAACAGCGGCTCAAGCGCGCCCTGGCGCCGATCCGCGACGAGTACGACTTCATCCTGATCGACTGCCCGCCGGCGTTGTCGCTGCTCACGCTCAATGCCTTGACCGCCGCCGACTCGATCATCGTGCCGATGCAGTGCGAGTACTACGCGCTGGAAGGACTCACGGCCTTGCTGGAAACCATCGAGGCGCTGCGCGCCAACCTCAATCCGGCGCTGGAAATCGAAGGCGTGCTGCGCACGATGTTCGACATCCGCAACAACCTGGCCAATGCGGTGTCGGCCGAGTTGACCCAGCATTTCGGCGACAAGGTGTTCCGCACCATCGTGCCGCGCAACGTGCGCCTGGCCGAGGCGCCCAGCCATGGCCAGAGCATCCTCGGTTACGACCGCACCTCGCGCGGTGGCGTGGCGTACCTGGGACTGGCCGGCGAGATCGTGCGCCGCCAGAACGATCGCAACAAGGCCTACCGGCCCGTGGAGACCGTTTGATGAGCAAGCCGATCCCCGCAAAGAAGCGTGGTCTGGGCCGCGGCCTGGAAGCGCTGTTGGGACCGAAGGGCGCGGCCGCCGCCGCGGCGCCGAGCGCGGCCAGCGAGGAGGCCTTGCAGCCGGGCGACAGCCTGCGCCGGTTGCCGGTCACCCAGTTGCAGCCGGGCAAGTACCAGCCGCGCAAGGAGATGGACGAGGTCAAGCTGGCCGAGCTGGCCGAATCGATCAAGGCGCAGGGCGTGATCCAGCCGATCGTGGCGCGCGAGCTGGCGCCGGGGCAGTTCGAGATCGTGGCCGGCGAACGCCGCTGGCGCGCCTCGCAACTGGCCGGGCTGACCGAGGTGCCGGTGGTGGTGCGCGAGCTGGACGACCGCACCGTCATCGCGATGGCGCTGATCGAGAACATCCAGCGCGAAGACCTCAACCCGCTGGAAGAAGCGCAGGCGCTGCAGCGGCTGATCGACGAATTTTCGCTCACCCACGCCGAGGCCGCCGGCGCGGTGGGCCGTTCGCGCGCGTCTGTGTCCAACCTGCTGCGGTTGCTGGAATTGCCGGTGGCGATCCGGGTGCTGCTGGAAACCCGCCGTCTGGAAATGGGCCATGCGCGTGCGCTGCTCACCCTGGCGCCGGAACTGGCCAGCAAGCTGGCGCAGGAAGCGGCCGACCAGGGCTGGTCGGTGCGTGAGGTGGAACACCGTGCGCAGCAGTTCGCCGCCGGCAAGGTGCCCGGATCGTTGCGCAAGGGCAAACCGGCCGCCGCCGCACCGCAGGCAGACATCGCCTCGCTGGAAACCGAACTGTCCGAGTCGCTGGGCACCAAGGTGGTGTTCAACCACGGCCGCGGCGGCAAGGGCAAGCTGGTGATCCACTACACCGACCTGGACACGCTGGATGGCGTGCTGGAACGTTTACGCGCCCAGCGCAGCTGAGTTCCTGCATCCGCGCAAGAGGATCATTCCGGCTATGCATCCCGCCAAGGTCGATCGCAATCATCTGCTGTGTCTGACCGACCTGCCGAACGTCGGGCCGGCCTGCGAAAAGGATCTGCGTCTGATCGGCATCCGTGTGCCCGCGCAGCTGCGCGGCCGCGATGCCTACGACATGTACGCGCAGCTATGCCTGCGCACCGGTGTGCTGCACGATCCGTGCGTAATCGATGTGTTCCTGTCGATCGTGCGTTTCATGGAAGGCGAGGCACCGGGCCCGTGGTGGTCGTTCAGCGCCGAACGCAAAGCCAAACTGGCCAGCGAAGCACCGCTCAGCATGGGGTGAGTGCGATGGGTGAGCGAACCTCGCCAGGAAACGCTTCGGAGTGGTCTAGCGACGCCTTTCGCCTCCCTTTTGCCACTCAAAATCTCCAGGACAACTTCCATGACCATTCTCGTCACCGGCGCCGCCGGTTTCATCGGTGCCTACACCTGCCGCGCGCTGGCTGCGCGTGGTGAGACGGTGGTGGGCCTGGACAACTACAACAGCTACTACGACCCGCAGCTCAAGCGCGACCGGGTGGCGACGCTGTGCCCGGACATCGACATCCGCACGCTGGATCTGACCGACCGTGATGGCCTGGCCGCGTTGTTCGATGAGATCCAGCCCACGCGCGTGGTGCATCTGGCTGCACAGGCCGGGGTGCGTTACTCGCTGGAAAATCCATCCGCCTACGTCGACAGCAACCTGGTCGGTTTCGTCAACATGCTGGAGCTATGCCGGCATCGGGGCGTGCAGCATCTGGTGTATGCCTCGAGCAGTTCGGTGTATGGCGACTCGGCCACCCCGCCGTTCTCCGAAGACCAGCGCGTGGACCAGCCACGTTCGCTGTATGCGGCGACCAAGGCCGCCAATGAGCTGATGGGCTACACCTACGCGCAGTTGTACGGCGTGCGCGCGACGGGCCTGCGCTTTTTCACCGTGTATGGGCCGTGGGGCCGGCCGGACATGGCGCCGCTGATCTTCAGCCGCGCGGTGCTGGCGGGGAGGCCGATCGAGGTGTTCAACCACGGCAAGATGCAGCGCGATTTCACCTTCGTCGACGACATCGTGGCCGGCGTGCTCGGCGCGCTGGACACACCCAGCAGCGATCCGGTGCCGCATCGGGTGTTCAACCTGGGCAACCACACCCCGGTGGAGCTGGAGTATTTCATCGACGTGATCGCGCAGGCTGCCGGCCGCCCGGCCGAGAAGGTCTACCGGCCGATGCAGCCGGGCGACATGGTCCGCACCATGGCCGATACGCAGCGCGCGCAGGCCGCGTTCGGCTTCGAGCCGTCCACTCCGGTCGAACGTGGCTTGCCGCAGGTGGTGGATTGGTGCCGCCGCTATTTCGGCCATCGCGCTTAGCCTCCAACACGCTACAGGCCGCTTTCCATTCGCTCCACTGCGCACAACGCACGTTCGCTTCATGCCTGACTCAGACAGTCAGGGCACAATGCGCGATCTTTTTCGCTCAGCCTTCATCTGGCCACCACGAATCCATGAGCCAACCTCAGCTTTCCGTTGTCGTCCCGGTGTTCAATGAGCGCGATAACGTCGCCGCGCTGGTTGGCGAAATCGTCGCTGCGTTGCGCGGGCTGGTGGCGTTCGAAATCGTCTACGTCGATGACCATTCGCGCGACGATACGCTGGCGGTGCTGCAAGGCCTGAGGACCACCACGCCGGAACTGCGCGTGCTGCATCACGTCACCCAGAGCGGCCAGAGCACGGCGGTGCGCAACGGCGTCAAGGCCGCGCGTGCAAGCTGGATCGCCACGCTCGATGGCGACGGCCAGAACGACCCGGCCGACATTCCCAAACTGCTGACCGCGCGTGCCAGCGCCGATGCGCAGGTGAAGCTGTTCGCCGGCTGGCGGGTCAATCGCCAGGATTCGGGATCCAAGCGCTGGGCCAGCAAGTGGGCCAATGCGATCCGCTCGCGCATGCTGCACGACAATACCCCCGACACCGGCTGCGGCATCAAGCTGTTCGAGCGCGAGGCGTTTCTGGACCTGCCCTACTTCGACCATATGCACCGCTATCTGCCGGCGCTGATGCAGCGCGCCGGCTGGCGCACGGTGAGCGTGCCGGTGCACCACCGCCATCGCACTGCAGGCGTGTCCAAGTACAACAACCTCAATCGCGCGCTGGTCGGCATCCGCGACCTGCGTGGCGTGGCCTGGTTGATCACCCGCAGCAAGCGCACCGTGGTGCAGGAACGCTGATGGAACTGCATTGGCTGGATCAACCGCTGACCTGGCTGTTCTGGACCGGGCTGCATGTCACCGGTTGGAAGCTGATCGGCTATGTGGGCGCGCTGATGTTCGGCGGCCGCTGGCTGGTGCAGTTCGTCGCCTCAAAACGCGCCGGCAAGCCGGTGATTCCGCGCATGTTCTGGTACATGAGCGTGGTCGGCAGCCTGATGACGCTGAGCTACTTCGTGTTCTCGGCCAAGCAGGATTCGGTGGGCGTGCTGCAGAATCTGTTTCCGGCGTTTACCGCGTTCTACAGCCTGTATCTGGATGTGAAGCATCGCGGCTGGAAGCGGGATCGGGCGGTGCATTGAACGGGGATTGGGAGAGTCGGGATTGGGGAGGCGCAAGTGCGGCACTGGTGCTCCGGTCTTCAGGCGTTTGAGGTGATGCTGGCTGCGCAACTGAGCTGATGGAGCACACTGCATCGGCTCTCCTTTGCAGTGGATAACGCCAGGCGCGCGATCTCCGAGAGTTCGTACATTGCGCTGCGATGGTTACCGACCTGAGATGACGCGCATCGCCGATGCCGCTTCGCTGACGCCATCGGCATGCTGGGGTCATGTCCAGCGCCTTGCTCCATCGTCCCGTCTCCATGCCAGCGCCTGCTGCGGCGCACTGGCATCTGCGTTTGCAGACGCATCAACACGTGCCGCTGTTTGCGGACTGGCGCTGCGCGCGGGCGGCGGCAGCGAGCCTTGCGATGGCCGGTCATTGGCATGGTGCGCGCCTGCTGTGCTGGGTGCTGCTGCCGGACAGTTGGTGTGCCTTGCTGCAGGCACCGGGCAAGGCTGCACTGCTGCAGATGGCTGTTGTAGCGCGACAGGCGGCTGGCGAGGCGGTCAATCGCGCGCGTGGCCGTGGCGGAACGGTGTGGCAGCCGCAGATGCAGGCGTCGGCACTTCCGCCACAGGCCGATCACCGCCAGTTCGCGCGCTCGCTGGTCGCGTTGCCGTTGCGTGCAGGACTGGCCGAGCAGATCGGTGGGTATCCGTACTGGGACGCGATCTGGTTGTTGCACGACAACGCCGGGAACGACGCTGCCATTCCGGCGCCGGATGATCGCTTATGCATGGGAGGTTTAGGACGCGCGTGATCGTGATCGCTTGGGTCTGCAGGGCTCGAGCACGACGTACAAGTGATCCTCTACACCTGTCAGCGTCGAGCGCAACGGGATCGGTAACTGCTGCTCACGACCTGCTCTGCCGCCATGCCGGCAGAGCAGGTCGCCTGTCACTCACCTGTCGATCAAAACGCCAACGGATGCTCTGGCAGCAAGGCCTGCAGATCGCTGCGGAACAATGCGCGGATCCGGTTCAATGCAGCCTCGGTGTCGGCTTCGAACCGCAGCACCAGAATCGGCGTGGTATTGGAGGCACGCACCAGGCCCCAGCCGTCAGTAAAGTCCGCACGCAATCCGTCGATCGTGGAGAGCCGCGCCGATTCGAACGGCGATTCTTCGCTGGCCTGCGCGTGTTCGACAAAGCGCGCCACCAGCGCATGCGCATCGCCGTCGACCGGCACCTTGATCTCCGGCGTGGACACGCTTTCGGGTAGCGCGTTCAGCACTTCGGACGGGGTTTCTTCGCGCTGGGCCAGGATTTCCAGCAGGCGCGCGGCGGCATAGATGCCGTCGTCAAAACCGTACCAGCGCTCCTTGAAAAAGAAGTGCCCGCTCATCTCGCCGGCCAGTTCGGCGTCGGTCTCGCGCATCTTGGACTTGATCAGCGAATGCCCGGTCTTCCACATCAACGGGCTGCCGCCATTGCGCAACACGTAGTCGGACAGCTTGCCGGTGCATTTGACGTCGTAGATCACCAGCGCGCCGGGATTGCGCTGCAGCACGTCGGCGGCGAACAGCATCAGCAGGCGATCGGGAAACACGATACTGCCTTCCTTGGTGATCACGCCCAGACGGTCGGCATCGCCATCGAAGGCCACGCCGATATCCGCATCGAAGCGCTGCACCATGTTCACCAGATCGTCGAGATTGTGCGGCTCGCTCGGGTCGGGGTGATGATTGGGAAAGGTGCCATCGACATCGCAGTACAGCGGAATGACTTCGGCGCCGATCGCCTCCAGCAGGCGCGGTGCGATATCGCCTGCCACGCCGTTGCCGGCATCCACCACCACCTTGATCGGGCGGTCCAGCTGCACGTCGTCGGCGATGCGCTGGATATAGGCATCGCTGATGTCGCGCTGTTCCAGTTCGCCAGGCGCCGCTGCGGTGTGCAGGCGGCCTTGGTTGATGCGCTGGTGCAGGTCGGTGATGGCCGCACCCGACAGGGTCTCGCCGCCGATCACGATCTTGAAGCCGTTGTAGTCGGGCGGATTGTGGCTGCCGGTCACCGCCACGCAGCTGCCGGCGCGCAGTTCGTAGGCGCCGAAATACACCACTGGCGTCGGCGCCAGGCCGATGTCGATCACGCTGCAGCCGGCACGCCGCAGGCCTTCGATCAGGCCGTTGGCAAGCTCGGGGCCCGACAGGCGCCCGTCGCGGCCGACCACCACCTCGCGCAGGCCCTGCGCCTGCATCACGCTGCCGATGGCCTGGCCGATCAGCGCGGCAACACCAGGATTCAAGTCCTTGCCGACCACGCCGCGGATGTCATAGGCGCGGAACATCTCGGTGGCGATCTGCACCGCCGGCACCAGGGCGGGCGGCGCGGATGCGGCGGCGTCCTGGTCCAGCGCGCGTGCCTGGCTGGCAACGCTGGCATCGTGCTGCAGGCTTTGACCGAAGGTAGGTTCGTCGGCCGTCGATTCGCTTGCCACGCGTCGGCGCGGCAAGGCGACGCGGCCACGGCTGGCGAGTACCAGCAGCACGGCGATAACGAGCAACAGCGACGCCACGATCGCGCAGCCAACTGCGCCAAGACCCAACGGGCCGCTGTCGCTCTGCCGTACGGCAGCGGCAACGCGCAGACCGCTGTCGCCCAGCGGCCTGGCCAGCGTTTCGGCGGCGTCGGCCAGCCCGGCATCGCCCTGCTCGGCGACGTTGTAGCTGCCCTGACGCAATGCCAGATAGGCGCTGCCGGGCACTGCGATCGCATCCAGCGGGCCGGTCAACCGCAACAGCGGCAGGCGCGCATACGCCACGGCCGGCTGCGTGCCCAAAGTCACCGCTGCCGCCACGCCGAGGCGGACCTGCTTGGTGTCGCGCACCACATGCACCTGCGCACGTTTGCCGACCAGCGCCGACTCGAGCAGGCTCAGCCGCGCATAGCCGAAGTCCTTGGGATTTTCATAGGCAGCGGTGAGATCGCCAGACAGTACCTGCACGTCTTCGGCGCCCTTGAAGCGCTCGCGGATGGCCGAAGCGGCGGCGAGCGCATCGCCATTGGCCAACGCGGCGATGACCTGCGGCTGCTTGAGCACGGCGTCGAGCTGGCTGGCCTGCTTGGCCATGGCCTGGCTGACGTCCTGCACGGCGCGGTCGCGCGCCTGCTCGAGGTCCTGCGTCATCGCATCTTCGCGCCATTGCGCATAGCCGCTCCAGCCGAACCAGGCTGCCAGCAGCAACAACACGCCCCCCAATACCGGACCACTCGTGCGCATGCCGGACGCGGCCTGGCTGCGCTCGCTCGCTTTGCTCATATGACGCCCCCGTCAGCGCACGCCGGTGTGGCCGAATCCACCCGCTCCCCGCGCGCTGTCGACGAAAGTATCCACCACTTGCAAGCCCACGCGCACGATCGGCAGGATCACCAGCTGCGCGATGCGGTCACCCGGCTCGATGGTGAAGGCGGCACGGCCGCGATTCCAGGTGCTGATCAGCAGCGGCCCCTGGTAATCGGCATCGATCAGGCCGGTGCCGTTGCCGAGCACGATGCCGTGGCGATGGCCCAGCCCCGAGCGCGGCAGGATCACCGCGCACAGCTGCGGGTCGGCCAGATGAATCGCGATGCCGCTGGGGATCAGCGCCGCATCGCCCGGTTCCAGCGTCATCGGCGCTTCCAGCGCAGCGCGCAGGTCCATGCCTGCGCTGGCTTCGGTGGCATAGGCCGGCAACGGCCACAGGTCGCCGAAGCGCGGGTCGAGCAACTTCACTTGCAAGGACTGGGTTGGGTGGCTCATGCCTGCAATCTCTCCGCGATCAGGGCCAGCAGTTGCTCGGCCAATTCGGTTTTGCTGCTGCTGGGGAAGCCACGTTCGCCGCCCTGCCAATAGGCGATGGCAGCATTGTTGTCGCTTTCGAAGCCGCCGCCTTCGATCCCCACCTGATTGGCGATGATCAGGTCCAGCCGCTTGGCGGCGAGCTTGCCACGTGCATAGTGCTCCACATCGTGCGTTTCGGCGGCAAAACCGACCACCAGCTTCAGTGCGCCGGTCTGCGCGGCGACTTCGGCCAGGATGTCCGGGGTGCGCACCAGTTCCAGGGTCAGCGTTTCGCCGGTCTTCTTGATCTTCTGCGCGACCACCCGTTTGGGGGTGTAGTCGGCCACTGCGGCGGCACCGATGTAGATGTCGGCCGGAAACGCGCCCAGCACCGCATCGCGCATCTGCGCGGCCGAGCGCACGTCGACCCGTTGCACGCCGGCTGGAGTGGTCTGATGCACCGGGCCGCTGACCAGCACCACCTCGGCGCCCTGGTAGGCAGCGGCGGCGGCCAGGGCATAGCCCATCTTGCCGCTGCTGCGGTTGCCGACGTAGCGCACCGGGTCCAGGTCCTCGAAGGTCGGGCCGGCGCTGATCACGATGCGCAAGCCGTCCAGCTGCGCGCTGCCGGGCACGAAGGCCGGCGCAGCTGCGCTCCTGGAGGCCGCAGGCGCGGCAGTGCCGACCAGCGCAGCGATGATCGCCGCCGGCTCGGCCAGCCGGCCGGGGCCGGATTCGCCTTCGGCCAACGGGCCGTCGTCCGGGCCGACCACGCTCACGCCACGCGTGCGCAGGGTCGCCACGTTGGCCTGGGTGGCCGGATGCAGCCACATGCGGTGGTTCATCGCCGGAGCCACGGTCAGCGGCGCGGTGGTGGCCAGGCACAGCGTGGTGACCAGGTCGTCGGCCAGGCCATGCGCCAGACGCGCCAGCAGGTCGGCGGTGGCCGGGGCGACGATCACCTGATCGGCCCAACGCGCCAGTTCGATATGCCCCATCGCCTGCTCGGCGGCGCTGTCCCACAAGGTGGTGCGGGTGGGCAGCCCGGACAGCGCCTGGAAGCTGAGCGGGGTGACGAATTGTTGTGCGCCGCTGGTCATGGCGACCTGCACCTGCGCGCCGGCGTCGCGCAGGCGACGGACCAGTTCGAGCGATTTGTAAGCGGCAATGCCTCCGCCGACGCACAGCAGCAAGCGCTGTCCGTCCAGGGGGCGGGCCTGAGTGGAGCCGATCACGTCGGAGTCGTCCTACGGTTACAAGGACAACTAGATTAGCCGATGCCCCCGCCTGGCCTGATAGGCGTGAGCGATGAGCACCGGCAATCTCGCCATATGCACATTCACGACTGGCCTACCGACGAACGCCCGCGCGAGAAACTTCTGGCGCGCGGGGCGACTGCGTTATCCGATGCCGAGCTGCTGGCGATCTTTGTCGGCTCCGGTCTGCGCGGCCAGGACGCCGTGCGCACTGCGCGCGATCTGCTGCTTCGCCACGGCCCGCTGCGCGTGCTGCTGGATCGCCCGGCCCCGGCCCTGGCGCGCCTGCCCGGCCTTGGGCCCGCCTCGGCCTGCAAGCTCAACGCGGCGCTGGAACTGGCACACCGCCACCTGATGAGCGAGCTGGAGCGCGGCGAAGCACTCAGCGACCCACCCAGCGTCGGCCGCTACTTTTCGCAGCGACTACGTGCAAAGGCGTACGAGGTGTTCGCGGTGCTGTACCTGGATACCAAACATCACGCCATCGCCTTCGAGGAATTATTCACAGGCACGCTCGATGGCGCCGACATCCATACGCGCGAAGTGGTGCGACGGGCGCTACTGCACAACGCAGCGGCCGTGATCGTCGGGCACAACCATCCGTCCGGCAACCCGGAGCCCTCCGAGGCCGACCGCGCGGTGACCAAACGTTTGCTGGAGGCACTGGATCTGGTGGAGATCCGCCTGCTCGACCACTTCGTGATCGGCGACGGCCGCCCGGTGTCGCTGGCCGAGCGCGGCTGGCTGGAATGACAACGCGGCGGTGACCTGAACCGTCTGCCGGACCCGGGGGCGCGTGGTCGGGTAAAATCGGTGGTTTCGTTCCAAGCAGATCCCACGTGAAAGCCCAACTCCGCGCACTGATCGGCCAAGGCATTGAAGCCTTGCGCGCCAACGGCACCCTGCCTGCCGACACCCTGCCGCCGGATTTTGTGGTCGAGCGGCCCAAGACGCGCGAACACGGCGACTTCGCCACCAATGCCGCGATGCTGCTGGCCAAGCCCGCGCGCAGCAATCCGCGTGCACTGGCCCAGGCACTGGTCGCCGCGTTGCCGGCCAGCGACGACGTGGCCAAGGTGGAGATCGCCGGCCCGGGCTTCATCAACTTCCACCTGACACCCTCCGCCTACCAGCGCGAAGTGGCGCATGTGATCAAGCAGGGCCCCGACTACGGCCGCGGGCTGGCCGGCAATGGCCGCTCGGTGGGCGTGGAGTACGTCTCGGCCAACCCGACCGGCCCGCTGCATGTCGGTCACGGCCGCGCGGCGGCGATCGGCGACAGCCTGGCGCGCGTGCTCGATGCCAACGGCTGGAACGTCAAGCGCGAGTTCTACTACAACGATGCCGGCGTGCAGATCGAAAACCTGGCGTTGTCGGTGCAGGCGCGCGCGCAAGGGCTCACCCCCGACAGCGACGGCTGGCCGGAGAACGGCTACCGCGGCGACTACATCGCCGATGTCGCCAACGCCTACCTGGCCGGCGATACCGTCGATCTGGAAGGCCATCTAGTCACCGGCGTCAAGGACCCTGCCGATTTCGACGCGATCCGCCGCTTCGCGGTGGCCTACCTGCGCAACGAGCAGAACCACGACCTGGCCGCGTTCCGCGTCGATTTCGATATCTATTTCCTGGAAAGCTCGCTGTACAAGGACGGCAAGGTCGAAGAGGCGGTGCAGAAGCTGATCGCCTCCGGCCACACCTACGAGGAAGGCGGCGCGTTGTGGCTGAAGTCCACCGACTTCGGCGACGACAAGGACCGGGTGATGCGCAAGTCCGACGGCACCTACACCTACTTCGTGCCGGACGTGGCCTATCACCTGACCAAGTGGCAGCGCGGCTACGAGCGCGCGATCACCGAACTGGGTGCGGACCACCACGGCTCGCTGACGCGCGTGCGCGCCGGCCTGCAGGCACTGGAACTGGGCATCCCGCAGGGCTGGCCGGAATACGTGCTGCACCAGATGGTCACGGTGATGCGCGGCGGCGAAGAGGTGAAGCTGTCCAAGCGTGCCGGCAGCTACGTCACCCTGCGCGATCTGATCGAAGAAACCAGCGCCGATGCGGTGCGCTGGTTCCTGATCGCGCGCAAGCCCGATTCGCAGCTCACCTTCGATATCGACCTGGCCCGTCAGCAGAGCAACGACAACCCGGTGTTCTATGTGCAGTACGCGCATGCCCGCGTGTGCAGCGTGCTGCGTCAGGCGCTGGAAAAAGGCTACAAGTACGAGCAGGCGCACGGGTTGGCCGAGCTGGCGCGTCTGGATGACGAGCATTCGCTCAACGTCATGGTCGAGCTATCGCGCTATGCGGAAGTGGTCGAAATCGCCGGCCAGACGCTGGAGCCGTATCAGATTGCGCAGTACCTGCGTGAATTGGCGCACGCCTTCCACACGTGGTATCACAACACCAAACTGCTGGTGGACGATGCCGCAGAGCGCGACGCCAAACTCACCCTCGCCGTCGCCACGCAACAGGTGCTCGCCAACGGCCTGGAACTGCTCGGCGTCAGCGCCCCAGAAAAGATGTGAGTCGGGCCGCATGGCCCGCAACGATGTGATTCGGAGAAGTGGTAGATGGCAGCACGACGCGGTAAGAGTCAGGCGCGACGCAACACCAGCAATGGCACCCCCGGTTGGGTGTGGTTGGTGGCGGGCGCCGCGATTGCGGCAGTGATCTTTCTGGCAGCGCCCAACCTGTTCAAAAAGGACGGCGACGGCTTCCTGCGCGTGGGCCCGCGCGCCAATCCCGATGCGCAGCCCGAGCCGGTGGCGGATGCCGATGTGGATACGCCGGCCGAACTGCCCAAGCCCAGCGCACAACCGCCCAAGCCGCAAGCCAAACCCGGCGATGCGCAGACGCAGTACGACTTCTACACCTTGCTGCCCGGCAAGGAAGTGCAGATGTCCGATGCCGAACTGGCGGCCAGTGCGCGCGCCGAGGAAGCCGCACGTGCGCGCGCCGCGTTGGAAGGCAAGCCGGTTGCGCCCGCACCGGGTGCAGCAGCACGTGTTGCTGCAGCCACGCCGGCCGCCAGCGTGCCGGTACCGTTGAACGAAACCGCCGCCAGCGCGCCCCAGCCGTTGGCGGAAACTGCGCCTGCGCGTCCGGCGGCGACACCGGCGCTGGCCAGCACCGCAGCGCTCACCACGCCGGCTGCCGCCGCACCTGCAACTGCAGCGCCAAAACCGGCTGCGACGGCCGCAGCGGCAACGACGGCGGCTGCACCTGCAGTGACAGACAACACCCGCTACATCCTGCAGGCCGGCTCGTTCGGCGCCTCCGGCGATGCCGAATCGACCAAGGCCAAGCTGGCGATGATGGGCCTGGCCGCACGTGTGGAATCGGCAGAAATCAGCGGAAAAACCGTCTACCGCGTGCGCATGGGGCCGTACGGCAGCGCCGGCGAACTGGCCGAAGCCAAGCAGAAACTGACCGGCAGCGGGTTGCCTGCCATCGCCATCAAGGCGCAGTAGCGACAGTGCTGCAGCGCGCTTGCGGCCTGTTGCTACGGCGTCGCTGCGCGCAGCGGCCGGGCTGCACCCACGCCATGCAGCGGCACGCGCATCCGGCACGGTCGCCACACCTGATTCCTTCGCCTGATCCCCCTTCGCAGGAGTTATCCCCATGTCCAAGACCGTTCTGATCACTGGCGCCACCTCCGGATTCGGCAGCGCCGCCGTGCGCCGTTTTGCCGCCGCCGGCTGGAAGATCATCGCCACCGGCCGCCGCGCCGAGCGCCTGGATGCGCTGGCCGCCGAACTGCCCGCCGGCCAGGTGCACACCGCTGCCTTCGACATGCGCGATGCGCAGGCCTTGTCGGCAGCGATCGACGCATTGCCGGCTGATTTCACCGACATCGACGTGCTGGTCAACAACGCCGGGCTGGCGCTGGGCACCGCGCCTGCACAGCAGGCCGACCTGACGCAGTGGCAGCAGATGATCGACACCAACGTCACCGCCCTGGTCACCCTCACCCACCGCCTGTTGCCGGCGCTGATCGCCCGCCGCGGCGCGATCATCAACATCGCCTCGGTCGCGGCGACCTACCCGTACACCGGCGGCAACGTGTACGGCGGCACCAAGGCGTTCGTGCAGCAGTTTTCGCTGGGCCTGCGCGCGGACCTGCATGGCACCGGCGTGCGCGTGACCTCGATCGAACCGGGCATGGCCGAAACCGAATTCACCCTGGTGCGCACCGGCGGCAACCAGGCTGCCTCGGACACGCTGTATCGCGGCGCTACCCCGATGACCGCCGAGGACATCGCCGAGCAGATCTTCTACGTCGCCAGCCTGCCGGCGCATCTGAACATCAATCGGCTGGAAATCATGCCGGTCACGCAGTCGTTCGCCGGTTTCCAGGTGGCGCGCGACGCGCAGTGACGATGGCCTGCAACGCCAATGCCCCGGTCTCGCGCCGACCCGATGATGTGTTGATTGGCGCGTGCGCAGATCGCACAGCATCCAAGCTCGGTACGGCGCTGGAACTGGCGCACTGCCAGAGATGACGACAACGCCGCGCATTGCGCGGCGTTGTGCGATGCCCGGTCAGGCGCGATCGGCGGCAGCCAACGGCTGTGCGCCTGGCCGCAGCATCTTGTCGCGCAGCTGCAGGAACGGGCGCTCCACCGCGTAGTGCAAGACCGCACCGCCCAGCACTGCCATCAGGCCATACACCGCAAATGCCAGCATGCCACGCCCCTCCAGCGCCGGGCCGAACCAACCCTGGGTGAGATGGAACACGGCCTTGTGGGTCAGATACAGGCTGTAGGAAATGCCCGCCAGCCACGCCGCGCCTGGCACGCGCAGGCCGCCAAGCACCCCGCGGGTGGCAGTGCCGGCGAGCACCAGCAAGGCGAGCCCCAACGACAACACCGGCCAGCCCAGCGCATTGCCGATCAGGCCGGTGCGTTCGCGAAACAGCCACAACGCCAGCGCCAGAATCGCCATGCCGGCACACAGCACCGCGTTGCCGCGCTGCTGCAGCCGTTGCCACAGCGTGGGGCGGAAGATCTTGAGCACCGCCAGCACGACACCGGCCAGCAGACCGTCCAGACGGCTCCAGGTCGGGTAATAGAGGTCTTCGATAAACCAGTTGCGCTGCAGGCCGGCACCGGCGCTGTCCAGGGCGGTGTTGTGCCACCAGATGCCGGCACGCAGCGCGATGCCTGCCACCACGACCGCCACGCACAAGGCGACGAAGCGGGTAGCCGAGGGCCGACGCATCGACAGCGTCGCCAGCAACGGAAACACCAGATAGAAATGTTCTTCCACGCACAGCGACCAGGCGTGCGAGAACGCGGCATCACGGCCGTAGTCGACGAACAGGTTCAGGGTGAAGCTGACGAACATCCACCACGGTGCCAACCCGGGAGCCTCGCGAAACTCCGGCCACGCCATGTAGATCGCCAGCACCACCAGAAACGCCGGCAGGATGCGGAACGCGCGGCGCAGATAGAACGCCTTGAAGTCCAGGCCTTGCCCGCGCGCCAGCGGCCGCAGCACCTGCGTCCCGATCAGAAAACCGCTCAACACGAAGAACAGGTCCACGCCCATCCAGCCGTAGCGGGACAACCAAGCCCAGTCCGGCCCCAGACCGCCGACCACGAAGGAATGGAACAGCATCACCCAGACGATGGCGATGCCACGCAGCAGATCGAGGGCGGGATAGCGCATGCGGACGATGCAAGGCGAGGGAGCCCGATTGTGCCGCATCCCGCCGATGCAGCGATGCCGGCATCGACGTTGGCCCGGCAACACGCCCGGCACCTCACCCGTGCCGCACTCAGAGACCTGCGGTAATACCCAGCCGCATTGCCGCCGCCAATCCGCTGTCGACGCTGTGGCTCCCCAACAGCGTCATCCATCACACGATGGTCTGTGTCACGCCACGGCCTGCTGCTCGATCCGCTCGGTCGGCGCCAACGACACCGCCGGTTGCAGCAATCCCCATGCTTCCAGCTGATCCACCGCCCGGCTGATCCCATCCTCCTCACGGATGCGCTGCCCCAGCACGCGTGCCGCTGCGCGCATGCTCGGCGCGCTGGCCTGGCGGATGGCATCGGCCAAGGTTTCCGGCTGCAATCCGACCCGTGCGAGCGCCGGGGGCGCGACGCCGCGCTGGGCCAGGCAATGCGCCCAGAACGGTTGGTCGTAGCCGAACGGCAGGACCACCGACGGAATCCCCGCAGCCAGCGCCGCACCGGTCGTGCCGGCACCGCCGTGATGCACCGCGACCGACACCCGCGGGAACAGCCAATCGTGCGGCGCCTGTTCCAACTGGAAGAAGCGCTCCGCATCGTCGGACGCGTCTTCCCCGGCCGCCAGCCCGCCCCAGCCGCTGGCCAGCAACGCGCGTTGATCGGTCAGACGCACCGCCGCCTTGACGATGGCGGTGAGCTGCGCCGCATCGGTGCTGATCATGCTGCCAAAGCCGATATACAGCGGCGGTGGACCGGCCTGCAGAAACGCTTCCAGCGCGGCCGGCGGCTGCCACTGCGGCTGCGGCAACTGCCAGAAACCGGCGACCTGGGCTCTGTCCGGCCAGTCCGGCGGACGTGGGCACAGATGCTCGCTATAGCCATAGACCACGCGCTGCGCGCTGCGATCGGGACCACTCCACGGATACGCCGGCAGCCCCAGAGCCGGGCGCACGATGCCGTTGAGCGCCGGGCGCATCAGCTGCCAGCCGGCAAAGCGCACCGCGTGATGCAGTGCCACACTCACCAGCCCCGGCAGACGCACGGTGGGCATCACCATCAACGGCACATGGCGCGAGGCAGTCAGCGGCTGCAATTGCGTGAATACCACTGGCAGGCCGTAGGCCTGGCCCAGGCTATGTGCCAGCAAGCTCGCGCTGCCGACGCCGAGAATCAAACCGGCATCGGCACAGGCTGCGCGGCCCTGCTCGGCCCAGTCGCGCGCCCAGTCCATCAGTTGTGCGCGCAAGGTGCCCCAGATGCCGCGCCAGCCTCCGCGCATCTCGGCGACATTCGGATGGCCCTGCAACAACTTCTGGTGGTCGCCGCTGAGCGGAAAGAACTCCAGCCCATTGGCGCGGATCAGGGATTCGAAGTTGGCGCTGGTCAGCACCCGCACCGGATAACCGCGCTCCTGCAGACCGCGGCCCAGCGCGATGATCGGGCGCACATCGCCATGCGTGCCCAGGGTGGCGATCAGTACCGGGCGGTGACGTGCCGGCGTATGCAGTGACTCAGGCATATTCGGCCACCCCGTCGCTGGCGGTGGCGATGCTGCCATCGCGTTGTGTGGCTTTCGCAGTGGCCGCGTGCAGCAACGCGCTGAGCGTGGCCGAATGCGTGGACGACAGCATCGAATGATGGTCGCTGTCCAAGGTATGCAGGTGCAGATTGCGCACGTACGGGCGCCAGGCCTGCGGCCGGTAATCCACCCACACTGCATCGTCGCCGCCGGAGGTCATGCGTACGCTTGCTTCGACGAACACCACATCCTGGTCCAGCGGCTTGGGCCGATGACGCCGCGCCAGCTGCAGGTGGTGCTGGGTCATACCGCCCATGTCGTCCAGCAGCGTGGGGCGTTGTTCGAGCAATTGGCGCACCGCGGGCAAATCGTTCAACCCATAGTGATCGCATAGCAGGCTGGCCAGTTCGGCCACCGTGGTCGGCATCGGCTGGCCGTGTGCCAGCGTCAGGCCCAGCGCATGCACCGATGCACGCACGTTTTCCGATTCCGGCAGCGATGCGGCCTGCTCCAGATGCGGGTAGCTGTCCAGCATTGCCAGCAACTCGACTTCTTCGCCAAGCGCATGCAACTCGGCGGTGATGGCATGGGCGATCAAGCCGCCCAGCGACCAACCGATCAGCCGGTATGGCCCATGCGGCTGCACGCTGCGCAGACGGGCCAGGTAGTCGCGCGCGATCGCCTCGATGCTTTCCGGGCGGTGCTGCGGGTCGCTCAATGCCGGCGACTGCAATGCATACACCGGCCACTGCGGATCGAGCTGACCGAGCAGGGTGAGATACGACCAGCCCAGACCAACCACCGGATGGATGCAGAACAGCGGCGTGGTGCCCGGCGTACCCGCACGCAACGGCAACAGCACGCCGAGCGGATCGTTCGGGGTCTGCGCGCTGCGTTTGATCACCTCGGCCAGGCCGGCAATGGTCGGCGCATGGAACAGCGTGCCCAGCGGCAGTTCGACGCCGAACATCTGCGGGAAACGCGCGGCCATTTCTGCCGCGCGCAGCGAGTCGCCGCCGAGTTCGAAGAAGTTGTCCTCCACACCGACGACTTCAATGCCCAGCACGTCCTGCAACATCGCTGCCAGTTGGTGTTCGAGCGCATCGCGTGGCGCCACATGCGCGCGCTGCGGCAATGCGCCCGGTGACGGCAATGCGCGGCGATCCAGCTTGCCGTTGGGTGTCAGCGGTAATGCCTCCAGCGGCATCCACAGCGTGGGAATCATCGACGCCGGCAGGCGTTGCTGCAGATGCGCGCGCAGCAGCTCGGTCGCCGGCATGGTGCCGTGCTTGCCCACCACATAGGCCAGCAACTGCAACGCGCTGTTGTCGCCATCGCTATGGCCCACCACCACCGCCTGGGCCACCTGCGAATGCAGCAGCAAGGCGTTTTCGATTTCGGCCGGCTCCACGCGATGGCCGCGGATCTTCAATTGCGCGTCCGCACGGCCGATGAACTCCAGCATGCCGTCGCGGCGCTGACGCACGCGGTCCCCGGTGCGGTACATGCTGCTGCCGTCGTCGGCAAACGGGTCGCGCACAAAGCGCTCGCTGGTCAGCTGGCGCTTGCCGCGGTAACCCTTGGCCACGCCCGCGCCGCCGATATACAGCTCGCCGATCGCACTGGTGGGGAGCGGCTGCCGCTGCGCATCCAGCACGTAGACGCGCGTATTGAGCAGCGGCCTGCCGATGGGTGGGGCTGCGGCATCGGTCAGCTGCAACGGCATGATGGTCGACCAGATGGTGGTTTCGGTTGGCCCGTACAACTGGGTCAGGCGCCCCACCCGGCTCAGCAACTGCGTTGCCAACTCCGGCACCAGGGCCTCACCGCCGACCAGCGCGTGGATACGGTCCAGTGCCAGATCTTGGTTGGCCAACAGGATGCGCCACAACGACGGGGTGGCCTGCACAACGCTGATCTGCTCGTGTGCGATCAGGCGCGACAAGCTGCGTGGATCGTGGGTGATGCCGGCCGGTGCGATGACCACGCGGGCGCCCACCAGCAACGGCAGGTACAACTCCAGCCCGGCGATATCGAAAGTGATGGTGGTGACTGCCAGCACGCGGTCGCGCGGGCGCAAAGCCAGTTCGTGCTCCATCGCATGCAAAAAATTGAACAGATTGCGATGGCTGATTTCCACGCCCTTGGGCGCGCCGGTCGAGCCGGAGGTATACAGCACGTAGGCGGTGCCATCCGGCGTGGCGAGCGGTGCGATCGCCGCCGGCAACACGGCCGGGCGCGGATCCAGCCACACCATGCCACCGAGCAGATAGCGCTCGCACAACGCCGGTTCGCAGACCAGCGCGATGGCGCCGGAATCGTTGAGCATCTGCCGATTGCGCGCGGCCGGGCTTTCCGGGTCCAGCGGCAGATAGGCCGCCCCGCTCCACATCACCGCCAGCAAGGCCACCAGCAATTGCTCGCTGCGCGGCAACGCGATGGCGACCACGTCGCCCGGGCCCACGCCGTCGGCCACCCACTGCGCGGCAACGCGCGAGGCGAGCTCGCAGAGCGTGGCGTAATCCAGCGTGCGGTTGTCGTACTGCACCACCGCCGCCGCCGGCATCAGCTCGGCACGCTGCAACATGCCATGCAACAGCGTGCTCGGCTCCGGCAGTGGCGCAGCGGTGTCGTTCCAGGTGTGCAGCAGTCGCTGGCGTTCGTCGTGACCCAGCACATCGATCAGGCCGAGTGCGCACTCCGGATCTGCCAGTACCGCATCGGCCAGGTGGGTCAGGCGGCGGCAATGTTCTGCCAGCTCGTCGCTGTCGTACATTGCCGGGTTGGCATCCAGATCGAAGCGCAACGCGGCGCCATCGCCACGCTCGTAGCAGAAGATGGTCAGGTCGTCGGCCGGACCGTTGCAGAGGTTGTGCGGCACTGCATACGCCTCGCCGAAGCGCAGCGCGTAATCGAAGGCCTCGATATTCACCGCCAGCCGCGCGAACTTCTGTTCGATCCCGAACACGCCCAGGTCGCGACGCACATCCTCGAAGCGGTATTGCTGATGCCGCAAGGCATGCTTGACCACCGAGGACACCTGCGCGAACAAGCTATGGATCGGCTGCTGCGGATCCATCTTCAAACGCAGCGAAATCACGTTGGCCACCAGGCCGGCGGTTTGCCGGTAGCGCGCATTGATGCGGCCGGTCACCGGCATTGCGATCACCAGATCCTCGGCACCGGTGCAGCGGTAGTAATACGCGGCAATCAGCGAGATCAGCATCTGCGGCAGGCTGGCGCCATAGTCCTTGCCCAGCGCACGCAAACGCACCACCTGCTGCGGCGAAAACTGCCCGGTGCCACGCAACAAGCCGGTGGACAGCTGATTGCCCGGCCGCGCCAAGGTGGCCGGCGGCGGCAGATCGGCCAGCTGTTGCATCCAGTAGCTGCGATCGCGCTGAAAACGATCGGACTCGCGATAGTGCTGCTCCAGTTCGTTCAACGACAGCGCACTGCCGTACTGCGCAGGTTCCGGCTCGCTATCGGCGGCATAGGCGTTATAGAGCACCGCCATGCGCTGCATCATGATCGATGCGCAATAGCCATCCATCACCAGATGGCTCACGCACTGCACCCACATATGGTGATCTTCGCCAAGACGGAACACCGCGCAATGCCACAACGGCCCGTTCTGCAGATCTTCCGGCTTGCGGATTTGTTCGTCCACCCAATGCTCGGCGGCGTTGCGTGGCGAGGGATCTTCGCTGAGATTGAAGTACGGAATCGAGGCCGTGTACTCGGGGCGGATCACCTGGCCGGGCACACCATCGTGTTCGACGATGCACAGCCGCAGCGTGTCGAACTCGCGCGTGAGCTGCATGCTTGCGCGCAGCAACAGGTCCGGATCGAGTGGGCCGAACATCTCCAACGCTTCGGACAACATCAAGGTGTTGTCGGTGTGCAACTTGCTGGCGACCCACAGGCCGCGTTGCGCTTTGGTCAGGGGAATCACGGGAGAGGCGTCAGCGTGCATTGCGTGCATCCTTCTTGTGTGGCGCGCAGTCGCCCAACGGGTCTTGCCCGCAATGCGGTCAACGAGACGCCGGATCAGCACTTGGCCTAAAAACGTTTAGGTAGAAAACACCATCGACCACCGGCAGAGGCCGGCGATACGCAGTTGGAACACTCGATAAAGACGCACAATGGAGACGTACAACGAAGCGCACGCAAGTGACACCAAGACGCGCAACTGCGTTTTTCTTGAAGCACTTGCTTCCCGGCAAGTTAATAAACACTAACAATCGGGCAACACAATGAACCGTGCAAAAATCACGAATTGCGCGTTTCCTGCAAATTTTTTTTAATGAAGTGTGATTGCAGTTAGTGTTCTGGATACATACCTCTGTTTGGAGATTCGGTGCTGCATGCAGCGCCGCACACAAAACGCAACGCATGTCGCGTCGATGCGGCAGGTGCGATTGCAGGGCGAAATTGCAGGCGGATTTGCGTTCTCCGCATTGCATAAAGACCGCAATGCGTAAGACCACTGCGCGTGGCAGCGTTGATATACCTGCGCTACCAGACAAATCACTGCACGACATGCCGCATCGCTTGCGACACCTAGTAGCGCGCGCATTCGTTCGATCATGCGTCGGTCGTTTGGATGTCATACGACTGCGGCACTCTGTAGATCAACGGCGCGGGCTCGCGCGGATCACAGTGCGCTGCTTTATGTGGACTGCGCCGGTGCGCGTCTGCCCGGGGGTCATGCGTGCGTGACTGAGCGGTGGCAAGCGGCCATCAAGGCGCGCGGGCAGGGCGGTGCCCAACAGATTCATGCCAAGGCCGATCACCGGCCGCGTCCGCTTTACGACTGCTCACTACTTTAGTGCAGCTCTTTATACGTAGCTGTGGCGGCGCGGACTCAGTGCCGATCTTGCATCGGCACTGCCTGCGCGCCACGGCGTCGGCCGCAGCGCGCGTACTGCTTCAGCCCAACGGTTCGTCGGACAGATAGGTGTAACCGGTCAGCCCGGCTTCCAATGCGTCGTGCAATTCCTGCGCGCGTTCCGGCGACAGCTGCGCGGCGGCGATGCGCTCGGCATAGGTCGCGCGCAGCGTGTCCAGCTGATAGCCCACATAGTCCAGCATCACATCGGTGGTATCGCCACGGCGCTGCTGCGCAATGCGATAGCCATCGCCGTCCACGGCCACTTCCACCGCATCGGTATCGCCGAACAGGTTATGGATATCGCCCAGGATTTCCTGGTAGGCACCGACCAGGAAGAAGCCGATGCGATAGCTCTCGCCCGGGTTCAACGTGTGCAGCGGCATCGAGCTGTCCAGGCTTTCGTTCTCGACATAGGTCTTGACCATGCCGTCCGAATCGCAGGTCATGTCGGCGATGATGCCGCGCCGTTGCGGCGCTTCGTTCAAGCGCTCGATCGGCACGATCGGGAACACCTGATCGATCGCCCACACGTCCGGAATCGATTCGAACACGCTGAAGTTGACGAAGTACTTGTCCACCAGCCGCTCGTTGAGCTCGTCCAGCACCGGACGGTGGCTCTTTTCGTCGAAACTCAGGCGTGCACGCACGCCATGGGCGATCGCGTAGAACAGATCGTCGATACGCGCACGATGGGTCAGGTCGATCTGGCCCAATGCATACGCACTCAGGCCTTCGGCATGGAAGTGCTGGGCTTCCTGGAACAGTTCCACCGCCGGGCGCACGTCGAGCTCATCGTGGATCTCGCGCAGGTGGCGAATCGCCGCCGGTTCGTCGTCGTGCGCGTCGGGCACGCGGCCTTCCGGCGCCTGCTCCACTTCGGACACGTTGGCGATCAGCACGGCGTGGTGCGCGGTCATCGCGCGGCCGCATTCGGTGACGATGCGCGGCGGGGTCAGGCCGTGCTCTTCGCAAGCGTTGGCCAGCGGCTGCACGATATTGCTGGCGTAGGAATGCAGGCCGTAGTTGATCGAGCAATAGCTGCGCGAGCGCGTGCCTTCGTAATCGATGCCCAACCCGCCGCCCACATCCACATGGCTGATCTTGGCGCCCAGCCGCGAGAGCTCAACGAAATAGCGCGTGGCCTCGCGCATGCCGTTGGCGATGTCGCGCACGTTGGAGATCTGCGAGCCCATATGGAAATGCAGCAGCTTCAGGCTGTCGGCGTACTCGGTGTCGCGCAGCGTCTTCCACAGGTCCAGCACCTGACGCGGCGACAGCCCGAACTTGGCCTTGTCGCCGCCGCTGTTCTGCCACTTGCCCGCGCCCAGCGAGGCCAGCCGCATGCGCACGCCCAGACCCGGCTTGACGTCCAGCGCGCGCGCTTCTTCCAGCACCAGCTTCAGCTCGGAGGGCTTTTCGATGACGATGAAGGTCTGCAGGCCGAGCTTGCGCCCGATCAGTGCCAGGCGGATGTACTCGCGGTCCTTGTAGCCGTTGCAGACGATCAGCCCGCCCGGGCGCGACAGTGCCAGCACCGCCATCAGCTCCGGCTTGCTGCCCGCTTCCAGGCCGAAGCCCTCGCCCTGGTGGCCGGCCAGCGTGCCGGCCACGCCGCGATGCTGGTTGACCTTGATCGGATACACGGCGGTGTAGCCGCCGGCGTAGTCCCACTCGGACTGCGCCTGCGCGAACGCGGCCTGCAGCTTGCCCAGGCGCTGGCCCAGGATGTCCGGGAAGCGCACCAGCAGCGGCAACTTGGCGCCAGCCGCGCGCGCGGCATCCACCACCTCGGGCAGCGACACCGACGGACCGTCGACGGTGGGGGTGACCACCACGTGGCCGGCGGCGTTCACATCGAAATACCCGTCGGCCCAATGCGGGATCGAATAGGTCTTGCGGGCTTGGTCGAGGGACCAATCGCTCATTTCGCTGACTCGGCTGGGGCAAAAAGGGCGTGAAGTGTAACGCCTGGCACGCGCAGGGTCCGTTACAATCCGCGCCGACTTGATGCCCCGCTCCTGGTTGGAGTGGGGCGGAACGCAGATTCAGCTGCCGCGCAGTTTGGCTGCAGGAGGCTGCGCCCGACCCTCATCCGGCGCTACGCGCCACCTTCTCCCGCCGGGAGAAGGAACAACCCCCTTCATTTTTAGGATTTTGCATGAGCGCCAACGACAACTGGTACATCGAACACTTCCAGCCGACCGGCTCGGCGATCGGCTTCCGCATCAGCGGCAAGCTGGACGAGGTGCAGTCCCCGTTCCAGAAGATCGAGATCTACCAGACTACCGACTGGGGCAAGCTGATGCTGATCGACGGCGCGGTGATGCTGACCAGCCGCGACAATTTCTTCTATCACGAGATGATCAGTCACCCGGCGCTGTTCACCCACCCCGCGCCCAAGCGCGTGGTGATCATCGGCGGCGGCGATTGCGGCACGCTGCGCGAGGTGCTCAAGCACCCGGGCGTGGAAAGCGCCACCCAGTGCGATATCGACGAGCAGGTCACCCGCATGTCGGAGAAGTATTTCCCCGAGCTGTGCGATTCCAACCACGATAAGCGTGCCGAGCTGCTGTTCGACGACGGCGTGGCCTACATGGCCAACTGCCCGGCCGGCAGCGTGGACATCGTGATCGTCGATTCCACCGACCCGGTCGGCCCGGCCGAAGGCCTGTTCAACAAGGCGTTCTACGACAGCTGCTTCAAGGCGCTGAAGGACGACGGCATCCTGGTGCAGCAGTCCGAATCGCCGCTGGCGTTGCTGGAGCTGATCAAGGAAATGCGCACCGAAATGGGCAAGGCCGGCTTCCAGTCGTTCAAGACCCTGCCGTTCCCGCAGCCGTGCTATCCCACCGGCTGGTGGAGCGTGACCATGGCCAGCAAGCAGGCCAACGCCGATTTCGCGTTCCGCCTGGACGCCGCGCAGGCCAAGGGCTTCGAGACGCTGTACTACACCGCGCACCTGCATACCGGCGTGCTGATCGCACCGCCGTTCGTGGCCAAGGCGCTGGGCGAGTAAGCATGTAATCAGGCCGGTGCCGCTTGCTGCGCGCCGGCCTGATTGAAAAGAACCGGCGCATCGTTCGCGTGCGCTGGTCCTGCAGATCGGGGGCGGAGACAGCACCGCTTACAGGCGTGCTGGCGATGCTCGCAGTGTCGCGTAGCATCGGCAGGGCCATGTGTGCACTACGACTCCGCTGCGCGGTACGCATCTACCTGAGGCTTGTGCGCGTAGTGCCGCCAGCCCCGTTCTTCGTTTGCCAGCCCTACAGCCGTGCCAGCACTTCAGCCTTCTTGGCGTCGAATTCTTCCTGGGTCACCAACCCGGCATCCAGCAACTGCTTGAGCTTGCTCAGCACCTGCATCGGATCATCCGCGCCGGCCACCGCAGTCGCTGGCACTGAAGGCGCCACGCCCTGCGCTGCAGGCGCATGCACCACCACACCGCCGGCCGACGCACGCAACTTGTCGAACTCCAGCTGCTGGCGTTTTTCGTGGGCCGATTCTTCCACCTGCTGGGCATAGGCGTAGACCCGCCGCGCCTGTTTCTTGGGCAGGCTGTCGATGGACAGGTAGCCGCCCTGCGTGGTGCGGCACATGATCGTCGCTCCCAGCATCTGCTCGCTCATATGCACGTCGAGCACCTCGCGCCAGGGGACATCGCGAAACGTCATCCCGAACAGCGTGGGGTGTACCACGATGAATCTGCGATTGGTCAGCACCACCGCGGCCGGCGACAGATTCATCACCATTTTCTTCTGCACCGCGATGTACTCGACCTGCTCGTCCCGCGTCAGCAACTCGTTTACCTTGGGCAGGATCTTGCCCACGGCCACCGGGTCCTGCTCATCGGTCAGAAATTGCGTAAAGACCTCCATACCTTCCTCGTCGTGATCGCTTCCGCCGCAGCATTGTCTTGTATGACACCACATCCAGCAGGCAGGTTGCGGCATCGCACGCGCTGCAGGCCTCGGATCATCCAATGATTCCTTGCTCTCCAAACTCCAAACACGACAGGGCGGATGCCGCCATCCGCCCTGTCGTTACGCACTTTTGATCAAGCAACCGGTCAGAAGCGGACTTCAGCGCCAACGTTCAACACTTCGGCACGATTGATGGTGATGTCTTCGTCGGAGTAGTAATAGTCGTTGGCATAAAGATAGTTGGTATAGAGCACGCTCAAACTTGCGTGCCGGCCAATGTCTACGCCAAAGCCGGCACCCGCGTACGCACCTGACACGCGCTCATTCGATTCGCCGTTGGAGTTGGCCGACCAATAGCCCAGGCGTACCACAGCGAAAAGTGGACTGTCACCAAAGTTGAAACGCGCAGTGCCGCCCAGACTGCCGAATTCCACGCCGGGTACGTAGGCGTCTTCGTGATCGCTGATGCGGGCTAGCTTTCCTACCGCCGCTTCGATGCCGATCAGCGTCACCGGGCCTGCCCGCCAACGATAGCCGGCGTTGAAGCCGAGCATGTCCTGATCGATGCCTTCGTATACTTTCCCCTGACCGCCCAGCACACCAAGAAAGACACCGCTCTTGAGACGTTGCTCTTCCTCGCGTGGCGGCGCCGACACATACGCCAGCGCCGGCGACGGCGCCACGGCCGTGGATGGAGCAGAAGCGATGGTGGTGGCTTCGGCAGGTCCAGCTGTGGAACTACCATTCGCTGCGGCCGACCGCGGCGCGTCGTCATTCGTTTGTGCAGTGCTCGATGCCGCTGGCGTCGCCAGCTGCGCTGCGCCGCTTTGTGCAGCGGCCTGTTGCTGCTTTTGCTGTTGACGATAGTTGTCCCAGCCACGCGACAACGACTGCGCGGCCGCGTCGGAAACGCAGCCCAGCGCCGTGCAGGCCAACAGCCATGTTGCGGTCCTTTTCATCGCATTCCCCAATGAGTCTTACTCCATCGTCCCCGCATCCATAGCGCACGCAGGCATGACCTGGTGGTGTCAGGAAGTGGCGCAGTTGCTTGTCCAATTCGGGGGCTTTCCCAACATCACCGGATCGTGCGCGTACTCGGCCTCAGGCATCGTCCGGGTGGACGTGCCGGTACTGACGCGTGATGCAGCCCCCTGACCGCAGCCGGCACAGTGAATCGAGTCTCAGCACCTGTCAAGAAGGGGTGTGAACGCTGCCTATCGGCGTACACAGCGGCCGACCAGCGTTCTGGTGAGCGCTTGTGCCGACGGGCGCAGCACGCGATGCGCTAAATGCACGCTCGCTGCAAGCAGCGCGTCGCACAGACATACCGACAACATTGATCGCAGCTGACTCGGTAACTTATTGATTCTTCGAGCCGTTCCACTCCCGGAACATTTCATTTTTTTAACAAATTTAATTTCAATACTCGCAAGTTCTAAAATTCACCGGACCGATCCCCCACGATCATCGTGAACCTGCCAGACGCGTGATTCCTCCGCGCCGCCAAGGTCCGGAGACTTGCCATGCACTACCAGCCGCTGGACACCTCCAGCCTGCAAATCGTCACGCCCGTGCTGCTCAAGCAGGGCACCCGGCTGCTCGAGCCCAACGTCTATCGCACCCATCTGGATGGGCAACTGGCGGTGGTCAAGGACTACAGCCGCTACCGCCGTACGCTGCTGGCGCCGATCGCGCGGCTGATGGTGCGGCATGAGTCCAAGATGCTGGCCCGCCTGCAGGGCTGGCGGCATGCGCCGGCCCTGCTCGGCACCCTGGGCAGCCTGGCACTGGGCATGGAGTTCATTCCGGGCGACACGCTCAGCGCCAGTGCGGTGGTCGGCCAGGAGGTGTTCCAGCAGCTGCAGCAGGCGCTACGCCGCCTGCACGCATTCGGCATCACCCATAACGATCTGCACGGCACCAATGTGGTGATCAGCGCCGGCGTGCCGGTGCTGATCGATTTCACCTCGGCCTGGCGCTTCCCGCGCTCGTTGCGACGCGGCACGCTGGCGCGTCAACTGCAGCGCAGCGACCTGGCCAATTTCCAGAAGATGCGCCAGCGCCTGGCCGGTATCGCGCCGACCGCCGACGAGGCCGCACGCAGCGCCGAGCCGCGCTGGGTACGCACCATCCGCGGCAGCTGGAAGCGGCTGTATCGGCACCTGAAGCGCGATGCGCAGCCGGTAGCGCCGAACGAAACCCGCTGACCGGCAAGTTGCCGTCACCCACCGGGCTGCAGCCTGACCATCCCGATGACACGCCAGCGGTGCGCCTATCCACCTGGCGAGCAATCGCCAGGTGGTGCGCAACGGCGCGGGGGGGGAACCACAGTGGACAGGGGGACGCGTCGATGCCGCGCACCGGCGACGCCTGTCTAGTGGCTAGGCCGTCGTCCGGTCGCTGCCCCGGGTCGTCACTGCGCGTTTGCCGCGTCGGCTGCCGACTGCGCGCGGTAGGCGATCAGGCGCGGCGCGTCGGCGACGAAGCGGTCCAGTACGCCATCGGCGATCTTGACCGGTCCACCGAAGCGCGTGGCGCCGGGAATCGAGGGGATCGCTGCAGCTTCGGCGGCACTCTGCTTCGCATCGGTAAACGCCACCGACGCCTGTGCATCTCCGCGATTGGCGGCATCCAGGCCGGCAGCGGTCTGCTGCAGCGCGCGGCCCCAGCCTTCCATCGCATCCAGCCAGGGGCGCGATTGTTCCGCAAAGCCCTTGTCGGCCACGCCTTCGCGAATGATCAGCGGCGCGGCCGCGAACGCATCGGCGGTGCGCGCCAGCTCGGCGATGGCCTGGCTGCGCGCCGCCGCATCGCCCAGCGCAATCGTCTCGCGCACATGGTCGAGCACCGCCTTCAGCTGCGGCGCCTGTTCCTGCCACGGCTGGCTGCCGAAGGTCGGCGCCAGATGCTGGGTATCGAAGAAGGTGAGCAGCGCGGCAGTCACCCGTGCATCGCCGCCGGCCAGATCGCGCGCGGCCGCATGCCAGGTGCGCTGCGCGTCGTAATCCTTGTCGTTCCACGCGAACGCGGTCAGCCCCATCACCGCAACGCGGCTGGGCACTTCCTGATTCATCGGATTGGAGACGATGCCGGACAATTCAGCGGACAAACCCGCTTCGCGGCGCGCGTACGGCGCCATCAGCAAACGCCCGGCCGAGGTTTCGAAATCGTTGACCGGGTAGTTGTCCCACAGCAGCGTCTTGCGGCCGAACGCCTTGGTGGCCGCGCGTGCATCGGGGATGGAAATGGCCGGCGGCACCACGTCGGTGCCGGTCCACTGCACCACGATCTTCGGGTCCAGGTGCTTGCGCAGCGCTTCCTTGTACGGGCTTTCCTTGGCGTCGAAATACTCGGTCGGCACCATGATCAATTCCGACGACGCATCGTGGCGGGCGACCAGATCGGCCTGCACCAGATTGAGCAGATGCGACTGCGCGATGCCGGCCGCTTGCGCGCCGGAATCGCCAAAGGTGGTCTTGTCGCGCTCGCAGTTCCACTTGGTGTATTCGATATCGTCCAGCGCCACATAGAAGCTGCGCACGCCCAGCGCGCGGAAGGCATCGAACTTGCGCAGCAGCGCCTTGGCGTCGGCTGGATCGGAGAAGCACACCGTCGGCCCCGGGGAGATCGCATAGACGAAGTCGACGTGATTGCGCTTGGCGGTGGCTGCCAGCTTGCCCAACGCCTTCAACGTGGCGGCCGGATACGCCTCGCGCCAGCGGTCGCGCGCGTACGGGTCGTCCTTCGGGCTGTAGATGAAGGTATTGGCCTTGGTGCGGGCAAGAAATTCCAGATGCTTGGTGCGATCGGCCATCGACCACGGTGCGCCGTAGAACCCTTCGATGGTGCCGCGGATCGGCATCGCCGGATGATCCTGGATCACCAGCGTCGGGATGACGGGGCGCTCCACCAGCTGACGCAGCGTCTGCGCCGCATGGAACAGCCCATCGTTGTCGTGACCGGCCAGCGTGATCAGGCTGCCGTTGCCGAGCGCGACGCTGGCGAGCGTATAGCCCTCCTTGTGGGTGTCCTGCACCGCCTTGCTGCGCGTCAGTGCATCGCGCACCACCGCCGCCTCGCCGGTGCCGAGCACGATATGCGGGCGGTCGAGCGTGGCAGGCAAACGCGATGCGGTGGAGATCTTGGTCACGCCAGCGGTGCCGAGGCTGCGGCGCACCAGCGCGACCGACGCCGGGTCCGCACCCGGCGCCGCCACCAGCACGACCGACCGACCGAGCGTGACGGTGCCGCCCTCCAGCGCGATCGACGTCGGGGTCGGAAAGATCGCCGGCTGTGTGACCGGCTGCGCCAGCGCGGGGGCCGTCAGGCTTAGCGCCACCAGGACCGGAAGCAGGCGCAAGCCCGGCTTGCCATCACGTCGCGTCATTCCGAACTCCGGTATTGAAATGGTATTAGCCCTAGAGTAGGCAAGTCATCGCGCGACGACAAGCAGGGGTCGTATCAGGACGTCCCAGGTCTCTTCGACAACTCGCAGCTGGGTTACGGTAAGGCGGCCGGTACCATTGCTGGCCTCTGGTGTCGGGGCCGATCTGCGGTATTGAAATGGTATGAGCCGGCCACGTAGCGCGGCGCGCGTTGGTGATACTTGGGCCATGCGGCCAGGTTGCTCCACCGAAGGTGGCCCGGCTGCCAATTCATAAACGCGTTGGTTGTCGGCAGCTGGATGCCGCCTACGAGGGCAGTGACCGACGGTACAGACCTGGCCCCCGTGGCGCTGTTTTTCTGGCATCGGTCAGTTGTCTGCGCAATGCCGGCACAGCATCGACCGAAGTCGCTTCCGGTGACGCCTTACAGCGCGTCGCTGTCCAGCTCGCCGGTGCGGATGCGCACCACGCTGCCCAGGTCGTAGACGAACACCTTGCCATCGCCGATCTTGCCGGTGCCGGCCGCCGCTACGATCGCCTCGACCACACGCTCGGCCTGGTCGTCGGTCACCGCCACTTCGATCTTCACCTTGGGCAGGAAATCTACCACATACTCGGCGCCGCGATACAGCTCGGTGTGGCCCTTCTGCCGGCCGAAGCCCTTGACCTCGGTCACCGTGATGCCCGCCACCCCACAGCCGGCAAGCGCTTCGCGCACATCGTCGAGCTTGAACGGTTTGACGATGGCCATGATCATTTTCATCGGTGCAGATCCCAGGGCATGACGGTCGCGCAGCATACCGTGGACGGCCACAACACTCATCTCATGCCCATCGCCCTCACCGCGACCGACAGCCGAATGGGACTATCCTTACCGCCTGCCGACTGCCTTGCCGATGTCCCGCGTGTTCCGGCCTGCACTAGGCTTCCTACGGACCTGCGGAGAACCCCATGATCGATTTCAATCAGCTCGACGACCTCGCCCGCCGCCTCAGCGACCTGGTGCCGCCGGGCCTGCGCCAGTCGCGCGAAGAACTGCAGAGCACCTTCAAGGGCGCGCTGCAGGCCGGCCTGGGCAAGCTGGACCTGGTCACCCGCGAAGAGTTCGACGTGCAGCGCGCGGTGCTGCTGCGCACGCGCGAAAAACTCGACGCACTGGAACAGGCCGTCGCCGCACTGGAAGCACGCGCGCCCGGCACGCCGCCCGCCGCGCCACCTACCACCCCCTGACCCAAGGCCTCCACCATGAGTCTGGCGCTGGTGCACAGCCGTGCCCGCGTGGGGGTGCATGCGCCTGAGGTTCGGGTGGAAGTGCATCTCTCCGGCGGTCTTCCCTCCACCCAGATCGTGGGCCTGCCCGAGGCGGCAGTGCGCGAATCGCGCGAACGCGTGCGTGCCGCGCTGCTGTGCGCACAGTTCGAATTCCCGGCACGGCGCATCACCATCAATCTGGCGCCGGCCGATTTACCCAAGGAAGGCGGCCGTTTCGACCTGCCCATCGCCCTCGGCATTCTGGCCGCCAGCGGTCAGATCGACCGGCAAGCCTTGGCCGAGTACGAATTTCTCGGCGAACTCGCCCTGACCGGCGAGTTGCGCGGTGTCGATGGCGTGCTGCCCGCCGCCCTGGCAGCAGCGCAGGCCAGCCGCCGCCTGATCGTGCCGCTGGCCAACGGTGCCGAAGCCGCCATCGCCGGCCACGTCGAAGCCTTCACCGCGCGCACGCTGCTGGAAGTCTGTGCCACGCTCAATGGCACCCAGAAGGCGCCCGCCGCCGAACTGGCGGTGCAAGCGCTCGGCGTACGCGCCCTGCCCGACATGGCCGACGTGCGCGGCCAACCGCATGCCCGCCGCGCGCTGGAAATTGCCGCAGCCGGCGGTCACCATTTATTGCTGGTCGGTAGCCCTGGCTGCGGCAAGACCTTGCTCGCCTCGCGCCTGCCCGGCCTGCTGCCGGAAGCCAGCGAAGCCGAGGCGCTGGAAACCGCCGCCATTACCTCCATCAGCGGTCGCGGACTGGATCTTGTGCGCTGGCGGCAACGCCCCTATCGGGCTCCGCACCACACCGCCAGCGCGGTCGCCTTGGTTGGCGGCGGCACACATCCACGCCCCGGCGAGATCTCGCTGGCCCACAACGGCGTGTTGTTTCTGGACGAGTTGCCCGAGTGGCAACGCCAAACGCTGGAAGTGCTGCGCGAGCCGCTGGAATCGGGCCTGGTCACCATCTCGCGCGCCGCGCGCAGTGTGGATTTCCCGGCCAGGTTCCAACTGATCGCTGCGATGAATCCCTGTCCGTGCGGGTGGGCCGGCGACAGCAGCGGGCGTTGCCGTTGCAGCAGCGACACCATCGGCCGTTATCGCAGCCGGATCTCCGGGCCGCTGCTGGATCGCATCGATCTGCATGTCGAGGTCCCGCGCCTGCCGCCGCAGGCACTGCGCAGCGGCAACGTCGGCGAGGACAGTGCCAGCATGCGCACGCGCGTGGTCGCGGCGCGCGCACGGCAACTTGCACGTGCCGGCGTGCCCAATGCACAACTGGACCAGGCACAAACCGATCATCACTGCCGCCTGCAGAATGACGATCAGCTGTTGCTGGAACGCGCCATCGAACACCTGCAACTGTCCGCACGCTCGATGCATCGCATCCTGCGCGTGGCCCGCACCATCGCCGATCTCGACGACAGCGCCGTCATTGCAACGCGTCATCTGACCGAAGCGATCGGCTACCGCAAACTGGATCGCGCAGTGGGCACGGCAAGCGCAGCCTAATGGCGGCGCTCCAGCGGCATCAGCATCCCAACATGCATTTCATGACGATGCACGTACAACATCCGCCATTCCACGACGTAGAGGCCGCCATGAGCCGACTTCCCGAACTAGTCACCGTCCCGTCCCTGGATCTGAATCGTTATCTGGGCACCTGGTACGAGATCGCGCGGCTGCCGATCCGCTTCGAGGATGCCGATTGCACCGATGTGTCGGCACACTATTCGCTGCAGGACGATGGCACGGTGCGTGTGCAGAACCGCTGCCTGACTGCCGAAGGCGCATTGGAAGAAGCAGTCGGTGAGGCGCGCGCCATCGACGATAGCAACGCGCGCCTGGAGGTCACGTTCCTGCCCGAAGGCCTGCGCTGGATTCCCTTCACCAAAGGCGATTACTGGGTGATGCGCATCGATGCGGACTACACCGCCGCGCTGGTCGGTGGCCCCGACCGCAAGTATCTGTGGCTGTTGGCACGGCTGCCGCAGCTGGACGAGAACATCACCCAGGCGTATCTGGCGCATGCGCGCGAGCAGGGCTTCGATCTGGCCCCGCTGATCCACACCCCGCATACCGGGCGACTGACTGAGCAGCCGCTCTCCTGATCAGGGCTTGGTTTTTTTTATTAGAGCAATCTACAACTCCCGCGGAGTGCACTACACACTCGAGTAGCCAAGCTTCTGTCAGTTGTAGAGCGGTTGATGTAGAGCGGGTGATCTGCGGGTTTGCTGCAGGGCCCTTGCCCGCCCACCGTCGCGGGACACGCTGCAAGTACGTCCCTGTAAGCTCTTACGCGGCATCCATGCCGCGTAAGGTCCCGCGACGGTGGGCGGGCAAGGACCCGTCGAGATGGTCGGTGTGCAGGATGCAAGCAACGCATGAGGTACTTCTGATTCGCCAGCTCTCATGTAGCTGCGACCTGGACCAGCGTGCCAATGCCACTAGCGAGATGGTCCGCTTTTTCACAAAGCTATCGACCTACTTCTCTGGTGCGGTGTCCTCGCCGATTGCGGGACCGTGTGGCGGCATGGATGCCGCCACCGAGCCCCCAGGGACGGGTTCACGGCGTGTCCCGCGAGCGGCGAGGGCACCGCGCACTCGACTACCCCACCCCGCCGGCCTCCAGCGCAACCTCACGCCTGTGCCTCCTCGACTAACTGGAGAATCTAAAGCACGCCCTCAACCGTTGAGCGTACTCAGATCCTTGGCCGCAGCCTGCGCGCCTTCCAGGCTGTCGAAGGCCACGCCGGTGTCGCCGACCATGTATTTGGTCAGTTCGCCGTCGCGCGTGGTTTCCTGCATCTTGAAGATCGGCACGGCATCGGTGCCGCCAACACGTTCTTTCTGGGTTGTCATGGGTGATTCCTCCTCGGAAAGCGTCTTGCGTGGGACCGGATTGTCCCGCTGCTCCCAGACGGGAGGGCAGACCTTTCGACCCTAGCGCGCCATCGCGTGCAGGCGTGTGAACCTATTGACAAGCCCGCTTGCCACTCTGCGATGCATGCGCGTCGGCAGAAAATCACATCCGCTTCGCTCCGAGGACGCGCGCAATGCACGCGCGTGTCGTACATTCGCGACGTGCAGCCTCATCAGTCCATGTCTCCTGTCGTCACCATGCGCGCGTCGGACCTCCGTGCGCGCGGCGCATTCGCTGTGCCGGTCGCTTGGCAATGCGCATCTGCCGCGCACTGTCCAGGGCGCACTGCGTGAGCTGGCCGCCATGCAGATGCGGGGGATGAGGTGAAGCGACAACGCATCATCAGTGTGACCGTGTTGCTGGTGGTGCTATGCGCAACCCTTCCGATCAGCCTGTCCTATTACCTGGCGTGGCGGCTGGCGCTGGATCGCGAGCAGAGCAGGCTCAGCCAGCTGGCGGCGCTGTCGATCCGGCGCACCGAAGCCGCCTTCGACGAAGCGCACGGCGCGCTGGTGAACATGGCCGGCTCGCAGCTGCCGCGCTGTTCCCCTGAGCATCTGGCGCAGATGCGCGCATTGGTGCTGACCAGTCATTACATCGTGGAGCTGGGGCATTTTCAGCAGCGCCGTTTGCGCTGCACTTCGTGGGGGCCGTTGCCAGAGGCCATTCCACAGTCAACGCCGGATTTCGTGGTCAAGCGCGGCATTGCGGTGACCACCCGCCTGCGTCCGCTGGCCAATCCTCAGCACCCGCTGATGGCGCTGCAGCTGGACGACTACAACGTGTTGATCAATCCGGCCACCCTCACCGACATCAATATCCCGCCCGGCCTGCAACTGGCGATCGGCACCCCGAGCGGGCAGATCCTGAGCAGTACCAATACCGCCGCCGAGCAATTGTTGATCGAGCCGTTACCCGATACATCCAGCGCAGACGCAACGCAGACGCAGGTCTTGTCCGGCCGCGACCGCCGTGGCGACTGGGCTGCGGTGGTCACCGAGCCGGTCGCTTACCTGCGTGGCCCGCTGGCAGCGGCACGCCTGCAGACAGTGCCGGTGGGCATCGCATTGGCGCTGCTGCTGGTCAGCCTGGTGATCTGGGTTTCACGGCGGCGGCTGTCGCCCTTGGCACGGCTGGAAAGCGCCGTGCAACGCGGCGAATTCGTCGTGCACTACCAGCCGATCATCGCGCTCGACAGCGGTGCCTGCGTCGGTGCCGAGGCGCTGGTGCGCTGGCAGCAATCCGATGGCGTGCTGATCCCGCCCGATGCCTTTATCCCGCTGGCCGAAGAAAGCGGTCTGATCCTGCCGATCACCGACATGGTGGTGGCAGAAGTCATCCGCGAACTCGGCCCGACACTGGCGGCGATTCCGTCCCTGCATGTGGCCATCAACGTCTCGGCCGGCGACATCAAGAGCGGCCGCGTGCAGACCGTGCTGGCGCAAGCACTGCGCGGCACTGGCGTGGACAGCGGACAGCTGTGGGTGGAGGCCACCGAGCGCAGCCTGATGGATATCGATGCGGCACGCGCCACCATCACCCATCTGCGCGGTGCCGGCCACACGGTGTCGATCGACGACTTCGGCACTGGCTACTCGAGCCTGCAGTACCTGCAAGGGCTGCCGCTGGATGCATTGAAGATCGACAAGTCGTTCGTGGACACCATTGGCACCCACTCGGCTACCAGTGCGGTGACCTCGCACATCATCGACATGGCCAAGACGCTGAAGTTGCGCACCATCGCCGAAGGCGTGGAGCGCCAGGAGCAGCTGGACTATCTGCGTGCGCATGGCGTGGATCTGGCGCAAGGCTGGCTGTTCTCGCGCGCACTGCCGGCCACTGGTTTCATCGCATATCACGCGCTGATGCGCAACACCACACACTGACCGGAGCCGGTGCGCCGCCACGCCCTGACCTGAGCCGGCACTAAGCGCCGCCGACCCACCAGGCACAGCGCTGGCCGGTGTCCGCAAACGGCAGGCTCGACTCGCAGCGCAGGCCTTCACCGCTGCCGCAGGCACCGACCGCGCCAACGCGACGATGCGCAACGTCGTATGGCGACCACTTCGCTGACCCAACAAAAAGGGCCGCCGATGGCGACCCTTTTTGATCATGTTGATCAGCGCTTTGCCTGATCAGGCGCTCTGCAAGGCGCTTTCGCGTTGGCGGCGCACCGGCTTGGGCCGGCTCGGGAAGGCGTGGCGCACGATCCGCCACATCACCTGACCGAACTGACGCGGCAGCGAGCCGGTGTTGTAGTGCTGGCCGTAGCGCGCACAGATCTGCTTCACCTCGACCGCAATCTGCGCGTAACGGTTGGCCGGCAGGTCCGGGTAGAAGTGATGCTCGATCTGGTGACTCAGATTGCCCGACAGCACGTTCATCAGCTTGCCGCCGGTCAGATTCGACGAGCCACGCAGCTGACGCAAATACCAGTGGCCACGCGACTCGTTGCGGATCGATTCCTTCGGGAACACCTCCGCATCTGCAGTGAAGTGGCCGCAGAAGATGATCACGAAGGTCCAGATGCTGCGCAGCACGTTGGCGGCGAGATTGCCCAGCAGCACGGTCAGAAAGAACGGGCCGGCCAGCAGCGGGAACACGATGTAATCCTTGAGCATCTGGCGGCCCATCTTGCGGCCGACCGGCAGGAACGAGGCGCGCAATTCGGCCGCCTTCATCTTGCCGGCGAACCAGCGGCCCAGGCGCAGGTCCTGGATCGCCACGCCCCACTCGAACAGCAGCGCGAAGAACACCGCCACGAACGGCTGTAGCAGGTAGAACGGACGCCAGCGCTGCTCGGGGAAGATGCGCAGCAGGCCGTAGCCGATGTCGTCGTCCATGCCGCGCACGTTGGTGTAGGTGTGGTGCTTGAAGTTGTGCGTCTTGCGCCAGTTGTCGCCGGTGGCGACGATGTCCCACTCGTAGGTGTTGCCGTTGAGCTGCGGGTCACCCATCCAGTCGTACTGGCCGTGCATGACGTTGTGGCCCAGCTCCATGTTCTCCAGGATCTTGGACAGGGTCAGCAGCACCACGCCGGCGATCCACGCCGGGATCAGCACGCTGTGCACGAAGGCGCCTAGGAACAGCAGCGCGCGACCGGCCACGCCGGTCCAGCGCACCGCCGCCACGATGCGGCGGATGTAACGCGCGTCGGCGGCGCCGACCTGGGCCTGTACGCGGGCGCGGATGGCATCGAGTTCGTCGCCGAAGGAATGCAGTTCGGCAGCGGACAGGGCACGGTTGTGGACTCGGCTCATGAAGATTCCTTACAGATCCAGGATCAGGTCAGTGCTCGGGGCACTGATGCACAGGCGGACCTGTGCGGTGGGTTCGTTGCTGCGCTCACCGGTCAACAGGTGGCGTGTGGTCCCGGACTGGCGCGCGCAGGCGCAGCTGTTGCAGATGCCCATGCGGCAGCCGTGTTTCGGACGCAGGCCTTGCGCTTCCAGCCCTTCCAGCAGCGACTGGCCGCGCGGCAGGCTGAGCGTACGGCCGCTGCGTGACAGCTGGACCTGCACGTCACCGGCTTCGCCGTCTTCCAGCGTCGGCACGCTGAAGGCTTCGGCCTGGAACGCGGCCACGCGGCCCTGCAGGCGCGCACGCGCAGCCTGCACGAAACCGCCCGGGCCGCAGACCATGACGTGACGGGCGGAGAGGTCGGCGATCTGCTCCAACGGATAGGTATCGATGCGTGCAGCCGGCGCGGTGCCTTCGCGGGTGGCCAGCAACCGTACGCGCAAGCGCGGATATGCGGCGGCCATTGCCGCGAATTCATCGACGAAGCAGGCTTCGTCGCGCTGGCGCACCCAGTACAGCAGGTCCACGTCCATCGGCATGCCGGCTTGCGCGGCGGCCTGCAGCAACGCGCGCATCGGGGTGATGCCCGAGCCGGCAGCCAGCAGCAACAGCGGCGTCGGGGCCTTCGGCAACAGCATGTCGCCGAAGGCCGGATCCAGCGACACCACCGTTCCGATCGGCGCAGCGCCGGCCAGGTAGCGGCTGACCAGCCCACCTTCGATCGCCTTGACGGTAATCGCCAGGCGGCCATCGGCCAGCACGGTCGGGCTGTAGCTGCGGAGCAGGCGGCGGCCTTCGATCTCCACGCCCAGGCTGACGTGCTGACCGGCCTGCAGGCCCCGCCAGTGGCCATTGGGCCGCAGCACCAGGGTCACCGCATTGCTGCTGGCCGCCGTACGCGCGACCAGGCGGGCCATCGGCCGTTCCAGCGTCCACAAGGGATTGAGCCGGGTCGCCCAGAAATCGAACAACTGCGGCGACACCAGCCGGCGCGCCAGACGTGTCGGCAACGGTGACTTGGACTTGGGAGGAGATGCCAGGTTCATGGATCGCACTATACGCATGCATGCACAGCCGTGTATACAGTTGTATATCGACCAGAGGGGCTATGATTCAGGCCCACGCCCGGCTGCCGTCCCATGACCTCCATTGCACTGCCTTCCCACGACGCGCCGCCGTCACGCAAGCCGGCGATTTCACGCGAGGATCTGATCGCCGCAGCGCTGTCGCTGATCGGTCCGCACCGCAGCCTGTCCACGCTGAGCCTGCGCGAGGTGGCACGCGAAGCCGGCATCGCGCCCAACAGCTTCTATCGCCAGTTCCGCGACATGGACGAGCTCGCCGTGGCCTTGATCGATCTGGCCGGGCGCTCGCTGCGCACCATCATCGGTCAGGCCCGCCAACGCGCCACCTCCACCGACCGCAGCGTCATCCGCGTATCGGTCGAGGCCTTCATGGAACAGCTGCGCGCCGACGACAAATTGCTGCATGTGCTGCTGCGCGAAGGTGCAGTGGGCTCGGATGCGTTCAAGCAGGCAGTGGAGCGCGAGCTCAGCTATTTCGAAGACGAGCTGCGCGTGGACCTGATCCGCCTGGCCGCCGCCGACAACGCCAAGCTGCACGCACCGGCGCTGGTGTCCAAGGCGATCACCCGGCTGGTATTTGCGATGGGCGCAGTGGCGATGGATTCGCCGCCGGAAAAGGATCCCGAACTGGTCGAGCAGATCTCGCAGATGCTGCGCATGATCCTGACCGGGGCACGCACGCTGGGTACGCACGGCGGTTGAGTGTGCGTGTGCTTTCGCATTTAAGAAACGACGCTGCGACTCGAACTCTGGGTTGTCTTGGAGTGGTTGGATGGCGCGGATAGATCAATTGTAGAGCGGTTTATCTTTCAGCTTTTCTGCAGGGCCCTTGCCGGCCTACCATCGCGGGACACGCCGCAAGTACGTCCGTGTAGGCTCTTACGCGGCATCCATGCCGCGTAAGGTCCCGCGACGGTGGGCGGGCAAGGACCAGTCGAGATGGTCGATGTGCAGTTTTTTCAACAAAGCAACCCACAAACTTCCTGGTGCGGTGCCCTCATCGCTTGCGGGACTCTTTGGCGGCATGGATGGATTCACGGCGTCCCACTAGCGGTGAAGGCACCGCGCCCTCTGCCAACGCGACTTGGAGATATCCAAGTCGTCGGCTCGAAAACTTGATTGAGGTCGTCTGTAGACGCCATTGCTGTGCATCAAGGGGAAAGTAGAAAACCCGCGCATGCACCTTAATTTCTGCGGGAAAATGTTGCAGCGACATGTCACCGACCTCATCCGCACTGCACTCGTGCACAGTTCAGGCATGTCGCGATGATGCTCACATCCACGCACACGCGTTTCACTCCTGCATCGCCATGGTGGCGCCACGTTGGCGATCTGTATCCACAGACCGCATCCACCAGACAGCCGGAGACGACATGACCAATCACGACAGCAATCTAGACAAGCTGGATAAGCAGGAACGCGCAGCACAAGCACAGGATTCGAATCGTGACCCGATCTCCGGTGCACCCGGATCGCATCCGGTTGGCGTTGGCGTTGGTGGCATCGCGGGCGGCGCTGCAGCAGGCGCGTTGGCAGGCACCGTGTTCGGCCCGCTGGGCACCTTGATCGGTGCGGCCGTCGGTGTTGTGGCTGGCGCTGCGGCCGGCAAGGGCGTGGCAGAACGCCTGGACCCGACCGTCGAATCCGAATACTGGCGCCAGGAACATCAGAACCGTCCTTACTACAAGGAAGGCACCGATTACGATCGCGATTACGCAACGGTTTACGGGTTCGGTCTGCAGGCACGCGAAACGCGTCCGACCAGCACCTGGGAAGAAACCGAAGCGACCCTGGCCGGCGAGTGGCCGCGTAATCGCGGCGAATCGCGCCTGGAGTGGGACGATGCACGTCTGGCTGCACGCGATGCCTGGGAGCGTGCCGATCGCACGCACAGCGTGTATCGCGATGGCGACACCCATTACGAAGGTCGCTTCGACAGCGCGGGTTATCGCGATGCCGACTATTCGTACGACGATTATCGCCCGGCGTATCGCTACGGCATGCAGGCACGCCAGCAGCACGCCGGCCGCCAGTGGGACGACCATCTGGAACGCGACCTGGGCGATGGCTGGGACCGCTTCAAGTCCAACTCTCGCCTGAGCTGGGAAAAGGCCAAGCATGCGGTGCGCGAGGCGTTCGACTCCGAGCATCATGATGAAGCCGCACGTCGTAATCCGACCGATCCACGCGTGTAGTCGTCTCGATCCAGCGCTTCACTGCAGTGAAAGCGAGAGCGTAAAAAAAAAGAACGGGTCCAGCGGCCCGTTTTTTTGCCGCGCGTTCGTGATGATCGAGCATGGCGTGATCAGCCACTGCTCCAGATCAACCGGAGGTCTTTTCCACCGCCCGGATATCGCCAAGAAACTCACGCGCGCCCTGCCCCGATGACGACACCGCGTCGCCCTGCTCCTTAAGTAATTGCTTGCGGGCGGCCACCACTTCCTTGGCCAACGCGATCCGACGCCCGACAACCTTTTCGGTCAACCAGTCGATCAATGCGCGCGTGTAATGCTGTTGATGCTCCTTGACGCTCAAGGCATGATCGGCGCCGGCAATCACACGCGTGCTCAGCGAGCGCGCATGGACGAAGGCATCGGCGTAATTGCGCAACACCGGGTGCGGCACGATGGCATCGTTTTCGGCTTCCACCAGCAGCACATCGCCCTTGTACTGCGCGCAGGCGGCCAGGGCGATGTTGTCTTCGGGCGTCAGCGTGCGCTGGCGGTAATCCATCAACTCCGGATCGGCATTGAGGCTGACCTTGGGGTGATCCCAATGTTCGTCCTTGTAGAGTGCAGGCGAGCGCAGTGCCAGCCATTCCACCGGGCGCTCGCGCGTCAGCAGCGCAGACAGATAACCGCCGTAGCTCAGCCCAACCACGGCGATCGACTGCGCATCCACATACGGCAGATGCGCGAGTTGATCGTAGGCGGCCTTGATGTCGTCCAGGTTCTGCGCACGGGTCACGGTCTGGCGCATCGATGCGTAGCCTTCGTGACCACGCAGGTCGAAGGTCATGCAGATGCAGCCCAGGCCCACCGCCTCGCGTGCGCGCAACAGATTGTGGTGCTGGCTGCCACCCCAGCCGTGCACGAACAACACAGCCGGCATGCCAGACGGCGTGAGCAAGGTACCGCTGAGTGCGTCCTGGTCGACGGGAATTTGGATGCTGGAAAGTTTGGCTTCCATTAGGTGCTGGATACCCTCCTGTATTTGTAGCGCGGACCTGGCCCGGCATGCTCGGCGCGGTAGTAGATCTGCGCATCGGCCGGCGGTTCGCCCTGATAGATCTCATGCGTGGAGGCTGCCACCCATTGCAGTGCCGGGTCTTGCTGAAAACGGGCGATTGCAGCGAGCTCGGCCGGGGTGGCGCCACCGACTCGCCAGGATTGCTCCAGCACGCCGCAGATCAGCCCAGCCTGCGCATCTTCACCGCTGACCACATCGTAGTTGCGGCGCGAGATGTGCAACTCAGGATAGGCGGCGGTGATGAATCGATCGTATCTGCAGGCCTGTTCGACCACGTGTTTCTGCAATGCCGACAGCGCGGTGGCGGCCAGCGCTTCGAGCGATCCGCGATACACCTGCAGCGACGAGCCGCCATACACCTCGTCATCCTGCGCGTTGCGCACGTTGCATTGCGTGCCGAAATAGGCGATCTGAATTCCGGCAACACACAACTCGCCAACGCTATGCGTGACTGCATGCAGGACGTTGCGCTCCAGCACGGCGCCGTGCGCCGCGAGATAGCAATCAGGCAGGCTGTCCAGTGCATCTGCCAGCTGCGCGGCACTGGCGATGCGCCATTGACCGTTGCCACCGACGCCTGTCGGCAACTTGAGTCGCACCCCTCCGCCTGGCAGCAACGCATCCAGCGCGCGCTCGGCATCAGCGCGCGAGAACACCGTATAGCCCGGCAGCGTGGCCGGGATCAGCGCTGTGGCCAACGACTGATTCCAGCCGGCGATGCAGGCCGCATCGTCGGCGATCAACGGATGACCGATGACTTTGGTCGCCAGAAACGCGTGCGGCACGATGCCACCCAGCAGATCGCCGTTGTCGTCGATTCCCAAGCCATGCGCCTGCTCGATGGTCAGGGTCTCGTCGGGCACATGAAAGACTGCAGCATCATCAGCGGCCGCAGTTGGGTCATGCGCGCCCAGCAAGCGTTCAATTTCGCTGCACACCCACGCATGCGTGATCCGCTCATGGCCGTGCTCGGGCACCAGACGCGTGACATGCCCCAGCACCTGCCGATACCGCTTGTGTGCCATCACGCTCCCCTCGCGGCGCTCGGCCGCTTGATCGTTCTGGCTCTATTGCGTAGCTGACTCTATTGCGTAGCTGAAACCTGCAACACGTTACTGCACGGGTATTGCGCTAGCTCTTACTTCAATGCCAGGTAGACCCCGAGCACAATCACAAGCACCACCACCAAGCTGATGGCGACGCGCCCGCCACGCAACTCCAACAAGGCATGCCACCACACGCGGGCTTCCGATGTGCCGCTGGCGTGCTGCGGCTTGCTGCAACTGCTTTCGCTCTCCTGCATCCTGGGTACTCTCTCCATTACGTCGCTGCAGAGATTACGGATCAGACGTTACACAGGTGTGGAGCGGTTCAGAATCTTCCGTAAAACACGGCTGTTTCTAGCGCAATTCATCGTATTCATCTTTGCACTGCGCTCGTTTTGCGCGGCGCATCGACTCGCTCAAAGTGATACGGGCCGGTGCACGAGCCGCATATGGTCAGTGCCGTCGACGCTGGAATTGGCATGGCGGCCGCGGTGCATATGCAGCGTGTAGAGATCCAGGAACACGCTGACCAATTAAGGGAATACGGCCGCACGAAGAGCCAATGGTCGCGTTCGATGATCATTCGTTGACATACCCGCAGTTACCCTGCACGTCAAGTTTGTTTAACCCGGACCACCCGAAGTCATGAGCAGAGACCCCTCCGTTATCGATGTACAAGCCGAAATCGCGCATTGGCAGGCGCGGCATGCCCAGGGCAACCTCGGTGCAGGCAAGTTCAGCGAGTTGTCACCGGTGGTGAAAATGGCCTGCGATATCTATCTGCAGGCACCGCGTTCAAGTGATCAGGAGCGTCTGCGATTGTTTCGCGACCGCCTGGAACATCACTTCATTTCATCCAACACCCAGTCCAATTACGAACAGTTGGCCACCGATTGCTGGCAGCGTCTGGGCATGCGCAATAGCTGAGTACGTCAGTGTCAGCAGGACCCGTTATTCATTGGAGAACGTCATGAAAACCCCGTATCAAGTGCAGCAGGAGCTGGAACGACTGGAACGGTTGGTACCGCACATCGTCAGCGACCAGGGCGACCGCGCGGAGGACATCCTTGGCTTTCATGTGGCCAGTCTGTTGGGCAGTGCGCCGGCCAGCGAACACGCGGTGATTCGCGAACGCACCGCACGCATGACGCGTATCTGTCGCAGCGCGCAGGACGCAGTGCATGCACCGGCTAGGCCGATGGGCCTCGGGTCGGTAGCCCAGACGCAGTGGGCGTGAGTGCATAACTCCCCCCGCGCATTATCGGAGCCGCACAGCGGCTCCTTTGCATTTTGCCGTCGGCACCTGCCGGTGGTTTCTTCAACGCTCAGGACGTCCATGAAATCCCTTCTTGTTGCTACCTCGTTGTTCGCCATGCTGACGCTTACCGCATGTGATCGCCCCGGCGGCGATGCCTCGCGCACCGCACCGGCGGTATCGCCGGAACCCACTGCCGCACCGGTCAGCGGTACCGGCGCGGCCGAATTGGCCAAGGGCGATGGCGCAGTGCTGGGCGTGCTGGCAGCGCTGGATGAAAACGAAATCGCGCTGGCCAAGCAGGCCATCGCGCAGGACATGGGCGGCGCCACCGACGCATTTGCCAAGCAGATGCTGCACGACCACGAAGCCAATCTCGAAAAGTGCAAGGCCTTAGGTGCCACCGGCAGCGCGCGCGCCGATGCGATGCGCGCCAAGGGCAAGGCGTCCGCTGATGCGCTGTCGCAGACCTTGACCCTGCCCGACGGCAAGGATGCATATCGCAACGGCTTCATGCGCACCATGGTCATCGACCATGGCGACACCATCAAGATCATCGACTCCGAACTGCTGCCCGCCGCAGAAAGCGCTGCGGTCAAGCAGCATCTGGAAGAAAGCCGCCGCGTGGTCTCGGCACACTTCGAGCGCGCCCACGCGGTGTCTTCGTCGAAGTAAGCGCTCGGCTTTTTTAGCGATCGCGCAACGCGCCGGCTGGTCCGGCGCGTTTGCGTTTGGGCTGCGCGCAGCGATGAGCTCGGTGCAACACGCCGTGATCCGATCGCAGCACCGGCAAGGCATCGACTTCACTCCGCTGCCGTCCACCCTGGCCTATCGTGCCGCATCGCCTTGGTCCAGGAATCTTCACCATGCAGTTGCTCATCACCGGCGGCACCGGCTTTATCGGCCAGGCGCTGTGCCCTGCATTGCTGCGCGCCGGGCATCAGGTCAGCGTACTGACGCGCGATCCCCGCCGCGCCAGCCGCACCCTGCCCGGCATCACCGCGGTGGAGACGCTGGACGGCGTACAAGCCGATGCCGTCATCAACCTGGCCGGCGAGCCGCTGGCGGCCGGCCGCTGGACCGACGCACGCAAGCAGCAATTCCGCGCATCGCGGCTGGGCATCACCCGGCAACTGCAGGCCTGGATCGCGCAGCAACCGGCCGAGCAGCGTCCGTCCGTGCTGATCTCCGGCTCGGCGGTGGGCTATTACGGCGAACGCGGCGACACCGCGCTGACCGAAGCAGACAGCGCCGGCGACGATTTTTCCGCCGTGTTGTGTCGCGACTGGGAGGCCGAAGCGGCCAAGATCGCCACACTGGGCTCCCGCGTGAGCTGGGTGCGCACCGGCATCGTGCTCGACCGCGATGGCGGCGCGCTGGCGCGCATGCTGCCGGCGTTCCGCTTCGGCGGCGGCGGCCCGTTCGGCAATGGCCGCCACTGGATGAGCTGGATCCACCGCGCCGACATGGTCGCGCTGCTGCTGTGGCTGCTCGAGCACGGCGAAGCCGGCGCCTACAACGCCACCGCGCCGACCCCGGTCACCAATGCAGAGTTCGCGCGCACGCTGGCCCGGGTGCTGCACCGCCCGGCGCTGCTGGCGCTGCCCGCCGGCCTGCTGCGGCTGGGCTTCGGCGAAATGGCCGAGCTGCTGCTGATCAGCCAGCGGGTGCTGCCGCAGCGTGCGCTCGCTGCCGGCTTCCGCTTCCAGTACCCAGGCCTGGAAGCGGCGTTGCGCGCCATCCTGCAGCGCTGAGCTGCGCCACCGGCCCGGTGACTTCGGCCACCGGGCCGAAGCCGCTGGCCGCGCTGGAATGCGCGCCTGGGCCATGCACTAATATTTGCCTAATGGCGACCTCCGACAGTGGCGCGCATCTCGGACTGGCCCCGTGCCCGGCGGAATCTCTATGCACCTGCTCCTCGTCGAAGACGACACCATGCTGGCCAACGCGATCTGCGCCGGCGTGCGCCAGCAGTCCTGGACCATCGACCATGTCGGTAGTGCCAACGCCGCCAAGACCGTGCTGGTGGACCATCGCTACACGGCAGTGCTGCTGGATATCGGCTTGCCCGGCGAGTCCGGGCTGACCGTGATCCGCTTCATGCGCGGCCAGTACGACGTCACCCCGGTGATCGCTCTGACGGCGCGCGGCCAGCTCACCGACCGCATCCGCGGCCTGGATGCCGGCGCCGACGATTACCTGGTGAAACCCTTCCAGTTCGATGAGCTGATGGCGCGGCTGCGCGCAATCACCCGGCGCAGCCAGGGACGCGTGGTGCCGCTGCTCACGCAGGGCAATGTCTGCGTGGACCCGAGCAGCCGCAAGGTCACCAGGGACGGCAAGTGGGTCGCACTGAGCGCGCACGAATACCGCCTGCTGCTCGCATTGATGGAACGCGCCGGGCGCGTGGTCACCAAGGATCAGCTGGAGGAAGGCGTCTACGGCGGCCCGTCCGAAGGCGGCAGCAACATGATCGCGGTGTATGTGCACCAGTTGCGCCGCAAGCTGGGCGACGAACTCATCTCCACCATTTATGGCCAGGGCTACATGGTCGGCAAGGCGCCCGAATGAAATCGCTGCAGGCGCGCATGCTGGCGGCGCTGGCCGCAATCGTGTTGCTGAGCTGGTCCACCTCGCTGTGGATCCTGGTCGCACTGGTCACCCAGGGCCATCACAGCGCGTTCGAGCAGGAACTCAACACGTTTGGCGATCAATTGATCGCTGTGCTGCCGGACGCGCTGGAGCATCGCTTCGATACCCCAGACCCTCCGGGTGTGGCAGACATCCAGACCCCGATGGGCAACGCGTCCTCGCGCATCAGCCTGAAGCAGACGCTCACTGCCATCGTGTTGAATACCTCGCAGCTAGCGATCCTGGGCCTGCTGATGTGGTGGGCGGTGCGCACCTCGCTCGGGCCGCTGCGCGCGGTTTCGCTCGCCATTGCGCAACGCACCGGGCTGGATACCGAACCGGTGCCGCTGGACCAGGTGCCGGATGAAATCCGTCCGCTGGTCGGCTCCTTCAACACCTTGCTGGCGCGGGTGGAAAAAACCGTGCAGGCCGAACGCGATTTCGTTGCCGATGCCGCACACGAATTGCGCACCCCGCTGTCGGCGCTGCATACCTATGCCGAAGTCGCGCTGCGTGCGCCCTCGCTGGAAGCCAAGGACGCGGCGCTGCAACAGCTGCTGGAAACCGCACGCCGCAGCAACCGTCTGGCCGAGCAACTACTGGACCTGGCGCGGCTGGATGCAGGCATCACATCGGCGGCGTATCAGCAGGTCGATATGGGCGAGTTGATCACCCATGTGCTGGACGAATTCAGCGTGCAGGCCGATGCGCGCCACATCACCCTGCAGCTGGAAGCCGCACCGTGCACCCTGCGTTGCGACGTGGACGCAGTGGGGATCCTGATCCGAAATCTGGTCGACAACGGCATCCGCTACGGCCGCATCCATGGCACGGTTGAAGTGAGTTGCGGCTATTGCCTGCGCGCCGATGTGCTGCACCCGTTCGTGCAGGTCAGCGATGACGGCCCCGGCGTGCCGGAGAGCGCACGCGCGTCCATCTTCAAACGCTTTTACCGGGTTGCCGACAGCGAGGTGCAAGGCAGCGGTATCGGGCTGTCGTTGGTGGCCGGCATCGCACGGCTGCACGAAGCCGCCATCGAAACCTGCGAAGGCAACGAGGGGCGTGGCCTGTGCGTGCGCGTGGTGTTTGCCAGCGACAGTGCGCGCATTAGCGACTGACTGCAGTCCGCGCACCGCACTGGCGCACCGACGATACCAATAAGTTTCCAAAACCGCTTGCCTAGAGTGCACTCACCGCACGCGTCCAGGATGCATGGTGATGTTCCACTCGATCCGTTCCACCCATCTCGCTCCGGCCGCCGTTTCGCTGCTGGCACCGCATATCGCCGCCAACGACAGCGTCACGACCGCTGTCAATGCTGCGCCGCCTACGCCGGAATTCCGCTGCGGCCGCACCGGCATGCGTAATCGCGACATCTGGAGCGCGTTGCCGGATATCCGCAGCGCGCGCGATGCACGCCGACTGCAGCACTGGGCAAAAAGCAGTGTGTTGTTCGTTGCCGCAGCGGTGGTCTTTGCGCTGGCCTTGGCCAGTTTCTTGAGGCATTGAGCGCTGGGCATCGGCTGTGTGCTGTTGCAACGCCATTTCCTCTTCATTCTTCAGGTACTTTTTCATGTCGCACTCTTTTTCTGTCCGTTGCTGCGCGCTCGTAATGGTTAGCGTGACACTGATCGGCTGCGCCAGCACGCGTCCGATGCCGTATAGCCAACTGCCGTCCGCCAGTTATCTGCGCCCGCACGACGGCAGCCGCGGCGACCGCATGCCGTATTCCTACGAGAGCGAAGTGGATTGGACCCGCTACCGTGCCGCGCTGATCGAGCCGGTGAGTATCTATCGCGGCCCGGACGCGCAATTCGAAGACGTGCCCGAGCAGGACAAACGCATGTTGGCCGACTACATGCAGCAGGAGTTCGGCAATGCGATCGGGCAGCGCTGGCAGCGCGCGACCACGGCAGAGCGCGACAGCTTACGTGTGCGTATCACGCTGACCGGCGCCAAGCCCAGCAAGCGGGTACTCGGCACCTTCATGAAGGTGGATCTGGGCGGCGGTTCCTACAACGCGGTGCAGGCCGCGCGCGGCAAGGAAGGCGCGTTCTCCGGCTCGGTCAGCTATGCGGTGGAAATCTTCGATGCACAGAGCAATCGCCTGCTCGCTGCCTATGTCGAAAAGCAGTATCCGAGCGCGATGAACATCAAGGCCAGCCTGGGTGCATACGACGCGGCAAAAGCCGGCATTCGCAAGGGTGCCGAGCAGTTGGTGAAGGGCATGGAGTAGCGTGGAGTTGCGAACTGAGAACTGAGAGTTGGAAAGCGGTGGCGTTCAGTTCCCTTCTCCCATCGGGAGAAGGTGGCGCAGCGCCGGATGAGGATACGCGCAAAGCCACGTGCGGCTGGAACGTCATCGCTTGCTCGACAACATGAGCACAGTAAGAAAACGATCGCCTCATCAGCAATCAACCCATGCAAAAGGCCGACGCTGTACAAACAGTGCCGGCCTTTTATCGGTCTGCAATACCAACGCGTTATCAACGTGCAGCGCCATCTCGGCGCTGCAGCATCAGCGCGTCACGCGCTTGGCTACTTTCTTGCCGACGGCCTTGCGTGCGGCGGTGGTCTTGGCCACTGCGCGCGTTGCCGGGGTCTTGGTGACCTTGGCGGCTTTCTTCAAGGCGGTCTTGGTCACCGCCTTCTTGATCGACGCCTTCTTCACGGCTGCCTGCTTGGTCGCGGTCTGCTTGGCCACTGGCGCTTTCTTGGCCGTGGTCTTGGCGACCGGCTTCTTGACGGCAGCCGACTTGGCCGCAGCCTTCTTCGCCGCCGAGCGCGCGCCGACCTTGGCCACTGCGCTCTTGCGCGCCGCGCTCTTGGCAGCGGTCTTGGCAGTCAATGCCGCCGCTTCGGCCTTGGCGTTGGCCTTGGCGATTTCCAGCTTCTGCCTGGCGCTGGCCTTGGTGCTGGCAAGTTTCTGCCTGGCCGCAGCGGTGCTGCTGGTCAGCTTCTGCTTGGCCGCATCCTTGGTCGCAGTCAACTTCTGCTTTGCTGCGTCTTTGGTCGTGCTCAGCTTCTGCTTGGCAGCGTCTTTGGTGGCCGTCAGCTTGTCCTTGGCAGCCTCCTTGGTCGCCACCAGCGAGCGCTGGGTCTTGGCCACGCTGCGCGTGACGGCAGTGGCCGCTTCATTGGCTTTTTTGACCACGCGTTTTTCGACCTTGACCACGGCCTTGCGTGCCTTGGCCACGCGCGTCTTGACCTCTTCCACCGCCGTGCCGGCTGCGTCCTGCACGCTGGCAACCGCCTCGCTGGTGGTGCTGGCGATGGTTTCGGTCAGTTCGGTGGCCGTGCTTTTTACGTTGTCGACGGCGTCGGACAGGGTTGCCGTCACACCATTGCCGTTGCTCATAGACCCTCCTTAAGGGCGTCATTTCTGAAAAACGCAGGCGATGCACGACGGCATGCGTATGCTGAACAGGCATCGGACCAAGCGGACGCTACGCCGGGCTCAAGCGGCTGTCAACGCAAGGCCTGCAAGGGGTGCGCGGCGCTTTCACCAGGAGTTAAATTGCGCACTGGCACTCTCGTTCAGCTTGATTTACGCAGTCAGACGCCCTATTCCTCTTCCACCGCGTAACCGGATTCCGTTGCATGCGACCGCTGCCCACCCTGCTGACACTTTCATTGGCCGCCGCGTTCGGCGGATTCGCCGCCACCGGCATCAATGCCTGGCTGGACAACCGCGCCGAGGCCACCCCGGCCGGCACTGCCAGCTTTACCTTGCCCGCCGCCGCCGCGTTGCCGGCCGCCGTCGCCGGGCAACCGGTGCCGTCGTTGGCGCCGATGCTGCAGCAGGCGATGCCGGCGGTTGTGAGCGTCAACACCAAGCAAGTGGTGCGCGTGCGCAACCCGTTCTTCAACGACCCGATCCTGCGCCGGCTGTTTCCGGAAATTCCGCAGGACCGCATCAACGAATCGCTCGGCTCGGGCGTGATCATCGATGCGCAAAAGGGCTACGTGCTGACCAACCACCATGTCATCGAAAATGCCGACGACGTGCAGGTCACGCTGGGCGACGGGCGCACCGTCAAGGCCGACTTCATCGGCTCCGACGCCGATACCGATATCGCGCTGATCCGCATCAAGGCCGACAAGCTCACCGACATCAAACTGGCCGATAGCAGCGCGTTGCGCGTGGGCGATTTTGTGGTGGCGATCGGCAACCCGTTCGGCTTCACCCAGACGGTCACCTCCGGCATCGTCTCGGCGGTGGGCCGCAGCGGCATTCGCGGGCTGGGCTACCAGAACTTCATCCAGACCGATGCTTCGATCAATCCGGGTAACTCCGGCGGCGCGCTGGTCAATCTGCAAGGCCAGCTGGTGGGCATCAATACTGCCAGCTTTAATCCGCAGGGCAGCATGGCCGGCAATATCGGGCTGGGCCTGGCGATCCCCTCCAACCTGGCGCGCAACGTGGTGGAGCAATTGGTCACCAAGGGCGTGGTGGTGCGCGGCACGCTCGGGCTGGAAACCCAGAACCTTACCCAGCAGATGCTGCAGGGCCTAGGTGTGGATTCGTTGCGCGGCGCCCTGGTGACGCGCGTGTTGCCAGGTTCCGCTGCTGCGGCCGCAGGCGTGCAGCCGGGCGATGTGGTGGTGGCGGCCAACGACCAACGCGTGGACAGTGCCGAAGCCTTGCACAACTACGAAGGCCTGCAAGCGGTGGGAAGTGCGGTGACCTTGGAGATTCGTCGCGACGGCAAACCGCTCAAGCTCAGCGCCACACTGAAGGAACAGGATCGCGCGGTCACCGGCGACATGCTCGACCCACGCCTGGGCGGGGCCACCTTTGTGGACCTGCCCGAATCGCTGCGCCAATCCGGCATCACCGGGGTGATGGTCAGCGAGGTCAAACGCGGCGGTCGTGCCGCAGCCAATGGTCTGGTCAGCGGCGACGTGATCGTGGCCAGCAGCGTGGGCGAGTTTGCCGATCTGGCCAGCTGGCGCGCCAACTTTCAACGCAAACCGCAGCAATTGGTTGTACGCATCTTGCGTGGCAACGCGCAGTACGACGCGTTGATGCGTTGACGTGGCGTGCACTGCGATGCACGTCCACTAACACCCCCTACACCGCAGCGATGCTATTGCTGCAACACGCCCGCATGCTGTCGCGGCTGCCATCAATGACCGAAGGAGATATCGCATGAGCCCCACCAATACCGATCAGCTGAAAGAGAATCTGAGCGAAGCCAGCACCCACCTGAAGTCCGCTGCCAGCGCTGCAGGCGAAGCGGTCAAGGGCGCCACCAGCGCTGCGGGCGATGAGCTCAAGCTCGGTCGCGCCAACGTCAAGGCAGAGCTGTCCGACACCGCACTGGCCGGCATGGCGGCTGCAGAGTTCGGCGGCGCCGCTGCCAAAGAGCAGCTCGATGTGCTGGTCAGCAAGGGCAACGACCTGCTGGAAAGCGCCACCGATCTGATCCGCGAGCGTCCGCTGGCTGCCTTCGGCGTTGCATTTGCGACCGGCTGGATCATTGCCAAGCTGGCACGCAGCAACGACAACTAAGTCGTGAGCGATCAGGCCTCTACAGCTGGAGCATCCGACGCGCCCAACGCGCGTGCGGAAACGCCAGGACTGGACGAAAGCGTGCGTGCGGTCGGCGCTGCCGGTCGTGCGACGCTGGGCTCGGCCAAGGACACCAGCCGCGCATTACGCCGGCTGGTGTCGGCCGATCTGCAACTTGCACGTAGTGCCTTCGGGCGCGGCCTGGCATGGGCATGCGTTGCCGTGGTCTTCGGCGCTTCATCATGGTTGTTGTTGGCAGGCGCGATCATTGCGCTGCTGCAGCGCGCCGGGTTGTCGTGGTTCCAGGCAATGTTCTTCACCGCGTTGGCCAGCTTGCTGGTCACCGGCATCGCGGCGTGGCGGGTGTTCTTCTACTTCGATCACACCGGCTTGAATGCAACACGTCGTCAGCTGATCAAGCTGGGCATCTTCGATGACAGCAATGACGACGACGATGCCACTGCATCGCCCAGCAATGGAGCGCGTACATGAAGTTTGGCACCTTGCGTCAGCGCGTCGAGCGCGCTGAATTTCTGGTGGAAGGGCGCGCCCTAGAAACGCGTCAGCATTGGGGTGAATTACGCCAGACATGGCGTGCTGGCTGGTCGCCGCTGCGCATCGTGGTGGTGGGTTTCGGACTGGGCTTTGTCACCGGCCGCAACGAACCGCAAGCCGCGCTTGGCAGCATCGCCAGCAAGCTGGGCGGTATCCCGAAGATTCTGCAGATGATCAGCACGATCTCCGCACTGTTTACCGCACATCGCGCGCAGGAGGCCTCCGAGCAGGCCGAACGTGCGGCCGACAACGCCGAAGAGGTTGCTGCCGATCCGCCGGTGACCGTGGTGCAAGTGCCGGTAGAGCGCGCAGCCTGATTGCTGCGCTGAAAGTGGCGCCGTGTGCCTTTGTGTGCCTGCCTGTGCGGCCGAGTCCGCCACCGCACTTTCGATACTGACGTGATGCGCACAGACTCTGTGCGCGCTGTTGACGCGTTCTGCCGATAATGGCCCACCGCTGGCACCACGCCAGTCTGCTGCCAGGGCGCGCATGTCTCTTCCCATCGACTCATTGGATGCTGCCGTCCCGGCAGAATCGCTCCCACCCCCACCGGCACCGCGCCCGCGGGCCCCGGCCTCGTTGGTGGTGCTGGCCACGCTGGCGGTGGGCTACACCTTGTGGGCAGCGCAGACAATCATCCTGCCGGTGATGCTGGCGGCGTTCTTCGCTCTGATCGGCAATCCCATCCTGCGCGGCTTGCGCAAGCTCTATATCCCACGTTTTCTTGGCGCCTTCATGGTGTTGTGCCTGGGCCTGGCCGGCACCGTGGCGCTGGCCGCGCAATTGGCCGGCCCGGCTGCGGAATGGGTGCAGCAGGCACCGCGGCAGATGCGTCAGATCGCGCGCGATGTGCGCGATCTCACCAAACCGGTGATGCAGGCCAACCAGGCCGCGGAAAATTTCGCACGCGCGGCCGGTGGCGAAGGCCAGCGCAATGTGCAGATCGTGCGCACGCAGATGGACGACCCGTACAAGGCGCTGGTGCGTACGCCCAAATTGGCGGCCTCGGTGCTGGCGGTGGTGCTGCTGACGTTCTTCTTCATGGTCTATGGCGAAAGCCTGCAGCGACATGCCATCGCCTTGCTGCCCAATCGACAGCAACAGCGCTTCACCACCGAAATCATGCTGGACATCGAACGCGAGGTCTCGCGCTATGTGCTCACCATCAGCGTGATCAATACGCTGGTGGGTCTGGTCTTCGCCGGCATTCTGTATGCGCTCAAGATTCCGCTGCCCGAAGCCTTGCTGTGGGGCACGGTGGTGGCGCTGCTCAACTTTGCGCCGTATGTGGGCCCGCTGATCGGCGTGATGCTGATGCTGCTGATGGGTTTTGTGGAATTCCGCACCACCTTGTCGGCGATGCTGCCGGCGATCCTGTATCTGGCGCTGCACACCATCGAAGGCCAGGTAGTGACGCCGATCGTGCTGGGCCGACGCATGGCGATCTCGCCGCTGATGCTGATCCTGGCGCTGATGCTGTTCGGCTGGCTGTGGGGCATGGTGGGCCTGCTGCTGGCGGTGCCGCTGCTGGTCTGCATCAAGATGGTGCTGAGCCGGGTGGAGGGGATGCAGCGTTGGGCGCGGTTGCTTGAGTGACTGGGATAGGGATTCGGCATTGAGGATTGGTAAAAGCAACCGCACATCTGCCGTTGCGAATCTCCAATCCCGACTCCCCAATCCCCTTTTCATCGCAACAACCGTAAAATCTGCCGATGAGCTTCCACATCAGCGCCATCACTCTCGACCTCGACGATACGTTGTGGCCCTTTGCGCCGATCGGGGCGCGGATCGATCAGGTGCTGTACGACTGGATGCGCGAGCACAGCCCGGTCACTGCCGAGCGCTTCCCGGTAGCGGCAATGCGCGAGCTGCGTGAGCGCAGCTTTGCCGACAACCCGCACCTGCATCACGACCTCAGCGCGCTGCGCCGGTTGACGCTGGAAATGGCACTGCGCGAGAGCGGTGGCGATCTGGCGTTGCTCGAACCCGCCTATGAGGTGTTCTACGCCGCGCGCAACCAGGTGGAATGCTATCCGGACGCGCTCGACGCACTGGCGCGCATTGCCGCACATGTGCCGGTGGCGGCGCTCAGCAACGGCAACGCCGATCTGCAGCGCATCGGGCTGATGCATCACTTTGCGTTTCAGCTGGGCTCGCGCGAACACGGCAGCGCAAAACCCGACCCGAGCATCTTCCTGGCCGCATGCGCGCGGCTGGACGCGCCGCCGGCCCAGGTGCTGCATGTGGGCGACCACGTGCGCATGGACGTGCTCGGCGCGCTGGATGCCGGCTTGCGCGCATGCTGGATCAATCGCGAAGGCGCGCAGTGGTCGCACCCCACACAGCAGCCCGACCTGGAATTCGACTCCATGGCCGGGCTGGCCGATTGGCTCGACGCACACCGGCCGCATCCAGGCGCCGCACACGATGGCGTCCGCCTTCCCGCCTGAGCCACTATTGCTCGGCGCACGGCGCCGCATTCAAGGATTCCCATGTCGCAGCTCACCGGTTTCATCGATCCCAACGCCGCCGCGTTGCCGCTGTATGTGCTCGACCGCGCAGGCTTTGCAGGTTGGTGCGCCGAGCAGCCCACGCGTGTGTTGTCGTGGGCGCAGGCGCAGCGCTTCGATGCCACACAGGGCAGCGTGTTGTTGTTGCCAGGCGAAAACGGGCTGGCCGGGGCGATCCTGGGCATCGGCGACCGCGCCGATGCCTACGCCTACGCACATGCACCGATGGCGTTGCCGCCGGCGAGCCGCTGGACACTGGCCAGCGCATTGAGCGACACCGAACAGGCGCTGCTGCACCTGGGCTGGGGCTTGGGCGCCTACCGCTTCTCGCGCTATCGCAAGCTGCCGCGTGCACCGGCCGAACTGGCGGCCGCGCCATCGGCGGAGACCCGCGCATTGATCGAAGCCTGCCTGCGCGTGCGCGACTGGGTCAACACACCCACCGAAGACATGGGCCCGCAACAACTGGAAGATGCCACGCGCGCACTGGCGCAAACGCATGGCGCGCAGGTCGAGGCGATCGTCGGCGAGCAGTTGCTGGCGCAGAACTTCCCCACCATCCATGCAGTGGGACGTGCCTCGCATCGCGCGCCTCGTCTGATCGCGCTGCGCTGGGGCGCGGCCGAGCATCCGCATCTGGTGCTGGTCGGCAAGGGCGTGTGCTTCGACACCGGCGGGCTGGATCTGAAGCCGGCCGATGGCATGCGCAACATGAAAAAGGACATGGGCGGCGCGGCGCATGCGCTGGCACTGGCCGGCCTGGTCATGGCGCAGCAGTTGCCGGTGCGGCTGACCTTGCTGATTCCTGCAGTGGAAAACGCCATTGGCCCGGATGCGTTCCGCCCCGGCGAGGTCATCACCACCCGCGCCGGTGTCACGGTGGAAGTGGACAACACCGATGCCGAAGGCCGCCTGGTGCTGTGCGATGCGCTGAGCTATGCCACCGAGCAGCGCCCCGAGTTGATCCTGGATTTCGCAACGCTCACCGGTGCCGCGCGTATCGCATTGGGCCCGGATCTGCCTGCGCTGTTCGCCAACGACGATGCCCTGGCGCAGGCCTGGCTGAGTGCCGGCGAGCAGACCCGCGACCCGGTGTGGCGCATGCCGCTGTGGCGCCCGTACTTGCGCTATCTCAACAGCCACGTGGCCGACATGGCCAACGCAGGCTCGCGCATGGCCGGCGCCGTCACTGCCGCGCTGTATCTGGAGCGCTTCGTCGCACCCGGCCAGCTGTGGGCGCATCTGGACGTCTACGCCTGGAACGACAGCGACCGCCCCGGCCGCCCGGCCGGTGGCGAAGCATTGGCGTTGCGCTCGGCTTACGCGATGCTCAAGCAGCGTTACGGTGGCTGAGGCCGGCTGACACCACGGCGTTGGACAAACTCGCCTTCGTTGACGAGTGAAGTGATGTCAGCAATGGCAGCGACTTGATCGGATTAAGTGCGTGATCAGGCCGCACCGCATCCAACGTCCGCGCTGCATTCACGGCTCGTAACCATGCACACCGACCATCCCGAATGGTCCTTGCCCGCCCACCGTCGCGGGATCTTACGCGGCATGGATGCCGCGTAAGAGCCTACATGGACGTACTTGCGGCGTGTCCCGCGACGGTGGGCGGGCAAGGACCCTGCAGCCAAGTCGCAGCACCAATGCTCTACAACCGACGCATCCACACCGTTCGATCAACCTCTCAAGGCGACCGAGAGCTTGAGCTTCAGCGTCCTTTGGATATCCCTAGCCGAGCGGGTCGAAGGCGTAATGCCCTCAGCACGCTGCGCCATTGCCCGTCATCGGGATCATTCATCGGCCGCTTTGGTGGCGGCATCACACAGTAGACGCACTGGAGCGTGGACTATTCGCCGACGGGTCGTGCCTGCGCCGCACGTTGGCGGGCCTGAGCCCCGCACATTGTCTTACTGCATTGACTCAGTACCGCATCGACCCTCATTGCATCGCCCACCGGAGCCAGCCATGAACGTGCCACCTCCCTCTCCACCGCCGCAGCGCTCACGTGCTGTGGCGCCGCTGCTCGGCATCGCTGCGATTGCCGGCGGCATCGCGGTGGCATTCGCCTGGACTGCCGGCTGGATCGGTAGCGACCGGCTCACCGCCGCGCGCATGACCGACACCATCGAATCCAGCGGGCCGCCGCACCCGGGCTTTCGCCGCGCGCATACCAAGGGCGTGTGTGTGAGCGGCGAATTCAAGGCCAGCGGCAAGGCCACCTGGCTGTCGTCGGCACGCATCTTCAGCCAGGCCAGCACGCCGGTGCTGGGGCGCATGTCGATCGGCGGCGGCGACCCGCATGGCGCCGATGGCGCCGCGCGCGTACGCAGCATGGCGCTGCTGTTGCGCAGCGACGACGGGCAGGAATGGCGCACCGCGATGAACAGTTTTCCGTTCTTCGTGGTGGCCACGCCAGCGGGTTTTCAAGCGCTCAATGTGGCCTCCAAGCCCGACCCGGCCACCGGCAAACCCGATCCGGCCAAGCTGGCCGCGTTCGGCAAGCAGTATCCGGAAGCGGCCAAGTTCCAGCAGTGGGCCAAGACCGCGCCGTGGTCGGATAGTTGGGCCAACACGCAGTACAACGGGGTGAATTCCTTCCGAGCGATTGCCGCCGATGGACGCGAGCGTTACATCCGCTGGTCGATGCGTCCGCATACGCCGTTCAAGCAATTGAGTGCCGAGCAGCGTGCCAAGGCCGATGGTGATTTTCTCGCCACCGATCTCGATCAGCGTCTGGCGCAGGGACCGTTGCGTTGGGACATGGTGCTGACCGTCGCCGAACCGGGCGATGCGGTGGACGATCCGTCGCAGCCGTGGCCGGAAGGCCGCAAGCAGATCGTGGCCGGCACCGTCTCGATCGATCGTGCCGAGCCGCAGGCCACCGGCCCGTGCCGCGATCTCAACTACGACCCGCTGATTTTGCCCAAGGGTATCGCCGGCTCGAACGACCCGATCCTGGCGGCGCGTTCGTCGGTGTATTCGCAATCGTTCAATCGGCGCGAGCATGAAATCGCCAACGGCCAAGGCGCCGCCGCCACCGGCCAGGGAGCCCACCCATGAGCAGCCGCACCCACTTCAACCTGCCCGCACGCGTGCTGCATTGGCTGATGGCCGCGATGATCCTGACCATGTTGTTTGTCGGCGTCGGCATGGTGGCCTCGGTGACGCAGCGGCCGTGGTTGATCGACCTGCATCGTCCGCTGGGTATTACGATCCTGATCCTTGCGGTGCTGCGCTTGATCAACCGCCTGCGCAACCGCCCGCCGCCGCTGCCGACCGATCTGCCGGCGTGGCAAAAAGCTGCTGCGATCGCCTCGCATTGGTTGCTGTATGCGCTGATGCTGGGTATGCCGCTGATCGGTTGGGCGATGTTGTCGGCCGGCGCGTATCCGATCGTGTTGTGGCCCGGCGCGCAATTGCCGCCGATCGCACCGCACGATCCTGCGTTGTACGCGTGGCTACGCAGCGCGCATGGCTGGTTGGCGTACCTGTTGTTTGCCACCGTGCTGGGGCATTTGAGCGCGGCGTTGTTTCATGCGTGGGTGCGCCGGGATGGTGTGTTTTCCAGCATGGCGCGCGGGGAGCGGTCTGCGCGTTGATGGCTGGGTGCGTGGTCGAAGACGCGTTGCACAGCGTGATGTCACTGCGCGGACGTACCCTCACCCCAACCCCTCTCCCGGTGGGAGAGGGGCTTGATTGCCTCCAGCCTTGAGGGTGATCCAGGCCCCGCACAAAAGCGGCTTAGTCCCGTCTCCCACCGGGAGAAGGTGCCCCGCAGGGGCGGATGAGGGTACGGGCGAAGCCTCGTAATCCTCACTCACGCGTGGCTTCACCCATACCCTCAACCCTCCCCCAGCGGCAGAGGGGCTTTTAGTTACTGCTGGCGTTTTGATTTAGCCGCTGGCGCAAGCGCTTCAATACCCTTACCAGTCGCGGCCCAGTAAATCCCGCCGTATAGATGATCCAGATAACGCGGATCGTTGTAGGCCTCGGCCAAATGGCCGAGCGCGGTGGCAAACACGCGGCCGCCTTCGAAATGGTGATACCACGCCACCGGATGCTGTTTGCCCATACCCTTGGCGACCTGGCCGGGCCAGATCAGCGTGGGGTCGTAGCTGGTCTCGTCAACCGTCAACAACGTGACCAGGTCATCGCTGTACGGCGGATCGTATTCGTACCATTCGTCGGTCCATACCCAACGCTTGGGCAGGCCGGCAGTGGCCGGGAAGTTGGCGTCCACCACATCCATCATCGCAGTCTGCATATACGGATGGGTGCGGAACGAGCGGCCGATCAAATGGTCGTACCACTCCCACTCGCCACGCTTGATCGCAAAGGCCTTGTGCACCGCCACCACGCCGCCGCCGTTGCGCACAAATTTTTGAAAGTTCGCACGTTGGGTGGGATCCAGATCGGTGGCCGGCGTATTGAGCAGCACGATTGCCGCGTACTGCGACAGATCGCCATCGAAGGCCTTGGCATTCCACGCCCATACCAGCTCGACATAATGTTTGCGCGCCATCGCTTCGAACTGCGGCTTGGCCACCGGGATATAGTCGTGGTGATACTGGTTGGGGATCGCCGCCACCAGAATCTTGAATTGCTCGGCAGACGCGTTGAACGCGCAGACCCACAGCAGACCCAACAGCCACAGATATTTCATGCAGTTCGCTCGCGGTGATCACTCGGTCGGCAGTGTACCTGCGTGCGCACGGCAGGCTTTTTAGAGTGACTGACAAATCGCGGCGAGGAGTCGTCAGCTGAAGGCGGACTCTGCGGACTGCGTGATCAGAACCGAGGCGCGCCAGCGGTGCATGCTGCACCGCGCACCTGCTGCGCCCGCCTGGCGGTGAGCGCAGGCGTGGTGTCAGCCGCATCCGGGCACGGTCTGGAAAGCTGCCCGCTGCGGCAGTACACGACTGATGCGCGGCATTGCGCGGCCAATGCCGCGCTGGCTGGCACCGCAACGCGTTTGCGTCGGTGCTTCAGAGCCAGCCTTTCTGCCGCGCCAGGCGATACGCTTCGATGCGATTGGCGACCCCCAGCTTGCCGATGCATTCGGACAGGTAGTTGCGCACGGTGCCGTGCGATAGCTGCAGTTGCTGCGCGATCTCGCTGGCCGAGCGGCCTTCGCCAGCCAACCGCAACACGGTGCGCTCGCGTTCGCTCAAGGGGTCGGCTTCCACCCACGCGTCCACTGCCAGTTGCGGGTCGATCACCCGCCCGCCGCGTTGCACCTGACGCAGCGCGCTGATCAGTTGTTCGGCCGGCGCATCCTTGAGTAGATACGCGGCGACGCCGGCGTCCAGTGCGCGGCGCAAAAACCCGGGGCGGGCGAAGGTGGTGACGATCATCACCCGCACCGGCAGTGCCTGGCGCTGGATGCGCTGGGCCAGCTCCAGGCCGGTCAAGCCGGGCATTTCGATATCGGTGATCAACACATCCGGCTGCAGGCGTTGCAGTTCGCGCCAGGCACTTTCGCCATCGCCTGCGCTGCCGACCACCTCGATATCGTCTTCCAGTCCAAGCAAGGCGACCAATGCGCAACGCAGCAGCGCCTGGTCTTCGGCCAACAACACCCGGATCATCGCGCGCGCTCGCATGCAGACAACGGTGGCGCACGATAGCAGCCGTGGCGCATGCCGTGCATTGAGACAGGTGCAGTCGAGGCAGGTGCAATCAACGCGACTGCGGCACCAGCGGCACCGGCAATGGCGGCAGTGCCGGTGCCAGCGTGGGGCGCGGCAACGGCACGCTGGCGCGCAGGCGCATGCCGCGCGGCAGTGCTTCCACCTCCAGCGCGCCACCCAGTCCATGCAGGCGCGTGCGCATGCCGTCCAGGCCATTGCCGGGCACGATCACACCGCCGCGCCCGTCGTCGCTGATGTCCAGCACCGCCTGCTCGCCTTGCGCGCGCAGGCTCACGCGTACGCGTCTGGCTTGCGCATGCCGTTGCACATTGGTGGCCGCTTCGCGCACCACCAGGGCCAGGGCGGTCTCATGTTCGGGCGGCAATGCCAGCGTCTCCAATTGGTGTTCCAGCACGATGCCGTCCATCTCCAGCAACACACGTGCCGATGCCAGCTCGGCCACCAGCCCGGCGGCGCGGATGCCGGTGACCGCACGCCGCACCTGCGCCAAGGCATCGCGCGAAATCTGCGCCACGGCATCGATCTCGCTGCGCGCGGCCTGCGGGTCGCGTTCGATCAGGCGCGCGGCCAGATCGGACTTGAGCGCCACCAACGACAAGGTGTGGCCGAGCAGATCGTGCAGGTCGCGCCCGATGCGCTCGCGCTCGGCGGTGGCGGCCAATCGACGTACTTCGTCCTGCGACAGCCTCAGCAACGCGTCCTTGCGTTCGTTGATGCTGTAGACAGCCCCAACCGCAGCCATGCCCAGCACCGACACCGGCAGCCACACCAGCGACTGCAGGCGCATCCCCAGCCAGTGCGCCCAGCCCAGGTACAGCGCGTTCATCACCACCAGCATCGCGAAGTGTCGCCACACCGCATGCCGCGTGGATGGGCGCAGGCTCAGGCAGGCGAACACGAAATAGCTGATGCCGGAGGGATACACCGGCAGCAACGCAGCACTGAGCACACCCATCGCCCAGGCATAGCGATACAGGGTGCCGCGCGGCGCCAGCAACATGCGCGCGTACAGCAGCAAAAACACCGGATAGGACAGCAGCGTGCACAGCAGCCAGGTGCTGTCGTACCCGCGCGAGGAAAACACCGGCACCACGAACACCCAGCTCGACCACAGCAGGTGCACGCCATCCATCCATGGCGACTGGCCCTGCGCCAGCCGTGCTGCAACCTGCGAATTGGCGGCGGGGCGAAGCCAGGCGGGAAGCCACAAGCGCATCGGGATGGGTCCATGTGAGTGATCGGATTCTGCCACTGCCGGGCCCGCCGCGTGAGGCGAGGCAACGGGCCGCTGCGGGCGAGCGGTCTCATGCATCTGCAGCGCGCGGTTGCGCAGGTACCTGGCAATCCCTTGAAACGGCGAGCGGCACGCACGGATAGCGTAGGTGGAGATAGAGCATGGCGATTCCGGCAGTCGTGACGATGGCGCAGCGTGGCCCAGCACTACGAGCGCTGCCAGTCGCCGCTGTCATGGCGTGCAGGTGACAGCTGTCACTGGTGGCCGACGCCGCCGTGATTGCATGCTGCGCAGCACCTTGCAGTAGCGTTGGATCGCACGACCGTTCGTCGCCGCAGCCGTGTTGGTGACTTCCGGCAGCTTGCGGCGCCGCCTGCGGCCCGTCACATTTTGCGCAGCATCCCGTCCTGGTCATCGATGAATACTTCCGCCGATCTACTCAAGCAACTCCGCATCGACCGCCAGCGTCCTGCCGCCCCTGAGCCTGCACGGCGCGGTGGCTGGATCATCGCCGCCGTTGTCATCGTGATCCTGTTGGCGGCTGCGGCGTGGTGGTTCACCCGTCGCCCGGTGGCGAAGGTGCGGACAGCACAGGTGGTGGCGATCAGCGCCGGCAGCAGCAGCGCCTCGGTGCTGGATGCGTCGGGCTACGTGGTGGCGCGGCGCATGGCCACGGTGTCGGCGCAGGTCACCGGCAAGGTGCGCGAGGTGATGATCGAAGAAGGCATGCGTGTCGAACAAGGCCAGGTGATGGCCACGCTCGACCCGCTGGATGCCGAAGCGCAGCGCACGCTGTCGGCATCGCAACTGTCTGCCGCTCGCAGCCAGGTCGACAACATGCAGGCGCAACTGGCGGTGGCCAATGCCGATGCGACACGTCTGCAATCGCTGGTCGGCGCGCAATTGGTCTCACGCTCGCAGTACGAGCAGGCCACCGCACAACGCGACGCCTTGCGCGCGCAGCTGCAGAACGCGCAGCGCAACGTGCGCGTGGCATCGGACCAGCTGGCGATCTCGGCGATCCGCTCGGACTTCAACGTGGTGCGTGCACCGTTTGCCGGCGTGGTCACCGCCAAGGCTGCGCAACCCGGCGAAATCGTCTCGCCGCTGTCGGCCGGCGGCGGCTTCACCCGCACCGGCATCGGCACCATCGTGGATATGGAATCGCTGGAGATCGAGGTGGAAGTCGGCGAGTCCTACATTGGCCGCGTGCAGCCGAAGATGCCGGTGGAAGCGGTGCTCAACGCCTACCCGGACTGGAAGATTCCCGGCGAGGTGATCGCCATCATTCCCACCGCCGACCGCGGCAAGGCCACGGTGAAGGTGCGCGTGGCCTTCAAGGTCAAGGACCCGCGCATCGTGCCGGAGATGGGCGTGCGGGTGAGCTTTCTCGAACAGGCCAAACCGCAGGAAGCCAGCAAGCCGCAGGGCGTACGCGTGCCGGCGGCGGCGCTGGTCGAACGCGACACGCGCACTGTGGCGTTCGTGGTTGGCGAGCGCAACACCGTCAGCGCGCAGACGGTCACTCCCGGCGTGGTGATGGGCGAGGACCGCCAGGTGCTATCGGGTTTGAGTGCAGGCGACAGCGTGGTGCTGGATCCGCCGCAAAGCCTGAAAGACGGCGACACGGTGGCGGAAGGAGAACCGGACGCTGCCGAATAACGGCAACGACAACTGCGGTAAAACGTGGGTAGCGATGCCGCTTAGGGAAACGCGGCACCCACTCGGCAGCCAGTTGTAAGTTGTATATGCACGTTGCTGCATGGATAGCGTTGCGGATGAACAAAGCGCAGTAAACACGCACCAAAGAACGCGATGTCGATCTTGATCCGCATCGAACCTGGTTATCGGTCATTGCAGAAATAAAACGCTCGGGCGTCGCCGCCAGGCGCAATCGAGCGCTTCGCCCGGCATTCGCGTCCTTGATCGCATGGCGTTGCGCTGCGCTACAACGCCACAGTCATCGCATCTTCGCCGTGCCGCTTCATGCAATCGCAGTCGCCATGCCGCACCGCCCTCACTCTTCCCATTGCACCGCCAGGAGTCGCCATGACCGCTCTCGTCAGCTTGCGCAACATCACCAAGACCTACCAACGCGGCCCCGAGCAGGTGCAGGTGCTGCACGGCATCGACCTGGACATCGCCAACGGCGACTTCGTCGCATTGATGGGTCCGTCCGGTTCGGGCAAGACCACCTTGCTCAATCTGATCGGCGGTCTGGACAGCCCCAGCGGTGGCGAGATCGAGATTCAAGGCGAGCGCATCGATCGCATGAGCGGCGGCCAGCTCGCGACCTGGCGCAGTCACCACGTCGGCTTCGTGTTTCAGTTCTACAACCTGATGCCGATGCTCACTGCGCAAAAGAATGTGGAGCTGCCGTTGCTGCTCACCTCGCTCAATGCCGCGCAACGCAAACGCAATGCGGAAATCGCCCTGACCCTGGTCGGCCTGCAGGAACGCCGCACCCACAAACCCAGCGAACTGTCCGGCGGCCAGCAGCAGCGCGTGGCGATTGCGCGCGCGATCGTGTCCGATCCCACGTTCTTGATCTGCGACGAACCCACCGGCGATCTGGACCGCCACAACGCCGAAGAGATCCTGCGCCTGCTGCAGGAACTCAATCGCGAACACGGCAAGACCATCGTGATGGTCACCCACGACCCCAAGGCCGCCGAATACGCCACCCATACCATCCATCTGGACAAGGGCGAGCTGGCCGACGCGCCGCTTGTGCTCTAAAGGACCGATGCCATGAAGTATCTCTCGTTGGTCTGGGCGCAGTTGTTCCGCAGCAAGACCCGCACCTTGTTGACGCTGCTGTCGGTGGTGGCGGCGTTTTTGTTGTTCGGCATGCTCGATTCGGTGCGCGTGGCCTTCACGGCCGGCGGCAACGTCAGCGGCGTGGACCGGCTGGTGGTCGCTTCGCGTTTGTCGATCACCCAATCGCTGCCGATCAGCCTGGAATCGCAGATCAGCAGCGTGCCGGGCGTGCGCGATGTGACCTCGGCGATGTGGTTCGGCGGTATCTATCGCGACCCGAAGAACTTCTTCCCCAACTTCTCGGTCGCGCCCAACTTCTTCGACGTCTACAGCGAATACGAGCTGCCCAAGGACCAGCTCAAGGCCTTCCAGACCACGCGCACCGGCGCCATCGTCGGCGAGAGCCTGGCCAAGGCCAATGGCTGGAAGATCGGCGACACCATCCCGTTGCAGGCCACCATCTTTCCGCGCGGTGGCAGCAACGATTGGCCGCTGCAACTGGTCGGCATCTTTCGCATGAAGGACCGCACGGTGGCAGCCAATCAGGAACGCCAGTTGATGATGAACTGGAAATACTTCGACGAGTCCAACGACTACATCAAGAGCAAGGTCAGCTGGTACACGGTGACGCTGCGCAACGCCGACCAGGCCTCGCGCGTGGCGCAGGCGATCGATGCGCTGTCGGCCAACTCCGATCACGAAACCAAGTCGCAGACCGAATCGGCCTTCCAGCAGGCCTTCCTCAAACAGTTCGCCGATATCGGGCTGATCGTCACTTCGATCATGGCGGCGGTGTTTTTCACCTTGTTGCTGCTGACCGGCAACACCATGGCGCAGGCAGTGCGCGAACGCATACCGGAGTTGGCCACACTCAAGACGCTGGGCTTTCAGGACCGCACCGTGTTGAGTCTGGTGATGGTGGAGTCGGTGCTGTTGATCGGCCTGGGCGGGTTGATCGGCATGGGCCTGGCAGCGTTGGTGATCCCGGCGGTGGCCGCACGCAGCGGCGGGGTGATGCCGGTGCAGAGCGTGCCGCTGCAGACCTGGTTGGTCGGGCTGGGGCTGATGGCCGGCATCGGCATCGTGGTGGGTGTGCTGCCGGCGTTACGCGCGCAGCGCTTGAAGATCGTCGATGCCCTCGCCGGCCGCTGACAGGAGCATGCACATGCAAACCAAATGGAAGAACCGTCTCGTCAATCTGGTGTCGGTCGTGTTGCTGGCCGTCGGGCTGGGCGTGTGGATCGTGTTGCCGTGGATCGGCGTGTTGGTCATCGCGGCGTTGCTGGCGGTGTGGCTGGTGGCCACGCGCAGCGGCCGGCTGTCGTTGGCCGCCGCGCGTATCGGCATCGCTACCCTGCCGCAACGCTGGGGTGCCAGCTCGGTGATCGTGGTCGGCATTGCCGGCGTGGTCGGCGTGCTGGTGGCGATGCTGGCGATGGGCCAGGGCTTCCAGGCCACGCTCAACAACACCGGCGACGACACCACTGCCATTGTGTTGCGCGGCGGCTCGCAGGCGGAAACCAACTCGGTGATCACCCGCAACCTGGTGCCGCTGATCAGCAGCCTGCCCGGCATCGCCGCCGATGCCAGCGGCCGCCCGCTGCTGTCGCCGGAGCTTTCGCAGGTGGTCAACATCGCCTCCAAATCCGATGGCACCGACGTCAACGCGCAGGTGCGCGGCGTGGGCGAACAGGCCTGGGCGGTGCACTCCAAGGTCAAGCTCGTGCAGGGCCGGCGCTTCACCACCGGCCTGCGCGAGATCGTGGTCGGCAAGGGCGCGTTGACTCAGTTCCGTGGATTGGAGCTGGGCAAGACGCTCACCCTCGGCAGCCAGCAATGGACCGTGGTCGGCGTGTTCGCCTCCGGCGATGCACACGATTCGGAGCTGTGGACCGACGCGCAGACGCTGGCCACCACCTACAACCGCAGCGCCTACCAGTCGATCAGCGTACGCACTGCGGGCAAGGCTGGATTTAGCCAGTTCAAGACCGCCATGGCCGCCGACCCGCGGCTCAAACTGGATGTGGAAACCACCCGCGCGTACTACGGCAAACAAGGCGGCGGCTTGAACAAGTTGATCAGCATCCTGGGCACGGTGATCGGCGCGATCATGGCGGTGGGCGCGGTGTTCGGCGCGCTCAACACCATGTATGCGGCGGTAGCCACGCGGGCGCGCGAGATCGCCACAATGCGTGCGATCGGTTTTCGCGGCACGCCGGTGATCATGGCGCTGATGCTGGAAACCATGTTGCTGGCGCTGCTGGGCGGCCTGCTCGGTGGCCTGATCGCCTGGGCGGTGTTCAACGGCTATAGCGTGTCCACGCTGGGCAACAACTTCAGCCAGATCGTGTTCCAGTTCAAGGTCTCGCCGGAGCTGTTGTGGAGCGGGCTGAAATGGGCGCTGGGCATCGGTCTGGTCGGCGGGCTGTTCCCGGCATTGCGCGCGGCGCGGTTGCCGATCACCACGGCGTTGCGTGAGGTGTAAGGCGGGCTGTTGGCCCGCCGGGATTCGGGAGGCGGGATTCGGGATTTGTGGCAGCCAAGGCAGATCGAACGCGGGTGCCGCGGCTGAACACATTGCAGGCTGTCATCGTTCTGTCACTGCAATGCGGTAGATGCGCGGGCCGGGCAGGACGTAGCCTGCTCGGCCGTTTCATCCATCGATCTCTCGCCATGATGCGCCTGATTCTGCTGGCCTGCGCCTGCCTGTGGCTGGCCGGTTGTTCATCGTCCTCCACCTCGCTCAGCGAGCGCCTGGTCGCGCCCGGTGGCGTATCGCCGTTGCTGGACGAGGAGCGCATTGCCGCCACCATCGCCACGGTGCCCAACCGCAGCGGGCATGTGGTGACGCGCGATCAGGTGCCGATCTTCTGGCGCGCCATCGACCCCGGCCAGTACGCCATGCAGTATCGCTACCTCGGCCAGCGCAACGATCCGGCGCATGTGCTGGATGTCGATTTCAGCTTCAAGGTGCCCACCGCCCCCCCGCCGACGCCGCGCGGCACCGTGGTGCTGCTGCACGGCTGGATGATGGATGGCGATTCGCTGCTGCCATGGTCGCTGGAATTGGCGCAGGCCGGCTACCGGGTGATCACCATCGACCTGCGCAATCATGGCCATTCCGGCGGTGGCCCATCCGGTTACGGCACACGCGAATCCGATGACGTGATCGATGTGCTCGATGCGCTGCAGCCGCGCGGCGAAATCCGCGGCCCGCTGTATCTGTTCGGCATTTCCTATGGCGCTGCCACCGCGCTGTTCACCGCCGACAAACTTGGGCCGCGCGTCGCTGGTGTAGTGGCGATGGAATCCTTCGCCAATGCCGGGCGTGGCATCCGCGACATGGTGCCGCACCTGCTCACCAGCCAACCGAACGGCTGGCGCGGGCAGGCGGTGGCCGCCTATGCACGTTGGCGCTATGCCGACCAGAATATCGATGCGGTGATCGCCGCCGCCGACAATCAACTCAAGCTGGATCTGGACCACGTCGATGTCGCGCACGCACTGGCCGACACCCGCAGCTGCGTGCTGCTGCTGCACGGCGACGCCGATCAGCACATCCCGGTCGCACACGGGCGTGCGCTGGCGCTGGCCAGCCCGCGCGCGTACTACGTCGAGTTGCCGGGAGAAAACCATCTGAGCCTGCCGCTGCGGCTGGACCTGCTCGGCGGGCCCATCGATCACTGGCTGGCGCAAACGCAACAGGACCCGGACCACTGTCCCGCACCACAGGCACTGCCGACCTCCACGCTCGCGGTGGCGACACCGGCAGTGGCGCCGCGCGGCTGAGAGCGGCCGACAAAACGTCGCGCGCGGTCCTCAGTGGGAGCGGACAGCACGCTCCTGACCGGCGTTTACAAATGACATGCCGATGTCGAGCAGCGACTGCGCCCCGCACGGCGCTGAGCGCAGTGGTCTGGCAGTCGCCCGGCATCCAGACGGGAGCCGTACAACGGCAGGCTGCCGGAGCGCGCCCGACCGCTGCTTAGGGAACCACCACAACCGGCCGCCGCGAACGCCATACGCAAACCCGATCAGCGGCACCGCCGTCACCACCCCGCCAAAGATCAGCAGCAGGTCGGTACGCAACTCCCAGCCGCTCAGGAAGGCGCCACCATGGCCCTGCTCGCCCCAGCCGGCCAGCAGCAGCGCCGGCACGAACAGATACACGCTTTCCACGCCCAGCCCGGCCACCGGATCCACCGCCACCAGCTTGCGCAGCAAGCCATAGGCACCGAACGAGAACGCCAGCCCCAAGGCGATCCACGGCGGCGCACCGGCATCGAGGGTCAACCACAGCACGCCAAGCGTTGCGCACACCACCGCCACCCATTGAATGCGCTGCAGGCGTTCCTTGAGCACCAGCACGCCCAGCAACACGCTCAGCAACGGATTGATGAAGTAGCCCAGGCTGGCCTCGATCACATGCCCGGCGTTGATCGCCCAGATATACAGGCCCCAGTTGAACGCAATCGCCACGCTGCTGCCGGCCAGCATCCACAACGCACGTGGCTGCGCGGCGATGGCGCGCCACCAACGCAGGCCCGATGTCGCCAGCAACCACGCCACCACCAGCACCGTGCTCCACACGATGCGGTGCGCAATGATCTGCAGCGACGGCACCGCCTTGAGCAGATGCCAGTACAGCGGCACCAGGCCCCAGATCACGAAGGTCGATGCGGTGATCAACAGGCCGCGACGCGCCTCGATCGGCGAGACCGCACTCATCGCCGCGCCTTGGCCAAGGTCACCACCGATACGCCCGCCAGAATCACCGCCATCGCACCGATATCGTGCGCGCTGAAACGCTCATGCCCGAGCCACGCGCCCAACCCCACCGCAATCACCGGATTGACGTAGGCGTAGCTGCCGGCCAACGCCGGGCGCACGTGATGCAACAGCCACACGTAGGCGGTGAACGCCACGATCGAGCCGAACACGCACAGGTACGCCACCGCCAGCAGCCCCTGCAGTGTCGGCAAGCTGTGGGGGCGCTCGCCGATCAGCAGGCCGACGCTCACCAACAGCACGCCGCCGCACAGCATCTGCCCGGCGGCAGTCATGAACGGCGAGGGCAGATCGCGCCCGCGCGACCACACCGAACCGAACGCCCAGCCGATCGGTGCGATCAGCAACAACACCAATCCGCCCGGCGTCGCGGTCAGGCTGCTACCGGCGTTGAGCCAGACCACACCGAGGAAGCCGATCACGATGCCCAGCCATTCGCCACGGCTGGCATGCTGCCCACGCAACGTGCCGAACAAGGCCATCCACAACGGCACCGATGCCACCGACGTGGCGGCCAGGCCGGACGACACGCTGCGCTCGGCCAATACCACCATGCCGTTGCCCAGCAGCAACAAGGCCGCGCCCATCAAGGCCACGTTCTTCCATTGCGCACGCGTCGGCGCGGCCACACCACGCCAGCGCAGTACCGCATACAGCACCGTGCCGGCCACGATGAAGCGCGTGCCCGACACCATGGTCAGCGGCAACGCGCCACCTTCCAGCGCAAACCGGATCGCCAGATAGGTCGAGCCCCAGACCACGTAGACCAGCAACAACGCGAGAGCGACCAACCCGCTGCGCGCAGGCGCGGCAGCGTCGTGAGAGGAAAACATCGGAACAGGGCCAAGTGCAGCGGAAGCTTCAATTCTAGAGCACATGCCCAAGCCGACGCCGCACGCAGCCAGCGGCCGCCTATCGCGGTATGGTGCAAGCCAACCCGCATCCGAGAGTGCACATGCAGCTTCACCTTCCCTGGCTGGCCCTGGCCGCCCTGACCACGCTTTCCACCACGGCATCGGCACGCGCACCCGAGCCCTGGGAACTCAGCGGGCGCAAGTTGATCGAGGCCGGGCTGGACGGATCGCTGGCACCGGAAATCGACGCGCCAGCGCAGCTCGAATTCAAGGTCCTGGTTTCGGCCAGCCGAGCGGGCGCTTACCTGCTCGGCGTCGCCAGCGCCAGCTACCGCACGCAGTGGTGCATGCCGGCAGGCAAGGCAGGCACACCGGATCTGCAGGCGATCATCGCCGATATCGGCGCGCTGCCCGACGCGCGCCAGGACCAAGCAGCGCCTGACTTGATCGTCCAGGCGCTGGCCAACCGCTATCCCTGCGGCGGCGCGCGCGCCAAGGCTGCGGCGGGCAACGCGCAGCGCAATCCTGGCAAGCCTTAGCGCGGCTAATAAACGATTGCGCTCACCGCCAGGCGGGCGCGGCCGGTGATCGGTGCGGCATGTACCATTCGTACACTCCGGTTCTGAGCGTGCCGTCCGCACCCACCTGACGACTGCTCTCTACGGCTTGTTAGCCGCCCTTAGCGCAGGTCCATCGGCAACCCTTCAGTGCCTGAGCGTTGACCACAGCGCTGGGCAGTCGAATGTCGCCCGGTTGGTCGAGGGCGCGATGCGCTCACCATTGCGCGCCTACTTGCGCGCCGCGTCGCTCCTGGCACGGATCGCCTTGAACTCCGAGCCGTCCTGCCAGCTCGGCCACTGCCGGCCATTGGCCAACGCTACGCCCACGTCGTAGATCAACATGGTGTCGGCGGCATGGCCGCTGGCATCCCATTGCGGGGTCCAGCGATCGCAGGGCTGGTGATAGCACTCGGCAAAATACTTCTCGCGCAGCGCCTTCCCGGCTGCGACACCGCCTTCGAGCATGTCCAGACCGGGGCCTGCAGTGATCGCCGGCACACCCATGCGTGCGAACGCGAAATGATCGGCGCGGTAGAAGAAACCCGCTTCCAGATTCGGGTCCGGCGAATAGCTGCGCCCGCGCGCCTTGGCGGCCTGTTCCAACTCGCCTTCCAGCGAGACGCGCCCACGTCCCCACGAGGCGATATCGCGGGTGAGGCCATCCGGGCTGAACATCTCCATGTTGAGCACGGCCACGGTCTTGTCCAACGGCGCCAGCGGATGCGCGGCGTAATAGTTGGCGCCGAGCAGGCCCTTTTCTTCTGCCGTCAATGCGATGAAATACAGCGTGCGCTGCGGCTGGGGGCCGGCTGCGAACACGCGCGCCAGTTCCAGCACGCTGGCCACGCCGGTGGCGTTGTCAACCGCGCCACGACGCACGGTGTCGCCGCTAGCGTCGGCCTTGCCCACACCGAAGGCATCCCAGTGCGCGGAGAAGATCACCGTCTCGTCCGGATGCTGGCTGCCGGTGAGCTTGGCCACCACGTTATGCGTGACCACGCGCTCACGCTTGAGCTTGAAGTCCACCGACAGCATGGCATCGCCCAGCGCAATCGGCGCGAAATCGCGCTGCTGCGCACGCTGCTTGGCCTGCGCAAAATCCAGCCCGGCGCGCTGGAACAGCGACACCGCCAACGCCTGCTGCATCCATCCGCGCACCGGCACATGCTGCGCCTTCGCATCGGCATCGCTGCGTTCGATATCGAACAACGGCGACAGGCCCGAGCTCTGCACCGTCGCCCAGCCGTACGCGGCCGGCGCGGTCTCGTGCACGATCAACACACCGGCCGCACCGCGGCGTGCGGCCTCTTCGTACTTGTAGGTCCAGCGGCCGTAGTAGGTCACCGCCTTGCCATCGAATGCGCCAGGCTGCGGCGCTTCGAAGTCGGCATCGTTGATCAGCACCACCGCGATCTTGCCGTGCAGGTCCACACCCTTGTAGTCATCCCACTGCCGCTCCGGGGCGCTCATGCCGTAGCCGACGAACACCAGCGGTACGTTCTTCAAGGCCACTGCATCCAGCGGGCGCAGACTCTGCAAGGTCACATCGGTGCCATTGACCAGGGTCTGGGTCTTGCCACCGACGCGCAGGCTGGCGCGCACCGGGCCATCGACCTGCGCGCGTACCAACGGCACTGCCTGGGTCCAACCGCCCTGCTCGCCGCCCGGCTGCAACCCTGCCGTCTTGAACTGCTCGACCAGGTAATCCACGGTGCGCTGCTCGCCGGCGCTGGCCGGCGCGCGCCCTTCGAATTGGTCCGATGCCAGCAGGCGCACATGCCGCGATAACGCCTCGGCATCGATGCCCCCGCCGGGCAGATCGTTGGCGGCCTGCGCCACGCCTCCCACAAACAGGCAGGCGGACAACAACAGGATGCGCATCGGATTCACGGCGTGGCCTTGCAACAGTTAGATGACACACAGTTTACAAGCGTGCGGCCGACACCGGAGCACCATGACACGAGAATGCATTCGATCGCATGGACTGCATGCCTTGCTAAAGCGCGGGAAGCGTTTTTCATTGAAGCCAGCGCACAGGTAGCGTTATCGAGAATGTCTCATTGCGCCAGACGCCGATGAAACAGATCACACACAACATTTTTCCTACGGTATGGATGCGTCGTGGGCAGAGCGGCTGAGCTGCGGCTTGGCTGCAGGGCCATTACCCCGCCCACCATCGCGAGATACGCCGCAAGTACGTCCTTGTAAGCTCTTACGCGGCATCCATTCCGCGTAAGGTCCCGCGACCGTGAGCAGGCAAGGACCAGTCAAGATGGTCGGTATGCATGGCTATTCGAAATCCCGCTTATCGTGGAAGTGATTGGACACTGCGGATAGAGCAGTTGCAGAGCGATTGATCTGCCGCTTTGCTGCAGGGCCCTTGCCCGCCCACCATCGCGGGACACGCTGCAAGTACGTCCATGTAAGCTCTTCTGCGGCATCCATGCCGCATAAGGTCCGGCGACGGTGGGCGGGCAAGGACCCGTCGAGATGGTCGGTGCGCATGGTTGCAAGCGACGCATGACGTGTGTTGTCGGATAACGCTGCGGCGATCAGCTACGCAACATGATCGCAGGCAGGCTTCACCCAACCACCGACCAACTTTATGGTGCGGTGTCCTTGCCGCTTGCGGGACCGTGTGGCGGCATGGATGCCGCCACCGAGCCTACACGGACGTACTTGCGGCGTGTCCCGCAAGCGGTGAGGGCACCGCGCCCTCGACCAGCCAAGTTTCGGTGCATGGTTGCGAGCAGTGCGCGTTGCGCTGCGGTCTGATCGGCTCATTTCGATGCGAGCAACGTCACTGCCATTCCCGACATCACTCCACTTGTCAACCAAGGCGAGTGCTGCCAACACGTTGCCGCCACCGATACAGCGTTCAAGAGATTTTATCAGCCGCTCCAAGCGCGCTAACTCGTCCGCGTTGCGCGATCCAGCCAGCACGCCAGGCCCTGCGCGTTGAGTTCGATATCGGTGGCCAGCAACTGCGCCACGCTCGCATCGTCCAGGCGGCAGCCGTGCAGGCGGGCGCGCTCCAGATACAGCTCACTCAACGCCGCCACCATGCAGCGATGGCGGTCCGCACGCTGTGCGCAGCTCAGTGCAATGGCCGTCATCGCATGGATCTGCTCGATCAACGCCTGCGCCAACGGCCCCGGCGATGTGACGCGCCCGTAATGGGTCAGATACATCGCGGCCGGCGTCGTCTCCATCAGCCGCGCGATCGAGTGCAGCATCGCTTCCGGCTCGAACTGCACCGGCGAAGAGGTCGGCAGGATGAAGGCGCCCTGCGCGCTATCGAGCTGGCGATACGACAAGCCGAAGGTGTCGCCAGTGAACCAACTGCGGCTGCGCGCATCCCACACGCACAGATGATGCCGCGCGTGCCCGGGCGTCTCGATCGTGCGCAGCGCGCGCTCGCCCAGCATCACGGTCTGCCCATCGGCTGCTTCCACCACCCGCTCGGCGGGCACCGGCACGATGGCGCCATAACTGCGCGCCATTTCCGCCTCGCCATACACGGCGGTGGCTCCGGCAATCAGCCGGGTGGGATCGATCATGTGCGGCGCGCCGCGCGGATGCACCAGCACGCGCGCATTGGGCAGGTACTGCAGCAACGCGCCCGCGCCACCGGCGTGATCCAGATGCACATGGGTCAGGATCAACCACTCCACCTGCGCAGGCCTCAGCCCGGCGGAGTGCAACGCAGCCAGCATGTGCGGCACCGACAGCGAAGTGCCGCAATCGACAAAGGCGCCACGTTGCGCCTCGACGATCAGGTACGCCGCATCGAACTGCACACCGCCAAAGCCGGTATCGATGGTCTGGATGCTGGAATCGGCCGTCGCTGTCATTCCCACACCATGCTTGCCCAGGAAACCGCAGTGTAGGCGCAAGGGCTTTGCGCTGGCTGTGTTCGCAGTTCCAGGCAGCGATGCATCAGTCGCCCGGACAGCGCTGCCGTCAGGCTGCGCTTATCGGAATTCGACCTGGCGCGGCCAGGCGATCACCTCGTACCGTCGGCCGTCAGCCGCGATGCATTGCTGCGCGCCGATCACCCCTCGCGCAACACACGCATCGCGGCAAGAATCACCTCCGCATCCACCTGCGCATGCACGCCCGGCAATTGCAGATCACTGGCCTGCTCGGCCTGTTTCAAGCGTGCAATCAACTGACCCGCATCGCGTGGCGAGGCGAAGCCATCGCTCTGCAGCAGCAAGGCACCGGCGCCATCGGTCAACTTGAAATAGAACTGCCCGTCGCTCTCGCGGTATTGCTTGAACACCGGCGGTGCGACTTTTTCATCTGCGTCCACGGACGTCGTCGCGGCCTGACTGGAGAGATCGCGCAGACCCACTGCAGCGCGCAGCTCGGCCAGAAACGGCGTGGCATAGCGCGCGCGCAGACGTGCGCCACCGGCGCGCAGAATCGCCTCGATCTTCGCCGGCTCGGCCATCAGCGCCTCATAACGCGTGCGCAGCGGCGTAATTTCCTGGTCGATCCGCTCGAACAACTGCTGCTTGGCATCGCCCCAGCCGATGCCATCGGCAAAGGCCTGGGCAAAGGCAGCCGTTTCCTGCGGCGTGGCGAAGGCCTGATACAGCTGGAACAACGCCGAACCCTGCGTGTCCTTGGCTTCGCCGGGCGCGCGCGAATCGGTGAGGATGGAGAACACCAGCTTGCGCAGTTCCTCGCGCGGGGCGAACAGCGGAATCGTATTGCCGTAACTCTTGCTCATCTTGCGGCCGTCCAGGCCTGGCAACGTGGACACCTGCTCGTCGATCACCGCCTCGGGCAAGGTGAAAAAGTCGCGCCCATACACATGATTGAAGCGCTGGGCGAAATCGCGCGCCATCTCGATATGCTGGATCTGGTCGCGCCCCACCGGCACCTTGTGCGCGTTGAAGATCAGGATGTCCGCCGCCATCAGCACCGGGTACATGAACAAGCCGGCGCTCACGCCCGCGTCCTCGTCCTCGCCCTCGGCGCGGTTCTTGTCCACCGCCGCCTTGTAGGCATGCGCGCGGTTGAGGATGCCCTTGCCGGCCACGCAGGTGAGCAGCCACAGCAACTCGGTGGTCTCCGGCACATCGGACTGGCGATAGAACCACACTGTTTCCGGGTCAAGCCCGCAGGCCAGCCAGCTGGCGGCGATTTCCAGGGTGGAGCGCTGCGTACGCGCCGGGTCCTGCGCCTTGATCAAGCTGTGCAGGTCGGCCAGGAAATAGAAGCTCTCCGCATCGGCGCCGGCGCTGGCCTGGATCGCCGGGCGGATCGCACCGACGTAATTGCCCAGGTGCGGGGTGCCGGAGGTGGTGATGCCGGTAAGGACGCGAGTGGTCATCTGCAGGAAGGCCAGGAAGTCAGCGCACAAGTTTAGCGGTTCCGTGCGCCGGACATGGACGCGCCGGTTTTGCATGCGTTATTCCTGGCCGCAGACGCAAAACGGGCCGCATCAGGCGGCCCGTCGTGTGCTGGTGTCGCTCACTTCATCGCGCGAGCGACCTTGCGGATGGCTCAGGTGTCGTCGCGCAGCGACTTTTCGAAAGCGCGCACTTCGGTCTGGGCGCGATCGCGATCCCAGCCATAGCGCTCCTGAAGCTTGCCCTGCAGATACTCGGCGTTGCCTTCTGCGATCTTGAAATCGTCGTCGGTGAGGTCGCCCCACTTGGCCTGCGCCTTGCCTTTGAGCTGGGTCCACTTACCGGAAATGATGTCAGCGTTCATGCGTTGACTCCGCTTGATGCGGCCGCGATTGACCGTGGCGTCAGATTGCCGATGGACGCGTTCGCTGCAGATCAAAAACTGTCAAACCCGGACTCACCCCACTGAATGGTCGCTTACGCGTGCGATGCACGCGTGCATGTCGATCTACGCAAAACTGGCGCGTCGAACGCAGCAGCTCCCAAAAACACAGGCGAAAAAAAACGGGCCTTGCGGCCCGTTTTTCAGGCATGCAGCGCTAGATCACTTGCGCGCAGCGTCTTCCACTTTCTCGCCAGCGCCCTGCACGTCCTTGCCGGCACCTGCAACGGTGTTGCAACCCGCCAGCATACCGACCGAAAACACCGACAGCACCAGCAGCATAATTGCACGCTTCATAACAAACTCCTTCATGGGTAAACGGCGACGTGCCGCAGATCAATCAATTCGAACAACAAGATCAAACAAAACCTGGAATCAGCACTTACCGTCGCTGCAATTGTCGGCCTTCTTTTCGACCTTCTCACCTGCGCCCTGCATGTCCTTGCCGGCGCCGGCCATGGTGTTGCAGCCAGTCATCACGCCAGCCGAAAACAGGCCTAGCACCATCAGTGTCAGCAGTCGCTTCATCGGTCTTCCTCAGTTCTGCATTCGGTGCCAACGCACCGCGCTTGGCGCCAAATCTGACTGCGTGGCCGTGGATTTGATGTGAACGTGGTGCGCCGCGTTCAGCAATCGATCAATCTCGCATCAGCGTGGACTTGCCGAACAGGCTCTCCACCAGATCCACCGCCAGCTCGGCGGTCGCGTTGCGGTTGTCCAGCACCGGATTGAGTTCGACGATGTCCAGCGACCCCATACGCCCGGTGTCGGCAATCATCTCCATCACCAGCTGCGCCTCGCGGTAGTTGGGACCACCGGGAACGGTGGTGCCAACGCCCGGCGCGATGCTGGGGTCGAGGAAGTCCACATCGAAGCTCACGTGCAGATGGGTGTCATCGCTCATGTCTGCCAGCGCGGCCTCCATGGTGCGCTTCATACCGGCCTCGTCGATGTAGCGCATGTCGTAGACATCGATGCGGTGCTGTTTGATCAGGCGTTTCTCCTCCGGGTCCACCGAGCGGATGCCGATCTGCCGCACCTGCTCGGGCAGCAGCGCCGGCGCGCTGCCGCTCAGATGGGTCAACGCCTGCGGGCCCAGCCCGCACAGGCAGGCTACCGGCATGCCGTGCACGTTGCCCGATGGCGTCACCTCGCTGGTATTGAAGTCAGAATGCGCATCCAGCCACAGCACCCGTAGCGCGCGCCCCTGTTCGCGGCAGTACTTGGCCACCGCCGTGATCGAACCGATGCCCAGGCAGTGGTCGCCGCCGAGCATGATCGGCATGCGCCCGGCGCACAATTCAGCGTAGCTGGCCTCCATCAGCGCCTGGTTCCAGGCCACCACTTCGTCCAGATGCCGGTAGCCGGCCTGCGGGGCCAGCCAGGGATTGCGCGGGCCATCCAGATTGCCCAGGTCGCGCACCTCCACCCCGCGGCCGATCAGGGCCTCCTGCAAGCCGGCGATGCGCAGCGCTTCAGGCCCCATGCGCGCGCCACGGTGGCCGGCGCCGATATCGGTGGGAACGCCAATCAGGGAAACCGGCAGGTACTGCGTCGCCATGCATTGCTCCAGCATCGAGAAAGCGCTGAAGTCTAGTCGCCGGCCTGCGCACTGACGCGCGGCAGCGCAGCACGGCGCAAGGCCTGCGTCACCAATTACGCAATCGCATCTGCCACTGCAGCAATCCGAACAGCGGCCGATACCCCGTAGCGGGCAAGCGTCGGACGGGTGTGGATGGCATGCGCAAAGGCTGCGGTGTCAGCGTGATCCATCCCGGCCGGAGCATTACCGAACACCAGCCGCGTTCGCTTGTCAGCTGCGTAGAGAGGTTGATTGCTGCTTCACGTGACGTGGTTGGGCAGTTTGTGGCGCATCTGTGCTTTGCGGAATGCGCCTGCCTGCCCGCACAGTTAGACCATGGCTGGGGATGCCGATGTCATTGTCTGCCCGCCAGCGCGGGACCTCAGTGCCATCGACAGGTTTTTTCATCGCGCAGTGCGTTTTGTATAGGGGGGAGAAGTTCATGCCGCACAACGCCGTCAACCAGGTCGTCAAGGCTGCCGTGGGCGAGGTCGCGCGGGCGTCGCATCAGTACGACCTGCAGCGCATCGGCCGCGAGTTCGCGCAGACCATCGAGCGTGAGCCGGGCATCCGTTTGTTGATGCTGTCCACTGCCGACGGGCGCGCCATTACCGAGCAATCCAGTCTGGATGTCGACGGTCGCCGTCTGGCGGCGATGGCCAATTCGTTTCTGACCCTGGGCGAGACCCTGGCGCGCGAATCCAGTCTGAGCGAGGCCGATTACGCCACCGTCAGCACCCGTGGCGGCCAGCTGGTGCTGATCCGCATTCGCGCCGACAAGCCGCTGACGCTCACCGCAATTGGCGGCCCGCAGCTCAATGCCGCCGCACTGTTGTTCAACGCACGCGACTGCGCCGGCCGTCTGGCCAAGGCCATGGCCATGGCGCAGCCAGCGACCTGAGGCTTGGCATTGTTCGTGCTTGCCTTTCGTGCACTCATTACTCACCGCTTGTAAGGACATCCCGTGGCACAACTCAATCTGGAACATCTGCATTCAATCGCCGGTTTCGTCGGCGCCGCGCTGGTCGATAGCGACAGCGGCATGGCACTGGGCATGACCGGCGGCACCGATCTCAACCTGGAATTGGCCGCCGCCGGCAATACCGAAGTGGTGCGCGCCAAGCGTCGCATCGCCGAGCAGCTCGGTCTGAACGACACGATCGAAGACATCCTGATCACCCTGGCCCGTCAGTACCACCTGCTGCGTCCGCTGGAGAGCAACGGCACGCTGTTCTTGTACGTCGTGCTGGACCGCGCCAAGGCCAATCTGGCGATGGCCCGTCACGAGCTCAAGGCGTTCGAAAAGACCCTCGACTTCGGTTGATGCCAACCTGGCGGCGCACGCGCGTCGCCTGTCCGGCCTGCCGGTCTGCACCGGCAGGCGTCGCACTCCAACGCGCCGATGCGGCGCCATGTCATGACCATACCCATTCACGCCCTGCGGGTCGCTACGGCCGGCCTGGACCTGCTGCACACCACGCGCCTGAAACTGGCGTGCTCGCTGCTGCTGGCCGAGCGCGTCGACGTGCAATTGGGGCAATGGCCGCAACACGCGGCCGACGTGGTGGTACTGGGTCTGGAAAGCGCCGACGGCCTGGCCGCATGGCAGGCGCTGCAAGGCCAGCCGATGCGCGTGCTGGTGGTGTCGCGGACACCGGTCGCCGGCGCATGGATCAAGCACGGCGCCACCGTGCGCGAACTCAACGAACACCTGCGTCTGCTGCTGTCCTCGCCGCATACCGTGCAGATCGCCGAACCGGCGCTGCTGATCCGCCATTGCCGCGGTGAATTCGGCAACGCTGCAGTGCTGCTACGCCACGCGCAGCTGCACGTCCGTGTAGATCCGGCCAATGCCTGCGTGCAACTTGCACCCGGCCTGCCGTTGTCCGACTTGGTCGCCGCACTGGATCGCCCCGGTTGGCAGGTCGCACCGGACACAACCGATGCAGCACTGACGCAACGCATCTCATTCGAAGCGCTGTATTTCGCCCTGCCCGAGCATCTGCGCCCCGCGCTGCCGGCGGTGGAACCCAGCCATGCGCTGCAGCTGCGCCAATGGCCGGAGCTGAATGCCGAAACCAGCTCGCCGGCACAGTTGCTCGCCATCGCCCACCTGCACGCGCGTCCGTGGCGCGCGCAGGCGCTGGCCAACGCTTGCAAGCTGCCGCTGCAAACGGTGGAATGCCTGTTCGCCGCTGCACTTGCCAGTGGCCTTGCCCAGACTGCGGAGATTGCCGTGCCTGCAACGCAGCCTCGTCCGGACAGCAGCAACTCCCGGTTCTTCTCCTGGGTCGCACGTCGGTTTGGCCTCTCTCTCTTTCAGGCGCAGTCATGAGTCTTCCGGCCAACAAACTGGTGTTCGTTGGCGGCATGGGCGCCGGCAAGACCACCGCCGTGCGCGCCATCTCCGACGTGGAGCCGGTCAGCACCGAGATGCCGCTCAGCCAGGATGCCTACGGCGACAAGACCTACACCACGGTCGCGCTGGACTACAGCTCGATCGAACTGGAAGACGGCGAGTTGCTGCACGTCTATGGCGTGCCCGGGCAGAAATACCTGGATTTCATGTGGCCGCTGGTGTGCGACGGCGCGTTGGGCGTGATCGTGCTGGTCAGCGCACGCGATCCGCAGATGCGCGATGCCACCGTGGCCCTGCTGCGCGAGTTTTCGCAGATCGCACCTGCGGCAAGCCTGGCGGTGGGCATCACCATGACCGACGAAATGCAGGACTTTTTGCTGCCGCCGTTCCGCGACGCGCTGGTGGCCGAAGGCTTCCGCATCCCGGTCATGCGCGTGGACGCGCGCTCGGCCACCCAGATCACGTTCCTGGTGAAGTCGCTGCTGTCCTATCGCTACACCTCGGCGACCAGCTGAGCGGCCGCGCGCATGGCGCATGCCGACGTGGTCGGCGAACGAGCAAAACAAGGAATCCGGTCACGACGGTGCCTGATCGGGCGTCACGCGGGGGATGCCGCCTCTAGGGTGGCGGCGACGCGTCCATCTTCCTTGATGCCAGACACGCGACGCGAACGTCATACATTCGAGCGCTTTGCCTGACTTGTTCAGTATGGCGCGCGATCAATAACCAGGGCATCGGGACGTTCCCGACATCGCACAGGACATACCGGTCATACGGCATAAGCAATAGCGCAGCCGGTCGCGCCTGCAACCGGCGATCGTGATGCGATTGTCGCGCGCGCCCGGCACTGCGTTGCACAGACTCTCGTCAAGCTATCTCGCACAGGCATCGACGCGCGGCAGCGGCGGTGCCATCGGTGACGCGCAGCGGAGACCCGATACGCCGGGATCGGCAACTGCAGGGCGCCTTCCACGCCGATGCCAGGTGCTGATCCAGCACCACGATCGGATAAAGTAGCGCGATGACAATCGAACTGAAGCCCGGCGGTCTGCTGATCGCGATCGAAGGCATCGACGGCGCCGGCAAGACCACCCTCGCCCGCAGCCTGGCCACCACGCTGGAAGCGGCCGGCGCGCGCGTCGTGCTGAGCAAGGAGCCGACCAATGGACCCTGGGGCACCCAGCTGCGCCAGTCCGCCGCCACCGGCCGCCTCAGCGCCGACGAAGAAGCCGAGCTGCTGATCCGCGACCGCCACGAACACGTGGACACCCTGATCGCGCCGGCGCTGGCACGCGGCGACATCGTGATCCTGGACCGCTATTTCCCCTCGATGGTCGCCTACCAGGGCGCCGCCGGCCTGCCGCTGGACGATCTGCTGGAGCGCAACGCCTTCGCGCCACGCCCGGACGTGCTGCTGCTGCTCGACCTGCCCCCGCCCACCGGCCTGGCGCGTATCCGCGCCCGCGGCGATGCACCCAATCACTTCGAAACACAGGACAACCTGGAACGCTGCCGCAGCATCTTTGCCCAGCTGCAGTTGCCGGGGAAGCACGTCGTGGACGCCAGCGCCGATGCGGACAGCGTGCTCCGCCAGGCCCACGCCATCGTCGTTGCCGCTCTGGCCGAACGCCTGCGCGTCGACGCCACCGATGCCGACCAGGCCACGCTGGAACTGCTGTCGGCCGGTCGCCCGGCCTGAGTCGCTGCGCGTCCTGCGCGCAGGCAACAGCAACTGGCGCGCTGCGATTGGCGGGCTGCGGACAGATAGCTGTTTTCGGCCGATCACACCGGTCAGCCCTCCGCGTTGGCGGTGCGGGCGGCGAGCATCGCCGTCGCGGCGCGCCGGACACCTTCGCTCATTGGCTGGCCCTTCGCGTAGTCGCGCAGGTCACCCATGCGGTAACGGATCAACTTCGGTCCGACACGGACGTACTTCGGGCCGCCGCCGTGGCAGCGATACCACGCCAACGTGGTGCGCTTCAGCCGCAGGTATGCGGCGGCCTCCTCGGGCTTGGCCATCGCATCATCGGGGAGGGAGTGCAGTTCGGCCAGCTCGTCGGGGGTGAGCTTCTTGGGTTCGAGGGTAGTCACAGGCGTGCTCCATCTCCAGGTTCCCGCGACGGCGGAATGCCGCCGGGGGACTGGGCCTGCTGTGCGTCGCAGAGATGGGCTGCTCAGTTCGTCACGCTGGGCTGGCCTCGGCTGTTCTTGCCACCGAAAGCACTTCTGATCGCCATAGCCATTGCCGACGATCCTCGGGCTGGTCTGGTCCGCAGCCCGATTAACCACACTGTACCCGGACGCACCTCGCGCTGATACCAACGTTGTGTCCAGGCGCCCCAGCATGTCCAGGATGCTCGGGACTACTCGGTTCGGGTTGCGCGGCTCCAGCTCAAGGCTCGATACCGATCTTTGCGGCATCCTGCATCACGATAGACTTGAGTCCGACCGTATGAGACGTCAACACAGATACTGGACTGCCGTCTTATAAGCCAACGTGGGCTTGGAGCACATCATCGCCCACTGAGTGGCTAGGATTTTTGCGTTTCATTAGCTACTCAAGGCATTAGCGCAGCTAGCTCTCTGCTCCAGGCAGCATTCAATGGGCACCGCTGGCCGCCAGATCTGATTGGCTTACAGGGCCGAAAGCTAGACAACAGCTCCATGAATTCATTGTAGGTCGAAGGTTTCAAATCAGCAGAGATATGAATTGTTGGAGCGTCCGCGGCCTTTGGGATGATGTAGACATCAAGCGTTTCAGCAGGCGTCGCTACGTCGCGGTAGATCTTGATGGTCCCACTCGTTGTCTCACTGACACTTGGAACCACAGATTTCTCGACTATCTGTGGCGAATTTCCGATATAGATAGTCGCAATGGGCTGGGCATTTTTTAACACCCTGTAAAGATCGAAGTCGGCGGGAACGGAGTAGTCCACATGAGTGCCGGCCGGCAACCGAAAACAAACATCCGCGCTAAAGACGGTGCATGGATAATTTGACAAATCCTTTGCATCAACTGTCGCTATCCATGGCAACAGCAGGAGCAGAAGCAAATGCTTAGCCCGGAAGGTCGACATGTCAGTTGCCTTCATTTCGGAAGATATTGTTCTTGCTCTGCATGATCTCCTGAATGTTGCTGCTATCCATGACACCGGGAACAGTGTTCATGATGTTGTTTCCTTGCGCTGGATCAACCTTCCGAGCAACCGTGTCGTAGCGATCTCCATTGTCGGCTAAGTGCAATATCTCATGAGGCGCCACACCGTTAGCCACAAATCGATCAGTGACATCAATCCATGCTCGCTTCCCACCCTGGTCAGCCGCACTCACACCATTTTTACGCTCGGTTGGACCCGCGGTCAGGGTGATACTGTTTCTTGCCGCACGAGGCGTGTCTTTGGTGACGTCAGTGACTCGAAAATTCACTTGTGTATCTTTTCCGTCGACTTTATAGGTGCCCGATAAACCCTGCACTTGGCTTTTCAAAGCCGAAATGTTTGATTCTGTTGCCGCCGGCCCTTTGAACGTCGCAGGAATGTCGACTTGAATCGAACCGTCTTTCATTTGGTTGACGATTGCGACGCGACCATCAGGATCAGTGAACTTATATGGGTTGTTATTCCCGTAGTAATAGCGATTGAAATTCTTCCCAGTGCTTGGGTTGGCTTGAACGGGATCTACCGACACAAAGCGGGCGGATACATCAAACGTGAGCACCACCAACGCCGCTGCAAATAGTCTTGGAATAATCTTGCGCATCACTGTCCCCTTCGCGTCTGCTCACGCTGGATGGATTGTAGGTAGTCGGCTTCCTGCTCAGGCGTCTTCTGTGTCCAGCCGAGGGATTCGGCCTTGGCAAACCATGCCAGATTCTCGCGACTCAAGCGAGCATATTCCCCGCGCAGCACCGGAGGAACGTCTGCTAGGTTCGGATACTTGGATGTGAAGCGCTGCTGCGTCTGGAGGTAGTAGGCGTTGGCCTTCCAGATCATAGCAACCGGGTCCTTAGGATTGGCGGCCAGCGCGAGGTCCGCCACGGCCATGAGCGCGTCGGCGTCCTTTTTCGCGCCGTAGTACTCCATCAGCGTGCCGGCGATGGCGCCTACGCCCTCATGCGGCAGCAGTGGGCGCAGGTAAAGTCCATTGTCCAATGCTGCTTCGGTGATCCCCGTTTCGCGCTGGTAGCTGCTGTCATACTTGAAGCCGCCCGCTGTGGCTTCAACGTTCAACCACATCTGCTGCTCGTCGTCGGCGAACTTCACCAACAGATGGTTGGGAGCCGTGGCAAGCGCAACGGTCAGCCCCAGCCGCTTGCCCAAGATGACAAAGAGGATGGGCATTGAGACGCAGTTGCCCTCGCGCGTGGCCAAGTAGGTGGCTAGCTGCTTGTTCTTCGGATTTCTGCCCAGCGGGTCCGACAAGTCGTAGGTAAAAGGCTTACCCTGATTCCACTCGCCCGGCACATAAAGCGTCTTGAGCAAAGCGTCGAGAACCTGGCGCGCCGTCGGGTTGGCAGGCACGTTGCCGCGTACAGCGCGTTCCCATTGATCGACTTGCCGACGTACCGCCGCAGTGTCAGTGGACGGTTCAATGATGCTATCCACTGCCAGCTTGGCGGCGACATAGTCGACACGATCGTCAGGCAGTTGGAACTGGGCACGCAACGGCGAAAGGTCAGTAGCTGCCAACGCAAGCGGGGACAGAGCGAATAAACACGCGCCCCACGCCCATTCGCTCCATCGGCGGCTTGCCTGTCTCCCCATTGCAATCCTTCCCTCACTCTTTGATGATCCTAGGCCCTGTCAACGGCCACTGTCCAGTTGCCGCCCTCGGCCTATAGGCAGGCGCTCGACCAGGCATCCGCGACATTATCCCGGCCCTCTAGGATCACGCTCCTGCCGCCCGACACGAAGCGCCGGAAGCCGGTGTACCCGCCGAACTCGTTCTTGGCGTTGACCCGGCCGCAGGCGACCACGCCGAACTCCTCGGAATAGTTGGCACGCACGTCCCTGAACTGCGCGGCGTCCGGGGCCTTCAGCTCGCCCCTCACTGCGCGCTCTGCCGCCACGATCGTCTCGGCACCGAACCACTTCTCCTGCTGCGCCTTCTTCTCCGCTGCCGACATGGGGCGCTCCGGCTCGGGCTTGGGCGCCTCCGGCTGCTGGGCCTGCTTGCTTGGCGCCTCGACCACCGCTGCGGGTGCGGCGACAGCGGGCTCGCTGCGCGGGACCAGCTTCGACCCGGTCCAGGCCAGGGCCACCAGGACGACCAGAAGAACCCCTATCCGCTTCATGCACTCCCCCTGAGCAATGCCAGTAAATAGTCTATTTTGGACTAATCCAATACGGACTCTAGCTTGCGGTGACCTGCCTGTCACCGCGCGATGGCCCAATCGACCCACAACCCCGACTACCAGCTACTGCTGACCGTCCTGAAGGCGGCCCGCAAGCGGGCAGGCGTGTCGCAGGTCGATCTAGCCGAACGGCTGGGCAACACGCAGACCTTCGTGTCCAAGTGCGAGCGCGGGGAGCGGCGCATCGACGCCGTGGAGTTGGTCGAGTTCGCCGAGGCGCTCGGCGTGCCGCCGCTTGGACTGCTCGGCGAGTATCTAGAGCAGCGCGCGGCCAGGTTGCAACCAAAGTCCAGAAAGAGCAGCGCGAAGCGGCGCTGACTGTTGAGGATGGTGCCGCTTGTCCGAATCGAACGGACGACCTACTGATTACAAATCAGTTGCTCTACCGACTGAGCTAAAGCGGCGATGTCGTACTTCTCTTGCTCAAACCGTGTCCGGCTCGTCCCACAGTCTATGCGCTAGCGCGCGTAAAGCCATGCCGCGCTTAGCTTTCGGTTCGGCTGCCACAACAACCGCGTCCGAATTACAAGGCGGTTGCTCTACCAACTGAGCTATGCCGGCAAAGGCAGGCGCGTTGCGCGCTGGTGCGCATTCTAGCGCAGCGCGGCGCAATCTAGCGACCGCTGACGCGCCGCACCGGCGGTGCCTTGCAATGTGCCGATCGCGGCCGTGCTGCGCACATCGATCCACCAGCGCGATTGCCCGGTGCCGCTGGGCAGCAACTGCGCCGGAAACCCTGCACCGACCAGGCTGGCCTGCCGTCGCTCGGCACGTTCGCGACTCTGGTACTGCCCCAGCGCGATGGTGTTGTCCTCGCCCTGGGCAATCACGTAATAGTCGCCCATGCCGGCGGCGGCGATGCGCTTGACCAAGGCTTGCGCCGCTGCACGATCGCCGACATTGGGCAGCATCACCCGGAACGTACTGACCCCGGCGTCCTTGTCCTCGCGCACGCGGGTACGCGCGGCCTGGCCACGCAGGCGTGCCAGCGCGGCATCGGCATCGGCGCGCGCCGCATACGGCCCCAGGCTGGCGCAGCGCTCCGGCGCAGCGGCGGGAGTAGGTACCGCTGGCGATGGTTTGATCGCCGCTGCCGCAACCTCGTTCGGTGTTGGAGCGACCTTGGCTGGTGGTGGAACCTGTGCCGATGTCTGCGACGTTGCGACCACCTTCGCGGCGGCCGCAGCAGTCGAAGAAGACGCCGCCGTGGGTGCCGTCGATGTCTCAGTCGATGCCGGTGTCGGTGTCGGTGTCGGTGTCGGTGTCGGTGTCGGTGCCGGTGTCGGTGTCGGTGTCGGTGTCGGTGCAGGTGCAGGTGCAGGTGCAGGTGCAGGTGCAGGTGCAGGTGCATCCGATGGTGCGGTGCCCGCAGCTGCCGGGCCCATGCCTGCCTCGCTCGCCTCGCCTGGCGCTGCTGGCGATGCTGCCGCAGTGCTCGGCAGCACTTCCAGGCGCGCCACACCGGCCGGCTGCGGCGGTGCCGCCACTGCTGCCGGTGCCGGCTGCAACGCCCACCACAGGGCCACACCGGCATTGAGGACGATCAGGACGACGATGAGTGCGCGGACATACATGCGATGGATTCTAAGCGCGGGCAGTCACAACCGGCGAGCGCTGATCGGCTTGCTGCCCACGCCAGCCCGTGGGCGCAGTGTACGAGCGCTGCCGACCGATTCCGTCTCCCGGCCGCGCCCGCCGCGTGGCCGCACGATCGCATGGCCCGCCGTTCAAGGCGCCGACGCAGACCTCGCCCAGGTCGCCAGCCCATCCAGCACCAGCGCGGCGCGGAAGCTGGCATCGGGCAACAACGGCAGCAGCGGCGGCGCGCCGCCCCCGTGCACCAGCAGCCGCACCGGTACGCCCAGACTGCGTTGCGCGTGCTGCAGGCTGCGCTCGATCAGCGCCACCGCCGCGCCATCGCAGCCGGAGGTCAACGCGTCGTCGGTGTCGGCGGCCAGCTCGACATAGGTCCCGCCACTGGCCGGCAACTGCACCGCGCGCGCATGCAGCGCCTCGCGCATGGTGGTCGGCGAGGCGGCGATGCGGCCGCCGTGGTGCTGCCCATCGGCGCCGAGTACATCGATGGTCAACGCGGTGCCCACGCCGGCCACCAGCACCGGTGCGTCGCCGCGTGCGCCCAGCAGCGCCAGGAAGCGATCGACCCCGAAGCGGCCCGGGTCTGCGTAGGCGATGCGGATGCCGGCACATTCGGCCGCGGTCCGCACGATGCGCACCTGTTCGAAACGCTCGCGCAGGCAGCCGAGCATGCGCTGCGTCAACGCCGGCGCAGCCACGCTGGCCACATGCGCGATGCGCCCGGTGGGCAAGGCCGACAACGCGGCCGCATCCATCGCCTCGGCACCGTGCGGCCAGGCCTGCACATCGCCGGCGCGGTCGCCCTGCAGCGGTGCGTACTTGAACCGCGAATTTCCCAGGTCGAACAACCACTCGCTCATGCAGGTCTCACGCTCACTTCTCCGGAGTGGAACAGCCGCACCGTCTCGCCCAGTTGCACCCGCAATGCGCCGTCGGCCGCCAGGCCAAGCGCAATGCCGTGATGCCGGGTGCCGGCCTCCTCGACCTGCACCGCGCGGCCGCTCAGGACGTCCAGGGCCGCATAGCGGCCCAGGAACGGGGCCAGCCCCTGCGCCTCGAACAGCTCCAGCGCCGGCAGCAGCGCCGACAACACTGCGGCCACCACGGTATCGCGCGACACCGCGTGGCCGGCCAGCGTATCCAGATCCACCCACGGTTGGTCGATCGCAGCGGCCGCCGCCGCCGGCATGTGCACGTTCAAACCCAGCCCGATCACCGCGCGCGCGTTGCCGGCCATTTCGCCGCCGCCTTCGATCAGCAAGCCGCCCAGCTTGCGCTCGCGCGCCAGCAGATCATTGGGCCACTTCAACCCGACATCGGCAAAGCCGCAACCACGCAGGGCCTCGGCCACCGCCACGCCCACGGCCAGGCTGAGCCCGGCCAGCTGGCCCAATCCGCCGCTGAAACGGCGCGAGGCCGACAGATAGATGTGCGCACCCAGTGGCGAGGTCCATTGACGCCCACGCCGGCCGCGCCCGCCGGTCTGGCGCTCGGCCAGCAGCACCGCCACGCCCTGCTCCGGCGCCGGGCGCGCCAGCAAGCTGGTGTTGGTGGATTCCAGGGTCCAGGCGATCTCCAGCGCCGCCAGGCCTGCCAGCGCATCGGCCGCCATCGCCGCACGAATACGCGCGTCGTCCAGCAGGTCCAGCGGCGCCGCCAGGCGGTAGCCGTCCCCAGCCCGCCCTTCGATCTCGACCCCGGCCGCGCGCAGATTCTGGATCCGCTTCCACACCGCCGCACGGGTCAGCCCGGCATCGCGCGCCAACGCATCGCCGGATAGCCGGCCGCTCGCAAGTTTGGCCAGCAAGGCGCGGTCATCCACGGCAAGTCCCCAAATCGATCCGCGAAAGTATGCGCCAAGCGTCCGCACCCGCCCAGCCTGGCTTGCGTGAGGGAGTGAAAAGCACGTTATGATCGGCGACTCACGCCGCTTGCCCTGGATGTGGACGATGCGCCGAATCACGGTTTGCCTGCTCCTGTTGTTGGCTCCGCTTGCCGCACTGGCATCGGACCAGCTGGCCGATGGCGATCATGAGAGCTGCGTCAGCAGCAATTCGGCGGCACGTGGCAGAACCCCCAACGGCGAGCCGGCGACCCCGGCACGTGCTCCCGCGCACAAGCCAGCGCCGGCCACAGGCGGTGGTGGCAGTGACGGCGACGGACTGTTACCCCGTATGCGCACGATGCCGCGCTGGCATAGCTTCCTGCCGGGCATGTTCCGCTGATCCAGTGGTTGTTGCGCCGGCCGCCGGCCGATATTCCTGATGCCTTATGGCTGCCGGTCAGCCGCCGCTGCGCCTGGGTCGCCGCGCTCGATCCGCCCCGCCAGCACCGTCTGCGCACCCTGGCTGCGCAGTTCCTGCAGCAAAAAACCATTTCCCCGGTCGATGGGTTGCAGCTGCATCCGCACGATCATGTGCTGCTGGCGGCCACCTGCTGCCTGCCGCTGCTGGAAATCGGTGCAGTGGGCTGGCGCGGCTGGTCGCAACTGATCGTCTACCCGGACGCGTTCCGTGTGCAGCGCACGCATCTGGATGCGGCCGGGGTGCTGCATGCATGGGACGACACCCTGATCGGCGAATCCTGGGAGCAAGGCCCGCTGATCGTCAGCTGGGCCGACGTACAGGCCGACCTGGACGACCCGCAGGCCGGCTTCAACGTGATCGTGCACGAGATGGCGCACAAGCTCGATGCACTCGATGGCGCGCTCGACGGCACCCCGCCGCTGCCGCGCGCTGCGCAGCGTGCCTGGGCACGCGATTTCCAGCAGGCCTTCGATGCATTCTGCCAACGCGTCGATGCCGGCGAAGACACCGAGATCGACCCCTATGCCGCCGAGGCACCGGAAGAATTCTTCGCGGTCGTGAGCGAATATCACTTCTCGGCGCCGCAAGTGATCGCGCGCGTCATGCCGGATGTCGCTGCGCAGTTGACGCGTTTTTACGGGCCCTCGCCGTTTGCTTCTTCTGCGCAACGCTGAGGGTGTGGTGGCATCAACACATTGCTTGCGATGGTTGCCATGCAACCGCTTCGCGCGCGTTGCCCGCACACGCTTAGCCGAATTGAAAACAACGCTGCGCAATGTCGTCCAAGTGCCCGCTCGGCACTGCTGATTTCAACAGCACGCTGCAATGCACTCACACCAGCCCAAGATCGCGCGGCCTGGCACCAGGAAACACCCGCTCCAACTGCGCTGGCGACAGCCCCCACAATCGACTCAATAGACCGCCGAACAGACTGCGGTAATTGGTAAGCACCGGGTAATCGCGATTCTGCAGCAGCTGCGGTTGTTCGACCGCGACCTGTTCGCCAGCGATACGACCACCCTGCACGCCGCCACCCAGCACCCAATATGTGGTGCCGTGCCCGTGATCGGTACCCTTGCTGCCGTTCTCGCGAAAGGTGCGGCCAAACTCGGAGAGCACCACCACCACGGTGTCCTTCCATGCCGGCCCCAAGGCATCGGCGTATGCCGCCAGCCCTTCGCCGAGATTGCGCAGATTGTTCGCCAACCCACCTTCGACACTGCCCTGGTTGGCATGCGTATCCCAGCCGCCGACATCGACGAATCCCAGCCGGTACTGGTGGCGCATCAGGCTCGCCATGCGCCGGGTTTCGTCGGCGAAGGTGCGCGCACTGGCAGCGCCGCGGCCGGCCTGCTCCATCTCTTCGCGCAGCTGCGCGGTCACCTGCTGACGCAATGCCAGACCTTCGCGCGCGGCTGCCGCAAGCGGCGTTGCGTCGTACATCTGCGACAGGATCTGTGCCTGCCGCGCATCCAGACCGCCTTTGCCGATCCCACGCAACGACACATTGGGTAAATCGCCGCCGCCTTGAAACGTCAGCGGTAGCGAATCGGTAAACGCAATCGCCGGCACCCCGCTGAGTACGCCCGACAAACGCGCCATGAAACCGGACCGATAATCGCGGCGCTGCCTGCCGGCCTGGCCGGATTCGATGTCGTCCTGGGTTTCGAAGTGGCTGCGCGACACATCGTCGGTGCCGGCAAATGGCACGAAGGCCAGCTGCTTGCGTTGCCAGAGCGGCAACAGCGCCTCGCGCATCACCGGGTTGAGACCCCATTGCGTATCCAGCGCAATGGCGCTGTTAGGATTGGCCGCATCCGGCCGCGCAATCGCCAGGGTCGGGCGCGCCTGATAATAAAAATCGCTGGCATGCGGCACCAGCAGATTATTGCTGTCGTAGCCACCGCGCAGAAACACCACCAGCAGGCGCGCACTGTCGCGTGGCGCGGCAAACAGACGACCGGACCACGGCAGACTCGCGACCGCTGCAGAGACAAGCAGAAATTGACGTCGTTGCATGGTGCACTCCTGCGGCGATAAACGTTCGGCGATTGTTGAATCAGCAGTCGTTGAATCAGCGGCCGCTAGATCAGCGATAGTTGAAGTCCGGCGATGACAGCAAAAACCCGTTCCACTCCGCCGGCGAACGCGCCTGGCCCAACGCCTCACGCGTGCCGCTGGAAAGCGACGCCGCAACCCAGCGATACGATGGACGCGTATCGATCTGCGTCAGCACAGGAAGTGGCGTGTCGTTGTCGCCATCGAAGCGAAACAGTTGCTTGGGTCCGCTGCCCAGGGAACGCGCCACCTCGAAGCGTCGCGCCAGTTGTCCGGAGCTGGTCCACGCCTGCGATTGCAACGACCATCCATCGGGGGTGATGCGCCCGAACATCGGCTCGCCGAGTTGCTGCACCCAGCTCACCATCGACGCGGCGTTGACCACTGGCTGATCTTCGTACGCCAGCCGCATGGCCGACACCACAAACCGATTCGGATCCTTGAACTTGCGCGGTTGCGCCTGCGCAAATTCCGGCGCGTCCAGCATGGCCTGCATCACCTTGGCGATATCGCCATCGCTGCGTTGGAAGGTCTTTGCCATGCGCGCGACCAGCGCGGCCGGCGGCTTGTCGCTGACGAAATACTCGGCAATACGTTGCGACACAAACTGCGCACACGCCGGTTGCCGCACCAATAGCTGCACGGCGCGCTCGATCTCATCCAGACCGCCAGCGGCGATGCGCTGGCCCAGCAAGGTCTTGTCGCCGGGTTGATGCCGCGCAGGATTGAATTCGAACAAGCCCTTGCGCACCACTTGCGGTTGCCCCGGTGCAACAGTCGGCAAGGGCGGAGCACCTTCGGCCTTGATCGGCACCAGACCGGCACCGGTGAGTATCAGCGCCAGTTGCTGCACATCCTGCTGGCTGTAGCCGCCATGCACGCCCAGCGTGTGCAGTTCCATCAATTCGCGCGCGTAATTTTCGTTGACCTTGCCTTTGGCATTCTTGGCGTTATCCAGATATTCCAGCATCGCCGGGCTTTCCAGCGTCGCCATCACCAGATCGGCAAACTTGCCGGTGGCGTGCGGACGAATCGCGTTTTCCATGTAGTCGGCCGCCATCCATTTCACGCGCCCCTTGTCGGCGTATACGCTGAAGTGATTGAGCCAGAACCACACCAGCTGCTCATGCGTCTGCTCCGGTGCATACACCGCACGCAGCAACTGCGCCTGACGCGCCTGGGTCAGCATCTGCCCGCCACGCGCCTGCCAGGCCTTGCGCAAGGCGATCTTTTCTTCGCCATCGGGCATGCCCTGCAGGCGGATCTTGTCGGCCTCGTATTGCGTCAACAAGGTCAGCAGTGGCGTGTGCAGCGCATCGAACTGCTGCAGTTGTGCACGGATCGGCGCTGGCAATGCGGCATCGTCGCTGGCTTGCAATAGCAAGACGCCATAGCGCTTGGGGCCGAGCCGCTGCAGCTGCGCCGCGCTATCGGCATCCACGCCGTAGGTGGCACGCTGCAACCAGCGTGTCTGTGCTGGCGTCAATGGCGCTTCGGCGGCACTGCACGACAGCACGACGACGCAGCCCGCCAACAGCAACGGCACACGCCATCTGCGCTGTCGACGTGTCCGGCCGGAAAGTGCAGTGACCCACTGTGCCTGTGCAACGCGCTCGAACATGCAGTTCTCCATCGCAACGGCCTGCAACCGGCCCAGTATGGTCAAGCCAACGCGTGAGGCGTTAAACGGTTGTCGGAGCGTGGCGCGACATTGGCCACGGGTTCATCCCGCAACGCGTGCCGGTCACAGTCCCGGCGGCAATGTCACATCGAAGCGGGCGCCGCCCAGTTCCTGCGAGCGCACCACCTGCAATTCGCCGCGGTAGGCCTTGATCAGGTCCTGCACGATCGACATGCCGATGCCGTGGCCTTGCACGCGTTCATCGCCGCGCACGCCACGTTGCAGAATCTTGGCCACATCTTCCGGCGCGATGCCGGGACCATCGTCTTCCACCGACAGGATCAATCCGGCGCGGCGGCTCCCGGTGGTGGGACCTGGCTGCGCAGTCAGCAGCACGCGGCTGCGCGCCCACTTGAAGCCGTTTTCCAGCAGATTGCCTAGCAGCTCCTGCAGATCGCCCGGCTCACCATGAAAACGCGCTTCGGGCGAGATATCGAATTCGCACAGCACTCCTTTGACCGAATACACTTTCTCCAGCCCGCGCACGATTTCTTCGGCGGTCGACTCGATCGGCAACGGCGCGGCAAACAGCTTGTGCCCGCTGGAGGCCGCGCGTGCAAGCTGGTAAGACACCAAGTCGTTCATGCGGCGCAGCTGCACGTCCATTTCCTCGTGCAGATCGCGCTCGGACTGACCGCTGTCCAGTTGGGTGCGCAACACGGCAATCGGCGTCTTGAGGCTGTGTGCCAGATCGGCAAGCGTATTGCGCTGACGATCCAGGTTGTCGCGCTCGCTTTCGATAAAGGCGTTGATGCTCTCGGTCAGCGGCTCCAGTTCGCGCGGATGCTGCTCGCTCATGCGCTGAATTTCGCCGCGCTGCACCTTGGTCAATTCGTTGATGACCCGCCGCAGCGGTCGCAGGCTCCACTGCAGGATGAAGGCCTGCAGCACCAGCAGCACCACGCCGGCACTACCGAGATAGAACCACACCGCGCCACGGAACACGCGCAATTGCGCGCCCATCGAGCGCGCGTCTTCCATCACGTAAATGGTGTACGGAATCTCGCCGCCGTGTTCGCGTTCGACATAGCTCACGCCCAGGCCGTAGCGGTACAGCTCGCCCAGACTGCCGTCGATCTGGGTCATCTCCAGCGGGCCGATGAACTCTTCCTGGCGCGGCTCGAGCATGCGCCCGTGCGGAATGTTGGGCCCCTCGGCCGACATCGACGTCCAGCTCTCATCCGGGCGCACGACTTCCACGTACAGCCCGCCGCCGGGCACGTCGAAACGCGGATCCGGCGGCTGGCCGCCGATATACAGCGAACCATCGCGAACGAAATCGATATTGGCGGCATACGCCGAGGCGTAGTTCTTCAGCCGCTCGCGCAGATTCTTTTCGGCAGTGTCGGCGAACGCCACATCCAGCGCGTAGCCTGCCAGCGCCAGGAAGGCCACCAGACTGAGGCTGGCAGCCAACAGCTGGCGGGCCTGCAGGGAGCGCGGCCGCCAGCGTTTGTACCACTTGGAGCGCACCGACACCCTATCTTCCTGTTTGCCGACGCGCGGACTCAGCCTTCGGTACGCGGGATGGCGAAGCGGTAGCCACGACCGCGCACGGTCTCGATCGGCTTGAGCTCACCGTCGGGATCGAGCTTCTTGCGCAGGCGACCGATAAACACTTCCAGCACGTTCGAATCGCGATCGAAATCCTGCTGATAGATGTGTTCGGTCAAATCGGCCTTGGAGACCAGTTCGCCGGCATGCATCATCAAGTACTCGAGCACCTTGTACTCGTAGCTGGTCAGGTCGACATTGGCGCCGTTGACGCTCACTGTCTGCGCTGCCAGATCCAAAGCGACCGGGCCGCACTCCAGGGTCGGCTTGCTCCAGCCGGCCGCGCGCCGCAGCAACGCGTTGACGCGCGCCAGCAGCTCTTCGACATGGAACGGCTTGACCAGGTAATCGTCGGCGCCCTGCTTGAGGCCTTCGACCTTGTCCTGCCAGCTCGAACGCGCGGTCAGGATCAGCACCGGGAATTTCTTGCCCTCGTCGCGCAGCGCCTTGATCAGCTCCATGCCCGACATCTTGGGCAGGCCAAGGTCGATGATGCCGACGTCGAACGGCACTTCGCGGCCCATGTACAGACCTTCTTCGCCATCTTGTGCAGCGTCGACAGCAAAGCCTTCACGCTTCAGGCGCGCGGCAAGTGTCTCGCGCAGCGGAGCTTCGTCTTCGACCAAAAGGATACGCATGCACTCTCCCTAGTTACGTTGTCGGCGGGTGCCGGGGAATTTATGAGACTGAACGCAGAACTATCTACGTTTACTGGTTATCGTCGCGTGGTGGCGCATCTGGCGGCGCCGAGCGACGTGGCGGCGGGGGCTGCATCTGTTCCGATTCGTACACGGTGTGCACGCGCCCATCCAACATGTACTTGACCCGGTTGAGATTGCCACCGTCGAATGGCACACGTTCGGCGCTGAGGATCTGTCCACCGGTGGACCGCTGCACCTGCCGAATGGTGTCCGACAGCGTGCGCCCGTTGCCGCGGGCTGAGGGCGGTAACGCCTCACGGCCCGAATGCCCCATCGGATATCCCTGACACCATGCCGACGGCGCTGCCGTGGCGACCCAAAGGGCAACCAGGACAACATGGCTAGCGCGGCAGAACGGCTGGGTCACAAACGAATCCTAGCGGGTTGTTCAGGAACATTCAAAATTCGTGAAACCGGCCATGCGTCACAGCGTGGTCGAGCCCGAGAATAGACCCAAATTCTTGATTTTGGGGGGTGAATCCGATCTGAACTTTTTAGCTTCGTGTTAACGCCATTCAGTGAAATGAACGCCGTTTTAGGTCGAAAGCCTTGCCTACGCTCGCTCTCGCGGTTGTGGCTGCCGCGCTGTGAGCTAACAAATGCGGCCGTTCAAGAGTTGGTTCAGGCCATGCAAGTGCCGGACCACTCTCAGGCAACAACGCGCCATGCGTGCGTGTCGGTGCACTGCAATGCCTGCTCGACCAGCTCCCACCGGGCGCCAGGCCGGTGTGCGCCCTCGCTCAGCACCTGGCGGAATGCGCGTCCGCCGGGCTGCCCATGAAAGAGTCCCAGAACATGTCGGGTGATGTGCTTCAGCGCCAGCCCTTGCTCCAGCTGGGACTCTACATAGGGCTGCAGCGCGCGTAGCAATGCCTCGCGCGATTGTTCCGGGCGCTGATTCAGTGCCGCGTCCAGGCAATGCAGCACGTAAGGGTCGTGGTAGGCCGCACGGCCGAGCATGACGCCATCGGTGTGTTGCAGATGTTCCAGCGCGGTGTCCACCGCAGCGATGCCACCGTTGATAACCACCGGCAATTGGGGGCGCTCCTGCTTGAGGCGATAGGCCCAGTCGTAGCGCAGCGGCGGCACCTCGCGGTTTTCCTTGGGCGACAGGCCCTTGAGCCAGGCGTTGCGCGCATGCACCACCACCATGGCAGCGCCGGCCGCGACGACTTGATCGACGAAACTGGCGAACACCAGATAGTCGTCATCGTCGTCCACGCCCAGGCGGCACTTGATCGTGACCGGCAGCGTGGTTGCCGCGCACATGGCGCCAACGCACTCGGCCACCAACGCCGGCTCGCGCATCAGGCAGGCGCCAAAACGCCCGGCCTGCACGCGATCGGAGGGGCAGCCGCAATTGAGGTTGATTTCGTCATAGCCCCACTCCTGCGCGATCGCCGCAGCCTGCGCGAGCAGGGCCGGTTCACTGCCGCCCAGTTGCAGCGCCAGCGGATGTTCGGCCGGATCGAAGCCGATCAGCCGCGTGCGATCGCCATGGATCACCGCGTTGGCGTGCACCATCTCGGTATACAGCCGCGCGGAGGGCGCCAGCAGGCGATGAAACACGCGGCAATGGCGGTCGGTCCAGTCCATCATCGGGGCGACGGACAGACGCAAGGAAGCGGCGTAACGATCAGCGGAAGCGGTCATCGACAAGTTGGCCACCGTGAGTGGCCATCGGAATGCGGAGCAGGATCAACAGCTTACACGGGCACCGATGAATCTGCCGCAGCGCATGAGCCATGCCGAAGCTCTTGGCTGTCAGATCTGGCTGCAGGATCAGTTGTTCGCAGCGTCATGCGATCGACCGCGTATCGACAGGCAGAATTCGAGACGATGTGAGCGTTATGGATTGCGTTGGAGACGCGCTTCGGCAACCGCCATCACCGCCACGCCTGCCGTCGGCGCGGAGAACGGCATCGCGCTCGCACCGTTTTGGCTCCAGCTTGCCAAGTCCGAGTGCCGTCGAGCGGCATCGCTATTTGCCGGAATCGCGCCGTCTCAGCGGTGGCGTGGGCCAGTTTGGCAGGCTGAGTCTGGCCGTGGGTGTCGCATTCGCCGAGCAGGATGCTGCTGTCCCTGGCGGCGCCCGCCCCTATCGAGCGAACGCGCTACATCACTGCTTACAAGCGGGATTCTTGCGTCCACTGCTGGCGTCAGCGCGATTGCGCGCTGCGCCTGGACGTGAGCAATGCTTACGGGTTGCGGAAACCAACGCGCTCTTCGGCAGTCAGCGGCTTGCCGAGTGCGTGGTAGGAGGCGACCAGCGTGATCAGGGCAGTGCCCAGCACGGTGTAGAAGCTCCACGAGGTGGCGAGGACATGCACCTGGCCGAACACCAGCGCCACGACGGCGGTGGCGGTGCACAGCACCATGGCGAGCAGGGACATCAAGAAAGGGATGGAAGGATCGAGCTTCATGGTCCGGGGGTTCCAAGGTGCGATAGCTTCAGCATCGGCGTTGCCAGCGCTTTCTTGAACTGTTTTCTGCGGTTTTTCCCAATGAATTTCAAGCAAGTCAGCGCGCGCTCAGATTTATGTCAAAGCCTTGGCGCACAAAGGTTTCAACGTCAGAAAACTCCTGACGTACTGGCAGAAAAATCACCACCTCCGCCAGAGTTCCAACGCACGCGCGGCAGAAAACCGGCGGGGCGACATGGAGCCGATGGTGCCGCCAAAGGGCAGCTTCGGCAGCTGCGATTGAGGTGCGGATCTTTAGCCGAACATCCGGCCCATGGCCGGGTGCAGGCAACCGACGTGACAGATGTGGGACGACCGCGCGGGGCCAGCTGGCAGGTTGCCGCTCACCGCGCTTGTCACGGCACGTCGAAGTGATGACCGGGGTCTGGGCCTGCCATGGCGGAGGACGCGCATGGTTACCGATGGAGGAACAGGATTGGGGGACTTCGTTGCCCGGACAATGGCCTGCCTGCATAAGCCATGGCGACAACACCCATCGGACAGTTACCGGCTTTAGCGAATCGGTTGCCGCGCGTGCGAGCACGGTGCGGCAGGCATCACGACTGAGCATCGTCAAGGCCATCAGCCTTCGCTACTGGCGCAGTGCTATTCGATGCCCCCTTGGCGGTAGAGCCAGTCGCCGGAGCCGACGTGCATCATCGAGCCAGGTGTCTTCGTCAGGAGGACCCGACCGGCAAACAGGAAAGGCGCGCTCAGCGCGCCGGAGCGGTGGCGAACTCGCCGCGTTGCAGCTTGGTCACATCGTTGCCCTGCCCGTCCTTGAGACTGAGGTCTGCGCCTTTGGCAGCCAGATCCTTGAGGACATCGGTGCGTTGAAACAGTGCCGCGTACATGGCCGCGGTCTGGCCGGCATTGTTGCGCTGGTCCGGGGCGCAATCAGCCTGCATCAACCGTTTGGCGATGCCCAGCTCGCCCTTGAAGATGGCGCCCATCAGCGCAGTGTTGCCGCGTTTGTCCTGCGCGCAAGGGTCGGCGCCGGCATTGAGCAACTGCTCCACCGCCGGGCGCTGGCCGTGATAGGCGGCCAGGATCAGGGCGGTATAGCCCTTCTCGTCGCGGGTATTGAGGTCGTAGTGCGAGCGGATGAACTCGGCGAGCATGTCCTGCCGACCTTCGCGTGCCGCATCGAAAAAATACTCGCGCAACTGCAGCTTGATCTGCGCAGGGTTGGTGGCCGCATTCGTGGTACTGGCAGGGACAGACGCGGGTGAAGCAGCGTTGGCAACCGCAGACAAGGTGCCGAGCATCAGAAATAGCAGGGTGCGCATGTGGCTCTCCCGAAAACGAGAACGGCACCGCGGCACAGGCCGCGATGCCGTCGGGTGGATCAGTCCTGCAGGCTGGAGGCCAGCTGCTTGACGCGGGCCAGGTCACCCTTGGCAACGCGGGTCACGCCGGTGCCGTACTCGGGGTCGGCCTTGTACAGGAACGACAGCATCAGATGCTTGCTCTCGGTGTCGGTGGTGGCCAGCGACTCGCCGAAGCTCTGCACCAGGTCGGCACGATCCTTCTTGCTGTAGGACCGATACAACTCGCCAGCCTGCTTGAAGTTCTGCTCGCGGGTGATCTTGGCCTGCTGGGTGGTGCCCGACAGCGGCAGCTCGCTGTAACGCGCAGCGGAGTCCTGCGGACGCGGTTCAAGGCGGCTAGGCTCGTAGTTCACGCCGCTGGTGGTGTGCCCGCTATTGGCTTCGCCGTCTTGGTTGCCGTTATTGACGGCCACACGCGGGCGGTTGACCGGCAGGCTCAGGCCGTTGGTACCGATGCGATACAGCTGGGTATCGGCGTAGGAGAAAATACGGCCCTGCAGCAGACGGTCTTCCGACGGCTCGATACCCGGCACCAGATTTGCCGGCGCCATCGCCACCTGCTCGGTTTCCTGGAAGAAGTTGTCCACGTTCTTGTTCAACACCATCTGGCCGACCTTCTGCTCCGGCACGTCCGGCCAGATCTTGGTGGCATCCAGCGGATCGAAATCGAACTTGGCCAGGTCTTCCGGCTTGAGCACCTGCACGTACAGGTCCCACTTCGGGAAGTCGCCCTTCTTGATCGCACCGACCAGATCGTTGGTCAGGTGGCTATAGTCCTTGGACTGGACGGCAGCAACCTGCTTGGGATCGAGGTTCTTGATGCCTTGCAGCGTCTTCCAGTGGAACTTGACGTAGTGCACTTCACCCTGCGCATTGACCAGCTTGTAGGCGTGCACGCCGTTGCCGTCCATGAAGCGATAGCCGGCGGGCGTGCCTTCGTTGGAATACAGCAGCGTCAGCGTGCGCGTGCTTTCGGGCACGTGCGAGAAGAAATCGAAACGACGCGAATCGTCATCCAGGTTGGTGCGCGGGTCCGGCTTGAACGCGTGGACCATGTCGGGGAACTTGATCGCATCGCGAATGAAGAAGGTGGGGAAGTTGTTGCCGACCAGATCCCAGTTGCCTTCGCTGGTGTAGAACTTGGTGGCAAACCCGTGCGGGTCGCGCAGCGTTTCCGGCGAATGGTTGCCGTGCACCACCGAGGAAAAGCGCACGAACACCGGGGTCTTTTCGCCGGCACTGAACACCTTGGCCTTGGTCAGGCTGGACAGATCGGCGGTGGCGGTGAACTCGCCCTTGACGCCGGTGCCGCGTGCATGCACCACGCGCTCGGGAATGCGCTCGCGATCGAAGCGCTGCAGCTTCTGGATCAGCTGCACGTCCTGCAGCAAGACCGGGCCGGTCGGACCGGCCGTCTGGGAATTCTGGTTATCACCGACCTTGGCGCCATTGTCGCGGGTCAGAACGGATTGGGCGAAGACCGGCGGGGCGATCAGCGTCGGGGCTAGCAGGGCTAGCACCATGAGGGATCCAGGGCGCATGGCGTCAGCTCGTTTGAAGGAACTGAATCATGGCCAGCAGGCCGAAGTGTGAGAAGTCGTTAGTTATGATCGCTGCGATAGGCGAACATGATGATGACTGTGTAGCGTGATATGCATCGCCAAATATGCGGGCAGCAGGTTGCAGATAACGGCATTGCCGATTTGATCTGTGAACTGACGAACTTCGTATTGCGTAACGCAAGCGCGCATGACGCTTCCAGCAAGGCTGCGCCGCAAGGTTCGATCAGCCCATCAACCAATCACCCGCTTGAACGGCGGCAGCGCGTCGATGATGCGTTTTCCATAGCGACGTGTAAGCAAGCGCGAATCGAGAATGATCACGCGGCCGTGGTCGTTGGAACTGCGGATCAGGCGGCCGGCGAATTGCGTGAGTGTGCGCAGCGCATGCGGGATGGCGATCAGGTTGAAGGCGTTATGACCGCGGCTTTCCAGCCATTCGCTCAGGGTCGAAGTCTGCGGGTCGGTCGGCACCGCGAACGGCACCTGGGTGATGACCACCGTGGTGCAGGCATCGCCGGGCAGATCCAGGCCTTCGCCGAACGAGTTCAAACCGAACAGCACCGAGCCCTCGCCGGCGGCAATGCGGCGCATGTGTTCGGTGATCAGTTGCGACTTGTTGCCCTCGCCCTGCACCAGCACGCGGTTGCGCTGCGCCAGCGGCATCAGGTCGGCGACCTTTTCCATCTTCCAGCGCGAAGTGAACAGCACGATGCTGCCCTTGGACGTCCAATCCAGCTCGCGCACCAGATAACGCGCGACTTCCTTCGGGTGGCCTTCGCGATCGTCCGGGGTGACCGGAAAATTGGGCACGATCAATTCGGCCTGATTGGGCAGGTCGAACGGCGAGGCCAGCGAGGCCATCTCGGCGTGATCGGGCAGACCGTTGTCGATGGCGAAGGATTGGAAATCGCCGCCGCCGGTGAGCGTGGCCGAGGTCATCACCACCGAATCCACCTCGTTCCAGATCATGGTGCGCAACACCTGCGCGGCCGACACCGGCGAGCAATGGCAGATCAGATCGCCATCGCGTGACAGGGTGATCCAGCGCGCCATCGGCGGCTGGCCTTCCTTGTCTTCGCGTCGCCAGCCGCTCCACAGATTGTGTTGCTGCTCGGCCATTTCCAGCGCCATGCCGAGGCTGCGCTGCAGGCGTTCGCGCGCCGAATCGTCCTGCTTGCCCTTGGCGATCGCACTGTGTGCGGCATGCACCCAGTTGAACAGCGCGCGGGTTTCTTCGCCGAGTTCTTCGATCGCCGGGCCCCACTGCGGCGGCAACTTGCCGTTGGCCGCGCGCCACAGCGGATCGCGCTCGCCGGGTTCGGGCTTCCACACGTGTTCGACTTCGGTGTGGAAGGCCTTGAGCAATTTGGAAACGCGCGCGGCGACCTCAATGGCTTCGTTGGGCAGCAGATTGCCGATCTTGTCCTTGTCCACCGCGCGGTAGGCGGCGGCGATGAGGATCTGCAACCGGCCGGTGCGCCTGGCCATTTCGTCCAATGGCAGATTGGCCGCGCCCTGGTCGATTGCCACGCCGGCGATGTGATGGCCTTCGTCGAGCACCAGCAGCATGTCGGCGGGCGGGGCGATCAACGGCTGGCCGTTTTCGGCATCGCCCAGCGACAGCGAAGACAGCAGCAAGGCGTGGTTGGTGACCACGATCTGCGCCTCGCGCACATCGGTACGTGCCTTGAGCACCGGGCACTGCGCGGCGTAGCTGCAACGGCGGCCCGCACAACCGGAGGCCGGCGTGGTGATGCGCATGCGCAGCGGCACCGAGACCTGTTCGGGCGCGTCGTCCAGGTCGCCGTTCCAGCTGCGCGCGGCGTAGGCCTTGGCCAGACGTTTGGCCAGATCGGCATCGACAGGACTGAGCGGGCGGTCGTAGAGCGCCTGCTCGTCTTCGAACATCGCGTTCTGGCTGGTGTCGCCTTCGAGTTCAGCGGCATTCCGGGTGCACAGATAGCGCGTGCGGCCCTTGGCCAGCGCCACGGTCGCTTCCAGGCCGGTGGCCTTGAGGAAGGCCGGGATATCGCGCTCCACCAACTGCGATTGCAAGGCCACGGTGCCGGTGCTGATCACCAGTTTTTTCTTGGTGGCCTGGGCGATCGGCACGCCGGCAGTGAGATAGCCCAGGCTCTTGCCGACGCCAGTGGGCGCCTCGGCAATGCCGATGCCGCCAGAGGTGGCAAGTGCGCGCGAGACCAGGCCGATCATCTGACTCTGCGCCCGCCGCGTGGCGAAGCCGGGCGTGTTGGCCTGCAGCTTGGCGTAAGCCTCGCGGATGCTGGCCTTGACCGGATCGGTCAGGCTGCGCTGGGGAGGGACGGGCGCCGACGGCGCGGCCGGTGTGGCGACTTCACTCATCGCGCTATTTTCGCACGGACCGGCGCAGCGGCTGCGACCGGCGTGCGGAACAACTGAACGCGGTTGTCTTTACCTATAGAGCGGCCATCAAAACTACTGCGCGGTTTTGTTCGCCACTCTAGGTACGTCGCGGCCAGGCGTAGCGCGCCCATACCACGCCGATCACCACCATCGCCAGGCCCATGACCAGCATGCCGGCGCCCACACCGGTCGGCCCGAAGCGTTCGTACAAGCTGCCGCCCCGGTTGACCGCCGCCAGGTTGTCCGGATACAGCAGCGTCCAGATGCCTTGGCCACTGCTGACCAGGCCGACCATGGTCAGCCCCAGGGCCTTGATCGGAATCAGGGCCGCTCGCTGGCTGCGGGCGATGAGCGTTGCAGGCTGCGCGCCAGCGTCCACACCAGCACGCCGATGCCCACGGCCTGCACGGCCATCAGCACGAAATGTGCGACACCGACCACCCTGCTGATCTGGCGCACATTGCCTTGTTGCAGCAACAGCATCGGAATGGCCTGAAAGGCGACTTCAGCCAGCAAACAGCCCAGCAGCACCCACAGCGCGGCCAGCCCGGCGCGCCGCAGCGACCCGCGCTGGGCACGCCACAGCAGCACCAGCCCCAACAGCAAGGCGATCAACAGCGGCACGCGCGACAGCAGGCTGGTGACCAGGGTCAGCAGGATATCGGTGGCGGTCACGCTGCCCACCTCAGTCGGCGCTGATCAGGACGGCATCGCGTGCGCGCAGCGCGGCGTAGACCGGGTTGGTGTCCGGGCGCACGCCGTGCCATAGCGCGAAGCTTTCGGCCGCCTGCTCGACCAGCATGCCCAGGCCGTCGATGGCGTAGCGGCACTGCGCCGCACGTGCCCAGGCCAGGAAGGCGATGGCGGTTTCGCCATAGTTGAGATCGACCGCTGCGGTGAGGCTGTTGACCAGCCCCAACGGCAGCGAGAACGCACCAGCGTCGCGATCGCGCCCGGCGGCCGTGGCATTGACGATCAGCTCGAAGTCACCCAGATCGCGCAGGTCTTCGATATAGCGCGACATCACCCGTGCCGGTTCGCCCAATGCATCGCACAGCGCATCGGCGCGCTCGGGCGAGCGATTGACCACCACCATTTCGGTGATGCCCGCTTCCAGCAATGCCGGCGCCACGCCGCGTGCGGCGCCACCGGCGCCGAGCAGCAGCACGCGGCGACCGCGCAGATCCAGCCCGTGGCGGTCGGTGAGATCGCGCACCAGGCCGGCGCCATCGGTGTTGTCGCCCTGCCACTGGCCGTCGTTGCGCACCAGCGTGTTGACCGCGCCAGCCAGCCGCGCGCGGTCGCTCAGGCTGGCCGACAACGCACAGGCGGCCTCTTTCAGCGGCAGCGTGACGTTGGCGCCCTTGCCGCCTGCCTCGGCGAAGCGCTCCAGCGCGGCGGTGAACTCCTCCGGCGGCGCGTCGATGGCGGTGTAGTCCAGCGCGATGCCGGTCTGCTTCCCGAAGTCGGCATGGATGGCCGGCGACAGCGAATGGGCGACGGGGTGACCGAACACGGCATAACGGGATACGGGCATGAAACGTTCTCTGGTTGACTAGACTGTGCGCGACTTTAGGCAGGAACACCGCATGCAATACCGATGGACGCTGCTCGCGCTGGCGGCAAGTTTACTCTTCGTCCCGGCCGCGTCGGGGCTTGCCGAGTTCGGCATCGAAGGCATGGGCGTGGTCTCCACGCCGGCCAACGAAGCACGTGCCACGTTGAGCCCGGACGGCCAGCGCATCGTCTGGGCAAGCGACCGCGCCGGGGGTGCCGGCGGCTGGGATCTGTGGCAGGCCCAACTGCGCGGCGGGCGTTGGCAAAACGCGCAGCCGCTGCCGATCAACAGCACGGATGACGAGACTTCGCCATTGTTCAGTGCCGATGGCCGCTGGCTGCTGTTCGTCTCCACCCGGCCCGGCGGTGCCGGGGGCGCGGATCTGTATCGCGCGCCAGTGGATGCGCAGGGCGGGATCGGTGCAGTGCAATCGCTGGGCGCGGCGGTCAACAGGCGGGGCAACGAGCATTCCCCAACGCTGTCGCTGGACGGCACGCGCCTGCTGTTCGCCAGCGATGGGCACGGCGGTGCCGGCGGCATGGACGTATTCGTGGCACGTTGGGACGGGCAGGCCTTCGTTGCACCTGCGCCGTTGAGCGACATCAACAGCGCTGCCGATGAGCTGGATGCGGCCTGGCTCGGCGATGGGCGCGGACTGGTGTGGGCGCGCGGGCAGACAGATGGGCCCAGCCAGTTAATGCTGGCGACGTGCAAGAACGGGCATTACGGTGCGGGTCAGGCGTTGCCGCTGTCGTTCAACGGTCCGCAGGACCGCACCTTCGGAGCGGTGGTGGATGTGGCCAAGCAGGGCGAGTTGCTAGTGACCGGCAGCGCGCGTGCACCGCGTGCGGGGCAGTTGGATATCTACCGAATGAAGGCGCCGGCGGTGGATGGGGATGCCAGTTGCCGTTGAGGGTGAGTGGATGCGCGAAATCAGACTGAGAACGGCTGACAAAACTTACGTCACGCCGGTCTGTTGCAGGGCGGATGATCTGGGTCTTCGCTGGGGGCTTGGCTGCGGCTGATCTGTGGATTTGCTGCAGGGCCCTTGCCTGCCCACCATCGCGGGACACACCGAAAGTAAGGAGTGTTTAGACAATGCAGATGGATCATTTGTAGAGCCGGTGATCTTCGGCTTGGCAGCAGGGTCCTTGCCCGCCCACCGTCGCGGGACACGCTGCAAGTAAGGAGCGTTTAGACAATGCAGATGGATCAGTTGTAGAGCCGGTGATCTTCGGCTTGGCAGCAGGGTCCTTGCCCGCCCACCGTCGCGGGACACGCTGCAAGTAAGGAGCGTTTAGACAATGCAGATGGATCAGTTGTAGAGCCGGTGATCTTCGGCTTGGCAGCAGGGTCCTTGCCCGCCCACCGTCGCGGGACACGCTGCAAGTAAGGAGCGTTTAGACAATGCAGATGGATCAGTTGTAGAGCCGGTGATCTTCGGCTTGGCAGCAGGGCCCTTGCCCGCCCACCATCGCAGGACACGCCGCAAGTACGTCCCTGTAGGCTCTTACGCGGCATCCATGCCGCGTAAGGTCCCGCGACGGTGGGCGGGCAAGGACCAGTCGAGATGGTCGGTGTGCATGGTGCAAGCCATGCATGAGCTGCCTTTAATGCGCTTAACTCTCATGTAGTTGCGGCCCGCATCAGCGAGCCAGGGCAACCAGCGAGATGGTCCGCTTTTCACAAGGCTATCGACCCACCCTCTGGTGCGGTGTCCTCACCGATTGCGGGACCGTGTGGCGGCATGGATGCCGCCACCGAGCCTCCACGGACGGATTTACGGCGTGTCCCGCGAGCGGTGAGGGCACCGCGCCCTCAACCATCCAGGCTTTTGACGTGTTGTCGGCTCCTCCAAGGCTTCGATGCAGTCGTCATGACCACGCTCAATACACATCGCGCCGATAACGCCCCGCTGCGGTCAACGATTCCAGTCGCGTTTCGCCCAGGATCTCGCGCAGCGCGGCATCGACTTCGCGCGCCATGCTGTCCAGGCTGCCGCAGACGTACATCACCGCGCCGCGATCGATCCAGTGGCGTAGTGCATCGCCGGCTTCGCGCAGTTGATGCTGCACGTAGCGCTTGTGCGCCTGGTCGCGCGAGAACACCCAATCCAGTTGCTGCAGATGACCACTGCGCTGCCAGGCCTGCAGTTCCTCGGCAAACAGCCGGTCGTGCGCGGCATGACGTTCGCCGAACAGCAACCAATGTCCGTGCACCCCGGCCAGTCCGGCTTCACGCAACAAGCTGCGCAGGCCTGCGATGCCGGTGCCGTTACCGATCAACACCATCGGCGCGTGTTCGACACGATGGAAACCGGGATTGGTGCGCAGACGCGCATGCACTGGCGCGCCCACAGGCGCATGACAGATCAACCAACCCGAGCCCAGACCGGGACTGCCATCGGCGCAGGTGGTCAGGCGCACGACGGCGGTCGCGGTGCCATCGGCCGGCACGCTGGCCAGCGAGTAGTCGCGGGTGGGGAGCCGGGCGCAGGCATCCAGCCATGTTTGTGGATCGGGAATGGAGGCCGGCGGCGTCGTTGGCGCTTCCGGCAATACACGCTCGGCAGCGGCTTGCTGCAGCGGCAGCAGCTGCGCGTGCACATGCACCAGCGCATCTGGCTGCAGCCCCCACGCAGCCAGACAGGTGCGTACCTGTACGTCGGCATGCGCGGGCTGCACTTCGAGGATGTCGCCGGCCTGCCAGTGCGCATCGGCCGGCGGATGCAGATCGATGCGCCAGATCGGCGCGCCTTCGCTACCCGGGTTGAGGTGGGTGCGCGATGACAGTGTCCAGTGCATCAGCGTCGGCCGCGTCAATGGGACGGCGGCAACCGGTGCGCCGGCGATCTGCCCCAATTGCGCATGCCACTGCGCCAGGGCCTGCGGATCGGCGTTGTCCATTTCCACCGCAGGGAACAACGGCTGCGCGCCCTGCATGTTCAACCACTGCTCGATCCGCCGCGAAAACCCGCAGAACTGCGCGTACTGGCGGTCGCCCAGCGCAAGCACCGCATACGCCAGCTGCGGCAACGCCAGCCGCTGACGCAGCAACTCACGCTCGAAACCGCGCGCCGCGTCCGGCGGCTCGCCGTCGCCGAAGGTGCTGACCACGAACAGTGCATGCCGGGTGCCCTGCAGATGCTGCGCACCGAGTTGCGCCAGCGAGCGCACCTGCACGGGCAGACCGGCAGCCTGCAGATGCCCGGCCGCCTGCCAGGCAAGGCGCTCGGCGAATCCGCTCTGACTGGCGAATCCGATCAACCACGGCTCGGCCTGCGAGGCCGCCGGTGCGCTGTGCAATACAACGCGCGCGGCGCGCAGTTCGCGCTTCTTGCGGCGGCGATCCAGGTACAGCATCCAGCCGGTGACGAAGAACACCGACATGCCGACACTGGCCAGCATCACCACGATGCGGCCCGGCAGACCGAAGAAACTGCCCGAATGCAGCGGGAACATGCTGACCAGCAACTGCTGCCCGTACGGCAGCAATGCGTAGTCCTGGCGTTTCAGCAGCGTGCCGCTGGCCGGATCGATTTCCAGATTGTCGTAGGCGCGGTCGTGGTCGGGATGATCGGGCAAAAAGCGCGCGCTCAGCGGTTGCCCGGCACGAGGAGGAATGCGCAGATCCAGCGCAGACGTGCGTGTGGCCGGGACCGAATCCAGAGTGCGCTGCACGGCTGCGAAATCCACCGTCGCCGGCCGATGATCGCGCCCGTCGCCGCGCATTGCCGGCTCGGTGCCGAGCAAGGCCACCATGCCATCGCGATACCAGGTGTAGGACCAGGTCAGCCCGGTCAACGCAACCAGCAGATACACCAGCAGACACCAGGTGCCGAATACCGCGTGCAGGCTCCACAGAAAACTGCGCCCCTGCCGCCGCCATTCCACCGCCCACCAGGTGCGCAGACTCCACCAACGGCGCGGCCAACGCAGATACAGGCCCGATGCGCAGAAGAACAGCAGGATCAAGGTGCTTGCACCGGTCACTGCCTGGCCGCGCTTGCCGGCGGTCAGGTGGCGATGCAGATCTTCGATAAAGGCAAACGCGCCACTCAACCGGGGAGCGGCGACCTTTTCGCCGGTATACGGATCGAAATACACCCGCCCGCCACCTTTGCCGGCCAGGCGTGCGGTGGACGGACGCGCGCCGGTGGGGTCGATCAGCATGCGCGTGACCGCCTGCTGCTGATCCAGATCGAGCTTGCGCAGCAATGCATCGATCGGCAACGGCCGCTCACCTGCCGCATGCCGCTCGGCCAACTGCGCGATGGCCGGATTGGCCAGCCGCACGATCTCGTTTTCGAAGGACATCAGCGCGCCGGTCAGCCCCATCACCGACAGCACCAGCCCGGCGGTGATGCCGAGCAGCCAGTGCAGTTGGAACAGAACGGTCTTGAGCACGCGCGAGCAGCCTGGAGCAGTGGGCTCGCCATTGTAGATGAGAATCGTTATCGCAGTTTGGCGTACGACTGGTGGTGCCGCGGCATTCGAATGCCGGCACGCCACGCTTGATTACTGCTCGATACCCACCGTCATCCGCGTGCGTACTGGCTGCACGGGAATCAGCCCTCGCGCAACCAACGCGCCACCTGCGGCGCGAAATACGTCAGCACGCCATCGGCACCGGCACGCTTGAAGGCCATCAGCGCTTCCAGCACGCAGCGGCGCTCGTCCAGCCAGCCGTTGGCGGCGGCCGCCTTGAGCATCGCGTACTCGCCGCTGACCTGATACGCGAAGGTCGGCACACGGAACTCTTCTTTGACCCGACGCACCACATCCAGATACGGCATGCCTGGCTTGACCATCACCATGTCCGCGCCTTCTTCCAGGTCCAGCGCAATCTCGCGCATCGCCTCGTCGCTGTTGGCCGGGTCCATCTGATAGGTGGTCTTGTCGGCCTTGCCCAGATTGCCGGCGCTGCCCACCGCATCGCGGAACGGGCCGTAGAACGCCGAGGCGTACTTGGCCGAATACGCCATGATGCGCACGTTGAGATGGTCGTCGGCATCCAGCGCGCGGCGGATCGCACCGATGCGGCCATCCATCATGTCCGAGGGCGAAATGATGTCCACGCCGGCCTGCGCGTGCGACAGCGATTGTTTGACCAGCGCCTCGACGGTGATCTCGTTGAGGACATAGCCCTTGTGATCGATGATGCCGTCCTGACCGTGCGTGGTGTACGGATCCAGCGCCACGTCGGTCATGATGCCCAGCTCGGGGAAGCGCGATTTGAGCGCCCGCACCGCACGCTGCGCCAGACCGTCCGGGTTCCAGGCTTCGGCCGCGTCCAGGCTCTTGCCGGACGGGTCGATCACCGGAAACAGATCGATCACCGGGATGCCCAGTTCCAGCGCGTTTTCCGCCTCGCGCAGCAACTCGTCCAGTGACAGGCGTTCCACGCCCGGCATCGACGCGATCGGCGCACGGCCAGGCAACTCATGCACGAACACCGGCCAGATCAAATCGTCGGTGGTCAGCGTGTTTTCGCGCATCAACCGACGCGAAAACGCGTCATGGCGCATGCGGCGGGGACGGTAGTGGGGATGGGCCATCATGGGCTCCTGTCAGCAGCCCACAAGTCTACGCCCGCCATCTGTCGCTGGACGCGCTGCGACGCTGTGTCGCAGCGCTGCAACGGGTCAGATCACGCCACCGCCCAGGCCCAGGCGGATCACCCCGACCACGATCACCACGGCATTGAGCAGCAAGCCGGTCTTGGCACGCCCGCGGTTGCCGGCCGAGGTAAACAGCAGCGCGATCGCCGCGATCAGCGCGCCCACCGCCGCAAACGGAATCAGGAACCAGTTGCCCCAACCCAACAGGGGGATAAAGGCCAGGACCATCCACAGCAGCGCCACAATGCCCCACAGCAGGCTGATCAATCCCACGTGTCACCTCGTCATTCATCGAAGGCCTGAGCTTAGCGCCGCGCCCGCCAAGACGCAGTGGGCAGGTGGTCACCCTGACCAATGGCGGCTTGGCGGCAGCCTCACACGGGCATGGCTAGGGTGCGGCAAAGTCCGGCGCGATTCAGTCCGGGCGCCGGATCATCGCTGTCACTGTCGTTCAACAGGGGGCTTCACCATGAACAAGCATGTCGTCATCGCCGCTGGGCTCGCCATGCTCCTGGCCGGCTGCGCCAGCAGCTCCAAGGTCATGCTGGGTCAGGCGCGTGCGCCGATCGACCCGGCGCAGGTCCAGGTGTACTCCAACGCCCCGGTCGGCTCGGTGGAGATCGCCCAGCTCGAATCCACCAGCGCGGCCGGCTTCGGCACCCAGGGCCAGACCGATGCTGCCGTCATGCGGCTGAAGCGCGAAGCCGCCAAGCTCGGCGCCAACGGCGTGGTCATTGTGGGCGTTGGCTCCGAACGCTCCGGCGGCGGCCTGTCGGTGGGCGGCGGCAGCTACGGCGGCCGCGTCGGCGGCGGGCTGGGGATCGGGATCCCGACCACGCAGAAACGCGCGGCTGGTATGGCGATCTGGGTGCCAGCGGGAGGTAATGATGCAGGCTCGCAGGTGCCCCCAAAAATACAGTGACGCCGCAGTTCAACAGCGACTTCCAGGGTGATCGCGCCAGCTGACGGTGCACACTGGCGCACCTGATGAGCCCGGCAGAAGCTGAACACAGTCAGCTTTTGGCAACTCATTAAAATTATGGAAAACCGCCGTAAGTTGTGGCACCTTACGGCAGACCTGCGTTTAACCGCATACAAGGAAGATGGCCGTGGCAGGCACTTACAGAAATGATCTCTGCGTCGACGACCACGTCGGCGCGGGCATCCGTCGACGCTTCAACACTTACATGCGCTTGCTAATAGGCCAGGATCAGGAAGGTCCTGCGGGCTTGCCGCCCGTCACCACTTCTGCATTACGTCACAACCTAATGAGACACGCCATGATTGAACATGCCCGTCGTTCGCGCGCGCCGCTGTCACGCCTTGCAGCAGGCCTGCTCCTCGCCATCGCGCTCTGTGCTGGTCAAGCAAACGCACAGGTGATTACCCATGACCCGGTGACGCTGGAAAGCATTATTGCTGAATACGGAAAAGAATTGAAACGCTGGGGTGAGACTGCTGCGCAGTATAAGAAAGAATACGATCACTACCAGCAACAGCTGATCAAACTGCAGAGCCTGAACCTGACTGGCTCTACGATGCAGGACAATTTTACCGAGCGTGACCTCAACTACGGGATGGAGAACGCCTGCCCCGGAGCCGGAGGCAGTGACATGGTCTCGATGGTGGGCAACGCCATCAAGTCCTCGATGCCGAACATATCACTCGATATGCAGGGTGATTTGGTCACGCAACAACTCAAGGTCTGCCAGTTGCTGGTGATGACCGACAATGCGCGTTACAACGAATCGGTACGCATGCTCAAGCGATTGGTCCAGCGCAACCAGGACTTCCAGAACAGGGTGGAACGGCAGCGCAGAACGGTTGGCACGAGCCAGGGCGCCCTGGCAGCCAACGATAATGAAGTAGCGCGCTTCATGACGCAGAACTCCATGGATCTTGATTATTGGCAGGCCAGGGTCAAGGCGTACGACTCTTACGAGGTAGCACTCAAGAACGATCAGAAGCGGTTGGCCAAACGCGCACTCAACGGCGACAAGGGGCCAAACAAGATACTGGGCCAGCTCGTTCAGGCTGCTGCATTGAAGACGGCACTGTCGGTCGACTAAACACGTGTCGGAGAATCACGGCGCGCAATATCAGCATTAACGGGAAGAATCATGGACAGCGTTTTCCAGGGGGCGATGAGCTGGTTGCGGCCAATGGCCGATACAGGCATCGGCGATTACGTTTTTTTCAAACTGATCAACGATTACCTGAATCACGAGATCGACCAATTCGGCATGCAACTGCTGAAGAATGCGATGGATTGGGTCAATATCGCAGCCCTGGTGTTGGCCACGCTCTGGGTGATGGTCGTGGGGTACCGCCTGGCCACCGGGCAATCGCGCGAGTCGGCCCTGGCGGTGATGGGCAAGGCGACCAAGATCGTCTTCATCGTGATGATCGCCACCAGTCTGGGCGCCAACGGCGCCCCGCTGCACAAGACGCTCACCCAGAACCTGGACAAGGAGCTGCATCAGCTGTTCACCGATGAAGAAGACACCACGTCGGCCGATGCGATCGACCAGAATCTGGCGCTGACCCAGCTCGCCTTGGCGGCGGTGGATGTGGTGCGCATCGACCCGGACGACCCGGAGTCGCTCGAGCAAAAGCGCAGTGCCATGCTGATGGCAGGCGTTGGCGCGTCCAGCCCGGCCATGGCGGCCGGTGCGATGTTGCTGCTGTTCAAGTTCACCATGGCCTTCTTGATCGGCGTCGGGCCGATCTTCGTCCTGGCGCTCATGTTCGATGCCACCAAGGACCTGTTCAAGAAATGGCTGTTCTACGTCATCGGCACGCTGTTCTCGATGTCCATGCTCTCGGTGGTCTCGGCCATCGTGCTCAAGCTCTCCTACAAGGTGGCTGCAGCACTGTGGGCCGCAAAAGGCATCAACAGCCTGATGGGCAATGACGTGGAAGGCCTGAGCTCGCAAGCCATGCAGCAAGGCGGCATCGGCCTGTTGCTGACCACCGTCATCATCACCATGCCCACCGTGGCTGCGGCGTTGTGGCAGGGCAGCATGGGGAGCTTTATGGCGTTCTCGGCGTTTGATCGGGCAGGCTCAAGCCCAGGGCCGCAGGGGCAGGCACCGGGGTCTTACATGCCGCAGCAAATCTCCAATGATAAGACTAACTCACAAGGCCCACTACTTAATGCATCGGGCGGACAGAGAGCATCAGGCACTCAACAGACTACTGTGCCCCAGGAAAGCACAGGCACTAGAGGCGTAGCCAATCAAGATAACAGTCGCTTTACTTAGACTGGAGGCTAATTTTGAAAATTTTAATTTTATTAGCTTTTTATTTACTTTTTCTTGTTGGTTTTGCACACGCTGAAGGCGGATGTCCCCCCGGCCAGTATCCGATAGGTGGCCAAGGAGCAATGGCATGCGCCCCATTACCTCAAGGTAATAACCAACAAGCTAGGCCAAGCGGGAAATGGATTAAAACGTGGGGTGCCATAGCTATGGGATCCATTGACGCCGTTACAAGCTACGGTGTAACGACGGGAAAACTTTCAAAAGCAGAAGCAGAGGTAGATGCATTATCACGATGCGGATCGCACGGCGAAACTAATTGCCAGATTGGATTAGCTTATAGAAATCAGTGTGCAGTTGTTGCCGAACCCCATGTTAATGGTAAGCCATTTTCCGAGGGATACTCCACATTCATCGGGGCCAGCACGGTGCAGAAAGCAAGCGACATTGCGCTGAATAAATGCAACCAGGCCAACGGGGAATTTCCAGGATCAAAGTGCGCGATTGTTTACAGTGCTTGCTCAGAACCAATTTTTGAAAAGTTCTAGGGCACTACAAAGTAAATGAGAGATTCTCAAGGCAATGTTCACTACATGCCGATATTTACTTTATTGCTACATGGCCCTAAAACATGATCAAGCGCATAAATGTAGTGACAATTTTGCTCCAATTGTCCTTACTCTCTTTAACAGGTTGCAACCCTATGAACACTGCCTATGCAAAACCTGATAATACTACGGCAGATTGGCCCTTAAAGTTTGTACGCCATAGTTTTGGTGCAGCCTGCTATTCGACGTACGGATGCAAGGTCCGCTATAACAATTTCCTCTTCATTGACGATCCGGATGACAAGCTCGAAGTGTCTTCGGCCTCGCTGGGCGCCAAGTATCCTTCCAACCTCGGTGGCGGCTATCTTGGCGTAAAGAACTTCCCGCCGCCCATTGAAATCTCCTGGCGCTCCAAAGATGGTCAAGCCCATGAGGCCAAGGTCGATCTGGAAGAAATTTTCCACGACCGTCTGATTCGTCATAACGTCAAACGCGAAGATATCCCGGAGGGTATTTCAATTGGTGATCCGGAAATCGTATTGGAGGTGAATGATCGTACGGTGAATGTTTACATGCGTGCCTTCATCCCTACAAAAACCCCTCAGATCCCAGGAAATCCTCGCAGTGGCTTTAGAGATGACTTGGTCGTAGCTTGGACAAGATCGTACTAGCGCTCGCTGTTTTTTGTCATTGTAATCATGGAGATGTTTCATGGAGAAGAAACCCCTTCCGGATGGTGTGACCACTTATCCAGCCGATGCAAAGGATCTTGCCAGCTACAATAACGCGACCCAAGCACTCTCAGCTCAGGAAGTGCCAATCTTAGTGGACTCGGCACAGCCGCACTCCCGGCTATTTATTGCCGCTTTCGATGGCACAGGCAATAATCTATACAAAGATGCGCCCGAGCATCGAACGAATGTCGCTGAATCCTACCTGCAGATTGATGCTGCACGGAGGAAAGAGGGACTGGAAAATATCGGTGCCGGATATGTCGAAGGTGTCGGCACCCAAGGTGGGCTAGGCGGTACACGCGATCTCATGCAAGGCTACACCTATGAGGCACGCCTTGAAGAGATGTACGTGAAATTTGCAGAGCAATCAGCGAAGTGGATTCGAGAGTACCCCGGGGCAAAGATCAGTCTCGCTCCGATAGGTTTCAGCCGTGGCGCTGAGCAAGCAGCCGGCTTCGCACGCCTGGTCCACGAGCGTGGCATCCAGGACCCGGAAGGCATGGTTATCAAGCGCGAAGCTAATGGCCTGATCGAGCATATTGAATTCACCAAACCGCCGCTGGTTGCTCCAGGACAAGTTGCCCAGGCTGTCGGCCTATTCGATCCTGTCGGCACTGGCGTTCCGCGCGATCATGACCGGCGCTTGCCGCCGTCAGTGATTTCCGGCTTCCAGATCACTGCCGAGGACGAGCGCCGCAATCTGTTCCAGTCCACGGCCATCATGGATGCCGGCCGCACAGAAGACGGCCGCTTCCTCAACGTCACCGTAGGTGGCGCGCATAGCGACATCGGTGGCAGTTATAGCCAAAATGGCCTCGCCATCCGCAGCGGCAACGTTATGGTGGATTATCTCAACGGCTTAAGTGCCCAGCCGTTTTTAGATAAACGTGCCGTACCAAGCGCGCCAGAAATGAATGTCGTCCACCGCTCTGAGGAACATCAGTTTATCTACAGCACTTCGCTGTACGACAAGAGCGGCGCGCGCGGCGTGCAGACAGAACTGGCACCACCTGCGCTGTGTCGTATCGACTGCCTGGATGCACAGCCGGTCGATAAGGCCTTGGCAGAGAAATTTACGTTCAAGCCGGTTGCGATTGGACCGGTGCCGGCTGAGCCACATGCACTCAAAGCTTCACAATCCACAGTTCCAAACGACCCGCTCTACCAAGCGATTCACAGCAAGCTACCGGCAGGTACTTCTGACGCCATTGCCATGCATGCCACGGTCGAGGCCAAGCGCGAAGGCATCGTGCGGGCCGATCAGCTGCAGAGCGTGACGTTACAGCAAGGCAATGTCTGGATCGTTGGTCAGACACCAGGTTTTCGGGTCAAAGTGGACCTCTCTGCCCCCATGCCTCCCTTGGACGAAAGCATTCGCCAGTCGCAAGCGCTTGATGAGCAGCGCATGCGTCCTACGCCTGACCGCACGCCCTCGCCCGCCCACACCATGTAAGACATATTGGCCATTGGACGAATGGAAGGATCCTCTCGTGAGTGTTGCCGCTTGGTCACATAAAAATATTCATCACCACAGCTTGATCGTCGGTTACCGCCTGGCCACCGGGCAGTCGCGCGAATCGGCCCTGGCGGTGATGGGCAAGGCGACCAAGATCGTCTTCATCGTGATGATCGCCACCAGTCTGGGCACCAACGGCGCCCCGCTGCACAAGACGCTCACCCAGAACCTGGACAAGGAGCTGCATCAGCTGTTCACCGATGAAGAAGACACCACGTCGGCCGATGCGATCGACCAGAATCTGGCGCTGACCCAGCTCGCCTTGGCGGCGGTGGATGTGGTGCGCATCGACCCGGACGACCCGGAGTCGCTCGAGCAAAAGCGCAGTGCCATGCTGATGGCAGGCGTTGGCGCGTCCAGCCCGGCCATGGCGGCCGGTGCGATGTTGCTGCTGTTCAAGTTCACCATGGCCTTCTTGATCGGCGTCGGGCCGATCTTCGTCCTGGCGCTCATGTTCGATGCCACCAAGGACCTGTTCAAGAAATGGCTGTTCTACGTCATCGGCACGCTGTTCTCGATGTCCATGCTCTCGGTGGTCTCGGCCATCGTGCTCAAGCTCTCCTACAAGGTGGCTGCAGCACTGTGGGCCGCAAAAGGCATCAACAGCCTTATGGGTAATGACGTGGAAGGCCTGAGCTCGCAAGCCATGCAGCAAGGCGGCATCGGCCTGTTGCTGACCACCGTCATCATCACCATACCCACCGTGGCTGCGGCGTTGTGGCAGGGCAGCATGGGGAGCTTTATGGCGTTCTCGGCGTTTGATCGGGCAGGCTCAAGCCCAGGGCCGCAAGGACAGGCGCCGGGGTCTTATATGCCGCGTCAGATTGCTAGCGATAGTGGTTCTAATAGTGGGCAGAGAGATTCAGGAACAAGTACTCAGGCTGTGACAAGGCCTATCGGAGGAACTTCAGAATCTTTACCAGCACCAGGCTCTAGAGGCAACGCTGGAAGGGCGGACAACTTAAATATTTAGACTTAATTAGTCTATTCGACGGCTACCCATATCGCACAACAAATCGAACCCGAGCAGCTTCAGAATATATAAGGCGAAAGATTTTTGTTAAATCAATTAACTCCGGCCTTCAACATGAAATTACGTGCCACCGCATTCATTTTTTTTATATTTCTCAGTCATTCTTCAATGGCTGAGCAAGGCTGTCCGCCAGGTCAATATCCTATAGGTGGGCAAGGAGCCATAGCATGCGCTCCAATGCCGCAAGGTCAAACACAACAAGCACAGCCTAGCCCAGTCGGAAAATGGGTAAAGACTTGGGGTGCTGTAGTTCTAGACGAATCTGAAGTAGGTGCACTGGGCGTATCGACCGGCAAACTATCGAAAAATGATGCACAGCAGGCCGCACTTCTCAATTGCGCCAAAGTAGGTGGCACTGCTTGCAGAGAATGGACGACATATCGAAACCAATGCATAGCTGTTGCAGAACCCTATAGTGATGGAAGATCAGTACCAGGAAGCTTACAGTTTGTAACAGGTCCATCTTCAGAAAAGAACAACAGCGAAGCATCTAGAAAATGTTCGTCTACAAATAAGATTAGCTGCCGGGTCATTTATTCAGCATGCTCCGAGCCAATTTTTGAGAAGTTCTAACGCGGAACATTAAATTGGCACATGCTCACCTAAAAAACCTGGACAAGGAGCTGTATACGCTTTTCATCGACGACGAGGATATCAACCCGGCCATGGCGGCCGGTGCGATGTTGCTGCTGTTCAAGTTCACCATGGCCTTCTTGATCGGCGTCGGGCCGATCTTCGTCCTGGCGCTCATGTTCGATGCCACCAAGGACCTGTTCAAGAAATGGCTGTTCTACGTCATCGGCACGCTGTTCTCGATGTCCATGCTCTCGGTGGTCTCGGCCATCGTGCTCAAGCTCTCCTACAAGGTGGCTGCAGCACTGTGGGCCGCAAAAGGCATCAACAGTCTGATGGGCAACGATGTGGAAGGCCTGAGCTCACAAGCCATGCAGCAAGGCGGTATCGGCCTGTTGCTGACCACCGTCATCATCACCATGCCTACTGTCGCGGCTGCATTATGGCAGGGCAGCATGGGTAGCTTCATGGCGTTCTCGGCGTTTGATCGGGCAGGCTCAAGTCCAGGGCCGCAGGGGCAGGCGCCGGGATCTTACATGCCGCAGCAGAGTGGCAACAATACATCTGTACCAGATAATTCAATAGTATTGCCTTCTACACCCAACAATCAGCGGGTCACTGGAGGAGAGGCCCAAGCACCACAGCCAGCAAGTCCGGGCTCCAGGGGCATCGCATCTCAGAATAACAATCAAGTCATCTGAAATTAGGTTGAAGCAGGTATGAAGTTCTATTGGTCTTTAATTCTTCTTTTGGTTCTCACTCCAAATTTTGCACATGCGGAGGGTGGCTGCCCCCCGGGACAGTATCCTATTGGCGGACAAGGAGCAGTTGCATGCGCACCAATGCCCCAGGACAATTCACAGCCAAAGGCCCGAGCCTTAGGAAAATGGATCAAAACCTGGGGCGCAATTGCAATGGGATCCATAGACTCAGTGATCAATTATGGAGTTTCCACGGGTAAATTTTCAAAAAGCGAAGCACGTGATGAGGCAATGGCGAAATGCGCTTCACACGGCGAGAAAGACTGCAAAGTTACGCTCACATATTTCAATCAATGCGCCGCAATATCGACGCCAGAAATAGACGGAAAACCATTAGGGGGGGGGTGGTACAATTCGCAGGAAGTGCCACAATTGCGGAGGCATCAGCCCGCGCATCCTCACTGTGTAGAAATTCCAATAAACCACCTGCTCAGTGCACTATCATTTATAGCAATTGCACTAAACAGGTATTCCAGAAATTTTAAGGAAAAGCTTCCGGTCAGCAGACGCGTATTCTCATCTTGAAATTCTAAAGAATTGGCTTCAATTTGTGCCTCATGCATGTGTTAGATAATTTGGATATGAATGTCGTCAGTTGGGATGTCATCCCTGCTACACGCTATCGCCGGCATTCTTTTGAGATTTGCAGGACTCTGATCTTATGATTCGGAATCTAAACATAGCAACACTAATATGCTCAGCCCTAATTTTCCTCACAGGGTGCAACCCAATGAATACTGCTTACGCGAAACCGGATAATACCGTAGCAGATTGGCCCTTAAAGTTTGTACGCCATACCTTCGGCGCTGCTTGCTACTCGACCTACGGATGCAAGGTCCGCTACAACAATTTCCTGTTCATTGATGACCCGGACGACAAGCTCGAAGTGTCTTCGGCTTCGCTGGGCGCCAAGTATCCTTCCAACCTCGGCGGCGGCTATCTTGGTGTAAAGAACTTCCCGCCACCCATTGAAATCTCCTGGCGCTCAAAAGATGGTCAAGCCCATGAGGCCAAGGTCGATCTGGAAGAAATTTTCCATGACCGTTTGATTCGTCATAACGTCAAAAGCGAGGATATCCCGGAAGGAATTTCCATCGGCGATCCTGAAATCGTATTAGAAGTTAACGATCGCACGGTTAATGTGTACATGAAAGCTTTTATTCCAACAAAATCACGCCGCGACCCAAACAACGCCAACAGCGACTATCGGGACGAATTAGTTTTAGCATGGAGCAAGATTTACTAGGAATTCGGCTATTCATAGCACCGTAATCACGGAGATGTTTCATGGAGAAGAAACAATTGCCCGATGGCGTGACCACTTATCTCGCCGATACGAAAGATATTGCGAGCTATGCCGATGCGAGCGAAGCGCTCTCGGCGCAATCAACGCCGATTATGGTAGATTCCGGTAAGCCGCACTCTCGCCTGTTCGTTGCTGCCTTTGATGGTACTGGCAACAATTTGCACAAGGATGCACCAGAAAACCGCACCAATGTGGCAGACGCTTACCTGCAAATCGATGCGGCACGCAGGAAAGAAGGTCTTGAGAATATTAGCGCTGGCTACGTCGAAGGTGTAGGTACGCAGGGAGGGCCGCGCGGCACACGCGACCTCATGCGGGGCAATACCTATGAGGCCCGTCTTGAAGAAATGTATTTCCAGTTTACGAAGCAGGCCAAACATTGGCTGGACGAAGATTCCCACGCGCAGATAAGCATTGCATCAATGGGATTTAGCCGCGGCGCAGAGCAGGCCGCAGGTTTCACCCGCATGGTGCATGAACGAGGCATCCACGACCCTAAAAGTATGGTTGTGCATCGTGGTGCCGATGGTCTGATTGAGCAAGTTGAGTTCACCAAGCCGCCGCTGGTTGCCCCAGGAAAAGTTGCCCAGGCTGTCGGCCTATTCGATCCTGTCGGCACTGGCGTTCCGCGCGACCATGACCGGCGCTTGCCGCCGTCAGTGATTTCCGGCTTCCAGATCACTGCCGAGGACGAGCGCCGCAATCTGTTCCAGTCCACGGCCATCATGGATGCCGGCCGCACAGAAGGCGGCCGCTTCCTCAACGTCACCGTAGGTGGCGCGCATAGCGACATCGTTGGCAGTTATAGCCAAAATGGCCTCGCCATCCGCAGCGGCAACGTCATGGTGGATTATCTCAACGGCTTAAGTGCCCAGCCGTTTTTAGATAAACGTGCCGTACCAAGCGCACCAGAAATGAATGTCGTACACCGCTCCGAGGAGCATCAGTTTATCTATAGCACTTCGCTGTACGACAAGACCGGTGCGCGCGGCGTGCAGACAGCACTGGCGCCACCTGCGCTGTGTCGTATCGACTGCCTGGATGCACAGCCGGTCGATAAGGCCTTGGCAGAGAAATTTACGTTCAAGCCGGTTGCGATTGGACCGGTGCCGGCTGAGCCACATGCACTCAAAGCTTCACAATCAACAGTTCCAAACGACCCGCTCTACCAAGCGATTCACAGCAAGCTACCGGCAGGTACTTCTGACGCCATTGCCATGCATGCCACGGTCGAGGCCAAGCGCGAAGGCATCGTGCGGGCCGATCAGCTGCAGAGCGTGACGTTACAGCAAGGCAATGTCTGGATCGTTGGTCAGACGCCAGGTTTTCGGGTCAAAGTGGACCTCTCTGCCCCCATGCCTCCCTTGGACGAAAGCATTCGCCAGTCGCAAGCGCTTGATGAGCAGCGAATGCGTCCTACGCCTGACCGCACGCCCTCGCCTGCCCACGCCATGTAAGACATACTCGCCGTTCGACGAACGGAAGGATCCTCTCGTGAGTGTTGTCGCTTGGCCCAATCGATACCTTGATCGCCACAGCTTGGTCGTCGGCCAGGCCACCGGGCAGTCGCGCGAGTCGGCCATGGCTGTGATGGGCAAGGCGACCAAGATCGTCTTCATCGTGATGATCGCCACCAGTCTGGGCACCAACGGCGCCCCGCTGCACAAGACGCTCACCCAGAACCTGGACAAGGAGCTGCATCAGCTGTTCACCGATGAAGAAGACACCACGTCGGCCGATGCGATCGACCAGAATCTGGCGCTGACCCAGCTCGCCTTGGCGGCGGTGGATGTGGTGCGCATCGACCCGGAGTCGCTCGAGCAAAAGCGCAGTGCCATGCTGATGGCAGGCGTTGGCGCGTCCAGCCCGGCCATGGCGGCCGGTGCGATGTTGCTGCTGTTCAAGTTCACCATGGCCTTCTTGATCGGCGTCGGGCCGATCTTCGTCCTGGCGCTCATGTTCGATGCCACCAAGGACCTGTTCAAGAAATGGCTGTTCTACGTCATCGGCACGCTGTTCTCGATGTCCATGCTCTCGGTGGTCTCGGCCATCGTGCTCAAGCTCTCCTACAAGGTGGCTGCAGCACTGTGGGCCGCAAAAGGCATCAACAGCCTGATGGGCAATGACGTGGAAGGCCTGAGCTCGCAAGCCATGCAGCAAGGCGGCATCGGCCTGTTGCTGACCACCGTCATCATCACCATACCCACCGTGGCTGCGGCGTTGTGGCAGGGCAGCATGGGGAGCTTTATGGCGTTCTCGGCGTTTGATCGGGCAGGCTCAAGCCCAGGGCCGCAAGGACAGGCGCCGGGGTCTTATATGCCTGCCGCAATTGAAAGGGATAACAGCAGGTCGGGCGGCCAAGACGCGCTACCGCAAAACAATTCAAGAGTATCAGGGACGCCTCAACCCACACTACTCTCTGAAGGCACTGGCTCTAGAGGGGTAGCTAATCAAAACTCCAACCGAATCACTTGAATTAGAAGCTTTTGAAATGATTCCCAACCTACTATTGTTTTTAACCTTGGTACTTTATGCCGGCGTAGCACATGCAGAGGGTGGATGTCCGCCTGGTCAATACCCTATTGGCGGACAGGGCGCGATGGCCTGCGCGCCGATCCCTCAAGAGAATTCCCAGCAAAAGCCGCAACCTAGTGGAAAATGGATCAAAACATGGGGCGCTATTGCAATGGGCTCAATTGACTCTATAGCGAATTACGGCGTCACCACTGGCAAGTTATCTAAATCCGATGCGGAAGATGATGCGCTTACACGCTGCGCGTCTCATGGGGAAAAGAACTGCAGGGTTGGACTTACTTATAGAAATCAATGCGCGGTAATCGTAGAACCGCAAGTTGACGGAAAACCGATGTCGGGTGGAACAGTACGTTTCATCGGCAGAAATACCATAGCAAGCGCTAGCAACGACGCCCTGGAACTATGCAGGAAAGATAACAAGACAATAGTCAATGCTGAATGCACAATAGTTTATAAGGCATGCTCAGAGCCAGTCTTTCAAGCCTTTTGATGACTTAGAATCAGAAGAGCTTTGAGTGTACAAAAAATGAATGCTCTGCCGCGCGAGAATTTATTTTATTGCACACATACACAGACTTTATCACAGGGCTCAAAATTTGTAAGGGGCCAACCTTCATGATGCGACATCTGCATATAAAAGCCCCACTCTGTTGCCTTTTTTTTTGACAGGTTGCAATCCTATGAACGCTGCCTATGCAAAACCTGATAATACCGTAGCAGACTGGCCCTTAAAATTTGTACGCCATAGCTTTGGCGCAGCCTGCTACTCTACCTACGGATGCAAGGTCCGCTATAACAATTTCCTGTTCATCGATGACCCGGATGACAAGCTCGAAGTGTCTTCGGCCTCGCTGGGCGCCAAGTATCCTTCCAACCTCGGTGGCGACTATCTTGGCGTAAAGAACTTCCCGCCACCCATTGAAATCTCTTGGCGTTCAAAAGATGATCAAGCCCATGAGACCAAGGTCGATCTGGAAGAAATTTTCCATGACCGTCTGATTCGTCATAACGTCAAACGCGAAGATATCCTGCAGGGTATTTCAATTGGTGATCCGGAAATCGTATTGGAGGTGAATGATCGTACGGTGAATGTTTACATGCGTGCCTTCATCCCTACAAAAACCCCTCAGATCCCAGGAAATCCTCGCAGTAGCTTTAGAGATGACTTGGTCGTAGCGTGGACAAGATCGTACTAGCGCTCGCTGTTTTTTGTCATTGCAATCATGGAGATGTTTCATGGAGAAGAAACCCCTTCCGGATGGTGTGACCACTTATCATGCCGATGCAAAGGATATTGCTAGCTACGGCGATGCGAGCACGGCGCTCTCGGCCCAGACAATACCTATCATGGTGGACTCGCGCAGCCATATTCCCGTTTATTTGTTGCCGCCTTCGATGGTACTGGCAATAATTTGTACAAAGATGCGCCTGAGCATCGCACCAATGTCGCTGAAGCCTACCTGCAGATTGATGCTGCACAGAGGAAAGAGGGACTTGAAAATATCGGCGCCGGATATGTCGAAGGTGTCGGCACCCAAGGTGGGCAAGGCGGTACACGCGATCTCATGCAGGGCTACACCTATGAGGCACGCCTTGAAGAGATGTACGTAAAATTTGCAGCGCAATCAGCGAAGTGGATTCGAGAGGACCCCGAGGCAAAGATCAGTCTCGCAAGCCATGCAGCAAGGCGGCATCGGCTTGCTGCTGACCACCGTCAGGGCACCACGTCATTCGGTGGCTGCGGTGTGCCTGCATTTGGTCACATTGCCGCAGCCAACGTAGCGAACGTTACCCCTAAGCCATGAGCTAGCGCTTGCCTTGCTGCGCCGGAATGAACTGCGTCTCTACTGCCTTGGCCAGCTGATCCGGCGGCAGCAGGCCCTGGTCGAGCAGGAAGTTGTTGAAGGCCAGGCGGTCGAACTTCTTGCCTAGCGCCAGTTCGGTGCGCATGCGTAGCTCGAGGATGCGGGTGTAGCCGTAGAAGTAGCTGCCGGCCTGGCCGGGGGCGCGGACGGTGTAACGGTCCAGTTCCTGGCGGGTCATCGCTGGCGAGAGGCCGACGTCGTCTTCCAGTACCTGGCGGGCGCGTTCGCGGTCGATCAGGCCGAGGTTGAGCATCGGGTCGAGCATGGCGCGGGCGGCGCGCAGCAGGCGGAACTGCAGGGCGATCAGCTGGCCGTCGAGCGGTTCGTACGGGACCATTTCGGCTTCGGCATACAGCGCCCAGCCTTCGACGTTGACCGAGTTGAACGCAAACATGCTGCGCGCCAGCGAGACGCCGCGTTCGACCATGGCGGTGAACTGCAGTTCGTGGCCAGGGCGGCCTTCATGTGCGCTGAGCGTCCAGGCGGCCGAGCCGAAGTTGAAGTCGTCGTACTGCTCCTTCTTGGCGCCATCGGCGGTCGGGTTGCCCAGTGGCAGCACGAACTGGCCCTGCTGGCCGGTGTTGCCGATCAGCGGCGCCGGCAGGAAGTGCGGTGCCGGTTGGGCGGCGCTTTCGGCGGCGCTGCCCAGGCGCATCTGCATCGGGCGCTTGGGCACATCGACGATGCGCTGCTGACGGATGATCGGGTCGATCTGGTCGATCACGCCGCGGTAGTGGGTTTCCAGCTGGTCATCGGCGATGGTGTTGCCCTTGAGCGCACGGATCACCTGCACGTAGTCGCTGCTGCCCTGCACGCCCTTGGCCTTGGCCACCAGCGGTGCGAGCTGTTGCATGACAGAGCGGGTTTCCATGAATTCCAGCTGCGCGCGCTGGATCAACTGCTGCGGGGCGATATCGATGCCGACCTGCTTGAGCTGGAACGCGTACAGCGGCTCGGGCAGGCGGGTGTCCTTGCGCGCCTTGGGCAGCACCGTGGTGCGGGTCCAGTTGGCGTAGTCCTTCAACTGGGTGGACATCGCCTTGAGCGCTTCGTCGGCGCCGGCGATCTTGTACTTGGCGAACAGCTCGCCGATGCCGGCGACGTAGGTGTCCACGTTCGCCAGTGCCTGCTCCACTTCGCGTTCGGTCGGCTGCAACAAGGCCTTATTGCCGAGCTGTTCTTCGTAACGTTTGCGGGCCAGCGTGGTGGTGGGCGTGCTGCCCGGCACCAGGCCGACGTAACGCTTGAGGCGGTCCAGCGCCTTGGCGCGGCGCTCGGGCACGGTCTGGTCGGACAACAACTCGTTGAGGCCACTGAAGACCAGCTGCGGGGCGTCGTTCCACGGCAACAGGTAGCGCTCGTTGAGCTCGCTGCCTTCGATATTCTGTTCGGCCGCGCCGATCATGATCTGCAGATCCTGGCGCACGTTGGCATCGCGCTCGGTCGCCAGCTTGGCCTGCAACGCGGCACGCGCCTTGCTCATCGCATCGCGATAGCGCGCGGCGTTGTCCGGGCCCAGGTCGATGACCTGGTCGTCGTAGCCGGGCACGCCGAAGAAGCTGGCGTATTCGGGCTGGAACGGGGCCTGCGCAGTGAGCAGGATCTGCGCGTAGCCGTTGCTGGTCTGTACCCAGGCCGGCGTCGGGCGTTGGGCCGGCGCGGCCTTGGTCGTCTGGCTCTGGGCCGGGGCTTGCGACACCGGCAACGCGGTGCCCAGAACGAGCGCGACAGCAACGACAAGTGGTTTCATGGAAAGGCATCTGCAAGGAGAAGTAGCGCGACCCTACCCATCTGCGGCGGTGGCGGCAATGCGTCTTAGGTCATGGCTGGCAAGGCGGCGGTTGCGCGGCGGGCAACAGACTGATCGGATCGGCCTGTGCGCTGGCGAATGTCAACGTCTGGTACGTCCAGCGGCCGTGCCTGCGCGTGGCGTCCACTTGCACACTGCCCTGCCCGCGCGGCCCGTGCAGGCCAACACTGAAATGCGCTTCCCCTAGTGGACCGACGTAGCTGACGCTGCCGTCGGGCAGAAAAGCCTCGTCGATCGGCGTGCCCAGCGCTTGCATCACCCGTGTATCGGAGCGCGCGATGTGCAGCGCACCGCTGTACACATCGCTGGACTTCACCGCCCCGGTGATCACGTAGACCAGCGCGCCGACCACCAGCGCCAACACCAGAAACAGCGCCAGCCCGATGCCGGGCACGATCCATTTCCAGTTGCGGCTCCAGAACTCGGGTGCTCGCACGCCGCGTTGCGGTGACCCCGGAATCGGTGGCGGGAGTGACATGGCAGATCCTTTGCAGTGCGGTGAGCAACGGTTGACGGAGGCAGCTGGCCGCAACCACGCGTGCCTGTCAGTTGTACAAGAATGCCGACCCAGCACCGCTGGCGGAAGAACGGCAGACGTTGCGCCGACGCGGTGGCGCTTCCGTGTGATGGCCGCAGGTGTAGCGCGCCGCATCGATCACGATGAACACCAAGGCATCAGTGAGCTGGCTGCGGCAACCGCGCAGCCAGCCGATGTCTGGATTACGGCATCAAGCAGCGCTGGATAAACGCCTCTGCGGTCTGGTAACGATGCAAGGCTGTAGCGCCTGACAGGCCGTGCTTGGCGCCGGGATAGGTCATCAACTCGAAGGCGGTGCCGCGCTGCTGCAGGTCGCTCATCAGCGCAGTGGAGTTGGTGAACAGCACGTTGTCGTCGGCCATGCCGTGGATCAGCAGCAGCCTGGCGCGCAGGCCATCCAGATGGGTGGCGATGCGTGCGTCGCGGTAGCCGTCGGCATTGCCTGCCGGCAGGTCCATGTAGCGCTCGGTGTAGTGGGTGTCGTACAGCCCCCAATCGGTGACCGGTGCGCCGGCCACGCCGCAGGCATACGCATCGCTGTGTTTGGCGAGCAGCATCAAGGTCATGTAGCCGCCGTTGGACCAGCCCTGCACGCCGATGCGTGCGGGATCGACCCAGCGCTGCGCCTTGAGCCAGGCCACACCCTGCAGTTGGTCGTCCACTTCGACAGTGCCCTGCTTGCCGTACAGCGCACCGCCGAAGTCGCGGCCGCGCCGCGGGGTGCCGCGATTGTCCAGCGAGAACACCACATAGCCGCGCTGGGCCAGGTATTGATCGAACAGCGCATCGCCACGGCTTGGCCAGGCATCGAGCACCGTCTGCGCGGCCGGGCCGCCATACACGTAGACCATCACCGGATAGCGCTTGGCCGGGTCGAAGTTGCCCGGCTTGATCAGGCGATACTGCAGCGGCGTCGTGCCGTCGGCAGCGGTGAGCGTGCCGAATTCCACCGGGCGTTGCGCGTTGCGGTACTTCGCGTGAGGGTGCTGCGGATCGGCCAGGTCGTTCTTGAGCAACGTGGCGATTTTTTCGCCATTGGCGCGGAACAGCTCGATCTGCGGCGGCGTGCTGGTGTTGGACCAGCTATCGACGTAGACGCTGGCATTGCTGGCGAAACTGGCTGCGTGCGTGCCGTTGGTTTTTGAACGTTTTTCGATCGCACCGCCGGCCAGCGGCACGGCGTAGATGTGGGTCTGGGTCGGTGAGTCCTTGCTTGCGGAAAAGTACACCGTGCCGGCGTGCTCATCGACGGCAAGCAGTGCATCGACCACCCAGGCGCCGGAGGTTAGCGGCGTCAGCGTGCGGCCGTCTTCGGAGGCAATGTACAGATGCTCGTAGCCGCTGCGCTCGGAGTTCCAGACAAAGCGGCCGTCCTTGAGAAAACGCAGGTCGTTGTTGAGCGGCACCCAGGTCGGCGAGGTCTCGGTGATGAGCACGCGTTGCTTGCCGCTGGCAAGCGTGGTTTCGATCAGCTCGAGGGTTTTCTGATCGCGCGATTGGCGTTGGAAGGTCAGCCGTTGCGGGTCGCGCCAGTCCACGCGGGCGAGATAGATATCGGGGTTGTTGCCCAGATCGATCCAGCGTGGCGTCGCACTGGCACGCGGTGCGATCACGCCCAGTTGCACAACCGCATTCGGCTGACCGGCCTGCGGATAGCGCTGTTCGATCACCTCGGTGTGGTCGGCATAGACTTCCGGGCGCTTTTGCACCGGCACGCCGGATTCGTCGATGCGCGCGAAGGCGATCGCCGAATCGTCCGGCGCCCACCAATAGCCGGTGTGGCGATCCATTTCTTCGTCGGCGACGAACTCGGCCACGCCATTGCCGATGGTCTCGCTGCCATCGTGAGTGAGCTGCAGCTGGTTGCCGCTGACCAGATCGATCACCCACAGATTGCGCTGCCGCACGAAGCTGACAAAGCCGCCTTTGGGCGAGAGCTTGGGGTCGGTGGCGAAACCTTCGCCGTGGGTGAGTTTGCGCACCGCTGCCGCGCCGGTCTTGCGCAGGTCGTACAGGTACAGCTCGCCGCCGAGCGGGAACAGCAGCGCGTGCGCATCCGGCGCCCATTGGTAATCGACGATGCCGGCGAAGGCGGCGATGCGTTGGCGCTCGCGGCGGGCCTTTTCGACATCGCTCAAGACTTCGGTGCCGGGCAAGACGACCTTGGAATCGACCAGCAGGCGGGTCTGGCCGCTGGCGATGTCGTACGCCCACAGATCCAGCTGATTGCGGTCATTGTCCTTGCCGCGCAGGAAGGTCACGCGCGAACCATCGGGGGCGACCTTGGGTTTCATCAGCGTCGGGCCGGACAGCGGCAACGGGCCGGTGATGGCGTCGAGGGTGAGTTTTTCGGCGTGGGCGGTGGTGATCGTGCTGAGCATGAGGGCAAGGGCGGCGAACAGGGAACGCATCGAAGATCCTGTCTGAAGACTGCGCACAGGATGCGGGGGTACTACGGATTTGAGAAGCGCGGCGATCCTGGCGTTGGCCACTCAGGCGTGTGCGCGTGGGGATGGATGGTGCCGGGGGTGTGCATGCATCGCGAGCTGTCTGGGGGCGGTGGGGACTAACGCGTCGCTACGCGTGGCGAGGGAGCGCAATTGGGGGTTCGCTGTCAGTCTCCGGCGATGCCGTACCCTCACCCCAACCCCCGCTCCGCGCCCCAGCCCGCGCTTGCGGCGCGGGCGCACCAACGCACGCGCGCCAGTGGCGCGCAAGCCGTGCCTTGGCGCCCCGGGGGGAGAGGGGCTCGAGCCGCCCCGTTGATGTGCCGCGTGCGGTTGATGCGCGTGTACTGTTGCGCAACCGCTCCTACGACGTTGCTTCAGCGCTTGCCGAACAAATGCTTGCGCTCTTCCTCGCCGAGCGGCTTGCCGGCGTTGGGATTGACCTGGTCCTTGAGCGCATAGGCGCGCTGCGTGGCCGGGCGCGCGGCGATGGCGTCGTGCCAGCGCTTGAGATGCGGGAAGGCAGCGTAGTCCGGCTTGAGGTCGCCATAGACCTCGATCCAGGGATAGCTGGCCATGTCGGCGATGCCGTACTCGGGGCCGGCCAGGAACGCGTACTCGGCCAGGCGCTTGTCGAGCACGCCGTGCAATCTGCGCACTTCGGCGTTGTAGCGCTCGATCGCGTAGGGAATCTTTTCCGGCGCATAGACGTTGAAGTGGCCCATCTGGCCGCTCATCGGGCCCAGCCCGCCCATCTGCCAGAACAGCCATTCCAGTGCGGCGATGCGGCCGCGGGCATCGCGTGGCAGGAAACGGCTGGTTTTTTCCGCCAGGTACAACAGGATCGCGCCGGACTCGAACACGCTCTGCGCGGGACCGCCATCGGCCGGTGCGTGGTCGACGATCGCCGGCATCTTGTTATTGGGCGAGATCTGCAGGAAGGCCGGTTCGAACTGCTCGCCCTTGCCGATGTTGACCGGCTTGAGCGTGTAGTCCAGCCCGGCTTCTTCCAGGAACAAGGTGACCTTGTGGCCGTTGGGGGTGGGCCAGTAGTACAGGTCGATCATCGGGTGCTCCAGTTCTGAAGGGTTTTGCACGCAGCGCGTGTCGTGGCGTTCGATGGTACGACCAAGCCCGCTACCAATGCGTGCGCTCGCCGTGGCCCCGAGTGGAACGATGTGTGACGCCATTGGGTCGCGACCGATGCTGCAGTGCAAATTGACTTCATTAAGCCTGCGCTAACAAATGCGTGATTGTTTCATCGACCTTTGCCAGTCCCAACTTGGGGCCGGCTTTTTTTCGCTTGGGGAAGAAATCATCGTGAGAGAGCTCCGCACCCTGCCGCGCACACGGCGCTTGACGTCTGCCTTGTTGTTCGCATTGTCGACGCCGCTGGCCGCGCAAACCGCGCCGGCGCCGCAGTCGGCCTCGACCGTCCCCGGCTCCAGCCAGGCCGACCCCGCCACGCTCGATACCGTGCAGGTCAGCGGTATTCGCGGCAGCCTCACTTCGTCGATGAACGTCAAGCGCGATGCGCAAGGCATCGTCGACGGCATCGTGGCCGAAGACATCGGCAAGTTCCCCGATACCAATCTGGCCGAGTCGCTGCAGCGCATCAGCGGCGTGTCGATCGACCGCTCGCTGGGCGAAGGCTCGCGCGTGACCGTGCGTGGCGTCGGCCCGGACTTCAACCTGGTGCTGTTGAACGGCCGGCAGATGCCGGGCGCCAGCATCGAAGAATCCAACGCCTCCAACTCGCGCGCGTTCGACTTCGCCAACCTGGCGTCCGAGTCGATCTCCGGCATCGAGGTGTTCAAGACCAGCCGCGCCAGCACGCCCACCGGCGGCATCGGTGCCACCATCAACATCAAGACCGCCCGGCCGCTGGATAACCCGGGCATGCATGCCAATGTGGGCCTCAAGGGCGTGCACGATGCGTCCAACGAGAACCTGCCCGGCCGCCTGCAGGGCGATGCGCTGACCCCGGAAATCTCGGGCATCTTCAGCAACACCTCGGCCGACGGGCGCTTTGGCGTGTCGCTGAGCGGCAGCTACCAGGAGCGCGACTTCGGCTACAGCCAGGTCGGCGTGCCCAATGGCTGGCGTTCGTTCCGTGGCGACTCCACCGCCTACGGCACCATTCCGCAGCCGGGTGCGCCGGGCTCGGAGAACATCGTCAACCGCCCCGGCCCGAACGACATCTACTCGGTGCCGCAGAACCTCAACTACCGCGTGGTCGGCGTCGAACGCCAGCGCACCAACGGGCAGCTGGTGCTGCAGTACAAGCCGCTGGACAACATCACCACCACGCTGGATTACACGTACTCGGAAAACAAGATCCAGCAGCAGCGCAACGAGATGTCGGTGTGGTTCAACTACGGCCCCTCGGCCAGCGCCTGGACCAACGGTCCGGTGGCAGGTCCGATCACCTACTCGGAATTCGTCAATCCGGCCACCAGCGATCTGGCCACCGCCGGCTCCAATGCGGCCACGCGCAACCAGAACAAGTCGCTGGGCTTCAATGTGGATTGGGCGGTGAACGACCAGTTCAAGCTCAACTTCGACATCCACCGCTCCACCGCCGAAGCCGGTGCGGACAGCCCGTACGGCTCGAGCAATTCGCTGGGCGTCTCGGGCTTTTACCGCGGCACCTCGGTGGTGGATTTCAGCAAGGATTTCCCGGTGTTGCAGCAGCAGTTGGGCTTCGGCCTGAACGGGCTTGATCCGTCGCGCACGCTGGTCACCGGCTCGGCATTCCGCAACAGCTACATGAAGTCGGAGATCGACCAGGCGCAGGTCAACGGCGACTTCACCTTCGAAAATTATTCGCAGTTGAAGTTCGGTATCGGCAGCACCGAGGTCAAGAACCGCTCGGCGTTCTCCAACGTGCAGCGCGATACCTGGGGCGGCAACGGCACCGCGGCCGATTATCCGGACGATCTGTGGATTCCGAGCTCGTTCGCGCAGTATTTCGATGCGATCGACGGCAGCGGCAATCCGGCGCAGTTCAACCAGCTGTTCCTGTTCGACTTCGAGCGCGCCCGTCAGGCCGCCGCACAAGCGGCGGGCGATGACGCGCTGTACCGCATCTCGCCGGTGTTCACCACCGACCGCCGCGTCACCGAAAAATCCAAGAACGCCTACCTGCAGTGGAACAACAGCTGGGACGAGTTGCGCGTGCCGATCAGCCTGGCCGCCGGTGTGCGTTACGAAGAAACCAAGGTGGACGCGCAGGCGCTGGTGCCGGTGGCGGTGGGCATCGACTGGGTCGCCAACAACGAGTTGCCGATCCGCCTGGCCGATTCGGCGTTCGCCAGCGGTAGCGGCAAGTACGAATACTGGCTGCCCAGCCTGGACCTGAGCTTCAAGCTCACCGAAGACCTGGTGCTGCGCGGCAGCTACGGCGAAACCATCGGCCGGCCCGGTTGGGGCGACATCCAGGGTGGGCAGACGCTCAACCAGATCGCGCGCCTGGAAGGCGGCACCGGCCAGGAGGGCAACCCCGGCCTCAAGCCGCTGCTCTCGCACAACATCGATTTCTCGCTGGAGTGGTACTACAGCGATGCCAGCTACGCCTCGGTGGGCTTCTTCCGCAAGAACATCGACAACTACATCGGCGTGACCACGCGCAACGACACCTCGCTGGGATTGAACACCCCGGTGAGCGGTACGTACTGGAACGAGGCGCTGGGCAACGGCTGCGCCTCGGCCGACCTGACCTGTATCCGCAACTACATCTTCCGCAACCGCGGCGGCGCCCCGGGCGTGGCGCGCGGGCCGGACGATGCCAATGGCAACGCCACGGGCGTGATCAGCGGGCAACCGGGCGATCCGGTGGCCAACTTCGCCATCACCGCGCCGGCCAACCAGCGCTCGGCCTCGCTGGATGGCTGGGAATTCAACCTGCAGCACATGTTCGGCGACAGCGGCTTCGGCGTGTCGGCCAACTACACCATGGTCGACTCCGGGCTGACCTACAACAACGCAGTGATCGGCGAGCAATTCGCGTTGGAAGGCTTAAGCGATTCGGCCAACGTGGTGGGCTTCTACGACCGGGACAAGTGGCAGGTGCGTGCGGCCTACAACTGGCGCGACGAATTCCTGGCCGCGCGTTTCGACGGCAGCGGCCAGCCCAATCCGGTCTATACCGAAGCCTACGGCCAGCTGGATCTGAGCATCGGCTACCAATGGACCGAGAACCTGTCGTTGAGCCTGGAGGCGATCAACCTCACCGACGAGGTGCAGCGTCAGCATGGCCGTCACCCGAACCAGATCGTCTATGCCACCCAGACCGGCCCGCGCTACATGTTGGGCGTGCGCTACAAGTTCTGGTGAGGCCGCGCGTTGGTCATGCAGTGATGCGTTTTTAAGCGCTCCCGGCAGCGAGTCTGCCGGAGCGTCTCGCACGACGCTCTACCTTGCGTTTCCCGGATGTGTTGCATCCGGGACTTGCCACGCCGAAGCAACTGTCCAAGCATGGGCCACGCGCCCCCGCGTGATGTGTCACTTTCCCCCATGACCAATGCCGTGTTGTTGAACAATCTCGATCACCGCGATCTGCGCGTGATCACCACGCACGGCGCCGCCTTCGGCGATGACGTGATGTCGGCTGCGACGTTTCCGCAGGAATTCCGCCAGCTGCAGGCGCAGTACCCGATCGTGTTCCATCGCAGTGGCGAGCGCAGTTTTCAGCCGCTGGCGTTGCTGGGCCTGCGCCTGGGCGAAAACCTGTTTCTGGACGGTGCACGCTGGGATGCGCCGTACGTGCCGCTGGCGATTCAGCGCCAACCATTCCTGATCGGCGAGCAAGCGGACGGACCGATGGTGCACGTGGATCTGGACAGCCCGCGCATCAGCCGCACCGACGGCGAGCTGCTGTTTCGCGAACACGGCGGCACCACCGAGTTTCTCGACCGCATCAGCCAGGTGTTGCGCACCTTGCATGATGGCTTGGCGGCGAGCGAGGCATTCGTCGCACGCTTGCTCAGCTACGATCTGCTGGAACCGTTCGTGTTCGAGGCCACGCTGGAAAACGGCCTGGAATGCCGCCTGGCAGGGCTCTACGCAGTGCACGAAGAACGCCTGCGCGCGCTCGACGATGCGGCGTTGCTCGAGTTGCACCGGCACGGCGATCTGGAACCGCTGTACATGGCGGTGGCCTCGATCGCGCAGTTCCGCCACCTGCTCGACCGCATGCAGCGCCGCCATGCTGGCTGAGCCGCGCGCCATCGAAGAATTGCACGGACTGGACCCGCAACAGCTGGACCCGGCCGTGCTGCGCTCGACAACGCCGTTGGTATTGCGCGGGCTAGTCCGCGACTGGCCATTGGCGCAGGCCGGCGCCACCTCTGCACACGCGGCGGCCGCGTATCTGCGCGGTTTCGATCGCGGCGAGGCGGTGGTGGCGCAGGTCGGTCCGCCGGACATCGGTGGGCGCTTCTTCTACAACGCGGACATGAGCGGCTTCAATTTTCGCCCCGAACGCGTGCCGCTGAGCGTGGTGCTGGAGACCTTGCTGCGCGATCTGCACAACCCGCAGCCACCGGCGATCTATGTCGGTTCCACCACGCTGGACACCTACCTGCCGGGCCTGCGCGCGCACAACCCGATCGCCCTGCCCCAGGCGCAGCCGCTGGCCAGCATCTGGATCGGCAACCGCACCCGCATCGCCGCCCACCAGGATCTGCCCGACAACCTGGCCTGCGTGGTCGCCGGGCGCCGCCGCTTCACCCTGTTTCCGCCCACGCAATTGGCCAATCTCTACATTGGCCCGCTCGACCTGACGCCGGCCGGGCAGCCGGTCAGCCTGGTCGATATCGCCGCGCCGGACCTGCAGCGTTTTCCACGCTATGCGCAGGCGCTGGAACATGCGCTGGTGGCCGAGCTGGAACCGGGCGATGCGTTGTTCATTCCCAGCATGTGGTGGCATCACATCCAAGCGCTGGAGTCCTTCAACGTGCTGGTGAATTTCTGGTGGCGGCAGAGCCCGGCCTATATGGATTCGCCGATGAACGCGCTGATGCTGGCGCTGCTCACCATCCGCGACCTGCCAGCCGAGCAACGCGCGATCTGGCAGGACGTATTCGAGCATTACGTGTTCGACGCCGATGCGGACACCGCCGCACACATGCCGGAGTCTGCGCGCGGCGTACTGGCGCCGATGGACGAGGCCCGTGCCCGCAGCCTGCGCGCGCGATTGCTGCAACGCCTGAATCGCTGAGGATCACTCGCCATGCCCGACACCCCGTCTTCCGACCCACAACAGCGCCCGGTGCGCCGCGTCGTCATCGCCGGTGGCGGTACCGCCGGCTGGATGGCCGCCGCCGCCTTGTCGAAAGTGCTGGGCCGGCAATTGCAGATCACCGTGGTGGAATCGGACGAGATCGGCACGGTGGGCGTAGGCGAAGCCACCATCCCCAGCCTGGTCACCTTCCACCGCCTGCTGGAGATCGACGAGGCCGCGTTCATGGCCGCCACGCAGGCCACCATCAAGCTGGGCATCGGCTTCGAGCATTGGCGCGATGTGGACCAGCACTACATCCATTCCTTCGGCCACACCGGCACCGATCACTGGAGCGCCGGCTTCCAGCATTTCTGGTTGAAGGGCCGGCAGCGCGGCGTGGCGCGCGATTTCGGCGACTACTGTCTTGAGCTGCGCGCTGCGCAGGAAGGCCGCTTTGCGCATCTGCCCAACGGCGGCATGAATTACGCCTATCACCTGGATGCCGGTCTATACGCGCGCTTCCTGCGCCGCTTCAGCGAAGGCTTCGGCGTGCAACGTATCGAAGGGCGCATCGGTCACGTGGAGACCGACGCGCACAGCGGTTATCTCACTGCACTGGTGCTGGACGACGGCACGCGGGTGGAAGGCGATCTGTTTCTGGATTGCACCGGCTTTGCCGGCCTGTTGATCGGCAAGACGCTGGGCGTAGGCGCGGACGATTGGTCGCACTGGTTATTTGCCGACAGCGCGCTGGCGGTGCAGACCGAATCGGTCGGCGCACCGGTGCCCTACACCCGCTCGCGCGCCGATCAGGCCGGCTGGATGTGGCGCATTCCGTTGCAGCACCGGGTCGGCAACGGCATCGTGTATTCCAGCCGCTACATGGACCAGGACGGCGCCGCGCAGGTCTTGCAGCGTAATCTCACTGGCCGCGCGCTGACCGAGCCACGCGCGTTGCGTTTCACACCGAACCAGCGGCATCGGGTGTGGGAAAAGAACTGCGTGGCGCTGGGCCTGGCCAGCGGGTTTCTGGAGCCGTTGGAATCGACCAACATCCATCTGATCCAGCGCGGCATCATCCGGCTGATGCAGACCTTTCCGCAGGTCATCAACGATGTCGACATCGCCGAATACAACCGCCAGGCCGCCGCCGAAATCACCCATATCCGCGATTTCGTGATCCTGCATTACCACGCCACCGACCGCCGCGACACGCCGTTCTGGCGCGACTGCGCAGCGATGGAGATCCCCGATACGCTGCGGCACCGGGTGGAGTTGTTCCGCCAGAGCGGACGGGTGTTTCATCAGGCCAACGAACTGTTTGCCGAGAACTCGTGGGTGCAGGTGCTGCTGGGCCAGGGCATCACGCCGCAGCAGCACCACCCGGTGGCCGACCTGATGGGCGACGCCGAACTCGGTCATTTTCTTGAGAACATCCGCACGCGGGTCGATGCGGCATTGGTACGGCTGCCCGCGCATGCGGACTTTCTGCGGCGCTACTGTCCCGCTCCGCCATTGCCCGAGCCGGCCACGCGGCTGCCTGTCACTCCGGTGCTCGCCACCCCAGCGGCATGACATTGCGCCCGGCCTCGGCGCAACCCTTGGCTTAGACCGCCCCAGCAATGCTAGATTGCGGCTTTGCCGTCCATTGCGGGAACAGTGGCCGGCGTTCGCCGCAGCAACGTTATCTATCGCACTCGGGGTAAGGGGGACGCATGTTGGATCTGACACAGGGCCGTATGGCACGCCGGATCGCGCCGGTCATTTTGCTGGTTGGCCTGGCCGCCTGCTCCAAGCAGGAAGACAAGGCCGCCACCACCGCGCCGGCCACCGGCGCCACGCCTGCGGCACCAGCCGCCGCGCCCACGCCAGCCACTGCGGTATCGCCGCAGGTGCAGTCGATGGCCGCCGACCAGCTGCGCGCATCGGCCACCAAGGCGCTGCAGGACAACCGCATGTACGCCCCGGCCGGCGACAACGCGGTGGAGTACTACCTGGCACTGCGCGAGAAGCAGCCGCAGGACGCCACCGTCAACAGCGCGCTGACCGACCTGCTGCCGTACACGCTGATCGCCGCCGAACAGGGCATCAGCCGCGAAGAATTCCCCGAAGCGCAGCGCCTGATTGCGCTGATCGAAAAGGTCGACCCCAAGGCACCAGCACTGCCGCGCCTGAAGACCGGCCTGGAAGCGGGCATGAAGACCGCCGCCAACCGCTCCGAGCAGGATGCCGAGCAGGCCAAGAAGCTGGTCGAAGACAAGGCCAAGCAGGCCGCCGAACAGAAGCGCCTGGCCGAGCAGCAGACCCGCGAGGCCGCCGCTGCGCAGCAGATCGCCGCGCAACAGGAAGCCGCGCGTCAGCAGAGCGCCGAGGCCGAACGCCAGGCCGCCGCGCGCCGTCAGGCCGAGACCCCGGCACCGACCCCGGCCGCCACGCGACCGGCACCGGCTGCAGCGCCCACCGCTGCTGCACCGAGCGCGCAGTCGCTGCGCCCGATCAGCACCCCGGCACCGCGCTATCCCCCCGAAGCGCTGCGTGCCGGCACCTCCGGCGAAGTGCTGGTGGAACTCACCGTCGGCACCGACGGCTCGATCACCGCCTCGCGCGTGCTGCGCGCCAATCCGCCGCGCGTGTTCGACCGCGAAGCGCTCAACGCGGTCAAGCGCTGGCGCTTCGAACCGGTGGCCGCACCGGTGACGACGCGGCGCACCCTGTCGTTTAACCCAGGTGGTTGAGTGGGGCGTTGGGCAATCGAGTAGTTCTGCATGCGGCTGAGTGAGTCCGTTGGTTGATTGCTTGATTGCTTGATTGCTTGGTCGTTGATTGGTTGATTGTTGGCTCATGGCTCATGGCTCATGGCTCATGGCTGCCGATGATCGATGCACTGCACTCCCGGCGAATGTCGGGCACCAAACAAAAAGCCCGCAGCGATGCGGGCTTTTTGTTTCCTGGTGATCCGTGCCCTCATCCGCCCTTCGGGCACCTTCTCCCGAAGGGAGAAGGATTAAAGCCCCTCTCCCGTCGGGAGAGGGGTTGGGGTGAGGGTACGGCGGCGAAGTGGACATCACGAACTTGATAGACAACAGCCACATTGCACACAGATATCAACAATCGTAGCTGCGCATTCGCACCAGCAACCCGTACCCTCATCCGGCGCTGCGCGCCACCTTCTCCCGGCGGGAGAAGGAACATCACCCGGAAATCGCCAACCGCTCCTGGTGATACCGCCGCACCGCCGCGTACCACAACACCGCCGCTACACCGAAGCCAGCCAGCAGATACACCGCCCAGGTCTGCGCATTGATCTGCTCATGGCGTATCACCTTCAACAGCATTTGGTTCTGCGCCAGAAACGGCACCGCGAAGTGCCACAACTGCGTCTTCAGCGGATACGCCATCAGCGCATAGCCCGGCAACATCGGCAGCAGCAACAGCCAGGTCATGTGCGCCTGCGCTTCCTTCATGCTCTTGGCGGCAGCGGCCAGATAGGTCAGCAGCGAGGTACCGACGAACAACATCGGGACCAGGATGAAGAGCATCTGCAACATCGGCAAAAAACCGACATTGAGCTGGCGCCCCAGGTTCGAGGTGGACAACTGCGCACTCAGCTTGAACGCCAGCAGCGTGAGCAACAACGACACCATGCCGATCACGCAGGCGGCGGCGATCTTGCCACTGACAATCGCGCTACGTGGCGCAGGCGTGGCCAGCAACGGCTCCAGCGACTGGCGTTCGCGCTCGCCGGCGGTGGCATCCAGAATCAACGAGGCCCCGCCCAGGAACGAGGTGATCACCAGCAGCACCGGCAGCAGCATCGCCATCATCTGCCCGCGCTTGGCGTCGGCGGTGGCCAGGTCCTGGGCTGCGATTTCCAGCGGCCTGCCCACCTGCGCATCGATACCGCGCGCCAGCAAACGCAACGCACCGACCTGCTGGCTATAGGCGCTGAGCGCGGCCTGCAGCCGCATGCTCGGCACGTCGGCCTCGCGCCGCGTGCTGTCCTTGATGACCTCCACCAAGGCCGGGCGGCCGGCGCGCCAGTCCTCGGCGTAGCCGTCACTGATGCGCAGCGCCACATCCACCTCCTGGGTGCGGATTGCGGCAGTCAGATCGGCTGGTGCGGCGACCGCGTTGAGCCCTTGCGCGGCTAGAAAACGCACCAGATTGGGCGCGTTCTCGCGACCGAGCGTGGGGATCTCCAGCGGCTTGTCGATCTGCGTGCGCACGCGGCTTTCGCTCAGTGCGCCCATGCCCAGGATCAGGATCGGGTACAGCAATGGCGACAGCAGCAAGGCCAATGCCAGCGTGCGGCGATCGCGGCCGATATCGCGTAACTCCTTGCGCAGTACCGTCCACAGCGTGGACAACAACGATGTGGTGCTCATGCGTGCAGTCCCTCGTCCGAGCCGATCGCCTTGACGAAGGCATCTTCCAGATTGTCTTCACCGGTGGCAGCGCGCAGTTCGTCGGCGCTGCCGCAGGCCACCACCGTGCCCTTGGCGACGATGACGATGCGATCGCACAGCGCCGCCACCTCCTGCATGATGTGGCTGGAAAAAATCACGCAGCGCCCCTCTGCACGCAATTGCTGCAGAAAGCCGCGCATCGCGCGCGTGGTCATCACGTCCAGGCCGTTGGTGGGCTCGTCGAGAATCACGTTGCGCGGGTCGTGCACCAGCGCGCGTGCAATCGCGGTCTTGGTGCGCTGGCCCTGGCTGAAGCCTTCGGTCTGACGATCGAGAATGTCGTCCATGTCCAACGCCGCCGAGAGCAGCCGCGTGCGCTCGGCGATGCGCGTGCGCGACAGGCCGTGCAGCTCACCGAAGTAGGCGATGTTTTCGCGCGCGGTCAGCCGCTTGTACACGCCACGCGCATCCGGCAACACGCCCAATGCGCGGCGCACCGTCACCGGATCGCGGGCGGCGTCCACGCCATCGACGGTCACGCTGCCCTGGTCGGGCGACATCAGCGTGTAGAGCATGCGCAAGGTGGTGGTCTTGCCGGCACCGTTGGGGCCGAGCAGGCCGGTGATCTGGCCATCGGCGGCGCTGAAACTGACCCCGTCGACCGCCTTCACCAGGCCGGTCTTGGTCTTGAACGATTTGTGCAGGTTGTCGACGACGATCATGCGTGCGCCTCCGTGGCGTGGTCGGTGCGGCTCATGGTTCCCATCCGTTGAACGAGGTAAACGCGGGCACGGTGTTGAGATCGGCAACGCAGCGCGTATCCAGCGCACCGGCATCGGCGGTTTCCACGAACTGCGCCATCAGCTTGGGGATGCACCCCAGTGCCATGACGCTATGGCCCTGTCCCGGTGCGACCAGATGCCGCCCATTGGGCAGTCCCTTGAGCACGGTGTCGGCGTAGCGTGGCGGCGTGACCGGATCCAGCTGACCGGACAACAGCAAGGCCGGCACCTGCGAACGCAGCGGCGCGGTGAAATCGGCGGCGCGCTTGCCGCTGGGCCACACCGGGCATGCGGCAAACACGCTGCGCGGAACATCCTCGCCCAGCAGCAATGCCTGGTGCGCGGGCACCGGACGATAGCGGTCGGCATCTTCGGCGCACACCACCGACCATTGCATGGGCTGGTTGATCTGCATGTCCATGTGCGACAACGCCATCAACGGCGCGTAGCGACCGGCAGCTGCTTCGTCCAGTACCAGCGGCAGCAGCGCAGCGCTCTGCGGTGCGTAGGAGAAGGTAAAGGCCAGACCGATCACCGCGTCGGCGGTCACCCGATCGCGCTTGATGGCGTTGGTGCGCAGATCGCGGTACTCCACTTCCGGCGATTCGGTCTTCAACCGGTCCATGACGGTACGCAGCTGCGTGCGCACATCGGTGGGAAAGCGCGCGCGACAGGCCGCAATGGCACGGCATTGTTCGGACTGCAGCATCAGAGCGTCTTCAAACGTGCGTGCAAACTCACCGCTGATCACCAGATCGCTGGGCGCAACCCCATCGAGCACAATGGCGCGCGTTTGTGCGGGATAGCGTTTGGCATAGTGCTGCGCCACGCGCGTGCCGTAAGACACACCCACCAGGTCGATGCGTGGCGCACCCAGGGCAGCTCTGACGGCATCCAGATCGCCGATGGCTTCGGCCGTGGTGTAGTACCGCGGGTCGGTATGGCGTTGCAAGCCTTCGGCACATTGCTGCGCATAGGCCTTGAATTCTTCCGGACTGGACGCCATGCCGGCCTGCAACGGCTTGCCGTCGGCGGTCTCGCACCGCAGGGGGTGCGATCCCCCGGTGCCGCGTTGATCGACCAGAAAAATGTCGCGGTTCTTGCGCACTTCGCGCAACGCAGCGGCCGCGATGGCGGCAGCCTCGGTCGCCGATTGCCCCGGCCCACCGGCGATGAAGAACACCGGATCCGGCTTGTTGCCTGCGCCAGCATCGCTTTCCAGCCAGGCAATCTTCAGGTCGATCCTGCGCCCTATCGGTGCGGCCGGGTTTTCCGGTACGCGCAGGCTTGCGCACTGCGCTTCGATGTTGCCGGCCGCGCTGCCGGAACTCAGCGTGCATGGTACGAATTGCAGCGTGCCGTAGCGATTGGCTGCGGCCGTGCCGGTCTGCGTGGTTGCTGCACGTGACTGCGCGCTGCCGGGTGCAGTTGCGCCAGCCTTGGTTGCAGCAGGCGCATCTTTCGCAGGCGTGTTTTCAGCAGGTTTGTCTGCACGCTGACATCCGGCAGCCAGCATCGCGATCAGCAATGCCGCCACCACTGTGGGTTGCTTCACCATGTCCACCATCTCTCCTGGTATTTCCTATCCCCTGACACCGCAGCCGGTCGGGTGTGACCGCTGCGACTACTGCCCGTCTTCATAAAGAAAGACGTGCTCGATCGATTCCCCGAACAAGCGCGCGATGCGAAACGCCAACGGCAGACTGGGATCGTACTTGCCGGTCTCCAGCGCATTGATGGTCTGCCGCGACACGCCCAATCGCTCAGCCAGCTCGCCTTGCGACCAGCCACTGGCCTCGCGCAGCTCGCGCACACGACTATTCATTGAAACCGTCGTGCATTGATGCTTTTGGTACCGCCGTAGATGGCGCACAACAGCGGAAACACCCACAGCATCGCCACTGTTGCGGGGATGTCGATCAGCTCGGCGGCCTGCAGGAACCCACCGGTCATGTACGCGCCGCTGACCAGGCCGGCGGCAATGGCGATCGACTCCAGTTCGATCCGTCGCTGCATCTCGTCCGAGTCGCGCACGTAGCGCGCCACCGCGCGGATCACCAACGCCACCAACACTGCGGGCAACAACGCAATCAGCACGCGCGCCCAGTTCGGATCCACGTGGGCCAGCAGGTATTTCCAGACCAGCATCACCACCACGTACAACATCATCGGCACGCCGAATTCGCGCTGATAGCGCCGCGCCAATGCGGGGCGCGTGCTGTCGCGCATGCTGCCGCGTGACAGCCACAGCAGCAGCGACAGCAACAGGCACGACACGCCCACACCCGCACTCAGCCCGGCAAGGTAAGCACCCAGCGGCAGCAGCTGCCAATGCCCGAGCGCACCTACGGCGAGCAGGCCCGCGCCCAGACCGAGCGCTATCAGCGCGTTGCAATTGCAGCTGGTCATGCCCAGCGCCTCGCGGATATTGATGCACGCAGTGGCAGGCCACCGCTCCCCACTCCGACATCGCCACGCATCAACGGCTGCGCCGACCACGCCGGTATGCATTGCAGTTGCCGATGCTGCTGACGCATTCCCTTTGCCTGTCAAGTTAACTTGACAGGCACGATGCGCCTGGCGCGGCCAGCTGTCAAGCACCCTTTACATATTCGATCGCGTGCGATTCCTCCCCATCGCGACTCGACGATCGCAGGAGGAAGACGCAAGCGCCCGAGGTGCGTAGCGCGGGATCCGAGCTGGGTTACGCTCTCCCGATCGAACCTCGGCAGGAGCGCCAATGCGTCTGAAGATCTTGTTGGCAATCGCACTGAGTGGCTGCCTGGCGACCTCTGCCGTGGCACAAGAGGTGGTGCCTGCCCCTCGCACGATCCAGGTGGATCTGGCTGCCGCCGGCAAACCGGTCGACCGCTTCTACGACCTGTCGATCGGCTCGGACTTTCCCGGCACCTTGATCCGCAGCGACGCTCAGGCACACCTGGTTCCGGCCGTACAGGAGCTGGGGTTTCGCTACATCCGCTTCCACGACGTGTTCCATGACGTGCTCGGCACCGTCCAGGAGGTGGACGGCAAACTGGTGTACGACTGGACCAGGCTGGACCAGCTCTACGACGCGCTGCTGGCCAAGCGCATCCGTCCGTTCGTGGAATTGGGCTTTACGCCCAACGCGATGAAGACCTCCGAGCAGACACTCTTCTACTGGAAGGGCAACACCTCGCATCCGGACCCGGCCAAGTGGACGCAGCTGATCGATGCGTACGTGCGTCATATCCGCGCGCGCTACGGTGCCGACGAGGTGCGGCAGTGGTATTTCGAGGTGTGGAACGAGCCCAACCTCAAGGATTTCTGGGAAAACGCCGACCAGCAGGCCTACTTCGCGCTGTATGCGAACACCGCTCGCACGATCAAGGCGATCGATCCGCGGCTGCGCGTCGGCGGCCCCTCCACCGCCGGGGCGGACTGGGTGCCGGAACTGCTGGCCTATGTTGCCAAGAACAAACTGCCGATCGACTTCGTCACCACGCATACCTATGGCGTGGACGGCGGCTTTCTCGATGAAGACGGCAAGCAGGACACCAAGTTGTCCGCATCGCCGGATGCCATCGTTGGCGATGTGCGCCGGGTGCGCGCGCAGATCCAGGCCTCGCCGTTTCCGGATCTGCCGCTGTATTTCACCGAGTGGAGCAGCAGCTACACGCCGCGCGATTTCGTCCACGACAGTTACATCAGCGCGCCCTACATCCTGACCAAGCTCAAACAGGTGCAAGGCCTGGTGCAGGGCATGAGCTACTGGACCTACACCGATCTGTTCGAAGAACCCGGCCCGCCGCCCACGCCGTTCCACGGTGGCTTCGGGCTGATGAATCGCGAGGGCATCCGCAAGCCGGCCTGGTTCGCCTACAAGTACTTGCACGCGCTCAAGGGCCGCGACATTCCGCTGCGTGATGCGCACGCGTTTGCGGCGGTGGATGGCAAGCGTATTGCGGCGCTCGCGTGGGATTGGCAGCAACCGGTGCAGGCGGTCAGCAATACGCCGTTCTATACCAGGCAGGTGCCCAGCACCGACAGCGCGCCACTAGTATTCCGGCTGACGCAGGTGCCGGCCGGCACATACCGGCTGCAGGTGCGCAAGACCGGCTACCGGCGCAACGACCCGCTGTCGCTGTACCTCGACATGGGCATGCCCAAGGAGCTGGCACCGCGTCAGCTGGTGCAGCTGCAGCAGGCCACGCGCGATACGCCCGAACAGGACCGGCGCGTGCGTGTGGGCGCCGATGGCGTGGTGGAGATCCGCGTCCCGATGCGCAGCAACGATGTGGTGCTGATGACGTTGGAGCCGGCAGCGCGCTGACAGCCCGCGGCAGCACGCGTTTGTCACGGTCGAGCGCCTGCTCGACCACGGCGCGCATCGTTGATGGTGCATCGGTGCGCGGACCCGAATGAGCGCGTGGCGCTACGATTCCAACGCACCGCACGCCTATCGTCGATGGCGGCGTGAGCGGTGTGGATTGGCCGCTCCGCTCGACGCGACACCACCAACACCAGCGCCGTCAGGCAGGCCTGTTACTTGAGATACGTTTTGAGAATGGCCGCGATGTCCTCGACGGCAAGTTCTCTGTCACCCAATGTCTCCGGCGCCGCCACGTGATGCTTCAGGTGCTCGCTGAGCAACTCGACCATCAAGCCCTGCGCCGCGCCTCGGAACGCCGCCACCTGCGTCAACAACGCAGTGCAATCCACGTCCTGCGCCAGGGCTTTTTCCAGCCCTTCCACTTGTCCACGGATCCTGCGTACGCGGGCGAGCAGTTTGGATTTGTCGTGATTCAGATGAGCCATTGCCATATACCCCCTGGGGGTATCTGAGATACCATAGGGGGGTATCGTAGCCAGAGCCACTTCCGATGTCGATCACGCACGCCGCGCCGCACTGCGCGCAGTCGCACACCTTTGCCAGCGCCAACCCGCTGGCCGAACACAGCACCCGCAAGGCCGTCATCCTGACCGTGGTCATGATGGTGGTGGAAATCGTCGGCGGCTGGACGCTCAACTCCATGGCCCTGCTCGCCGATGGCTGGCATATGAGCTCGCACGCGCTCGCCCTGGGCCTGGCGCTGTTCGCCTACCGCTTCGCGCGGCGCAACGCCAACGATGTGCGTTTCAGCTTCGGCACCTGGAAGGTCGAAGTGCTGGGTGGCTACACCAGTGCGATTCTGCTGTTGGGCGTTGCCGGCCTGATGGCATTTCAATCCGTGGAACGGCTGTTTTCGCCCAAACCCATCCAGTATCAGGAAGCCACGGTCATTGCGGTGATCGGCCTGCTGGTCAACCTGATCTGCGCCTGGTGGTTACGCGATTCGCATAGCCATGGGCATGACCACGGCCATCACCATGGGCACGGCCATGAACACGCGCATGACGGTCATGGTCATGGTCATGGTCATGGTCACCACGACGGTCACGCCGATCTCAATCTGAGGGCGGCATATCTGCACGTGGTAGCCGACGCGGCGACTTCGGTCTTGGCGATTGTCGCGCTGGTCGCGGGCATGCATTGGGGCGTGACCTGGATGGACCCGATCATGGGCATCGTCGGCGCGGTGTTGGTCACCGTGTGGGCCTGGGGACTGCTGCGCAGTACCGGCCGCGTGCTGCTGGATGCGGAGATGGATGCCCCGCTGGTGGAAGAAGTCAAGCAGGTCATCGCCGAGCTGCCGCATGCCATCGACATCGGCGACCTGCATGTCTGGCGCGTCGGCAGCGATCGTTATGCCTGCGTCGTCAGCCTGGTCACCGCGGCAGACATCGATGCGAAGCTGGTTCGCGAGGCGCTGCAGATTCACGAAGAACTGGTGCATATCACCGTCGAGTTGCAGCGCCCGCCAGCGACGCTCGCAGCGGCCTAGCGGTTAGCATCGCGCCCCCTTCGGCGCGATGCCTGGCATGCGGTTCTCAGCGTGGAAGCCGGTGATGCATCAGGACAGAACCGTTTGCTTCCTCTTGCGCAGGCTGAGCATCAATCGCCTTGCTCCCAGCACCACACCGGTCAGCGAGAACGCCAGCCCGAGCAGCAGCGGCCCGAGTTGCACGATGCGCCGGATCACAGGATGCGATTGCAGCAGCGGAAAGTTGGTCGTGTGGATGGCCAGATACATCCAGGCATAGGTGCGGCGACTTGCATCCAGCGCCAATAGCGGCACTCCGCTGGCAGGGTCGAAGTACAGCGCGGTGCGCGCGGGCGATGCCACTGTCAGCCGCACCGCATCGGCGGCAATTCCGTCGCCCTGGCGGTACAGCGCCTCGGCACTGTCTGGCGCCGCCGTGCCGTGATCGAGCGTCCAGGCACGCGCTGCCGCATGCCGGATCAATTCAGGCGATAGCCGGGTGCCGGTGATGCGACCGGGCATCCCTTCGCTCACCAAGGTGCCGGCAGGGCCGCGTCCCACCGCAACAGGGCGGCCGTCGACTGCAGTGAAGTCGATCTGGGTGGCACCCGACAGACAACCCAGTGCGCCGGCATCCACGCCTGCCAGCGCCGCACGTAATGGCGCGCCGGAATAGCGCGCGACCTGAGCTGGATCCGGAATGCCTCTGGAAAACAGCCTGCCGTGATCCATCGACAGCCAGCCGCTGAAGATCCAGCCCAGCACGAATACCGCGCCGATCAGGCCCAACCCGTGATGCCAGCGAAGCCACCCGCGAAAGCCCGACCACGCCGGCTTGGGGCTGCGCGCGCGTTGCCAGGTGCGATACACGCCCAGCACCGTGCCGGCACTCGCACTGCACAGCGCCGCCAGCGCCAGCCACCACACAGCCTGGTCCCAGACAGCGAAACTGCGCCGCAGCTGGGTGAAATACAGCCAGTGCGGAATCGACCCGACCCAGTTCCACGCACGTTCTGTGGAAGACGTGCGCTGCACCACTTCGCCGGTACGCGCCGACACATACAGCACCGTCCCCAGGTCGTCCTGCAGCGCAGCGCGATAAAACGGCCGCCATGGATCGAACTTCTGATGCACGCTCCATTGATCGTATTCCAGCGGGCCATCCAGTCGCTGCACCCTGGCATGACCGAACCCAGCGGCAATCGCGCTGGCGGCCTCCGCACTCAGTAATCCTCGCGCTTGTCCATCGATGCCATCGATTGCCGTTGTCGCAGTCGCACTGCTGACCACATAACCGGGCCGCCCACCGATGGACACCAGCCGCAACGCCGTCGCATCGCGCACGCTGCGCAAGGCCTGCGCCGGCGCAACCGTCAGCCTGGACAGATCGATGCGCTCGGCAGCGCTCCAGCGTTGTTGCGGACTCAACGAGGGAAACGGCACAAAGGCCAGTACCAGACCGCTGGCGAACCACACCGCAAACATCAGGCAGAACGCCACACCGGTCCAGCGATGCAACCAGACAAGCCAGAACATCCTCGGCCTGCGCCGCGCTGGCCGATCAGAAGCGGGCATGCAGGCTCAGCTCCACAATCCTGGGCAACCCCAGGATGACCTGGCCCGGGTAAAACACATCGGCCCACTGCACATAATCGGTGTTGAACAGATTATCCGCATGCAGCGACAACGAGACCGCAGAATTCAGGTCGTAGGTCGCGTACGCATTGGTCAGGGTGTACGACTCCAGCCGCAGCGTGTTGGCGAGATTTCCATAGCGCGTTCCGACATGCCGCACCGAGACGCCCAACTCCAACGGCAAGCCGGCCACGTTTCTCACGCTGGTCCAGGCATTGAACAGCGACTTGGGCACGTTGGTGGGACGATTGCCGGAGGCATCCAGACCGGTGTTGCTGTCGATGAACTGCGCGTACTCGGCGTCGACGTAAGCGTAATTGACGCTCGCGCTCCACTGCGAGGCCAGCTGCGCATCGACGCTGAGTTCGAACCCGCGCGAGGTTTGCTGCCCGATATTGCTGAGCGCATCCTGCGCCGTCAGCGCCAGGATGTCGTTGCGCTTGATGTCGTACACCGCCAGCGTGCCGCTCAGCCGTTGATCCAGCGTGGCGGCCTTGAGGCCCACTTCCACTTGCCGGGATTTGCTCAACGCAAAATCCTGGCCCGCATTGACGATGAAGATATTGGAGCCGGCCGGGTCGGTCGCCGTGGTGTACGACGCATACGGCGTAATGCTCGGAGTGAGCGCATAGACCAGACCGATGCGTCCATTGGCGGGGCGATAGGTTCTGGAGAAACTCGACGCTGCCTGAAACTCCCCATCCGGGCCGAAGTTCTTGCGATCCAGATCGAGGTATTCGTAGCGCCCACCGAGTACCAGCTTGGCCTTGTCGGTGACGTCCAATGCGTCTTCGAAAAACAGCGCCGCGTTTGTCCACGTGGTCGGGCTACGCCGACGCACGCGCTCACCGAACGCCCCGCTTGGGTCTCGCGTCGCCAACGCGACGCTGTCGCCATCGGGGAAACCGCGGTTTCTGACGAAATCCAGGCGGCTGTAGTCGACGCCCACGACAAGGCGATTCTTCAGGCCTGCGATGCTGTGATCGATGGTGGCGCTGGTCTGATTTCCCCATAGCGTTTGATCGTGATATACGAAGAACCGGTCACGATCGATCGTGCCCGTCTGCGCGTTGTAGGTGTAACTCTCCGAGTTCAGCCAGCGACGATCGGCATGAAAGTAATACGCCATGTTCTGCAAGGTGACGGCGTCGGAGAGCTTCCACTTCACATAGACCTGCGGCCACACCTGACGGGAGTCAATGCGTGCATCGGCCACGTTGTAGTTATTGCGGCGGGTGGCGCCATCGACGACATCGCCGTTGGGCGCGCGCAGGATGCCGTTGAGGGGATCGCGCGCAACCGTCGCCGGCACCAGCGGTGTGCCGAAATAGGTCGAAGGCTGGTCCTTTGCATAATCCAGCGAGAACTGCGCACTGATGTCTTCGCGCGGGTGCCACAGCAAAGACACGGTGGCGTTGAGCGCGCTGGAATCGGCGCCATGCACATACCCATCGGACGACACCCGGCTGATATCGGCGCGATAGGCCCAGTCGTCGTTGAGCCCTCCCCCGGCGCCGAGACCCCAGACCTGGCCGCCATAGCTCGATGCCCCGGCCAGCAGCTCGTATGTGCCGGCACCGAAGGTGGGCGCCTTGTTGGTCACATTCACGGCACCACCCACCGCGCCCTGGCCGTAAATCACCGAGGAAGGCCCTTTCAGCACTTCGACAGATTGCAGGTTGAAGGTGTTCTGCGGCCGATTGGTCATGTTGGACGGCCCCAGATACAGGCCGTTGTGCAGGATGGTGATCTGGCCGTCGGTGAAGCCGCGCATCGAGAAGGTCGCCGGGTTTCCCGGCGAGCCCCCGGTACTGACGCCCGGCAGGCTCTCGGCGGCCTTCTCCACGCTGCGTAGCCCGCGCGCGTCGATCGCGGCGGCGTTGATCGCATCCAGCGTGCCTGGCGTGTCGCGCGCCGACAGATTGAGCCGGCTGCCGGTCGGGGTGAATTGTTCCAGCGAGCGCAGGCGCCCGCTCACCACCACCTGGTCCAACGTGGTCGCTTCGGTGGCTTGCACCGTCCCGGCCTGCTGCGCGCGTGCGGTTCCCATGCAGCCAAGTGCTGCGGTGATCGACAAGGACAGCAGCGTGGCTGGCGTGCACGTCATGTGCGTTCTCCAGGAGGACCGAAGGTGTCGCGCAGAGGGGGGATTACTCACCAATCACTCTCCAGAGGTGTGTGAGCCAGGCAACGGCTGAGCTCGCATGACAGGGACCAGGCGCCATGTTGCGCAGCAGCAGGCGATGGGGACAGTGGCGTAAACGCCACCTATCGTTCATTTCATGCCAACTTCGAAAAAACGCGTGCGTCGCGATACGTTGCCGCCCTTGGTGGTAGTGGTCGCCTACGACCAACTTGGCCTGTTCGAATTCGGAATCACCACTGAGATCTTTGGATTGCCGCGCCCGGAAGTGGGCCCGGGCTGGTATCGGTTCGCCATTGCCGCAGCCGAACCCGGCCCGCTGCGTGCGCTGGGCGGACTACGCATCGAGGTGGATGGCGGGCTCGATCTGCTCGATACCGCCCACACCATCATCATTCCCAGTTGGAGAGATACCAGTTCATCGGCACCGGCCGCGCTGATCAAGGCGCTGCAGCGTGCGCATAAACGCAGCGCACGCATCGTCTCGATCTGTGCCGGTGCCTTTGTGCTTGCCCAGGCGGGTCTGTTGCAGGGGCGCAGAGCCACCACGCATTGGCGCAATGCCGAGCTGCTGGCCAGCGGCTACCCGCAGATCACCGTGGAGCCGGGTGTGCTGTACGTGGACGAGGGCGACATCCTCACCTCGGCCGGCAGCGCTGCGGGGATCGATCTCTGTCTGCATATCGTGCGGGCCGACTTTGGCCCGGCGATCGCCAATCAGGTCGCCAAACGCCTGGTGATGCCGGTCCACCGTGATGGCGGGCAAGCCCAGTTCATCGACCGGCCGGTGCCGCCGGTCCATGAAAGTACCCGGCTTGGACCCTTGCTGGAGCGTATCAATCAGGACCTCACTGCCAACCACTGCGTGGAGTCCCTGGCCGCTGCTGCGGGCATGAGCCGCAGGACATTCCTGAGGCGCTTTCAAGCGACCACCGGCATGTCGCCGGGCAAGTGGGTCGTCAACGAACGGCTCAATCGTGCGCGCGAGATGCTGGAAACCTCGGGCGCTGACATCGAAGAGATTGCAACGCGCTGCGGCTTCGGCTCGGCCGAAACGCTCAGGCACCACTTCCGGCGCACGCTGGCGCTATCGCCAACGCAGTATCGGCGCGTATTCGGTGGGCACCGCGATGCTGTCGACGGGATTTGAGCATGCTGGACTTGGAGTCGCTAACAAACCTCTCGAACGCTATGTCACTGGCGACAAAGTGTTAACCGCACGCGCCTTCGTTGAACACTGGAGCGATATCGGCCACGCACACCGATTATCTCCACCGGCCCTTGCCCGCCCACCGTCGCGGGACCTTACGCGGCATGGATGCCGCGTCAGAGCTTGCAAGGACGTACTTGCAGCGTGTCCCGCGATGGTGGGCGGGCAAGGGCCTTGCAGCCAAGCTGCAGATCAGCCAGCTGCGCACACTTGGCAGTTTGTCAGCCATTCTTAGGCGAACCACGCGCGATGAGCGGCGCCGAGCAAGACAGCTCGGCCCCTGCCCGATGACCTCAGACTTTTGCCGGCGCCGGGCTGACGTATTTTTCGCGGCGGATCTGCGCGTTCTGCAGGCCGGCTTCTTTCAAGGCTTCGATGCAGCTGTCCACCATGTCCGGATTGCCGCACAGGTAGGCGATGTCGCCTTGCGCATCTGGCGCGAACTCCGCCAGCTGCTGCTGCACGTAGCCATGCCGCACATCGGCATGCGGCTGCCCGGGCAGCTCGCGCGAGAAGCACGGCACGTAGCGGAACTGCGGATGCGCATCGGCGAACGCGCGGAAATCGTCGCCATACAACAGCTCGGCCGGCGTGCGCGCACCTTGCAGCAGCACCACCTGCACGCCACGGGTGGCGATCGCCTCGGCCAGCAACGGCAGCATCGAACGGTATGGGGTGACCCCGGTCCCGGTGGCGATCAGCACATAACGCCGGTTGTGGTCGCCCGGTGGCAGGCAGAAGCGGCCGTACGGCCCGCTGGCCTGCAACTGGTCGCCGATCTGCAGGCCTTCGAACAGCGCAGTGGCCGAACCGCCGGGCACGAAGCTCACCGCGATATCCACCGCCTCGCCCGGTCCGAACGCGTGGTCGTGGATGGTCGCCAGCGAATAGCTGCGCTTGATCGGCGTGCCATCGGCGCCGCTGAAATGGATCTGGATGAACTGCCCGGGCTGGAAATCCAGCGGCTGCCCGTCGTCACGCAGGAACTGGCAGTGGGCCACGGTGGGCGCGATCATGCGCCGGTCGACAAGCTTGAGGGGGAATTGAACGGGCACGAACGTATTTGGGACAGTCTGTGATCGGGGCTTGCCCCCGCGGGCTTCTATAATAACGGCCTGCAACTCGCTGCGCCGTCACGCTGACGCGAAGGAACATCTTGAATTCCCCATCTCCGATCACCGCACCCGCGCTGCGTGTGTGCGATCTGCGCAAGACCTACGACAACGGCACCCAGGCGCTCAAGGGCGTCTCGCTGGACGTGGCGCCAGGCGACTTCTTCGCCCTGCTCGGCCCCAACGGCGCCGGCAAATCCACCCTGATCGGCATCATCAGCTCGCTGGTGAACCTGTCCGCCGGCCAGGTGGAAGTGTTCGGCACCGACCTGGTCGGCCAGCGCAGCGATGCGATGCGCCTGATCGGGCTGGTGCCGCAGGAGGTCAACTTCAACCTGTTCGAAAAACCCTTCGACATCCTGGTCAACTACGCCGGTTTCTACGGCATGCCGCGGGCCGAGGCCGAGCGTCTGGCCGAAGCGGAGCTGCGCCGCTCGCACCTGTGGGAAAAGGCCCAGGTGATGAGCCGCACGCTGTCCGGCGGCATGAAGCGCCGGCTGATGATCGCCCGCGCCATGATGACCCAGCCGCGCCTGCTGATCCTGGACGAGCCCACCGCCGGCGTGGACATCGAGATCCGCCGCGACATGTGGCGCGTGCTGAAGGAGATCAACGCCGCCGACACCACCATCATCCTGACCACGCATTACCTGGAAGAAGCCGAGCACCTGTGCCGCAACCTGGCCATCATCAATCACGGCCAGATCGTCACCCAGGGGCCGATGCGTGAGCTGCTGGCCAAGCTCGACGTGGAAGGCTTCCTGTTCGATATCGACGGCGACCTGCCGGCCGAATTGCCGGTGATCGAGGGCACCACGCTCACCGCCATCGATGGCCACACGCTGGACCTGGACATGCCACGCGCGATGGACCTCAACCGCGTGTTCGCCACGCTCGGCAGCGCCGGCATCCGGGTGCGCTCGATGCGTACCAAGAGCAATCGGCTGGAAGAGCTGTTCGTGCGCCTGACCGGTGATGCGCCGGCGCCAGACGCCACCGCACCCGCGACGCCCATTCCCAACGGCACACCGCCAACGCAGCCGCGCAGCGGAGGCCAGCCATGAACGAGATCCGCACCGTGAGCGAACCCACCAATGCACGCCGCAACTGGATTGCGCTGGGCACCATCGTGCGCCGCGAAGTGCAGCGCATCCTGCGTATCTGGGGCCAGACCCTGGTGCCGCCGGCCATCACCATGACGCTGTACTTCTTGATCTTCGGCGGGCTGATCGGCTCGCGCGTGGGCGACATGGGCGGCTACACGTACATGCAGTTCATCGTGCCGGGCCTGGTGATGATGAGCGTGATCCAGAACAGCTACGGCAACATCTCCTCCAGCTTCTTCGGGGCCAAGTTCGGCCGCCATGTGGAAGAGCTGCTGGTCAGCCCGATGCCCAACTGGGTGATCCTGTGGGGCTACGTCTCCGGCGCGGTGCTGCGCGGGGTGATGGTCGGCGCACTGGTGCTGATCATCGCGATGTTCTTCACCCCGGTGCGCATCCCGCATCCGCTGGTCACGCTGAGCACGGTGGTGCTGGGCGCGATCATCTTTTCGCTGGCCGGCTTCGTCAACGCGGTCTACGCCAAGAAGTTCGACGACGTGGCGATCGTGCCCACCTTCATCCTGACCCCGCTGACCTATCTGGGCGGCGTGTTCTATTCGGTGAAGCTGCTGCCGCCGTGGGCCGAAGCGGCCACCCACGCCAACCCGATCTTCTACATGGTCAATGCGTTCCGCTACGGCCTGCTCGGCAGCTCGGACGTGCCGATCTGGGTGGCCTACGCGCTGATGCTGGGCTTTGTCGCGGTCCTCAGCGCACTGGCGCTGTGGTTGCTGCGCCGTGGTGTGGGCTTGCGGAGCTGATGGCGATGCATATCCTCATCCTGGGTGCCGGCGGCACCGGCGGCTATTTCGGCGGACGCCTGGCGCAAGCCGGGGTCGATGTCACCTTCCTGGTGCGCGATGCGCGTGCGGCGCAGCTGCAGGCCGATGGCCTGCGCATCCGCAGCCCGCTGGGCGATGCGGATCTGCCGGTGGCAACCGTTACCGCGCAGGATCTGCCGGCCCTGGTGGCGCAGCGGCCGTTCGATCTGGTGATCCTCAGCTGCAAGGCCTACGACCTGGACAGTGCGATCGAGGCGATTGCGCCGGCCGTCGGCGAGCACACCACGGTGCTGCCGATCCTCAACGGTCTGCGGCATTACGCGGCGCTGGACGAGCGCTTCGGTGCAGCGCGAGTGTTGGGCGGGCTGTGCTTCATCAGCGCGACCAAGGGCGAACACGGCGAAATCCTGCATCTGGGCAAGCCGGCGGCGATGACCTTCGGTGAGCGCGATGGCCGCGCCGCATCGGCACGTTTGCAGGCGCTTGCGGCGGCCTGCGCGCAGGCCGGCATCGATCATGTGGCCAGCGCGCAGATCGCGCAGGAGCAGTGGATCAAGTACAGCTTCCTCACCGCGCTGGCGGCGGCCACCTGCCTGATGCGTGCGCCGGTCGGAGCGATCGTGGCCACCGACGATGGCCGCGCGTTGATCAATGGCCTGTACAACGAATGCCTGTGGGCCGCCGATGCGGCCGGGCAGCCGATTCCGGAAAGCGCGCGCGCTAAGGCACTGCAGACCTTGTTGCAGGTGGATTCGCCGTTGAAGGCCTCGATGCTGCGCGATCTGGAGGCCGGCCAGGACGTGGAAGCGGCGCAGATCGTCGGCGACATGCTCAGGCGCGTGCGCGAGACCGGGCGCAATGCGCCGCTGCTGATGGCGGCGAATGTGCATCTGCAGGCGTATCAGGTGTTGCGGCATAGCTGAGGCGATTGGATGTGCGGAGCGGTAGGTGTACGTGTGAACCGTACCCCCATCCGCCCTGCGGGCACCTTCCCCCGGCGGCGGAAGGGGTGATCTCGATACATCGAGGTGGCACTGCGCATCGCTGCATGAATGCGATGCCGCGCGCCACGCGCGATAGAAATCGGCATTGCCACTGCCTTCGCGCTGCAACGACGCGTTGCACACGATGCTCTGCATCCCCTCGCCCGTCGTGCTCGCCATGAAACTGCTCAGCCACCTGTTCCGTGCCGGTCACTTCGTGATCCTGGCGTTTTTCGTGCTGTGCGCGGCGGGTTTGGTGGCAATGGCCGGGCTGGAGCTGTGGCATGGGTTTACGCCGGGCGGCGACATGGTGGTGCGCGATCGTTTCAACGTGGTGCTGGAGGCGATCGGCCTGCTCACCGTGGCACTGGTGACGCTGGAACTGGGCCAGACCATCTTCGAAGAAGAGATCCTGCGCGATGTCAAAGTCAGTGGACCCATGCGGGTGCGGCGCTATCTGTCGCGCTTTTTCGTGGTGATCGTGATTGCGCTGGCAATCGAAACGCTGGTGTCGATCTTCGAGCTGATGCACGACGACCCGGCCAAGCTGCCGTATGCGGCTGCGGTTGGCCTGTGCGCGGCGCTGCTGCTGATCGCCTGGGGCGTATTCGTCAAACTCAACCGCAGCGCCGAAGAGCTGGAGCCCGAAGCGATGGAAGAAACCAAGCGCGAGGACCGCGAAGTCGAGGAGTAAGCAAGTCGCGCGCGGCCGCATGGCGTTGCGCTATGCCGGTCGACAGAGCCGTCAGTATTTTTAGTGGCTAGCAAAACGTAGCGAATGCTCGTCAGGTGGATGCGGACGGCGCGGATGAACCGGAGTGTACGGGTGGTACATGCCGATTCCGAGCACCGGCCTCGCCGCCTGGTTGTCGCGCAGTAGTTTTGATAGCCGCTCTTACTCAGGGTCGTGCAATGGCAGCCGCTGACCCTGGAGCACGTAGACGCATCGCCTCGGCGGATTCTTCCGCGCTGCGCTCCGGATCCGTGTCGACCAACGCGATCGCAGGCCGGCGCTCACGGCGCGACAGCAGGGTGATCCAGCCGGCCTTGATCGTGGTGATGCTGCCCGCCGGATCGCCGCGACCGACCTGATGCCCACTGCTGCGCGGCTGGTCGGCCGCGATGTCCTGCGCGACCTCGGCGACCACACCACGCACCTTGATCCGGTCGCCCGTGCGTACGCGCGTGCCCATGCGCAGCGTGTACTCGCTCTCACCGGGTACACCGATTCCGGTGTCATAGCCCTGATCGAGCACGAACACGGCATCGGAGGTCGCGTCCACGCCATCGCCTTCGTCCTGCACAAACCAGCCCACCACCTTGCCGCGATTGCCGTCGCCCAGGGTTTCGGCAAGCTCCTGGCCCATCTCGTCGCTATCGCCCGCCAGGCTGCGGGTCACGATGCCTTCGATGGCCACTTTTTTCCCAAGCAGCGGACTGATGTCAGCGCTGCCCTGGATGCGACCGATCAGCACGCGATCCGGATCCATCGACTTGACGGCCTGATCACTGTCGGCCGGCAGCGGCGCGCGGCACGCGCCGAGCAGCGAGGTCATCATCAGCACCGCCATCCAGCGCGGTGCGCGGATCCTTCGCATCGCATGACTTCCTGTGAGTAAAGAGACCGAGTCTACCGCGCGCACCACTGCCGCCACCGCAAGCGGTTCAGGCCTGCGGCGCAGGCAACGGCGTCACCGTGGTCGGCTTGCCATCGGCGCCGAGCGCGATCATCACGAAGTGGCCGCGCGTGCACAGCTCGCGTGCGCCGCTAAGCAGATCCTCGGCGATCAGCTCCACTTCCACCTTGATCGAACTGCGCCCCACCGACACCACGCGCGCGATGGTCTCGACCATCTGGCCCTGCCGGATCGGCAGTTTGAAATCCACCTGATCCGAGCGTGCAGTGACTACCGAGCGCCGCGCATAGCGCGATGCCGCCAGGAATGCGGCCTTGTCCATCCACGCCAGTGCCTGGCCGCCGAACAGCGTGCCCATGTGGTTGGTGTGGTTGGGGAACACGATCTCGGCCATGCGGACTTCGATCAGGGGAGGCGTCTGCGGGCTGTCTGACATGCGGGTTTCCAAAGAGGGGGATGTGCGGCCACTGCGTGCCAAAGCGATTGCAACAGCCGGGCGCGCGCCGGAGATGTCTTCAAGCCGCAGCGGCGTCCGCCGGAACGCAGCGCCGCTGTATCGCTGTCCGTCGTGCCGACGCCGGCGCGCGTTGGGGCAATGCTGCCGGCTCAACTGCATCGGCCGATGGCTGGCATCCTGCGTGGCTCAGGCCAGTGCACTGCATTGCGCGCGATATGTTTTTTATCGAGAAGGCGGTCGCGGCCGGGGCCGCTCCTACGAGAGAGCTAGTTCACGTCATCGTTCGCTTGTCGATACGGCGGCGTGTCCCGAGATCTTCGATGACGCGCATCGAAGATGGTTTACATCGACGACTCAGAGGCTGCTCTTGACCGCCGTTTCCACCTGCGCCGGCGACTGGAAGCCGGGCAGGCGTGCCACCTCGGCGCCGTCCTTGAACAACGCCAGGGTCGGCGTCTGCCGCAAGCCCAGGCCGCGAAAGAATTCCTCGCCAACTGTTTCCAGCTTCACTTTGAGCAGTGCGACGCCCGCGGCGTCCTCGCTCGCGGCGAACTTGGTCAGCGACATGTCGAGCATCTTGCAGCCCGGGCAATTGTCCTTGTAGTAGTCGACCAGCAAGCGCGGATGCGCAGCCAGGGCGGCGGCGTAGTCGTCAGGCGTGGAGGCGTGGAGAGTTTGCATGGGGGGATGTCTCTGTACAGGCAAGAATATGGTCGGTCCAGCGTTGGATCTTGGTGGCGTCGCGTTCGCCGTGGGGCATCTGTTCGATCTCCAGCCGCGGGTAGCGCGTACCGAAGAACGCGGCGATACGCCGCGCCGCGCCGCAGTAGTTCTCCTCGCCCCACTGCGTCTCGCCGGTGCCGAACACCGCCAGGCGTTCCGGCTTGCCGACTGCATTGACGAGCTCTTCAATGAAGCGCTTCATCTCCGGCGGCGTGCGCCCGGCATTGATGCTCCAGCTGCCGAGGATGTAGAGGTCATACTCGGCGCCGTGGGGGCAGGCCTGAGCAAGCGTCTGGATGTCGGCATCGATCCAGGTTACCGCATGGCCCAGCTCTTCGCAGCGCGCGTTGATCGCACGCGCGACATCGCGCGTGTTGCCGCTGAGCGAGGTGTGGACGAGGAGGATGCGCATGTACTCAACACTTAACAGATTCAGGAAAGATGTGCATTAAAAACAATTGGTTGCAGCTGCTTTTGGCATCTGGGACTTCTTGAGGCTTAGGCGCTGTGCCAAGTGCTCTTGACTCTAACAATGGTTGAGCTAAGCTCCGCCTCGAGTTCACTGCCCATCGGCTTTGAACCTATCGAGGTCTCGGCCGCTGAACCCGCGTAGCGAATCAGCGGCCTTTTTTTGTCTGCTATTTGGCTTTGGTAAGCGAGCGGACGCATTCTTCGCGAGACCAAATCGGCGAACTTCGAATCTTTCCTATGCTGCTATCTGCTTGGTAGCACGTGATGAAGTTGGCCTTTAATACCGAATCTCGCTTGAGCGACAGTGCAATCACGACCACAAAATCATCATAGATCACAGCCACTCGGCGGGTTGCGTCAACCTGCCCGGCAGTTTTATCCCAGCCTTGAAATAGAGTGGCGTCCGGATGCGTGAGGGTCGCCTGAATCCAGTCGATTCGCTGCGCCCTTACTTCTGAAAAAGTATCCTTCTGCCCATCTCGCCCTACACTCTCGTAGAACGCGTGGTCAAATTTTTTTGCATCGAAGTAGACTCGGATCTCGTCTGGTGTCCAGATATTGCCACGGCAGTAGACGCGTTCGTAGTGTTTTCGGTACTCGGCAGAAGTTTCGTACCTGACTAACGGAGGCAACGACATCACCACCCTCCATTAAGTCGAATCTTGAAGAGGTTGAATTTCTCCTCACCCTTGCTAGTTGGACCAAGTTCGCGACCCAATGCGCTTTCAATACGGCTAACGACGGTGAACTTCGCCGTGTTAGGCGTCAGGGTAGAATTGATCTTGCTACTAGCCGCTCCCAGCAACAAATCACACATCTGAATCAGTACTACTTCGTTAGACGGTAAGGACTGAACACTCTCAATATTCGAGCTCAAGTTTGCTCGCGACAGACACTGGGCGAGGACAGGTAGGCGCTTCGAATCGCGATTGCTCTTCGCGTCACAAAAGATTCGATAGTCATTAAAATCGAGAATCCAGTGATGAAGAAGCTGGTAGTAGAACTTGTAGAACCCCAGCTCCGCATCATCGTCATGTAGCGAAAGATCAATTTGGGTCCGATCAACCGCAATACATCGAAAACGAAGGTTCTCGCCGTATGCGAAGAAGAGGTCAACCAGTTCTATATAGAAGTCGCGGCGATTAGGCGCAACCTTGCTCCACTTGATCTCGCCCCAAGCTTCATGTCGTTTTCGAAGGTCGCCAATTCGCGACTTAAGCTCATTCCGAACTTCCTGCGGAAGCCAAAGGCTTCCGATCATGAGGTAACGCGCGCGCGGATTAGCAGCCGTTAGGACGTCCGGATTCGCCTCATCGCAGTAAACCTCAAATCTCATATGGGTTCGCAGGTAGTTGGAGATATGAGTGGCAGAAATTTTTACAAGTCGTCGAAGCCGTTATCCGAATTGGTCTTCTTGTACGAGGCATTGCGCATCTCGAAGAAGTCGGTCTTGGTTTCGGTGAAGTTGTCGGCGTAGGCCTTGATCCACGGCATCACGTTGTCGTTGGCGCCTTCGTACAGCTTCTCGATGCCGAGCATGCCGGCCATCTTGTTGGCGCGGTACTTCACGTAGCGGATCATCTCGTCCACGTCGATGCCGTCGATGCCGTCCAGCACTTCGGCCGTCCACACCGTTTCCAGGTCGATCGCGTGCTCGAAAGCCTTGTGCACGTAATCGGTGAGCTGGTCGCCCTGCAGCACCTGGTTCTCGCCGATGATGGCGCGAATTAGCTCGCTGATGAACTTGGAATGCGCCAGCTCATCGCGGTTGATGAAGCTGATGATCTTGCCGGTGCCGGTCATGCGGTTCTGGCGGACCAGATTGTAGAAATACGCAAAGCCGGAATAGAAGTTGATGCCTTCCAGGATCGAGGACTGGATCAACGCGCGGATCAGCGTTTCGGCCGTCTTGTCGCGCAGGAAGTCGTCGTAGGCGCCCATGATCGGCGCGTTGCGCTTGATGATGGTCGGATGCGTGCGGGCAAGCTCGAACACGCGGTTCTGGTCGGCCAGGCCGGTGATCGAGGCCAGCACGTAGCTGTAGCTCTCGTTATGGATCACTTCCTGCTGGCCGATGATCGCGGCATTGGCATGCGCGGCCGGGTCGGTGATGTATTCGGCAACGTTGTAGATGAAGCGCGTCTGCGGCGAATCCAGCGTGGCCAGCAAACCGATGATCGAATCGTAGGCGTTCTTTTCGCGCGCCGACAGCTCGTTGTACTGGCGCGCGTCGCCCTTCATGTCCACCTCGTCGGGGATCCAGAAGTTGGTCGACAGTTCCTTGTACGCCCGATAGAAGGACGGGTACGGGATGTCGTTCCAGTTGAGGATGCCGGAGGTTTCGCCATTGATGATGGCAGTGGAGCGGTTCGGGTGACGCGGCTCCAGGATCTTGATGCGCTCAAGCGGTGTTGCGGACATGGGTCTCTACTCGTGTTTCAGGCGTCGCACGCGTGCAGCGGGGACGACGGCAGCAATCGTTCTGGAGGAAAGCCCCCTGAGTCAGGGGGCGCGCCGAAGGCGCGGGGTGTGGGAGCTAATGAGCCGGGGCCCACGGTTCGCAACGCGAACCGTGGGGAGCGAAAGCGCGAATGCGCTTTAGCTCGAACACCACTCGCATTCGCTGATGTCGATGTCGTTGGAGCGCACGTAGTACGTGGTCTTCAAGCCTTCGCGCCAGGCGGTCATATGCAGGTCCAGCAGCGTGCTCGCGCGGATGGTGCTGGGCACGTAGAAGTTGAAGCTGATCGACTGGTCGATGTGTCGCTGGCGACGCGCGTTCTGGCGCACGCTGGCGAACTGGTCCACCTTGTAGGCGCCCTTTTCGTAGTACGGCCAGGTTTCCAGCGACAGGCCGGGCGCGGCGACCGGACGACGGAAGTCCTTCTTCTCTTCGTAATAGAACGCGCTGTAGATCGGGTCGATCGAGGCGGTGGAACCGGCGATCTGCGCGGTGCTCATGTTCGGCGCAACCGCCAGCATCCAGGCATTGCGCACGCCGTTGACGGCCACCTGCGCGGACAACTCCAGCCACTGCGGGCTGTTGTAGTCGCGCGCACGGAAGTACTCGCCGGTGTGCCAGTCGCTGCCGCGGAACACGCTGTAGGTGCCCTTTTCCTTGGCCAGCTCCATGCTCGCCTGGACGGTCAGATAGTTGATGCGCTCGTACAGCTCGTCGCTGTAGTCCTCGGCTTCCTTGGCATTCCAGTGGATGGACTTCTGCGCCAGCAGATGGTGCCAGCCGAAGGTGCCCAGACCGATCGCGCGGTACTTCTGGTTGGTGATGGTGGCCTGCGGCACCGGCAACTGGTTCAGATCGATCACGTTGTCGAGCATGCGCACCTGGATCGGGATCAGCCGCTCCAGCACGTCGGCGCCCAGCAGATCGGCCTGGTCGTCCTGCGCGATGATCGCGCGGCCCAGGTTGATCGAGGACAGATTGCACACGACGAAGTCGCCGGCCTTCTTGGTGGTGACGATCTGATTGCCGCTGATGATCTCCTGCATCATCCGCGTGGGGCTCATGTTCTGCAGGATCTCGGTGCACAGGTTGGACGAATAGACCATGCCCTCGTGCTTGTTCGGATTCTTGCGATTGACTTCGTCGCGATAGAACATGAACGGGTTGCCGGTTTCCAGCTGGCTGACCATGATGCGCTTGAAGATTTCGATCGCCTTGACGGTCTTGCGCGTGATGCGCTCGTCGGCAACCACTTCCTCGTACTTGCGACGAAAGCTGCTGTTGGCGTCGCCCTTCTTTTCGTCGTAGAAATCCTGCAGGTACCAGCCCTTGATCCGCTTCACTTCGTGCGGATCGAACAGGTACCAGTCGCCGCGACGCTCTACCGCTTCCATGAACAGGTCGGGGATGCACACCGAGGTGAACACGTCGTGCGCACGCAGGCGCTGGTCGCCGTTGTTCAGGCGCAGATCCAGGAACGCCTCGATGTCGCGGTGGAAGATGTCCAGATAGACCGCGATGGCGCCCTTGCGCTGGCCCAGCTGATCCACCGACACCGCGGTGTTGTTGAGCTGCTTGATCCACGGCACCACGCCGCCGGAGGAATTGGACACGCCGCGGATCGCCGAGCCGGACGAACGCACATAGCCCAGATACGCGCCGACGCCGCCGCCGTGCTTGGACACGCGCGCCACGTCGGTGTTGGAGTCGTAGATGCCCTGCAGGCTGTCGTCGACGGTGTCGATGAAGCAGCTCGACAGCTGGCCGCCGACCTTGCCGGCATTGGCCAGGGTCGGGGTGGCCACGGTCATGTACAGGTTGGACAGCGCCCAGTAGGCCTCGCCGACCAGCTGCATGCGGCGCTCGCGGCTGCCCTTGCCGTTGCCGATCTCGTCCTGCATCAGATACAGCGCAATCGTCAGCCAACGCTCCTGCGGCAGCTCGAACACGCCGCGCGAGTTGTCGGTGGCCAGGTAGCGCGTGGCCAGCAGGTACAGGCCGTTGTAGGCGAACAGCTTGTCGCGCTCCGGTTCGATCATCTTGCCGGCTTCGATCAGTTCGTCCTTGGAGTAGCGGCGCAGGATGTCGTTGGAATAGACATTGCGGTCGGCCAGGCTCTCCTGCAAACCGACGAACGAGCCGTATTTCTGGCTGGCGTCGTAGAACCGGTTGCGGCTGGCGCGCTTGTACAGGCGGCGCAGGTACAGACGCGCGGCAAAGTGCTCCCACTCCGGGGTGGTCAGATCGACGCGGGCCTCGGCCTCGCGGATCAGATGGTCGACCAGGTCGTCGGCGTTGACGCTGTCCTTGCGATCGACAAAGCCGAACACCGAACGCTTGTAGTCGGCCATGTCCAGCTGCGGGAATTCGGCATGGATCTGGTCGATGGCGCGCTCCAGGCGCTCCGGTTCGAACGGAATCTTGCGGTTGCCGGCTTCCTTGGTGATCCAGGTGGAGACGGTTTGTTCTTCGATGGTTTGTGCGTGCATTGCAATGGCTTGGCGGGGGGGCGGCACAACATCCGACGGGTCGGTCGATTCAAGCGCGCCGTGACCAGGCGTGCTGACACTGGCCGGAACGCTGGAGGTGGTGGCTAAGGTACCGGCGGCGATCGCGGCAAGGGTGTCGTTGGTGGTCATGCGTCCTCCATGCGTAGGCACACGAACCCGGCTGGGGACGGGCTGCGACCGGATCCGGTTTCTCCCTGGACAGCGATGGCGGTGCGCGACGACCAGCACGCAAGACCCACGGTCTGCGGCGGCATCGCCTTCACCAGCCATCTCCTTACCGGAGATTCCACGGCCGCCACCGCGCGGTGTGCTGTCGCGCGGTGGTCGGTGGCGAAACAACAGCGGCGCAACGAGACCACGCCGCCTGCTCCAGGCGACGCCCAGATGGCCGTGATCGTTCGTCGCTGCCGCCGCGGAGAGGCGTTTGATTGGCAACCAGCTGCAAATCATGCTCTCGCTGGTCCGGTCGCCTTGGGGCGACCAACCACCGACTCCCCCAAGATAGTGGGGTCCCCCGGAGGGGTCAACACCAAATGTAGGAAAATCCCGAAAACCCTTACAGCACAAAGCACTGTCTGACGAACGGTCGATGCTCCCCCTTGGAACCCGCCAATTTGGTTGCGCAGTCAAGACCCAAACCGGCAATTCTGTCGATCAGTTGGGTCCGGTTGGGTTGGCTGCGACACGCATCGATGCTGAAGCCAGTCACAGTTGGCTGTCTGCGTCAGGCGGCACCGCACGCCTGGCGCGCCGCTCTGACGCCGGCACGCCCAGGCTACAGAAGCAAACTCGCCACTGCCGAATCCAGGTGGGCGCCGCCGCCCTCTATTGGACGTTGCGGTCGAGGGCCCTGCAGCAAGAACTCGCAGCGTCGAGGGCGCGGTGCCCTCACCGCTTGCGGGACACGCCGTGAACCCGTCCCTGGGGGCTCGGTGGCGGCATCCATGCCGCCACACGGTCCCGCAACCGGCGAGGACACCGCACCAGACAGTTGGTCGGCGCTCGTTTGAAAAGCTGTCTGTACTGCGACGCGCATCAGACATGAAGCCGATGCTTCATGATCGAACAAGGCGCATCCAGCACCGCTCTCCCATGCACACCGACCATCTCGACTGGTCCTTGCCCGCGCACCGTCGCGGGACCTTACGCGGCATGGATGCCGCGTAAGAGCCTCCATGGACGGATTCACGGCGTGTCCCGCGATGGTGGGCGGGCAAGGGCCCTGCAACCAGGCGCCAGATCGACCGCTCTGCCGCTGATCCATTCGCACTTTCCAAACCCTCACTACACAACGCACAAAGCAACCTAGACCTGGAACGGTGGAGGTTGTTCGGTTGCGACCGGGTGCTTGGATCAACAGCTCGGTGCGTCGAGTGCGCGGTGCCCTCGCCGCTCGCGGGACACGCCGTGAACCCGTCCCTGGGGGCTCGGTGGCGGCATCCATGCCGCCACACGGTCCCGCAACCGGCGAGGACACCGCACCAGACAGTTGGTCGGCGCTCGTTTAAAAAGCTGTCTGTAGTGCGGCGCCTCTCAGACATGGAGCCGATACGTCATGATCGAACAAGGCGCATCCAGCACTGCTCTTCCATGCGCACCGACCATCTCGACTGGTCCTTGCCCGCCCACCGTCGCGGGACCTTACGCGGCATGGATGCCGCGTAAGAGCCTCCATGGACGGATTCACGGCGTGTCCCGCGATGGTGGGCGGGCAAGGGCCCTGCAGCAGACTCGCAGCGTCGAGGCCCGGTGCCCTCACCGCTCGCGGGACACGCCATGCATTGGCCAAGAAGCCGCTTTGTCAGCCCCTCTCAGATGAACTACGTGACGCCTCGTGCGCAGCCCAGGCGCGGCCTCAGATCTCGGTCGGGCCGATATGGTGGCGCTTGCGGTAGCGGATCGAGGACCACACCGAGGCGGCGATGAAGGCCACGCCGATCAGGCCGGTCAGCACTTCCGGCACGTGGTACACGGTGCCGACCAGCATGATGATCGCCAGCACGCCGATGGCGTAATGGGCGCCGTGCTCCAGGAACACGAACTCGTCCAACGTGCCCTTGTGCACCAGGTAGACCGTCATCGAGCGCACGAACATCGCGCCGATCGCCAGGCCCAGCATGATGATGACCACATCGCGGGTGATCGCGAACGCACCGATCACCCCGTCGAACGAGAACGAAGCGTCCAGCACTTCCAGATACAGGAACGCGGCGATGCCCGAGCGCTTGGCCGGGCCCATGCCGTCTTCGCTCTCTTCGGACTCGAACAAGGCATCCACGCTGCCGACCAGCAGGTACAGCAGGATGCCGCCCAGGCCGGCGAACAGCACGCTCTGGAAGATCGCCTCGGGCAGGAACAGCTTGGTGCACAGCAGGACCGTCACCGCCACGATCACCGACATCGCATCGGCCTTGCCCAGCTTGCCGACCAGCCGCTCCACCGGCCCGAGCCAGTGCAGCTTGCGCTCCTGGTCGAACAGGAAGTTCAGGAACACCAGCAACAGGAACATGCCACCGAAGGCAGCGATGGACGGGTAGTTGTCGGTCAGCACCTGGCTGTAGCGGTCCGGCTCCTTCAGCGCCATCTGCATCACCGGCACCAGGCCCATGCCGGTGGCCACCGACACGATCACGATCGGGAACACCAGGCGCATGCCGAACACCGCGATCAGGATGCCCACGGTCAGGAACAATTTTTGCCAGAACGCGTTCATGTGCTTGAGCACACCGGCGTTGACCACTGCGTTGTCGAACGACAACGACACTTCCAGCACGCTCAGCACCAGGCATAGCCACAGCGCCTGCCACAGGCCCATCGAGGTGGTGTGGCCCCACCAGGCAGCAACGCCCAGGCAGACGGCTGTAACCAAGAACGACATTCTGAAATCGCGAAACATTGACACTCCCAGGCGGGCCAAGACGACAGCCGGAGCAACGGGCCGGGGCGAGGCCCGGCAGATCCGGCATGCGGTGAGGAGGGGGGACCGCGGCGTGACCCAAGGTCAGGCCGGGCGCGGCTCGCCCATTATAGGGAGTGTCACCGCCATCAGGGTCGCATCGTCCGGATCCGGGCGTACCCCGAAGCCCAGGCTCTGGCACATCGCCAGCATGGTGCGGTTCTCGCGCAGCACCTGGCCTTCGATCTGTTTGAGGCCCAGCCAGCGCGCGTACTCGATCATGATGCGCATCAGCTGCCAGCCGATGCCATGGCCCTTGAGGTCGGAGCGGATCAGGATGCCGTACTCGCCTCCCTCGTAGTCGGCGTCGGCGTGCAGGCGCACCGCGCCGAGCATGTCGCCGCTCTTGGGGTCGATGGCCACCAGCGCGATCGAGCGCGCGTAATCGAGCTGGGTCAGCCGCGCGATGAACTCATGGCTGAAATGCTTGACCGACTGGAAGAAACGCAACCGCAGGTCTTCGTCGGTGACCCGCGCGAAGAACGCGCGGAACAGCGCATCGTCTTCCGGGCGGACCGGGCGCACCAGCGCATGGGTGCCGTCGCCGAGCGCGATCTGGCGCTCCCATTCCTTCGGATACGGAAAGATCGCAAAGCGCGGATGGCCGCGCCCCTTGTGCAGCTTGCGCGCCGGCGCCACCGCCACGCGCGCGTCCAGCGCGATCACGCCATCGCGGTCGGCCAGCAACGGGTTGATATCCAGCTCGGTGATTTCGGGGATGTCGGCGGCCAGCTGCGCCAGCTTGACCAGCACCAGCGCCACCGCGCGCTCGTCGGCGGCCGGCACGTCGCGATAGGCCTTGAGGATGCGCGAGACGCGCGTGCGGCCGATCAATTCATGGGCCAGGCGCAGGTCCAGCGGCGGCAAGGCCAGTTCGCGGTCGTTGATCACTTCCACCGCGGTGCCGCCACGGCCGAACACGATCGCCGGGCCGAACACCGGGTCGTCGGCGATGCCGGCGATCAGTTCGCGCGCCTTGGGCCGCAGCACGGTGGGCTGCACGATCACCCCTTCGATGACCGCGTTCGGCAGTGCGGCGCGCGCGCGCGCCAGGATGCCGGCCGCCGCTTCGCGCACCGCCGCCACGCTGGACAGATTCAGGCGCACGCCGTCGACATCGGACTTGTGCGCGATGTCGTTGGACAACACCTTCAAGGTCACCGTGCGGCCGACAGCCAGCAGCGGGTCGGCCAGCAATGCGGCGTCGTTGGCGGTGGCGGCCACCTGCAGCGGCACGATCGGGATGCCGTAGGCGGCCAGCAGGCGGTTGGTGGCGACCGGGTCCAGCCAGCGCCGACCGGCCGCCAATGCCTCATCGACCACGGTACGGGCGATGGCCGCATCCACCACGAAGTCTTCCGGCAGGCTGGGCGGGGTTTCCATCAACGCCGCCTGCGCCTCGCGGTAGCGCACCAGGTGGGTGAAGCCGCGCACCGCGTCCGATTCGGTCGCGTAGGTGGGCACGCGCGCGGCATTGAGCGCGGCGATCGCCGCATCGTCCTGGCCCAGCCATACCGCGAAGACCGGCTTTTCGCGCTGATAGCGGTCGCGCTGGTCCAGCGCGCGGGTCAACGCCTTGGCCGCGTCGGCCGAGGAGGTGAACGCGGTGGGCACGTTGACCACCAACAGCGCGTCGTTCTCCGGATCGTCCAGCAAGGCTTCGATCGCCGCGGCATACCGCGGCCCGTCGGCGTCGACGATGATGTCGACCGGATTGCTGCGCGACCAGCCTTCGGGCAGCGAGTGATCCAGCCGCTCCAGCGTCTTGGCCGACAACTCCGCCAACGTGCCGCCGCGCAGCACCAGCTGGTCCACCGCCAGCTGCCCCACCCCGCCGCCATTGCTGAGGATGGCCAGCCGCCGGCCGGGAAAACTGCCGAGCCGGCCCAGCGTTTCGGCGGCGGCGAACAGCTCGTCCAGCGCGCCCACCCGCAACAGGCCGGCACGCGCGAATGCGGCGCCATACACCGCATCCGAGCCGGCCAGCGCCTGTGCGTGGGTATCGGCATTGGGGTTGATGCGGAACTGGCGGCCCGACTTGACCACCACCACCGGTTTGGCGCGCGCGGCGGCGCGTGCGGCCGACATGAACTTGCGCGCATCGCCGATGCGTTCGACGTACAGCAGGATCGCGCGGGTGCGGTAGTCGGTGGCGAAGTAGTCGAGCAGGTCGCCGAAATCCACATCCAGCGTATCGCCCAGCGACACCACCGCCGAGAACCCGACCGAGCGCGCCACGCCCCACTCCACCAGCGCGGCGGCAATCGCGCTGGATTCGGAGATCAATGCCAGGTCGCCGGCCTGCGGGCAATGCGCGGCGATGCTGGCATTGAGCCGTGCATGCGGAGCGATCACGCCCAGGCAGTGCGGGCCGAGGATGCGCATGCCCTTGGCGCGCGCGGCCGCTTCCATCCGCGCGGCCGGCGAGCCGGGGCCGCTGCCCAGCCCGGCGGTGAGGATGATCGCTGCGGCCACGCCGCGCCGTGCCGCGATCGACACGATGCGCGGCACGATGCGCGCCGGCGCGGTGATCACCACCAGGTCCGGCACCCAGGGCAGATCGGTCAGCCGCGCCACCGTGCGCACGCCATCGATCTCGCTGTAACGCGGGCTCACCCAGCCGATCTGCCCGGGAAACCCGGCCGCGCGCAGATTGCGCACCACCGCCCGCCCGGCCGAGCGATCGCGCGGACTGCCGCCGACCACCGCCACGGTGGTGGGACGAAAGACCTGCTGCAGGTGATAGGTGCTCATGGCGACGACGACGACGGGGGAAGCGGACACGGTACACGTCGGCCCAAGCCGACGTCATCGACCCGAGGGCTGCAGGACAGCGACGGCGTCCACACACTTGTTGTGAACGATTCGCATTTTCGTTAATATTGCGTGGTCAGCCAGCTTTCAGCGCCGCCCCGCGCCCATGCCGCCAGCGACTCATTCGGAACAGGCCCCCCCATGAAACTGCTGACCTTGTCGGCGCTGCTGCTTGCCGCCTCCGCCTCTGCGCACACGCCTTATCTGGCACCCAACACCTTCGCCCCCCAGCCCGGTCAGACGGTGACCCTGGACGCGGCCTTTGCCGAGACCTTCTTCGTCCCGGAAGCGGCCTTCGACCAGAGCCGCTTCAGCATCACCGGGCCCGATGGCCGCGACGCCGAACCGGCGCGTGTGCAGGCGCTCGACACCCGCACCGTCGTCGAACACACCCTGGGCAAGCAGCCCGGCACCTACCGGGTCAGCACCGGCCTGCGCGTGGGCGCGCAGTTCCGCACATGGGAACTGGACGGCAAGCGCGAGACCGTGCGCGACCCGAAAGTGGCCATGCCCAAGGGCGCCACGCTGATTGCCAGCTTCCAGTCGCGCACCCTGGCCCAGACCTATCTGAGCGTCGGCAAACCCGATCGCAGCGCGCTGGCGCCGCGCAATCAGGGTCTGGAACTGGTGCCGGTGACGCACCCCAACGACCTGTATGTCGGCGAGAGCTTCGTCTTCACGGTGCAATACGACGGCGTGCCGCTGGCCAAGCAGATCGTGGACATCAGCGAGGCGGTGTGGACCTCCGATCGCAAGCCGACGTTGATCAGCGTGACCACCGACGCGGCCGGCCGCGCAACCTTGAAGCTGGACCGCGCCGGCACCTGGCTGGCGCTGACCCGCCACCGCACCCCGGCTCCGGCCGACGCCCCGGTGCGCGAGTACAGCAACAGCACCACGCTGACGTTTCAGGTGCTCGAACAATAGCGCCGTGCAACCGCTGCGGCGGTTGCGCATCTCCACCGGCGTCTCGCACACCGGCGCGGCCCATTCGCCCGGCATCGCACTCCCCCTGCAGGCCCAGCCAACGCCACGGCCCGACACCGTTTCTCCCATCAAGAGGCAATCCATGAACACTGGCTCCCTGGCCGGCGCGTGCCTGTGCGCGCTGCTGCTTCCTGCTACCGCACTCGCCCAATCCGCGCCGCGCCCGCTGCTCGGCGGCCACGGCAACAACGTGCAGGCCTTCATCACCCAGCATGACGACAACCGCGACGGCCGCATCACTGCCGCCGATTTTGCGAGCTTCCGCCGCAGCCGCTTCGATGCCACCGACAGCAATCACGACGGCACGGTCGACGAGGACGAATACGTGAGTGAGTTTCGCGAGCGCCGCCAGCGTGCGCTGGAGCAGGAACGCAGTGCACAGGCCGCACAAGGCAAGACCCGCTTTGCGGCACTGGATGCCGATGGCAACGGGCAGGTGTCGCGTGCCGAATTCGACGCGGCCGGTGCGCAGGACTGGGCGCGCGGACAGGCGGCCGTGTCGGCCGCTGCCAAGGCTGCATCGGGCGACACAACGGCCGCCTTCGACCGCGATGGCGGCCGCCCCGGCATGCCCGACAGCGGCTCGGCCGAGGGCTTCCTCGCGCTGTACGACGAGAACGGCGACGGCAAGGTGGGCGAGGCGGAATACGCAGACCTGCGCAAAGCGCAGTTTGCCGGCGCCGATAGCGACCACAACGGTGCGCTTTCGCTGGACGAGTACAGAGTCGAATTCGAGGACCGCCTCAACCGCCGCCTCACCGCGCTCGAACTGGCCGACGACCGCCAGGTGCATGTGCGCTTCACCGTGCTCGACACCGACAAGAACCAGCGCATGAGCTTCGCCGAATACCAGGCCTCTGGCCTGCGCACCTTCGCCCGCGTCGACCGCAATCACGACGGCGTGGTCGATGCCAGCGACGCCGCGTTGCCTGCTCCTGTAACCGCAACTGCGCCGGCCGCCACGCCAGCGCGCGCCGACTGACTTTCCTGCCGCGGGCTTCGCTGCCCGCAGCGCCCGGCCCGCCACTGGCGGGCCCCACCCAGCCACGCGGCCGTTCCCTGCCGCCCACAGCCAGGTCCGCGCCTTCCGGCGCCCCTTCCCCTTTCCTGACTGTGGACTCCACGATGACCTCGACACCGACCCTGCTGGCCCTGGCGATCGCCGCCGGCCTGGCCTTCCCGCTGCATGCCGAACAGGCACCCGCCGACGCCACCACCTTCGACCCGGTCGAGGTGAAGGCCGCGCGCGACAAGCGCGCCTCCAGCAACCAGAACGTCACCACCCTCGACACCGCGCAGTTGCAGCAGGAACAGGCCGAGAGCATGGAAGACCTGGTGCGCTACATTCCCGGCGTGAGCATCGCCGACATGGGCCGCTTCGGCGAAAACGGCTTCAACATCCGCGGCCTGGAAGGCGACCGCGTGGCGATGACCATCGATGGCCTGTCGATGGCCGAAGGCGTGGAGACCGCGCGCGACTACGAGTTCTTCCGCGCCGGCCGCGGCGGCGTGGATGTGGATTCGCTCAAGAGCGTGGACATCGTCAAGGGCGCCGACTCCATCAGTGCCGGCAGCGGCGCGCTCGGCGGCGCGGTGGTGTTCACCACCAAGGATCCCTACGACTACCTCAAGGCGCAGGGCAACGACAGCTATGTCGGCCTGAAGACCGGCTACACCGGCCACAACGACCAACTGCTCGGCAATATCACCGTGGCCAACCGCACCGGCATCGTCGAATCGATGCTGACCTATACCCGCCGCGAGGGCCACGAGTCGGAGGGCTGGTACTCCAGCACCGAGATCGACACCGGCAGCGCGCGGCGCACGCCCGACCCGATCGACAGCGAAAGCGACAACGTGCTGGCCAAGCTCGACGTGGTGCCCAACGCGCAGCACCGCTTCGGCGTGGTCTACGAACGCAACCGCTCGCAGAACCGGGTCGACAACCTGAGCCGCGTCAGCGCGCCCAGCTACGCCGAACGCATCGGCGAGGACAGCAACGACCGTGACCGCTACGGCCTGCGCTACATCTGGAACGCGAACAATGCGCTGTTCGACACCCTCGAGGCGCAGCTGGACCGCCAGCAGACCGAAAGCCGCGGCACCACCCGCATCCTCACCCAGAGCGGCAGCTCGAGCATCCCGGCCACGGCCGCCACCACCCGCTGCACGGTGGCGCTGCCCTGCCGCCGTGCCGAGGATCGTGACACCGAGCAGACCCTGGACCGCCTCGCGGTCGACTTCGACAAGCTGGTGCATGGCAACGGCTGGTCGCAAGCGCTGTTGTACGGGGCGGCCTGGCAGCGCCGCAGCATCGACTTCAGCGCGATCGACTACCGCTGGAACAACGCCGGCACGCTGGACACCGCCACCATCGACCCGGCGCAGGTGCCCAAGACCGATGTCGACAGCTGGAGCGTGTACCTGCGCGACCGCATCGGCCTGCTCGACGACCGCCTGCAGCTGACCCTGGGTGCGCGCTACGACCATTACCGCTACGCGCCGACGCTGTCGTCCACCTTCACCGATGTCACCGGCACGGTGCGCGAGGTGACCTTCGCCTCGCCCACCTGGCAGGCCGGCGTCAGCTACGCCGTCATCCCGCAGCAGACGCTATGGTTCCAGGCCGGGCGCGGCTTCCGGGCACCGACCACCGCCGAGATGTACGCCCCGACCAGCATCACCGCGCTGACTGAAGTTGCGACCGGCAACACCGTCAACGTGCCCACCGTGGCCGCCAATCCCGCGCTCGAAGCAGAGCGCAGCCTCAACCTGGAACTGGGCTGGCGCTGGGAGAGCGAGTGGGCGCGCGTGGGCCTGTCGGTGTTCCGCGACCGCTACGACGACTTCATCCAGAGCGAGACCGTCACCGCCAACGCCGGCACGCTCTACCAGACCTGTACCCGCGGCGTGTGCACCACGCGCAACGGCTACGCTTACACCACGCTGCTCAATGTCGGCCAGGTCGAGGTCAAGGGCGTGGAACTGGATGCGCAGTTCAAGCTTGGCGACGCCTGGCTGCTGCGCGCGGCATGGACCCACAACCAGGGCGAGCTGGAAGACGGCCGCCCGCTGGACAGCATCAATCCGGATCGCGGCGTGCTCGGCCTGAGCTGGCAGGGTCTGGACGAGCGCCTGCGCATCACTGCCAACATCACCCATGCGCTGGCCAAGAAGGCCAAGGACGTCAATGTGGAGAACGATATCTTCGGCGCCCCGGCCGAGCCGTTCCTCAGCGAGGCCTACAGCGTGGTCGATCTATTCGGCAGCTATCGCTTCAACGCGCATGTGCGCGTCAATCTGGGCGTGTACAACCTGTTCGACGAGCGCTATTCGCAATGGGCGCGCATCCGCAACGTCACCCGTGGCGATTTCTATCTGTACGGCTATGCCACCGACGACGGCATCGGCCGCTACAGCGAACCCGGCCGCAATGTGCGTGCCACGTTGTACGTGAACTTCTGACCGGCGCTCGCCGCCCCGCATCGCTGCACGGCCTACCGTGCAGCGATGCGGAGTGGACCAGGCAATAACGGCCTGGCCATCGCCTCTCCGCGCTACAACAACGTGCCGCTGAGAATCGCGGCAGCGATGCTGAAATAGATCACCAAGCCGGTGACATCCACCAAGGTGGCCACGAACGGAGCCGACGCGCTGGCCGGGTCGAAGCCGAAGCGTTGCAGCACGAACGGCAGCATCGAGCCGGACAGCGAACCGAAGGTGACGATGCCGATCAGCGCCGCGCCGATGGTCAGCGCCACCATCTGCCAGTGCGGGCCATAGTCGTACAGGCCGGCGGTCTGCCAGATGGTGATGCGCACGATGGCCAGCAGGCCCAGGATCGTGCCCAGGGTGAGGCCGGTGGGCAGCTCGCGCAGGGCCACCTTCCACCAGTCGCCCAGGCGGATTTCGCGCAAGGCCAACGAGCGGATCAGCAGCGAGGTGGCCTGCGAACCGGAGTTGCCGCCCGAGCTCATGATCAACGGGATGAACAAGGTCAGCACCACCGCCTTGGACAGCTCGTCCTCGAAGTGCTGCATCGCGCTGGCGGTGAGCATTTCGCCGAGAAACAGCACGCTCAACCAGCCGGCGCGCTTCTTGATCATCTGGCCGAAGCCGATCTGCATGTAGGGCTTGTCGAGTGCTTCCATGCCGCCGAACTTGTGCACGTCCTCGGTGGATTCGGCGATCAACGCATCCAGCACATCGTCCACGGTGACGATGCCCAGCACATGCCCGTGCGCATCCACCACCGGGATCGCCAACAGGTCGTGGCGACGGATCAGCCGGGCGACTTCCTCCTGATCCAGCGCCGGGTCCACCGTGACCGGCGGATTGACCTGCGCCACCTCCAGGATCGGTGCGTCGTCTGCGCCGGTGATCAATCGGCGCATGGTGACCACCTGGGTCAGCACGCGGGTATGCGGGTCCAGCAGATAGATCGCATACACCGTCTCGCGGCTGCGCTCCACCTCGCGGATGTGTTGCAAGGTGCGGCCCACCGTCCAGTCGGCCGGCACCGCCACGAACTCGGTGGTCATCAGCGCGCCGGCGGTGTTGGGCGGGTAGCGCATCAAGGCCTGGATCGACAGCCGCGCCTCGGCACTGAGCAGCCACAGCAGCGGCGCGCGCTGCTCGGCGTCCAGGCCGTGGAAGATGTCGGTGGCGCGGTCGTCGGCCATCTGCCCGAGCAGGGAGGCGGCCTGTTCGGCCGGCAGTTGCGCCACCAATGCGCTGGCATCGTGCAGCTCGGGTTGTTCGAGCAGTTTCACCGCACGCGGTTGCGGCAGCGCGGCCAGCACCTGTGCGGCCTCGTCGCGGTCGAGGGTGTTGAGGTATTCCACCGCATCGGCCGTGTTGAAATCGGCGATGGGTGCGATCAAGGCATTGACGCCTTGGGCAAGGCGCAGGGTTTCGTTGTACATGGGGGTTCGCCTGGTGACGACCGTCGTCGATGACAGCCGGCGAACCCAAAGCCTCAGGCGCGCGCCAGCTGGGTCATCGACCCGGATCTAGGGTGACTGTCGCTGGACATGGGTAAGGGCTCCGAAAGGTGCGTACCGACCGGTGATCCGGGCGGCAGCGCGGCGCAGTCTGCGCGCCTGCGTCCGCCTGGTCAATGCCCTGCGCAGGCCATGCTCAGCGGGCGTCCAGCCGACTGCGCTGGCGCAGGTCTCGGTCAGCGCGCACATGTTCCGCGCATGGCCAACACAGCCGAGCGCGGTGTCGGCAGGCAGGCGCGGCCGAGCAGCGCGTCAAGCTTGCCGCAGCTTTCGTCGGCATGGAGCCGTTGCGCGCCCGGTCGCCGACGCAGGCGGCGATCGATGCGGCCGGGCGACCAACCCAAGCCTCGCCACCAGCCCGCACCGTTGCATACGGCGCACGTCGATCCAGGCCAGCGCCTCCGCCCTGCGCGGCATAATGCGCACCTCAACGGAGAATGCGCATGCATAGCGGCGGTCTGGAACTGGCTCTGGTGCTGATGCTGGCCGCCATCGTGGCGGTGCCGGTGTTCAAGCGCTTCGGCCTGGGCGCGGTGCTGGCCTATCTGGTTGCCGGTGTGGTGCTCGGCCCCGATGGCGTGGGCGTGGTGCAGGATGCCGAGCGCATCAGCGGCGCGGCCGAGATCGGCGTGGTGATGCTGCTGTTCGTGATCGGCCTGGAACTGTCGCCGGCCCGTTTGAAGGTGATGCGCCATTCGGTGTTCGGTGCAGGCGCGACCCAGGTGGTGGTGACCGCGCTGATCCTGGGCGGCCTGCTGATGCTCGGCAACCTGGGCTGGAAGAGCGCGCTGATCGTCGGGGTGGCGCTGGCGCTGTCGTCCACTGCGGTGGGCCTGCAGTTGCTGGCCGAACGCAAGGCACTCAGTAGCGACTACGGGCGTCTGGCGTTCGCCATCTTGCTGTTTCAGGATCTGATCGCGATCCCGTTGCTGGCGGCGATTCCGTTGCTGGGTGGCAGCAAGAACGCCTCGCTGGCATGGCCGGACGTGGCCAAGGCGGTTGCGGCACTGGCGCTGGTCATCCTGTGCGGGCGCTTTGTGCTGCGGTATCTGTTCAACATGGTGGCACGCACGCGCATGCCGGAAGTGTTCACCGCCAGCGCCCTGCTGGTGGTGCTGGGCACGGCCTGGATCATGCAGGAGGCCGGACTGAGCGCCAGCCTGGGCGCGTTCCTGGCCGGCGTGCTGCTGGCCGATTCGGAATTCCGCCACGAACTCGAATCGCAGATCGAGCCGTTCGAAGGCCTGTTGCTGGGCTTGTTCTTCATCTCGGTAGGCATGGGCATCGATCTCAATCGCGTGGTCGCCGAGCCGTGGTTGATCGCCAGCGGCGTGGCGATCCTGCTGGTGGTGAAGTTCTCGCTGCTGGTCGGTATCGGCACCGTGGCCAGGCTGCCGCTGCGCAGCAGCCTGATGCTGGGCAGCGTGTTGTGGCTGGGCGGCGAATTCGCCTTTGTGGTGTTCAACGAAGCCGATCGCGTCGGCTTGCTGGAGCGCGCCAATCACGATCGTCTGGTGGCCATCGTTGGCGTGTCGATGGCGTTGACGCCGGTATTGCTGCTCGGCATCCAGCGCATCCTCAACGGACCATTCCGGGTGCACGCGCCCAAATCCGACCGCCCGTTCGACACCATCGATGCGCAAACGCCCAAGGTGCTGGTCGCCGGCATGGGCCGCTTCGGTCAGGTCGTCGCGCGTCTGCTCACCGCCCGGCATGTGCCGTTCGTGGCGCTGGAACACAACCCGGATACGGTGGAAGATCTGCGCCGCTTCGGCAGCCAGCTGTATTACGGCGACCCCACCCGCCCCGAGTTGCTGCGCGCTGCCGGCGCCGATCGCATCAAGGTGTTCGTGATCGCAGTGGACGACCCGGAAACCAACATCAAGACGGTGCGGCTGATCCGCCGCCTGTACCCGCAAGCCACCGTGCTGGCACGCGCGCGCAACCGCCAGCACGCCTGGAAATTGATGGACCTGGGGGCCGAACCGTTCCGCGAAGTGTTCGCCTCCAGCCTGGAACTGAGCGAGCGCATGCTGACCTCGCTCGGCCTGAGCGAGGCAGTGGCGAAGGATCACGTCAAACGCTTCCGCCAGCACGACGAAGAGCTGCTGCATCGCCAGCACCTGGTCTATGACGACGAGGCCAAGGTGATCCAGACCGCACGCGACGCACGCGCAGACTTGATGAATCTGTTCGAAGCCGACGTCAAGGCGGATGTGGATGGCGACGCCGCACCGGTAACGCCCGATCGCTGAGCCTTGCGTAGGAGCGTGCCTGCGCGCGACGGGGCGTTACCGGTAGAGCTCCATCGCGCGCGAGCGCGCTCCTACGTGGATGTCGTGCATCGTTCGTCAGCGGTAGCTGCGCAGTCGATGCCTTGAGAAACGACTTGCACGCGAGCATTCAATCGCGTCCACGTCACCAGCCGATATGGATGGCGAGCTCGCGCCATCTACATACGACCCCTGCTTGTCGTAGGAGCGTGCCTGCGCGCGACGAGGCGTTACCGGTAAAGCTCCATCGCGCGCAAGCGCGCTCCTACGTGGATGTCGTGCATCGTTCGTCAGCGGTAGCTGCGCAGTCGATGCCTGGGGACGACCTGCACGCGAGCAGTCAATCGCGTCCACGTCATCAGCCGATGTGGATGGCGAGCCCGCGCCATCTACATACGACCCCCTGCTTGTCGTAGGAGCGTGCCTGCGCGCGACGAGGCGTTACCGGTAAAGCTCCGTCGCGCGCGAGCGCGCTCCTACGTGGACTCGCTGCATCCGCAGTGGCTGCATGTCGATTGCCTAACTCAGCTACGCACGTTGCGCGCTGAGGCTTTGTTGGCCGACTTCTTTGCTGCGCTTCTGCCAGCCGCAGCCTTGCCGACAGTCTTCGCAGCGGCCTTCGCGACCTTCTTGGTTACGCGTCTGGTCACTGCTTTCTTTGCGGCACCGCCCGATGACGCAGTCGCATCTTGCGACGGCTTTGCTGCAGCGGCCGATACGCGCCCGGCTGGCGCCTTGCCCACGTTCTTGGCTGCCTTCGTGGTGCTTTTCGCCGTCTTCCTGGTGGGTTTCTTGATCGGCGTCGCAGCGCTGCTGCGTGCTTCCGGTGCGCGGCGCGGGGGTGGCTTGCGACCAGGCGTCAATGCGCGCCAGGCGTGTCCGCCGTTCATGGCCAGCAATGCATCGGCGGCCGATGGGCCGGCGCTGCCGGCGGCGTAATTGGGGAAGTCGCTGGGCGGTTGTTTCCAGGCATCCAGGATCGGTTGCACGATGCGCCAGGCACCTTCCACCATTGCAGCATCCTGGAACAAACCGGCCTCGCCGTTCATGCAGTCCTGCAGCAGGCGCTCGTAGCCGACGGTATATTCCTTGGGAAACCAGTCGCGGTAGCGAAAGTCCATGCGCACCGGCGCCAGCGCGACCTGCGCGCCGGGACGCTTGACGTCGAACTGCAACGAGATGCCCTCATCGGGTTGAATATGCAGCACCAGCCAGTCGGGGCCATAACCGCCCACCTCGGTACTGCGAAACGGTGCCAGCGGCGCAGGCTTGAAGCGGATCGCGATCTCGGTGGTGCGCTCGCGCAGCCGTTTGCCGGTGCGCAGATAGAACGGCACGCCGGCCCAGCGCCAGGTGTCGACCTGCAGCTTCATCGCCACATAGGTTTCGGTTTCCGAATCGTCCGGCACGGTGTCTTCTTCACGATAGCCGGGCACGGCGCTGCGGTTGACCGCACCGGAGGCGTACTGGCCGCGCACCACATCTTCGGGCTTGATCGGGCGCACCGCTTCGATCACTTCGGCGCGGCGACGATGCATGGCTTCGGTGGTGAACGCCGCCGGCGGTTCCATCGCAATCATCGCCAGCAACTGAAACAGGTGATTGGGCACCATGTCGCGCAGGCAACCGGTGGGATCGTAAAAGCGTCCGCGCCCTTCCACGCCGATGGTTTCGGCGGCGGTGATCTGCACATGATCGATGCGGTCGCGATTCCACACCGGCTCGAACAACCCATTGGCGAAACGGAATGCCAGGATGTTCTGCACGGTTTCCTTGCCGAGGAAATGGTCGATGCGGAACACCTGGTCCTCGTGCAACACGCGTGCAACGGTGGCATTGAGATGCTTGGCGCTGGGCAGATCGTGACCGAAGGGCTTCTCCACGATCACCCGACGCCAGCCCTCGCCTTGGCGCTGTTTGACCAGCCCGGCTTCGCCCAGATTGAGCAGTACCGGCTCGAAGAAACGTGCGGCGGTCGCCAGATAGAACAGCACATTGCCCTGAGTGCCGTAGCGCTTGTGCAGTTTCTCCAGCACGCCATCCAGCGCTTGATACGCACCTAAATCGGTGAAGTCGCCGCGCAGATAATGCATGCGCTCGCGCAACCACTCCCAGGTGTCGGTATCGAATTCGTCGGTCTGGAATTCGGCATCGCGGCTGCCGAGCAGCTCGAGCATCGACCGCCCCATGTTCGTACGCCACGCGCGTTCGCTGATGTCGCCATGGTCCATGCCGACAATGGCGAACTGCTCGCCCAGTGCGCCGGAGCGCCGCAGGTTGTACAGCGCCGGCATGACCAGCCGCTTGGTCAGATCGCCGCGTGCGCCCAGCACCACGATGATGCACGGCGGGGTTGTGGCTTGTTCGTTCATGGATGTGTTTCCTGTTCGCCCATGCGTCCGTGCAGGCGCAATGCCGCATTGACCAGAGCCACGTGAGAATACCCTTGCGGGAAGTTGCCAAGCATGCGTTTGCTGCGCGGGTCGTACTCTTCGGCGAGCAGGCCCACGTCGTTGCACAGGCCGAGCAGGCGCTCCAGCAGCACGCGCGCCTGCTCGGTGCGTCCGAGCAATGCGTAGTTTTCCACCAGCCAGAAGCTGCAGGCAAGAAAGGTGCCCTCGCCGGCCGGCAACCCATCGGCGCTGTCGTCGGCGCGATAGCGTTCGACCAATCCATCGATGGTCAGATCGCGCGCGATCGCATCGGCGGTGGCGGCGATGCGCGGATCGTCGGCTGGCAGGAACCCCACGATCGGAATCAGCAACAACGACGCATCCAGACGATCGGAGCCATAGCTCTGCACGAAGTGACCATCCGGGTGCACGCCGTTTTCCAGCACTTCGGCGCGGATTTCCTCGGCAAGCCTGCCCCAATGTGCGCGTTTTTCTGCGTCGGCATTGGTAATGCCATCGCGCGCGCCGCAATCGAACGCCAGCCAGGCCATCACTTTGGAATGCACGAAATGGCGGCGCTCGTCGCGGATTTCCCAGATGCCTTCGTCAGGAAGGCGCCACAGGGTTTCCAGCGTTTCCAGCACTTTTTCCAGCAACGATGCCGACGAGCCATCGTCGTCGGACGGCGGCGCCACGCCCTTCTCGCGCGCGTAATGGAACGCGCCGATCAACTCGCCATACACATCGAGCTGGAACTGATCCACCGCACCGTTGCCGATCCGTACCGGGCCGGAGTTTTCGTAGCCGGGCAACCAGTCCGCTTCCCATTCCTGCAACCGGCGCTCGCCGGCGATGCCGTACAACGCCTGCAACTGATCCGGCGAACCGGCGATGGTGCGTTGCACCCAATCGCGAAACGCCGCGGCTTCATCGCGATAGCCGGCCTGCAGCAACGCAATCAGCGTGAACACCGAATCGCGCAACCAGCAGTAGCGATAATCCCAGTTGCGGGTGCCGCCCAGATGCTCGGGCAGCGAGGCCGTGGGCGCGGCGACGATGCCACCGGTGGGCAGATAACTCAGCCCCTTCAATACCACCAGCGAACGCCGCACCTGCTCGGTCCACGGACCGACATCGGTACAGCGACGTGCCCAGCCATGCCAGAACGCGGTGGTCCGTTGCAGCGCCTGTTCCGGGTCGATCGCCGCCGGGGTGGGCTGATGCGATAACCCATGACTGAGCAGAAACCAGGTGCTCTCGCCCTGACGCAGCGTGAAGTCTGCCTCGGTGCCCAGGTCCTCGCCGTGCAGCTGCTGCGGCGAGCGCAACGCGAGTTGGTCGGGACCGGCGATGGCGCGAATGCCACCCTCGATGCCGGTGACCCACGGCACCGTACGGCCATAGTTGAAGCGAAACGTCAGCCGCATGTGCATCGGCACTTCGCCCTGCACGCACCGCACGATCCGCACCAGATGCTGGTGACTGTCGCTCTCATCGCTGGCGACCATGAAGTCGACCAGTTCCACCGTGCCGGTGTCGGTATGCATGCGCGTGCACAGCACCAGACTGTCGTCTTCGTAAGCGCGTTCGCTGCGAAATGCGGCGACCGGCGACAACGCCCATTGCCCGTGTTGCTCATCGCCCAGCAGGGATGCGAAAAACGCATCGGAATCGAAACGTGGCAGACACAGCCAGTCGATGGTGCCGCAGTGGTCGACCAGGGCCGCGCTGTGGCAATTGCCCAGCATGGCGTGGTCTTCGATACGCACGCTCATCGTAGAGGTGCTTCCTTCGTGCGAGGGAACGCCCAGTCTTGCACGCGCAGTGTCGGGATCGGGTTACGACTGCGCCGGCAGACGCAGCAACGGTGGCACCGTGTGTTCCAGGCGACGGATCAGTGCCGGATCCATATAGGCGTAGTCGTCGGGAATGTGCAGGCAGATCACCCGGCAATGGCGCAACTGCGCGGCGAAACGTTTGCGCAACAGCTGCAGGTGCCGGCGCTCCATCACCAGCACCAGCTGCGCTTCATGCAACAGCTCCGGTGTGACCTGCACGTCCGCATCTGCGGCCAGCCCGGCCGATTGCGTTTGCACGCCCGGCCAGTCGGCGAACACGCGTTCGGCGGTAGGGCTGCGCAGGCGGTTGCGGCTGCACACGAACAGCACCTGCAACGGTGCGCCGCCGCGCTGGCTCAGCGGCCTTCGCGCAGGAAGCGCGCCATCGAGGAGACACCCGGCAAGGCGGGCTCGAACTGACCGGCCACATCGATGAAGCCGCGCATGATCGCGATCTCGCGCGGGGTGCGGTTGAGCGCGTCGCGGCGGTCGCCATCGGCGCCGGCACGCAACAGGCGCTGCACCAGCAAGGGCAAGCCGTGCAGTGCGGCCAGATGCAACGGACCGAAGCCGCGTTGATCGGCCACATCCAGCGAAACGTCTTCGTCGAGCAGGCGTTCGACACCGGCCAGCACCACTTGTTCGTCGCAGGCGTTGCCCGGTTCGGCGCGCGCGCCCAGCAACAGCAGCAACGGGCTGACCCGACCACCGGCCAGATACTCGGGATCGGCGCCGGCCAGCAGCAAGGTGTCCAGCAAGGCCAGCAGGCGGCTCTTGTCGCGCGCGGTGAATCCGTACAGCGCGGCGCAATGCAGCGGCGCCAGGCCCTGGTCGTCGTTGGCGTGCACATCGGCCGCCGCAGTGAGCAGGCGCGCCACGATATCCGGCAGGCCCAGCGCGCAGGCCAGCATCAGCACGGTGACACCGCCGGGCAGGCGATGCTCGATCTGCGCGCCGGCCTGCAGCAACGCGGCCACGATCTCGGTCTGACGCATGCTCACTGCCGCCGACAACGGCGTGGCGCCGCTGTTGGCCGCACGTTGCGGATCGGCGCCGCGCCCGAGCAGATGCGCCACCACGCCCAGATGGCCGCCACCGGCGGCGCGCAGCAGCGCGGTGCAGCCCTGTGCATCGATCGCATCGACCGGCAGGCCGAGATCGATCAGGCGCCGCACCGCATCGGTGTCGCCGGCCATGGCCGCAGCCGGCACATCGGCTTCGCGTAGCGTGCGGTGCGGCAGCGACCAGATGCGCCAGTCCAGCCAGTCGGCCAGATCGCGGCGACCGATCGACAGCGCCACGCCCAGCGGGGTCTGCCCGTCGGCCGCGCGCGCTTCCGGCGAGGCGCCTTGTTTGACCAGCAATTTCAGCGAGGCTTCCCGGCCCAGCGCGGTGGCCAGATGCAGCGCGGTCATGCCGTGGCTGTCGCGGGCCTCGCGGTCCACGCCGTGTTCCAGCAACCACTGCTGCAGGCGCAGCCAGCCCAGCCGCACCGCCAGCGACAACGGCGGGTCGCCGGCCGCCGACGCGGCAAACGGGTCGGCGCCGCGTTCGAGCAATTCCAGCGCGAACTGTTCCAGCCCGCGCGATGCCGCGTCGTGCTGCACGCAGGCGCTGAGCAGGCGGGTCAGGCCACCGGCACCGGCGGGCGAGACGCCATGGCGCAGCAGCGCCTGCAGGGCCGGCACCGCCTCCACACCACGCGAGAGCAGTGCAAACATCGGCACGTCGCCGCAGGCATCGCGCACGTCGGCATCGGCGCCGTGGCGCAGCAGCCAGTCCACGGCGTCGGCGTTCAGGGCCAGATGCGCATCGTGCAACAGGCCGCCGAGTTCTTCCGGGCCGCACAGCCTGGCCAATGCGTCCAGGCCATCGCGTTGACCGAACTGCAGGCCTTCGCGCAACAGCACCAAGGGCGGGCGATCGGGCAGTACCGCAACGCCGGGGGTATCGCCGTGTCCATCGCTGACTGCGGCCGGCAGCGGATACGCAGGATCGAGCAATTGCACGATCGCCCAGCGCCCGGCCTCGGCGGCGACATCCACTGCGCGACGGCCGTGCGCATCGGCGCTGTCGGCCGGCACCTGCAGATCGAGCAGACGCCGGATCAGGGCCGGCGACACGCGGTCGGCGGCGCAGGCCAGCGTCACTGCATTGCGGCCGTCACCATCGATGGCCAGCACATCGGCCTTGCGTGCGACCAGGCGTTCGAGCACGCCGCTGCGTGCCTGCCGCGCCGCGTCCAGCCACGGCGTGCGGCCGAGCAGATCGCGCGCTTCCAGATTGGCACCGGCCGACAACAACGCTTCGACGATATCGCCATGCCCGGCCAACGCGGCTTCGTGCAGGGCACTGCGGCGCTGGCGGTCGCGCGCATCCACGCGCGCCTTGTGCTTGAGCAGCAGCTGCACGCCGGCCGGGTCGTCTTCCTCGGTGCCGGCGGCGGCCAGCAGCACGGGTGCGCCGCCTTCCGGTTCGGAATGCGCGCCGCGTTCCAGCAGAAACTTGGCCAGCCGCCAGTTGCCGACCTGGCAGGCCATCGCCAACGGCGAATGACCTTCGTTGTTGAGCGCGTCGAGCTCGGCGGCGGCATCGCGCAGCAGCGCGGCCACGCCCGGGTCGGAACTGCGCACCGCGTGATGCAGCGGCGTATTGCCGTCGTTGTCGGTGGCGCGCGGGTCGGCGCCATTGGCCAGCAGCGTCATCACCGCATCGGGGCGACCGTGCCAGCTGTCGCGCGTGGCGGCCAGCAACGGCGTCATGCCGCGATGCGGCTGGTTGACGTCGACGCGGCGCACGATCAGCTCGCGCAGCAGGCGCAGATCCGGCAATACCGCAGCCAGCGCGGGCAGGCTGCGTTGGTCGCGCCATTCCGGCAGCGGTAGCGCCTGCGGATCGGCGCCGGCGTCGAGCAACTGCAGCGCGCGGTCCACGCGTCCGCTGCGCGCGGCCTCGAACAGCTCGGGCACCAGTTGATGCTGGGCCACCGGCTCCAGCGGACGCGGTTCGGCCGCCGCTTCGGAAAAGAAATCGGCCGCCTGCAAGGCCGCCGGGGCATCGCTGCGCACCGGCGCGGCGGTGCGTTGCAACAGCAGATGGGCGGCCGGCAGCAGCACGCTGGCGGCGATCGCCAGACTCCAGCGCCAACTGCTCGACAACCAGCCCGGCCAGGCCAGCGCCACGGCCAACGTGCACATCGCCAGCACCAATGCGGCGGCCAGCAGGCCGCGCCAGGCATGCAATTCCTGCGTGGCCAGCGCATGCCACCGCGGGGCCAGGGCGCCGCCGTCGCGCTCGACCTCGCCCCACAGCGGCCAGGTCCGCCACAGCCCGAGCAGCGCGGCGCTGACCGCAACGCTCAGCGCCAACGCGGCGGCCAGGCTGCCGCTGTCGCGCAACGCAGTCAGCGGCCAGGTGATCAAGGCCGCAAGGGCCAACAGACCGACGCCCCAGATCGCCAGCAACGGCGGCAGCGCCTGCGCGACCGCACGCGGCTGGCTCGGCAATGCGCGCGTGCCACGTGCCCACGACACCGCCAGCGCGAAGGCCGGCTGCGCCAGCCACAGCGTCACCGCAGCGACGCTGCCGCCAACGCCGCCCAGCAACGACAACACCACCCCGGCCGCGCCGGCCAGCGCTGCGGCGCGCCACCGCGCGGCACGCATGGCCTCAGTCATAGTCGCACTCGCCCGCCAGCACCAGCGTCTTGGGTAGTTGCAGGTAGAAACCGTGCTTGCCGAGCGCTTCGCGCACCGTGGTCACGTCGGCTTGCGCCAGGCGGCGCTGCGGCGTCAACGCCACCTCCAGCACGAACGCGAACGGCGCCAGTTGCGCGTGCACGGCGGCGGGAAGACCGGAGAAGTCGTCACGCATGGCGAGATAGACGAAGGTGTCTTGCTTGCGTTGGCTTTTATAGACGTAGGCGTGCATGCGCGCGTGGTCGCGCTCGTTTGAGAAGTGTGTCGCAGGATTGTGTCCCAATTGCGCCCATGGCGAAAGCGCGGCCGTTGCGAAAAATCCCAGCAGCGTCAGCGACATGACCGGCACGTTCAGTTGCGCCATCGACGGGCCGCGGACACACCATCGATATACTGAGCACACTTTTTGCCAGCCAGACCACCGTGAGCCACGCGCAGCATTCGTCCCAGATGGCCCCGGTCGCCGTCACCGCTTTCACTTCCACCACCGCGATCGGCGCCGGGCTCCACGCCCAGGCCGCCGCCCTGACAGCTCGCCGCAGCGGTATGCGCCGCAACGATTTCGGCCCGCAACCGCTGCCGTGCTGGATCGGCCGCGTCGACGGGCTGGAAGCCGTGGTACTGCCCGAATCCCTGCAAGGCTGGGACTGCCGCAACAATCGCCTGGCCTGGCTGGCCCTGCAGCAGGACGGCATGGCCGAGGCCGTGCAGGCGGCCGCACAGCGCTACGGCGCCGAACGCGTGGCGGTGATCATCGGCACCTCCACCTCCAGCATCGGTGCCAGCGAAGAGGCCTATACGCGTCTGGTCGAAGATGCCGACGGTGCGCGCTTTCCCGACGATCTGGATCGCCCGATCGTGCACACCCCGCACTCGCTGGGCGACTTCGTGCAGCACGCCACCGGCCTGCGCGGCCCCAGCGTGACCGTGGCCACCGCCTGTTCGTCCAGCGCCAAGGTGTTCGCCCAGGCCGCGCGCCTGATCGACGCCGGGGTGGTGGATGCCGCCCTGGTCGGCGGCGTGGACACCTTGTGCGGCAGCGTGCTGTTCGGCTTCAACTCGCTGCAGGTGGTGGCGCCGGAGCTGTGCCAGCCATTCGATGCGCGCCGGGTCGGCCTGAGCCTGGGCGAGGCCGGCGGCTTTGCCCTGCTCGAACGTCCCGCCGCCGCACCGGACGCGGCGCTGTGGCTGTACGGCTATGGCGAATCCAGCGATGCGCACCATATGTCCGCCCCGCATCCGCAGGGCCTGGGCGCGCAGCTGGCGATGCGCGGCGCGCTCGAACGCGCCGGCCTGGAACCGGCAGCGGTGGGCTATCTGAATCTGCACGGTACCGCCACGCCGGCCAACGACAGCGTGGAAGCGGCCGCGGTGGCGGCGATCTTCCCCGCCACCCTGCACGCCAGTTCGACCAAGGCCTGGACCGGCCACACCCTGGGCGCGGCCGGCATCGTGGAATCGGTGATCGCGCTGCTGGCGCTGCGCGACGGCGTGCTGCCGGGCACGCTCAACAGCGCCGTGCCCGACCCCGCCTGCGGCCCGCAGATCCGTTTCGACAACGCCCATTCCAAGATCGATTACGCAATGAACAACTCCTTCGGCTTTGGCGGCAACAACTGCTCGCTGCTGTTCGGGCGGGCCCGCTGATGCTGGCTGCCAGCATCGAGGGGATCGGCTTCTGGACCCAGGGGCTGCCCAACTGGGAGGCCGCCATTGCCCTCGTGCACGGCGGCGAGCTGCAGGAGACCACGGCACGCCCGGCGCCGCAGTTGCTGGCCGCCAACGAGCGCCGCCGCGCACCGGACACGGTAGCGGTCTCGCTGGAAGCCGCACTGGCCGCCTGCACCGCCGCCGGCCGCGATCCGGCCAGCCTGCCGTCGATCTTTACCTCCACGTACGGCGATCTGGCCATCTCCGACTACATGTGTACGACCCTGGCCAACGACCCATCGGCGATCTCGCCGACCAAGTTCCACAATTCGGTGCACAACGCCGCGGCCGGCTACTGGACCATCGGCGCCGGGGCGATGACCCCGGCCACGGCGATCAGCGCCAGCCGGGCCAGCTTCGCGCAGGGCCTGCTGGAAGCGCTGGTACAGCGCGCCGCCGGCATGGACGCGGTGCTGCTGGCCGGCTACGACGCCCGCTCGGTCGGGCCGCTGGGCCGGGTCGCACCCAGCCAGGGGCTGCTCGGCGGTGCGCTGGTGCTGGGCGCGCCCGGCCAGGCCGGCAAACTGCAGCTGCGGGCGCGGCTGGACGACGGCACGCCTTCCGCGGGCGAGGGCCCGCTGTCGCGGCATGTCGCCAGCAACGCGATGGCGCCGATGCTGCCGCTGTTCGACCTGATCGCCGCTGACGGCGACAGCGTGGCGCTGTACGCCGGCCCGGGCCGGGTGCTGCGCGTGGAGGTCCAGCGATGAGCCGCCAGCCATTGAGCCGCGAAGACACCGCGATCCTGGTGCCGGCCCTGAACGAATCGCTGCGCATCCGCGAAGTGGTCAACGATGCGCTGACCTATTGCTCCAACGTGATCGTGATCGACGACGGCTCCGACGATGGCACCGCCGATTGCATCGCCGACCTGCCGATCACCTTGATCCGTCATCCGCAGCGCTTGGGCAAGGGCGCCGCGTTGCGTAGCGGTTTTGCGCAAGCGCAGCGCCTGGGTATGCGCGCAGTGATGACCATGGACGGCGATGGGCAGCACAAGGCGGCCGATTTCCCGCGCCTGTTGGCCGCGGCCAATCGCCACCCCGGCTGCGTCATCGTCGGCGCACGCATGCGCAAGCGCGCCACCCAGCCCACCATCCGCCGCATCGGCAACGATTTCGGCGACTGGGGCATCGCCTGGGCCTGCGGCTTCCAGCTGGTCGACAGCCAGAGCGGGCAACGCCTGTATCCGGCCTCGGTGTTCACCCTGCCCGACGTGCCTGGCGAAGGCTTCGTGTTCGAAGCGCAATTGCTGATTTCCGCCGCACGCCAGGCCGGCGCGCGCGTGGTCGCGGTGCCGATCGAAACCCGTTACGCCGGCACCTCGCCAGGCACGTTTCGCAAGAGCCATTTCCGCCTGGTGCGGGACCTGTGGGAAATCACCTCGCACGTGGTCGTGCAGGCCTGGAACTACGGGCATATCTGGCGCGAGTACCGCCGCGTGCGCGCCAACCCGGTGCTGATCGACGACGCCGACGGCGAATTTGCTACTGTGCCTGCGGTCACCAAGAGCAGCCAATCCCCATGAATGCACAGCGTGCCGATGTCGTCATCACCGGTGGTGGCCTGGCCGGCCTGAGTCTGGCCCTGCAGCTACGCCAACGCGACCCCGAACTGGCGATCACCGTGCTGGAGCGCCGCGCGCACCCGGTACGCGAGGCCGCGTTCAAGGTCGGCGAATCCACGGTGGAAATCGGCGCGCATTATTTTGCCGACGTGCTGGGCCTGCGCGAGCATCTGGAGACCGAGCAGATCCGCAAGTTCGGCTTCCGCTTCTTCTTCTCCGACAGGCGCCAGGACATCGACCGTTGCACCGAACTGGGCGTCAGCCAGATCCTGCCGACGCCCTCGTGGCAGATCGACCGTGGCCGCTTCGAGAATTTCCTCGGCGAGCGCGCCCGCGCGCAGGGCATCACCTTTGTCGACGGCTGCAGCGTCAAGGGCGTGGACCTGTCCGATGACGAGGCCGACCACGCCGTGCGCTACGAGCGCGCCGGCGAGGCCGGCACGCTGAGCGCACGCTGGGTGGTGGATGCCAGCGGCCGCGCCGGCCTGCTCAAGCGCAAACTCGGCCTGGCGCAGGACAACGCGCACGACGCCAATGCGGTGTGGTGGCGCGTGGAAGGCCTGATCGACCCCAATGGCTGGTCGCAGGACAGCAGCTGGCTGCAACGCTGCACGCCGCCGGACCGCTGGCGCTCGACCAACCACATGTGCGGGCCGGGCTACTGGTTCTGGCTGATTCCGCTGTCGTCCGGCGCGCATTCGCTGGGCATCGTCTGCGATGCGTCCATGCATCCGCTGGACACCATGAACACGCACGAAAAAGCGATGACCTGGCTGCGCACGCATCAGCCGCAGGTCGCCGCCACGCTGGACAAGGCCGACTACCGGCTGCAGGACTTCCTGTTCCTGCGCAACTTCTCCTATGGCTGCACGCAGGTGTTCTCGCCGCAGCGCTGGGCACTGACCGGCGAAGCGGGCTTGTTCCTGGACCCGTTCTATTCGCCAGGCAGCGACTTCATTGCGATCTCCAACACCTACATCTGCGAACTGATCGGCCGCGACCGCGCCGGTAGATCGCTCAGCCCGTATGTCGAGCTGTATCAGCAACTGTATTTCTCGTTCTACGAAAACACCCTGACCCTGTATCAGGATCAATACGCCCTGTTCGGCGATGCGCAGGTGATGCCGGTCAAGGTGATCTGGGATTACACCTACTACTGGTCGCTGCTGGCGCCGTTGTTCTGCAGCGGACGGATCGCCGACCTCAGCCTGCTCTCGCGCATGAAGGCGGATTTTTTCTACGCGCGCGACATGAATCTGGCGATGCAGCGCGTGCTGCACGACTGGGGCCAGCACAACACTGCACAAGGCCTGGCCAGCGACGACGGGCGCCTGCTCGATCAATACCTGATCGGCTGGTTCAACGAACTCAACGGCGCCTTGCACGACACCCTCGACGACGATGCCTTTGCCGCGCGCGTCCACAGCAATGTCGCGCAGATGGCGGTGCTGGCACGCGAGATCCTGCACAAGGCGCGTCAGCGTCATGCCGAACTGCCGGACCATGGATTGGACGCCCTGACCGCCAACGCCATCGGCGAACCGATCCTCACCGCCGCCTGGTACGCCGACGCGGCATGAGCTTGAAGACCGCGCCGGCAACGGCGCGCTTTTTCTGGATCCGCGCTGGCTTGACCCAAATGCCGGATCGGAAGACGCCGATCAAACCGCACCGCATCGAACGGCCACGCGAGGTGCATTGCTTGCACAGGCACACCATCCATCTCTACCGGTCCTTGCCCGCCCACCGTCGCGGGACCTTACGCGGCATGGAGGCCGCGTAAGAGCTTACAGGGACGTACTTGCAGCGTGTCCCGCGATGGTGGGCGGGCAAGGGCCCTGCAACCAAGCACCAGATCGACCGCTCTGCTGTTGATTCATCTGCACTTTCCAAGCCCTCGATACACACGTGCAAAAGCAGCAGACCTGCACTGGCGTGGTTGTTCAATCGCGATCGGATGCTTGGATCAAAAGCTCGGTGAGTCGAGGGCGCGGCGCCCTCACCGCACCAGACAGCTGGTCGGCTGCTTGATTGAAAACCCTGCGCACCGACCAACTCGACTGGCCCTTGCCGGCCCACCGTCGCGGGACCTTACGCGGCATGGATGCCGCGTAAGAGCCTCCATGGACGGATTCACGGCGTGTCCCGCGATGGTGGGCCGGCAAGGGCCCTGCAGCAAACTCACAGCGGCGAGGACACCGCACCTGCCAACCTGGTCGTGCGCTGATGGGAACCAAACTAGCCGCGCCTACCTGGGGGGAGGCATCGTCGTTCTATCAGCGGCTCTCAACCCATGCCGCCATTGATGCCGATGACCTGGCCGTTGATATAGCCAGCTGACTCCGAACACAGGAACGCCACCAGGGCGGCCACTTCGTCGGGCTTGCCGACGCGGCCGGCGGGCACCAGTTGCTTGATCACCTCCGGCGCGAAGCTTTCGCCGACCATGTCGCTTTCGATCACGCCCGGCGCGACCACGTTGACGGCAATGCCGCGGCTGGCCATCTCGCGTGCCAGCGATTTGCTGGCGCCGTGCAAGGCGGCCTTGGCCGCGGCGTAGTTGGTCTGCCCGCGATTGCCCAGCACCGCCGCCACCGACGACACGCTGACGATGCGACCCCAGCGCGTACGCGCCATCGGCAACAGCAGCGGCTGGGTGACATTGAAGAACCCGTGCAGCGACACGTCGATGACCCGATGCCACTGTTCGGCGTTCATGCCGGCCATCGGTGCATCGTCGTGGATGCCGGCATTGTTGACCACGATCTGGATCGGGCCGGCCTCCAGCAGGCTTGCCAGCGCCGCAGCACTGGCCTGCGCATCGGCCGCATCGAACGCCACCGCCTGGGCACTGCCGCCGTCGGCCACGATCGCCGCGACCACCTCGTCGGCGCGGGCGATATTGCGATTGGCGTGCACGATCACGTGCCGACCTTGTGCAGCCAGCTGACGGCAGATCGCACCGCCAAGATCGCCGCTGCCGCCGGTAACCAGCGCGCGGCGCTGAGGAACGGATGTGCTCATGGAAGCCTCGGTGAAAGCCGCAGAAACGACGGCGGAAAGAGTCTCATCCTAACGACTGGCAGCAAGCGCAGGAATAGATCGCCCGCATTGATCGCCCGCATTCGGTAGGAGCGCGCTTGCGCGCGATGCGGCGTCAGCGGTAACGCTTCATCGCGCGCAAGCGCGCTCCTACAGGGCCTGCGCCGCGCCCAGCATCACCGTGGCGCGCCCTTCGGCGAGCAACTGATCCCGATGGGTCAGGCGAAAACTGTATTGCTGGCTGTCCTCGCCCTGCAGCAACACCTGTGCTTGGCAGACGATCGCATCGGGCAGGTCGTCCAGATAGGTGACGTGCAGGTCCACCGCGCGCAGCGCCACCAGCATGCCCGGACGCACCGGCTTGCCCGATTCCCTGCCGAGCAAGCCGCCATGCACGGCCATGGCTTGCGCGCCGTACTCGCATAGATGCAGTGCGCGCAGGCGTCCATTGGAGCGCAGCGGATGCAGGTCACTGCGATGGGCATCACTGCGCAACACGATGCGTTGCGCATCCCACTCCACCACTGCTTCCCACAGGCACATGCTGCCCTGATGCGGAATCAGCGCGGCAATCGCGTCACGTCCCTGCATGCGGTTCTCCGTTCTTTGTGCGTTCCAGCGCCGGCTCGCGCGACACCAGCAAGGCCAGAATGAAATTGAACAACACGCCCAGCGCCACCGTGCTGCCGATCGCACGCAATACCGGAATGCTGGACGCGGCCAAGAGCGCAAATACCAGCAAGGTCATCAGGCTGCACACGATCAGCGCATGCAGCGTGCGCAGTTGATCGGCGTGATCGTCGCCGGCGTGGTCGAAGAACAGCGCGTAATCCAGGCCCAGACCGGCCGCCAGGATCAGCGCGATCAGATGGAACAGATTGAGCTCCACCCCCATCCCGCGCAGGATCGCCAGGATCAGTACCGTGGTCAGCGCCATCGGCCACAACACCCGCACGATGCGGCGCGGGCTGCGCAGCGCGATGGCCACGGTCACTGCCAACAACACTGCAGCCAGCGCCAATGCACCGAGCACACGACCGCGATACGCGGCGACCAGGGATTCGGAAGCATCCTTCAGATCCAGCAACTGCGCGCCGCTGCCTTGTACGGCTGCGGCCAACACCGCCGGATCGCGCAAGCCGGTCAACGACACCAAGGCGGTGCTGCGATCGCCACGCCCCAGCAGCAGCCCACCGACCGAGGTTGCCAGCGGCGAGCCGGCCAGGTCCTTCGGCAACAGCGCTGCGGCATGCTTGGCGGCGTCCAGATCCTGCAGGAATGGCGCAAACGCATCGCTGCGGAACGGCGTGGCGGCCACCGCGCTGTCGGTCAGTGCGCGGGCTTGCGCGGCATCCGGCAGCGCGGCCTGACGGGCGCGCTGGGTCTTGGCGCTGGGCAGATAGCGCGCGGCCATGTCGTAGCCGGTCAACGAACCCGCGCGCACCAGGGCGTCCAGGCGCGGGCGCAATTGCTCACTGGCCTGCAGCGCCGCCTCATCGTTCGCTGCGGGCAACGCGAGCACGTAACGCACATCGGGGGCGCCCAGTTCCTGCCGCAACTGCGTGTCCTGCGCCAACGCCTTGGCTGGCACCGGGGTCAATTTCGACAGATCGTTCTGCCAGAACTGCCCTGGCGCAAACACGATCACCGCGATACCGATCACGGCAATCACCGCAAGACTGATGCGCGGCCGCGGCAAGCGCGCGATGCCACGCCAGAGCGCGGCGAGCATGCGCGAATCGGCGTAGTCGCGCGGCGCCGGGTCGATCAACGACGGCAGCAGCCAACGGGTGGTGATCGCGGCGGTGGCCAAGCCGGCGATGGTGAACACCGCCAACTGGCGCAAGCCGTCCACACCGGAAAACAGGAAGGTCACATAGGCAATGCAGGTGGAGACCACGCCGGTGGCCAGTGTCGGCCACAGATGGCGCGCGTTGTCGCGTGGATCCAGCCCCGGGCGCTGATGACTGAACAGGTGAATCGGATAATCCTGCACCACGCCGATCAGGGTGAACCCGAACGCCACGGTGATGCCATGCACACCCTCGAACAGCAGCGCCACCGCACCCAGGCCGGCCAGACCCGCGCTCGCCAACGGCAGCACGCCAAGCACCGGAATCTTCCAGCTGCGGTAGGCGACCAGCAGCAACAGCACCAGCCCCACCGTATCCAGCGTGCCGATCCATTGCGCCTCGCCCTGCGTGCGCGCGGTGATTTCCACCGCAAATGCGCCGGGGCCGGTCAGGACGAGCTGCGTGGCAGTGCCCTTGCTGACCTTGGCGAAGGCCGCTTGCACCGCGTCGTACGCCAGCTGCTGACCGGTGGGATCGAAACCGGCTGCGCGCGTCTGCACGATCAACAAGGCCGAGGTGCCGGCGCGGTCGAACCACACCGCGTTACGCGTCTGCGGCGCGGCGGCAGGTTGCAGGGTTTCTGCAAGATGCAGGATTTCCAGCGTGGGATCGCGCGGCAGCAACGGCTCCACCATCGCGGCCGCAGGCGAGCCCAGATCCTGCACGCGCGCCTGCAATGCCGCTTGCAAGGTCTGCCCATCCAGCGGGGTTGCATCGAAGCTGTCGCTGAGCAGATAGCGATACGGCAGCAAGCGCTCTGGGATCGCATCCAACCCCGCATTGCCGCCATTGCCGACCAGTTCGAACAACGCCGGCTGTGCGGCCAGGGCCTGCTGCAGCGCCTGCGACTGCGCGGCCAAGGTTGCCGGGTCGCTGTTGGACAAGGACATCAACAACAGGCGCGAGCCGGGGCCTTCGCCGAGTTCTTCGATCAGCAGTTTCTGCGCAGGCGTGCGCGGGGCGGGCATGAATTTACGTAGATCGCCGGTGACCTGAAGCGTCTGGCTCAACCAGAAGCCGGCAACTGCCAGCAGTGCCAGCCACAGCAGCGCCAGGCCGATGCGGCGGTTTGCGTTCAATTCAAGCGCCATGCGAAAGCCTCGCTGCGCCAGCGGAACGTCCACCGGCCGCGCGCGCGGCATCGAGCTGCAGTGACGCTTTCTTTCTGCTGAGGGGGGGCCGCAGTGACGCGTTCTTTCTGCTGAAGGCGTGCAACACCAGCGCCTCTAGTTTGCTGAAGGCGGTCACTTTTTGCTTGGTAAGCGCGTGTTCCGACTGCGTACGCAAGACCCCTACGCGATGGCTCACGCGCCCGACCCATGGCACAGCGTGGTCAGCGCCGCCGCATCGGTCACGCTTGCAGCATCACGCGCCGCACCGGCCAGCAGCGTGCGCTGCACATCGCCTTTCACCGGCAGGCTTTCGATGCAACGCAGTTCATCGTTGCGACCGTACAGCCGCAGCTCGCGGACCTGCCTGGCGACAGCGGCGTCCTTGGGCTGCAGGGTCAGTTGCCAGGCCTGCGGCTGGCCCTGTCCACTGACGCGGTACTGCTGCTCCAGCAGCGCGCGGTCGCCGGCCAGCAACGCGCCGAAGCCGGATTTCAAACCGGCCAGCTCGGGCACCCGGCTCAGCGAAAAGCGCCGTGGCGCCTTGCCTTCGCGTTCCAGTACGCCTTCGTCACCTTTCAGCGTGGTGGTTTCGCGATACGGCGCGCTGACCTCGCGCACCAGCGTCTGCGCATCCGGGCGGCGGTAGTGGCCCTGCACGCGCAGCGGTGTCTTCAGCAGGGCCGAGCCACGCAGTTCGACGAACTCGGTACTGACCGGTGCTGGGCGTGCCAGGCGCTGCAGCACCTGGCCGACGTCCAGCGTCTCAGGCGGTGCGGCGCATAGCGGTGCGGCGCTGAACAGCAGTATCAGCATCCACGGCAGGGTGCGGCACATCGGCATGGTGGGTGTTCCAGAAATCGTAGAAGTTGAACCAGTTGTACGGCGCGTAGCGTGTGTAATATTCCAGCCTGGCCGCGTAATCGCGCATGAGTACGGCCAGCACCGGCGCACGCTGGCGACGCGGCACGTCCAGGCCTTCGCTGAAGGTCTCGAACGCCAGTTCGTAATGATTGCCGCCGCGATACAGGCCGAACGCCAGCACCACCGGCACCTTGAGCGCAGCGGCGATCAGCCACGGCGAGGTCGGGAACATCGCGTTGCGGCCGAGGAACATTGCCGGCAATGCCGGGTCGCCCTCGCGCGGGCGATCGATCAGCAGCGCAACCAGCGCGCCGGCGTCGGTGGCGTCCTTGATCGCCATGACGATCGAGGTCGCGTCCATGCCGGCGTCGATGATGTTGGCGGCCAGCTGCGGATTCAGCGCGCCCAGCAGGTCGGTCATGGCGCGGTTATGCGCCTTGTCCAGCACCACCTTGACCTGCACGTCGGGCCGTTCGGTGGCCAGCACGCGCAGCGCATCGAAGCTGCCCAGGTGCGAGCCGAAGATCAGCACGCCGCGGCCGCGATCCATCTGCGTATGCAGCTGATCCAGCCCGGTGATGTCGACCTGGAAGCGCTGCATCTGCCCGCACAGCATGTACACGCGGTCCAGGATCGTCGAGGCGAAGGTATGGATATGCCGCGCCACATCGCGCAGCGTGGCCGGGCGATCGAGCACGCGCGTCAGATAGGCACGCGAGGCACTGCGCTCGGGCGCACGCACCAGCAGGAAGTACAGCGTGATCGGGTACAGCAGCGCGCGCGCTACCGAGCGCCCGGCGTACCGGGCGATGCCGCGGATCAGCCACAAGGCAAAACGTCCGCCGCCTTCCGGGCGGTGTTTCCACTGGCTGTTCATGGCGCCGCCTCCGCGACCAGCTCGCCGCTGACCAGCAGTTCGTCGGCGCGCTGCACGCGAAAGCGCCAACGCGGGCCAGCGCCGTCCAGTGTCACCGACGCAGTCTGGCCGGGCAGCAACGGCTGCACGAACTTCACCTGCGGCAAGCGCATTGCGACGCGTGGGCCATGCGCGGCTTCCACTGCCTGCAGCACGTGATCGAGGACGACCACGCCGGGCACCACGGGGCGCCCCGGGAAGTGCCCAGGCAGGCAGGGATGATCATGTGGCACGACGAAATCCATAAGCGGGTAACTCAGATCCTGGGTTGAAGCATGGCCGCCACGGCGGCGTGTGCCTGCTCGGTCAATTGTTGGCGGTCCGGCGCATCCGGCCCGGTTACCGGGATCGGGTCGCCGATGCGCACGCGGATGATGCCGGGGCGCACCCTGAACATACCCTCCACCGGCAGCACCTTGCCGCAGCCATCCAGCGCCACCGGCACCACCTGCACACCTGCATCGATAGCGGCCTGCAGTAGCCCGGCCTTGAATGGCAAGAGCGCGCCGCTACGGCTGCGGGTGCCTTCGGGAAACAGACACAACTGTTTGCCCTCGCGCAGCAGCGCGGCCGCCTGACGCCGCACCATCGCACCGGCACGCCGGCTGTCGCGGTCCAGGAACAGCATGCCGGTACCACGCGCGAACCAGTTCACGAACGGCACCTTGAGCATTTCGTCCTTGAGCAGAAACCGCAGCGGCACCGGCAATGCATAGAACAGCGCGCAGATGTCGATGACCGACTGATGGTTGCTGACGAACAGGTAATTCTTGGACCAGTCCACGCGCTCGCGGCCTTCCACGATCACCTGGGCACCGGCGCCGCGAAACAGCACCGGCGACCACATCCAGCCGCCCATGCGCAGCAACCGATCCGGGTCGCGGGTGATCGCCAGCAACACCAGGCAATACACGATCCCGCCAGCGGTGAAGATCAGCGTAAAGGCCAGCTGCAACAGGTTCAACACGGCCCACGCCAGGCGCGACGGCATCCTTGCCAACGGCATTTTTGTCTTGTCCCTGAAAATGTGCACGTACGTCGCTGCCCCTGGCCACGCACTCAGCGCAGCAGATCGCGCCAGAATTCCGGCCCGAGCCGCGCCATCTGGCGCAAGAAGTCTGGCAGATTACGATAGGGACGCTGTGGAAACCAGCGGCCGCGCAATAGATATTCGCCCACGAAGAACCCGCCCACCACGCCATAGGCCAGCAGATTGGCGAACAACGAGGCACGCGCGTCGCTGATCGGCAGCGGCGAGGCGTAGCCCAGTTGCGCCAGCACGCCACTGGGCTCGGCGCACAGGCCCAGCACCAGATTCACCAGCGTCAGGGCGCACAGCAGCAGCGCCCAGGCAAGGGTGAGCCGACGCGTATAGCGGTACTGCTCGGGCGTGATCGGCATGCCGGCCTGGCGATACAGCCCTTCGACAATGCGGCTGATCAACGGCGCGCGCCCGCGGCGCAGGCTGCGGCCGAAGAACCAGGCGATCCAGCCGGTGAACACCACTGGCGGCGCGGCCAGCAGCAGCATCGCATACGGCGAGTGCCACAACGCGCTCAGGCCGGCCAGCGTCAGCACCGCCAGCGCCCAGGCCCAGGCCCGGCGCGCGACCATCGGCTCGATCAACACCATCAGCACCAGCAAGGCCCCGGCGATGACCGCCAGGTCCGGGCGATGACTGGCGTTGGCCCAGTGCGCCAACGGCGAGTACGCCACCGCCAGCAGCACGCCCAGCCCCAGCACCCACGGGGGTGCATCGGCAGGCGCTACAGTGGGCGGATCAGACGGTCTTGTTGGTTTCGACATGCGCCGACAATGCGCGCAGCGACGCAAAGATGCGACGGTTCTCGTCGTTGTCAGAGCGCAGCTGGAAGCCATAGCGCTTGCTGATCGCCAGCGCCAGTTCCAGCGCGTCGATCGAGTCCAGTCCCAGCCCGGTATTGAACAACGGCGCCTCCGGATCGATGTCGGCGGGTTGGACGTCTTCCAGGTTCAGGCTTTCGACCAGGAGTTCGGCCAGTTCACGTTCGGCAGCGGTTTGCAGGGACATCCAGAAGCTTCCACAGGTGAGGGTCGGGCAACAAATTCGGAAAAATCAATCAAGGCAATCAATTTGAACAACCAGCAACGCGTCGCAAACAACCGGCAGGTCGAGGCGGGTGATGCTTTGGAACCGCAGTGTACGTTGTCGCCGCTGCCACTTCCGGGTACCGCCACGTCCGTCGAGCGGCCGCGCCGTCGGTCTGCTGGTGATCGGGTGAGAGCGGTGAGGCAATCCGGGTGCACCTGTCCGGGCCGCCGGTCAGGCTATCATGACTGCATGACGCTCGCCCGCTGCAGGTTCGTTCCAGGATGACTTCCACCGCTGTTCGCCCCACCCGGACCGCCATGCCGGCAGCCGGGCCGGCCTCCGGACCCGAGTGCCCGGATGTGTTGATCATCGGCGGCGGGCCGGCGGGCTGCGCCGCCGCCATCGTGCTCGCGCAGCAGGGCTGGCAGGTCACCCTGCTGGAGAAGGAGCAGCACCCGCGCTTCCATATCGGCGAATCGCTGCTGCCGATGAACGTACCGATCCTCGAACGCCTGGGCGTACTCGAAGACGTGCGCAGTATCGGCGTGCTCAAGCGCGGCGCGGACTTTCCCAACGATGCCGGCGGTTACAACACCTTTCGCTTCTCGCGTGCGCTCGATGCCAAGGCCGATTTCGCCTTCCAGGTGCCGCGTGCGCAGTTCGACCAGGTGTTGTTCGAGCGCGCGCGTGCGGTTGGCGTGGATGCGCGCGAGCAGGTCAAGGTCGAACAGGTCAGCTTCGATGGCGAACAGCCGGTATTGCAGGCACGCGGCGTGGACGGCGAGCAGCAGTTCCGCCCGCGCTATCTGCTCGACGCCAGTGGCCGCGACACCTTTCTGGGCAACCGCTTCAAGCTCAAACGCGCCAATGCCAAGCATCAATCGGCCGCGCTGTTCAGCCATTTCCGCGGCGTGACGCGCCGGCCGGGCGAGGATGCCGGCAACATCAGCATCTACCGGCATGCGCACGGCTGGATGTGGCTGATCCCGCTGCCGGACGACATCATGAGCGTGGGCGCGGTCTGCTACCCGGAATACATGAAGACCCGCAGGGGCGACAGCGAAGGCTTTTTGATGCGCACACTGGCGCTCAATGCCGAAGTCACCGCGCGCATGCACGGCGCCGAGCGCGTGGCACCGGTGCACGCCACCGGCAACTACGCCTACGAATGCACGCGCATGGCCGGCCCGCGCTGGCTGATGCTCGGCGATGCCTACACCTTCGTCGACCCGATGTTTTCCTCGGGCGTGTTTCTGGCCATGCACAGCGCCGAGCGCGGCGCGGCGATGGTGGACCAGGCCCTGCGCACGCCGCAGCACGAGGCGAAACTGCAGCGGGCCTTGCAGCGTGAACTCAAGCGCGGCGTGGATGAGTTCAAGTGGTTCATCTACCGCTTCACCTCGCCGACCATGCGCACCCTGTTCGCGCAACCGCAGAACACCTGGCAGATCGAGGAGGCCGTGGTGGCGATGCTGGCCGGCGACGTGTTCGAAAGCCCCAAGGTCCGCCTGCGTCTGCGTGCGTTCCGCGCCATCTACGCCATCACCACCTTGTCGATGATGCCGCGCGCCTGGCACTCCTGGCGGCAACGCCGGCGTCAGGCCACGCTCGGCTTCGACGGCGACACCTTGCAACGCGATACGCAACAACGAGACACGCAATGACCGCTTCCCAGGCCCAGACCACGCACGCCGTGCGCCATCCCCGCTTGCAGGTCGACTATGTCGACCGGACCGACCCGTCTGCCCTGCTCACCGATCCGCAGGTGTTGGCCGTGTTCGGCTTCGGCACCGAGGCACCGCGTCTGGACGACCCGCGTTACCTGCGCGTGCCGCTGCAGCCGTATCAGGCCAGCGTGCTGGAAGTGTGGCGCAGCGACTCGCCGGTGCGCAGTGGGCGCGACGGCAACATCGCCTGGTCCAGCGACGGGCACCTGCAGTTCGGCGTGATCGAGATCGACGAGCAGGATGTGGACATCGAAGAAGCCGCCGCCAAGGCGTATGCGGAAATCACCGCCTTCGTCACCGGCAGCCAGACTCCACGCCTGCTGCGCATCTGGAATTACCTGGATGCGATCACCCTGGGCAGCGGCGACCGCGAGCGCTATCGGCAGTTCTGCATCGGCCGTGCACGCGGCCTGGGCGCGTTCGATACCGCACAGCTGCCTGCCGCTACTGCGGTGGGCCGTTGCGATGCCGAGCGCATCATCCAGATCTACTGGCTGGCCGCCGCCGATGCCGGCACACCGCTGGAAAATCCGCGCCAGGTCAGCGCCTACAACTACCCGCGCCAGTACGGCCCGCAGCCGCCGAGTTTTGCGCGCGCCATGCTGCCGCCGGCCGGCAGCGACATGCCGCTGCTGCTGTCAGGCACCGCCGCGGTGGTCGGGCATGCCTCGATGCACACCGGCCAGTTGCTCGCGCAGCTGGAAGAAACCTTCGCCAACTTCGACGCCCTGCTCGGCGCCGCACGCCAGCACGTCCCTGCCCTGCCCGCGCAATTCGGCGCCGGCACGCGTTTGAAGGTCTATGTGCGCGAACACGACGACCTGCCCAAGGTCGCGCAGGCACTGGACGCCCGCTTCGGCGACGCCGTGCCGCGCCTGCTGCTGCACGCGGTGATCTGCCGCGACGAGTTGGCGGTGGAGATCGATGGGGTGCATGGGTGAGTCAGCGGCTGCAACTAGTCGGTCCTATGCTGGCAACGCCGCCGTCCGCTTTCACGATAATTTCGTTGGGCCTGTTTGCCACCAAGGACGACCACTCACGCGACCACTGCGCGGCCAGAGCGTCGGCGCGTACCAGATCTGCAGCACTGGCCCGCTGCTGAAGCCAAGCTACGTTGTCGTCGATGACACTGCGTGTCTGTGCGGGAGACTTGGCAGGTAACAGCTGCGCTCCACGCCGATATAGCGCCAGTGAACGTGCTATGTCCGGCTTTACGACTTGCGCCAGAAAAATGCGGCCTCCACTGTCGCGACGAGGCGAGTACGCCGCTGCCAGGACGAGCGATGTCCGTAGATCTCCTTTCGCGGCAGCCTGCAATGCCATTCCTTCCGCCTCGCGGCGATAACGCTCCAACTCCGGAACGACTTCGAGCAGATCACGGAATTTGAATGCATTGCCCACTGCATAGTTCGCCAAGGCCGCAGGCTGCCCGGCCAAAGCCCCTTGCCGCCACAGTGATACCCGCTCCGCGGACGAAAGTTGCGGAGCGCCTTCGCAGTCTTTCACTACAGTCAGCAGACTATCGCCAATCGCTTCCAGCGATGCCTCCCTAGCTGGTAAGCCAGCGCGTTCGGCGGCACTCGTAGTACGCCTACTCTGCTCGAGCTTCCAAAGTTGCTCATCGTACGAGGCGACCTGTTCATGAAGATTGTCACACCGCTGTGACTCAGCTGCCAATCGGCAAGCCGCGCGAGGATCACCCATCTCGGCGCGGCGGCGTAGATCCGCAAAAACGCTACGCAATGGCGTCCCAAGCGGCGGCAGTGGCGTTGCGTTCCAATCGCGCTTTGGCGATGTCGACCGCTGCACAGGCGAAGTTGTTGATACAGGCGTGACCTCAGCGGCGCCTTTCCGGTCAGTTCCACCGGACAGCAATAAAAACAAGCCCCCCAAGCAGACTACGACTGTGAGCACCGCGGCCAGACGTCCTTTTTTCATACGACCTCTCCTGTGCACCTTGCGAGTATCACTCAGCCCTTGAGCAACCCCAGCACTAGATCGCGTGGCAGTTTGCCGGTTTCGTTGCGTGGCAGCACGGCGAGTTTGCGCAGGCGGCGCGGCAGGAACACCGGGTCGACGCTGATGCGCAGGGCGGCGAGGATCTGCGCTTCGTCCAGGGCTGGGGCGACCACCAGTGCGGCGATGCGGCCGACGGCCTGACCGGGGTCAGGTGTGAGCTGCACGATGGTGCCGTCGATCACACCGGGAATGGCCAGCAGGCGGCGGGTGAGGTCGGCCAGCGAGGCGCGTTTGCCGGCGATTTCCAGCAGATCGGCCTGACGGCCGCGCACCTGGAAGCGGCCGTCTGCGGCCACGTCCATCATGTCGGCCAGCAGCACCGGCGTTGCCAGATGCGGTGCGTGCACCAGCGTGCCGGCGGCCTGTGTTTCCAGGCGTACGCCCGGCAGCGGTGTCCACGCCGCTTCCAGTGCAGTGCGCCGCACGGCGAAGACGCAGGTTTCGGTGGAACCGAACATCTCGCGCACTTCACCGCCAAAGCGTGCTTCGGCCGCAGCAGCGATGTCCTGCGCCAACGGTGCGGTGGCCGACACGATGCCGGCCAGCGGCGGCAACTGCACGCCCGATTCGACCAGCGCACGCAGGTGCACCGGTGTGGTCACCAACAGGCGCGGCTCGGGAATTTCCGCCAGTGCATGCGCAACATCGTCGGGGAAGAACGGACGCCCGGCATGCACGGCCAGCGTGGTCACCATCGGCAGCAGCACCGACAATTCCATGCCGTACATATGCTGCGGCGGCACCGTGGCCACCACGTGCGGCACCGCATCGGTGTGCGCCCACAGGCTCTCCAGCGCGACCAGATCCTGGCGCGTGCTGGTCAAAAAACTGCCCCAGGTCTTGGGATTCGGTTGCGGGCTGCCTGTGCTGCCGGAGGTAAAACCAATCGCCACCAGGGCATCGTCTGCCAGCTGCGGCATCGGGCCATCGGCCTGCGGCAGCTCGGCCGGCAATTGCCAATAGCGCGGCGGTGCCAGCTCCAAGGCAAGATCGCCCAGACAATACGCATCGGCGTGGCGCGCCTGCACTTCACCGACCACCGCCGGTGCGCGCGACGACGGCAGCAGCGACACCTGGCCGCGCAGTGCACAGGCGTAGAAGGCGACCATGAAACGGTAGCGGTCTTCGCACAGATTCACCGCATGGCGGCCGTCCGGCAGCTTCTGCGCCAGACCATGCACGTGCGCGATGAAGGTCGCCAGATCCACCGACTGCCCTGCCCGCCAGGCCAACGGCCGGCCGGGCGCGCCAACGGCCATGGGGTGGGAAACAACAAAAGCAGGCAGGCTGGACATGTGAACCGACAGTCGCAAAAGCGCGCTAGCTTGGCCGCCACCTGGGCTGCTGGCAAGTCGCAGGGTTTGTGGCTACGCCGCAGTACCGGATGTTCGCAGCGTCGCCGCTGGCGTGGTGAAGCATCCTTGGCGTTGTGGCAGCTGCGCATCGCGAGGTGGAATGCATTGAAACTGATATTGAAAGTGGTGCGGTGAGATCGGCCAGGTCGCGCGTGCTGCCGCGTGGACTGCGCATTTACCGTCAGGGCGCATCCGGTCGAGCTCGCCACTCGCACAGACCCCGCCGCTTCGACGACACACTCCACCACCCACCCCGCGCATGACCTGTGGCCCAAGCCCCCGGTAGAAGCGAGCTGCTAGGCTTGGCCGCTCTTTCGTTGCGTCCAGTCGTTTCCGATGCCCAGATTGTTGCCGCTGTCCTTGTTATTGCTGGCTGTCACTGCGCACGCGCAGTCCGCTGCACCGCTCACCATCGAACAGGTAATGGCCGACCCGGACTGGATCGGGCCATCGGTGGATCAGGCCTGGTGGCAGTGGGATGGAAAACAGGTGCAATACCTGCTCAAGCGCGATGGCAGCCCGGTGCGCGATACCTATCGCCAGGGCACCGGCGGCGCGGCGGCAGAACGCGTGGCCGACAACGCCCGCGCCGGCCTGGATGCGGCCAACCCCAGCTACGACGCGACGCGCCAGCGCATGCTGTTCGCGCGCAATGGCGACATCTTTCTGCGCGATCTGCGCTCCGGCGCGCTGACCCAGCTGACCCGCAGCAACGAGGTCGAATCGCGTCCGCAATTCGCCAGCGATGGCGGTGCGATCTGGCGTGCGGGCAACAACTGGTATCACTGGCGCGCCGATGGCGGCACCGCGCAGGTGGCGGTGGTCAAGGCCGAACGCGATCCCGATGCCGCGCCCAAGGCCGATGTGTTGCGCGAGCAGCAACTTGCCACGCTGGCCACGCTGCGCCGCGACCGCGAGCAGCGCGAGGCGCTGCGCACGCAGGAAGACACCTGGCGACGCGCCGACGCCACGCGTGCCACTGCACCGGTGTATCTGGGCGATGAGGTGGAGATCGTCGACAGCGCGTTGTCGCCGGACGGCCGCCACCTGCTGGTGATGACCCAGGCCAAGAATGCCGACGAAGGCCAGGCCGGCAAGATGCCCAAGTACGTGACCGAATCCGGCTACGAAGAATTCCAGGAAACCCGCCCCCGCGTCGGCCGCAACATGCCAGCCGCACACACGCTGTGGCTGGTCGACGTGATCGCGGGCAGCGCGCGCCAGCTGTCTTTCGACGCGCTGCCCGGCATCGCCACCGACCCGCTGGCCGCATTGCGCAAGGCCGCCAAGCGCGACCCGCTCAAGGGCAACCGCGCGGTGCGCGTGGAAAGCGATGGCGACGGCAACGGCCCGGCGGTGCATTGGAGCGACGATGGCCGCAACGTGGCGGTGGAAATCCGCGCGGTGGACAACAAGGACCGCTGGATCGCCAGCGTGGATCTGGATGCAGCCAAACTGCAGCCGCGTCATCGGCTGAGCGATAGCGCCTGGATCAACTGGGACTTCAACGATTTCGGCTGGTTGCCGGACAACCGCACGCTGTGGCTGCTGTCCGAAGAATCCGGCTATTCGCAGCTGTATACGGTGGAAGGCAACGGCAAGCCGCGTCAGCGCACCCGCGGCAAGTGGGAAGTGTCGATGCCGGTGCCCAGCGCCGATGGCAGCGGCATGTATTTCCTGTGCAATCAGAAGTGGCCGGGCGATTACGAGGTGTGCAAGCTGGATCTGCGCACCGACCAGCTCACCGAAGTGACAGCCTTGAACGGCGTGGAAGGCTTCAGCCTGTCGCCGAACGGGCAGCAGTTGCTGGTGCGCTACTCCGGCGCCTATCTGCCGCCGCAGCTGGCGGTGGTGCCGGCGGCGGGCGGTCAGGCCACGGTGCTGACCGATACGCGTACACCCGCTTTCAAGGCGCAGCCGTGGATCGCACCGCAGTACGTGCAGGTGCCGTCCAAACACGGCGCCGGCACGGTCTGGGGCAAGTACTACGGCCCGCAGAATCCCGAGCCCGGCAAGCAGTATCCGATCGTGATGTTCGTGCACGGCGCGGGCTATCTGCAGAACGTGTCGCAGCGCTACACACCGTATTTCCGCGAGCAGATGTTCCACAACCTGCTGGTGCAGCAGGGTTACATCGTGCTGGACCTGGATTACCGCGCATCGGAAGGCTACGGCCGCGACTGGCGCACCGCGATCTACCGCAACATGGGTCACCCGGAGCTGGAGGATTATCTGGACGGCCTGGACTGGCTGGTCGCCACCAAGCAGGGCGACCGTGCACGCGCCGGCATCTACGGCGGCTCTTACGGCGGCTTCATGACCTACATGGCGCTGTTCCGCAGCCCCGGCACCTTCAAGGCCGGCGCGGCGCTGCGGCCGGTGGGCGACTGGATGCAGTACAACCACGACTACACCTCCAACATCCTCAACACCCCCGAGCTCGATCCCGAAGCGTACAAAACATCTTCGCCGATCAATTACGCAGACGGGCTGCGCGACCATCTGCTGATCGCGCACGGCATGATCGACGACAACGTGTTCTTCAAGGACTCGGTCGACATGACCCAGAAACTTGTTGAGCTGCACAAGGACAACTGGCAGATGGCAGCGTATCCGCTGGAACGCCACGGCTTTACGCGTGCCGATTCGTGGCTGGACGAATACAAGCGCATCCTCAAACTGTTCAATGAGCAGGTGAAGCCGTAAGGCATGCGATTGCGGCCGGGCGATGCGTGCTGCGTCGCCCGGCCGATGACACGTCATGCAGCAGCATCCGGCTCTTGCGGCAAGCAGCAGGTAGCGCGCGTTGCACGCGCGGTGTCGCATACGCATCGCCCTGCAACACCGTGCCTGGCACTCACCTCCACGTACGCAACTGGCTCTAAGCTTGACGCAGGATCGGCAGATCGCTGGCGCATCGCGCTCCCCTCTGCATCGGTCTGCCGCCCGACCGGAGCGCCGCCGGTACCGCAGCGGCTATCCATTCACCGACCGGCGCGCAGAAGGTAATCGCGATGGGCCTGTGGGACCGATTGTTTGGACGCAAGACCCCGGCGGCAAAGACGCCGCGAGCCGAACCGACAGTAGCGCCGGCCACCGCAGCAGACGATACGGAAACCGAAGCCGAGATCGACCCCGCATTGCTGCCAGCGCTGACGCTGTTTCAGCGCGGCGATCAGGTGGGCGCCTACAACGCCGCGCAGGCGCAGCTACACTTGGGTGCCGATGCACAGCGGTTATGTGCGTTGGCATTGAGCGCGCTGGACCGCTATCGCGAGGCGTATCCGCACTGGCTGGCGCTGTACGAGCTGGAGCCCACCGCACACAACGCGCTGCAGTTGGCGACCACCTCGGTAATGTGCAACGAGATCGATCGTGGCGAGCAGTGGCTGCTGACCTTCGACGATTTGAATGCGCAGGAGCGATCCACCTCGCCGGCCACCGCACGCACCAGCTTCCTCACTGCGTTGACCCACGCCGGCCACGGTGCGCACGCGTTGCCGCATCTGGAATGGTTGCGCGAGGCGTACGCAGGAATGTCGATCACCGACAGCCATTTCCTCTACGTGCGAGGGCTACCGTTTTTCGAAGCATTCCTTGAGCGCAGCACGCCGTTGTTGCGCGAGTGCCTGCCGGCCGATGCGCTGCCGGGTTGGTACGCGCAACTGCAGCCGTCGCTGGATCCTGATGGCCAGGCTGCGGTGGCCGCACATATCGCCTCGCTGCAATGAACGCACCGCTGCCACCGTCATCGCGGTCGCATGGCGGCTTTGTCACGCCGCTGGCATGGGTATCGTTGCTGCTCGGGCTGGTCAGCGCGATGGGCAATCTGCTGCAGATCATGATGATCGCGATCATGCCGGACGCGACGTCGATGGGGTTGCCCGACGGCATGACGCTGCCGACGTCGTGGCAGTGGTTGATCGATCATGCGCTGTCGTTGTCGATTGCAGGTGCAGTGCTATCGGCCGCGTTTGCGTGGCTCAGTTGGGCGTTGCTGCAGCGACGCGAGTGGGCGCGGGTCGGGTTCGTGGCGGTGTTGCTGGTGACAGGGCTACTCAATTTCGGCGGCTTGGCCTTGATCGGGCCGTTGTTCGAGGGTGTGCAGGCCATGCTGCCCGCCGATGTGCTGCACAGCCCGGAGTGGCCGCGGTTGCAGGCGCGCCTGCAGGCGACGCGCCAGCTCGCATTGCTGCTGACCGGCGCGGGCGTCCTGGCACTCGGCTGCATCCACGCAGTGCTGGCGTGGCGGCTGTGTACGCCGGCCGTGCGCGCTGAATTTGCTGCATCGCGCGAGGGTTGATCGTTCGCTGCGTTTGATCTGCGGGGACAGCTTCGAGGGCGTACCAGTCGCGTCGAGGGCGCGATGCCCTCACCGCTTGCGGGACACGCCGCAAGTACGTCCATGTAGGCTCGGTGGCGGCATCCATGCCGCCACACGGTCCCGCAAGCGGTAAGGGCACCGCACCAGAAAGTTTTAGGTTGCCTTGTTGAAAGCCCGCCTATTGATCGCGCTGCGTTGCAAAGCTGATCGGGCGCGCCGTTACTCAAACGACGCAAGTCATGCACTGCTTGCACCACGCACACCGACCACCTCCACTGGTCCTTGCCCGCCCACCGTCGCGGGACCTTACGCGGCATGGATGCCGCCACACGGTCCCGCAAGCGGTAAGGGCACCGCACCAGAAAGTTTTAGGTTGCCTTGTTGAAAGCTTGCCTACTGATCGCGCTGCGTTGCAAAGCTGATCGGGCGCGCCTTTACTCAAACGACGCAAGTCATGCACTGCTTGCACCACGCACACCGACCACCTCCACTGGTCCTTGCCCGCCCACCGTCGCGGGACCTTACGCGGCATGGATGCCGCGTAAGAGCCTACACGGACGTACTTGCGGCGTGTCCCGCGATGGTGGGCGGGCAAGGACCCTGCAGCAAATCGGCAGATCAGCCGCTCTACAACTGATCTATCCGCGCTGCTCAACCACTCCAAGACAACCGAGATTTCGGATCGCAACGACGTTGAGATGGAGTACAAGAGCACAGGTCAGCAGCCTAGTTGGTCGGCCCCCCGCGCCCGTCCGCTAGCTGCCCAAGCGAAGCATTGCCTCGCCCTGCGACAAACGGGCGCGTTCGTCCCGATGCACGAACCAGGATGCACCGCTTAGAATCGGGGCATGAACGAATTCGACCGTGTACGCGATTATTTGACCGGCTTGCAGGACCGTATCTGCGCTGCCGTGGAAGCCATCGATGGCAGCGCGCGTTTTGCCGAAGACCTCTGGCGGCGCGAAGAAGGCGGTGGCGGGCGCACCCGCATCCTGCGCGATGGCGCAGTGTTCGAGCAGGCCGGCATCGGCTTTTCGGATGTGTCCGGCTCGCGCCTGCCGCCTTCGGCCAGTGCACATCGGCCCGAGCTGGCCGGGGCGACCTGGCGCGCCTGCGGCGTCTCGTTGGTGTTCCATCCGCACAATCCGCACATCCCCACCACCCACGCCAACGTGCGCTACTTCCGCGCCGAGCGCGATGGCGAGGTGGTGGCGGCCTGGTTCGGCGGCGGCTTCGATCTCACCCCGTTCTACCCGGTCGACGAAGACGTGCTGCATTGGCACCGTACCGCGCAGACGCTGTGCGCCCCATTTGGCGAAGAACGCTATGCCGCGCACAAGCGCTGGTGCGACGAATACTTCTTCCTGCGCCACCGCAACGAGACGCGGGGCGTGGGTGGCCTGTTCTTCGACGACCTGGACAAGGACTTCGAACGCGACTTCGCCTATCAGCGTGCGGTTGGCGACGGCTTTCTGGATGCCTACCTGCCGATCGTCGAGCGCCGCAAGGACACGCCGTACGGCGAGCGCGAGCGCGAGTTCCAGCTCTACCGTCGCGGCCGCTATGTGGAATTCAACCTGGTCTACGACCGCGGCACCCTGTTCGGGCTGCAGAGCGGCGGGCGCGCCGAGAGCATCCTGATGAGCTTGCCGCCACGCGTGCGTTGGGAATACGGATTCACCCCGGAACCGGGCAGCGCCGAGGCGCGTCTGATGGACTATCTGGTGCCGCGCGATTGGCTAGGCTGAACGGGCTGATTAAACACGGCCTTGAATGAAACGCTGTGTTGATTGATTTAATTAAGCCTGTTTCAATTTGTGATTGCCAGCGCAACCGAATCATTCGCCTCACGCAATGAGCCGGTTATGTTGCGGAGCAAAATTCAAGCCTGAAAATAAAAAGCCCCGCAGACCAGGGGGAGGTCGGCGGGGCCAGGGAACGGAAACTTGGGGAGTAGTTTCCGCTCCGAGATCTGCTCCAGGGGATGGGAGAGATCTGCCGACAGGCGTTGCGCCCGTCGAGGGATATAACAACATTTTCTACATTGATGGATCGTGAAGATAACTGTTAAAAATATGTAGAATTTAGCGGTTATTCATTCCATCGACGCAGGCCTAATCCGCATTATTTCTGGTCTGCGCATTCAGCATATCAGCGTTATCTGCTGGGTCAGTGCGCCTCATCCCAGTTATCGCCGACGCCGGAGTCGACCACGAGCGGCACGCGTAATTGCGCTGCGGCCGACATGCGCGCGGTGACCTCGTCCAGCAACGTGTCGACGAAGTCGGCATCGGCTTCGAACACAAGTTCATCGTGCACCTGCAGGATCATCAACGCACGCTCGGCGTGATCGGCGATCCAGCCGTCCACACTGACCATGGCGCGCTTGATGATGTCAGCGGCGGTGCCCTGCATCGGCGCATTGATCGCGGCGCGCTCGGCGCCGGCGCGCTGGCCCTGGCTGCCGGCGTTGATGAAGTCCAGGTATAGCCGGCGGCCGAACACCGTTTCCACGTAGCCCTTGTCGCGCGCCTGCTGGCGGGTGGTTTCCATGAAGTCGCGCACGCCCGGGTAGCGGCTGAAGTACAGCGCGATGTAGTCCTGCGCCTCGCCACGGCCGATGCCGAGCTGGCGGGCCAGGCCGAACGCGCTCATGCCGTACATCAGGCCGAAGTTGATCGCCTTGGCGGCGCGGCGCTCATCACTGCTGACGGTGTCGATGGTGCGGCCGAACACCTCGGCGGCGGTGGCGCGGTGCACGTCGGCACCGGACTCGAACGCGCCCACCAGGCCGGGGTCGCCGGACAGGTGCGCCATGATGCGCAGCTCGATCTGCGAGTAGTCGCAGGCGATCAGCTTGCGCCCGGCCGGGGCGACGAAGGCGCGGCGGATGCGGCGGCCGTCCTCGGTGCGGATCGGGATGTTCTGCAGGTTGGGATCGGACGAGGACAGCCGCCCGGTGGCGGCGCCAGCCTGGTGGTAGCTGGTGTGCACGCGCCCGGACTGCGGGTGGATCATCTCCGGCAGCTTGTCGGTGTAGGTGCTGCGCAGCTTGGTCAGGCCCCGGTACTCCAGGATCACCTGCGGCAGCTCGTGCTGGTCGGCGATGGCTTCCAGCGCCTCTTCGTTGGTCGAGGGCTGGCCCTTGGGCGTCTTGACCACGGCGGGGAGCTTGAGCTCGTCGAACAGCAGCGCCTGCAATTGCTTGGGCGAATCCAGGTTGAAGGTACGCCCGGCCAGCTCGGTGGCTTTTTGCTGGGCGGCGAGCATGCGCTTGGACAGGTCGGCGCTTTGGCGGCGCAGTTCGGCCGCGTCCACGCACACGCCGTTGGCTTCGATGCGGGCGAGCACTTCCACCAGCGGCATCTCGATCTCGCGGTAGACGCGCTCCAGGCCCGGCTCGGCAGCCAGCTTGGGGCCGAGCACGTGGTGCAGGCGCAGGGTGATGTCGGCATCTTCGGCGGCGTAGCGGGTGGCGTCGTCCAGGCTGATCTGGGCGAACGGGATCTGCTTGGCGCCCTTGCCGCAGACGTCCTCGTACTTGACGGTGTCGTAGCCCAGGTAGCGCTTGGCCAGGCTGTCCATGTCGTGGCGGGCGCTGCCGGAATTGAGCACGAAGCTCTCCAGCAGGGTGTCGTCGCTGTAGCCGGCCAGGGCGATGCCGTGGCGGCGCATCACGTGCAGGTCGTACTTGCCGTGCTGGCCGAGCTTGCGCACCGCCGGGTCGGTGAGCAGCGGCGCCAGCTGCGCCAGCGCGTGGGCACGGTCGAGCTGAGCCGGAGCGCCGGGGAAGTTGTGGCCGAACGGCAGATATGCCGCCTGGCCCGGCTCGGCGGCCACGCTCAGGCCGATCAGGTCGGCCTGCAGCGGATCCAGGCTGTCGGTTTCGGTATCGAAGGCGAACTGGCCGGCGGCGCGCAGGCGCGCGATCCAGCTGTCGAGCTGTTCCTGGGTGAGGATGGTCTCGTACTGGCCGGGTGCCGACAGCGCCGGGTCCACCTCCACCGGGGCGCTGACCGGGCCGGACACGAAGCCGGTGCCGCGCGCGCGGCCGGGTTCGGTGCGGGCGCTGGCTGCGGCGGCCCCCAACGGCATCGGCTCGGTCAGCAGGCCTGCCTGTGCAGCGGCGCCGCCGAGTTCGCGCAGCGCCTGGGTGAAGCCGTAACGTGCGTACAGCACCGCCAGCGTTTCGGCGTTGGGCTCGCGCAGGTCCAGCGCGCGCGGGCCGCTGGCCAGGGTCACGTCGGTCTTGATGGTGACCAGTTCGCGGTTGAGCGGCAGCCGTGGCAACGCGGCGCGCAGGTTCTCGCCGATCTTGCCCTTGATCCTGTCGGCGTTGGCGATCACGCCGTCGAGCGAGTCGTACTCGGCCAGCCATTTGGCGGCGGTCTTGGGGCCGCACTTGTCCACGCCGGGCACGTTGTCCACGGTGTCGCCCATCAGCGCCAGCAGGTCGACGATCTGGTCGGGGCGCACGCCGAACTTGGCGATCACCGCCTCGTCCGAATCCATGCGGCTGCCGCTCATGGTGTTGACCAGTTCGATGCCCGGGCGCACCAGCTGGGCGAAGTCCTTGTCGCCGGTGGAGATGGTGACGCTCAGGCCATCGGCGGCGGCCTGAAGGGCCAGCGTGCCGATCACATCGTCGGCTTCCACGCCGTCGATGCGCAGGATGTCGATGCCCAGCGCATGCACGATGTCGCACATCGGCTGCACTTGCGCGCGCAGGTCGTCGGGCATCGACGGGCGATTGGCCTTGTAGTCGGCATACAAGTCATCGCGGAAGGTCTTGCCGGGCGCATCCACCACGAACGCGACGTAAGCCGGGCGTTCCTTCAAGGTGGCGCGCAGCATGTTGACCACGCCGAACAAGGCACCGGTGGGCTCGCCCTGGGCATTGGTCAGCGGCGGAAGCGCGTGGAACGCGCGATACAGGTAACTGGACCCGTCGATCAGGACTAATTTGCTCATCGGCCAATTCTAACGCTGCACGCTCACCCCACGCCGCCCAGCGCATACTGAGCAACGACCTAGAACGGATGACGACGATGATGAGAGCAAGTCTTTTGCTGCTGCCGTTACTGCTGCTCGGCGGCTGCGCCACCAACGGCGCCAGCGGCAACGTGCCGGCCGGTGCGGATGTCACCAGCAAGACCATGGGCAACGGCGACAAGGTCGACGAGTACCGGGTCAATGGCCAGCTGGAAATGGTGCGGGTGACGCCCGCGCGCGGTGCGCCCTACTTCCTGTACGACCGCGATCATGACGGCCATACCGATGCGGAGAAGGACAAGGTCAACAAGGTGTACTGGAAATTGTATAGCTGGTGATTCGGGATTCGGGATTCGGGATTCGTAGAGCGTAAGCGCAGCGGCTCTTTGGCCGCTGGTGCCGGTGAAGCCAACTTCGTCTCAGCGTTGCGCAACCGCGGTGGTGGTCTCTGCGCTTGAGGTGGCCGGCATTGCCTCGGCCGCTGCTGCCAGCGCCAGGGTCTGGCGTGCGGCAAGCAGCGGTTCTTCGGCATCGCCGTAGATGCCGGTCAACATCTGCAGCGCTTGCTGCGCGTGGTCGCGCGCAGCGGCGATCTGGCCAAGCCTGCGCTCGGCTTCGGACATGCCGCGCAGGATCTCGGCGGTCTGTGGATGCGCACGGCCCAACACGCGCAAGGATGAGGCCAGGCAAGCGCGCTGTTCGACCAATGATGCCTGCACCTGCCCGGCATCCAGCAACCAGAAGGCATGGTTGCTGCGGTAGGTAATCGTGGCTCGCGCATCGTCGCCAAAGGCGGCGCGTGCGCGCTCCATCGCAGCGCGGTAATGCGGGCCGGCTTCGGCCAGCTTGCCTTGCTGACGCAAGGCGTCGGCGAGATTGCCTTCCACCATCAAGGTATCGGCGGCGTTGTCGCCGTACAGCTTGCGGGTAATGCGCAGCAGCGGGGCAAGTTCGGCTTCGGCAGCGGCAAAATCGCGCTGCATCAGCAAAAATACCGCCAGGCTGTTGCGCATCGACAGCACCAGCGGATGCTCTGGCCCACGGACGCCAATGCGCTCGCGCAGCAGGCTGCGCTGCAAGGCGATGGCCGGTGCAAGCTGCCCATTCTCGGCCAGCATGCCGGCGTAGCTGTTGCCGGCATCGATGCGGCGTTCTGCGGTGGTGGCCACGTTGGCCAATGCGGCGACGTAGGCATGCCGGCTTTCCGCCAGCGCCTCCAGCATGCGGCCTTGATCGCGCAGCGCCCATGCCAGCCGGGCACGCATGTCGTTACCCAGACTCTGCTGCTTCGCATTGCCACGCGCGGCCTGCGCCATGCCGGCGCGCAGCACGCGCTCAGCCTCAAGCGATTGACCCGCACCACTGAGCGCCTGGCCCAGCATGGAGGCCGCTTCCAGCGCCGGCGCGCTGCCGGCACCCGCGCTCTGCTGCGCCAGCGCCTGCGCGGTGCGCAGATGCGCAACCGCCTGCGGATAGTCCGACAAGGCGATCAGCGTGCGACCCAGCGTCAGTTCCACCTCGGTGCGTGCATCCGGTTGATCGGCCAGCTCGCGCGCGGCGCGCTGCGAGGCCTGCTGCAGCACGCGCAGCATCAGCGTCTTGTCCAGATCCTGCGCAATGCCAGGGTCCACGCTGGACAACACCGAGCTCATGAAATCGCCGGTGACCTGCGCGCGTTGCGCATCGCGCGCGGCTTGCTGCAGCGACCACAGCGTGGCGCCCAGACCACCCATCAGCGCGACCGACACAAGCCCGGCGGCCAGCACGCCACTGCGATGGCGTTGGGCGAACTTGCGCAGCCGCCACCACCGGCCCGCCTGCAACGCGCGTGGCGGGTAGCCGTCGAGCCAACGATGCAACTCGTCCAGCAAGGCCGATACCGACGCATAGCGTGCAACCGGCTCGGGCGCCAACGCACGCAACACGATCGCATCCAGGCCATCGCGCAATTGCCGCTGCAGTCGGGCGTGGGTGGTCGCGCGTGCGGCGCAGATCCGCGCACGCGCATCGGCCGGCACTGCCGCCACGCGCTGCGAGGGGGGCTGCGGCAGCCCATCGCGCCCGGCCACCGGTGCCAGCCCGCAGCTCAACTCATAGAACATTGCGCCCAACGCATAGATGTCGCTGCGCGCATCCACGTCCTGCACGCCGCGCGCCTGTTCCGGGCTCATGTAGCCGGGCGTGCCGCGGCCATGCGCGGAGGTCATGCCGGGGTTGGCCGCATCGATGGCGATGCCGAAGTCGATCACGCCCGGCATCGGCCGCCCGTCGATTTCGCTGACCAAGACATTGCTGGGTTTGAGGTCGCGATGGATCACGCCTTTCTGGTGTGCGTGCTGCACCGCCTCGCTCACCCGCAGCATCAGCAGCACGCGCGCATGCAGCGAGAGCAGATGCGCATCGCACCACCAGGTGATCGGCTCGCCGCGCAGGTATTCCATCACCAGATACGGGCGGCCGTGCGCATCGGTGCCCACATCGTGAATCTGCGCGATCGCCGGGTGCACCATCTGCGCCAGCAAGCGGCATTCGAACTCGAACAACGCGCGGCCCTGCACATCCAGCGCATCGGCGGCCACCAGCTTGATCGCCACCTCGCGCTCGTAAGCGCCGTCGGCGCGATGGCCCAGATACACCTGGCCCATGCCGCCGGCACCGATCAGGCGATCGATCGCCCATGCACCAAAGCGCGTGCCGGCCGGCAGCTCCGGCAGAGGCGCGCACAAGGCGGCCACCGCCTGTTTCAACGGCGCACGCACGCGCAGCGTGGCCTGCGATTCCACCTCCAGCATCGCCAGCAACTCATCGCGCAGCACAACATCGTCACCGGCCTGCGCACGCGCGAATGCCTCGCGCGCCTCCACCGGCAGCAGGCAGGACTGACGAAACAGCGCCTCCAGGCGTTGCCAGGAAGTGGCGACAACGCTCACAGCTGCGCCGCCAGCCACACCCGCGCAAAGCGCAGATCGCGCTCCAGTGTGGGCACCGACACCTCCAGTTGCTCGGCTGCCTCGGCCACACTGAAACCCACCAGCTCGGTCAACGCAAACGCCTTGGCCTTGCGCTCGTCCACGCGCGCCAGCTTGTCGAAGGCATCGGCCACCATCAGCAAGGCCTCCGGTCGCGGCGCGCCATCGGACAGACTGATGGTCAACGTCACCGCCTGCCCACCCCGCTTGGCGCTGGCCTGCTGCCGCGCCAGATCCACCAACAGATGGCGCATCTGCAGTGCGGCAACCGAATAGAAGTGCGCACGCGAGCGAAATCCCTGCTGCCCCTGCTCCAGCCGCATCCACGCCTCATGTACCAGCTCGGTTGCCTGCAGCCCGCCGCGCGCATTGCGCCGCAGTACCCGCAACGCCGTCTCGCGCAGCACCCTGTACACCTGCCGCGCCAATGCATCGCCCGCGCCGGGCTCCTCGCGCTGCCAGGCCTGCAACAACTCGGTGATCGGCAGCTCGGACATCGGACCCATCTCGCCTGCGTGGGAGCGCAGTATCCCGCATTGGCGGCCGGGTAGGCATTTCAAAACCAAACGGTTTAGCTCGCTTGCGCCGGGCCTGGCAAACGCGCCTCGGGCCGGCCAGGTCACGCAGCCATCAAGGTGCGGGCTGCCAGGTCGGCCCCTGACATATGAAGGCCACGCAGCCCTCCACCTTCAAGGAGCCATCGGCGCCACGCTTGATCTTGGCGTTGTAGGTCTTGCCGGATTCCGGGTTGTAGATCTTGCCTTTCCACAGATCTCCTGCATCCACCAGCTCGCTCAGGATCACCGTGCCTTCCATGGGGTTGTGGCGCTTGGCCGGATCCGGATTGAACGCATCGGTCTTCCGGCTACCGGGCTTGGCCCGCAGCACCTTGACGATGGTGCCGCACAGCGACGTGCCGCAGGGCTGGATGTCGACCAGTGCCTGCTGATTATCGGTAAACCATTTTCCGGTGATCGGTTCGGCGGCGAATGCAGGCGTGCTCTGCACGACAAGGCCGAAAACGACACAACATACTGCGGAGATGCATTTCATTGGACTTCCCCAAGCTTCGATAAGAGCAATTGACGCGCAACGTGCTTTCGCTGATGCAGCGTCGCTGACACAGCCGCAGCAGCGTTAGAATCAGGCGGGTCAGATCGTATCGATGCAGTCTTGGGAGATGATTAGATCACTTGCCAGCAAGCACGCATGGCCGCATCCATGGAAACTTTTGACCTGATATCAGGCTTGCACCGATTGCGCTTACCTTGCTGATGTCGAATAGCTTGGTGAGCGAAGTAACAAGCAAACCTCACCCACTGCTATCGCCCAGAAAAAATTTCAATCGCATTGCACCATCACAAGAACAATTAGCTGGGCCTCCTGCAAACGCTGGCTCACTTCTCCCACTGCCTCGCCCTAACGTACAAGGATCGTCATGCCTGTCATCCATCGTCGTGAGCTGTTGATTGGCGGGCTGACGTTGCCACTGTGGTCACTGCCGATCGCTGCTGACGCAAAAACATCAAGTCCGCTTGCCTCGTTCGAAACATCGCTGCGCCCAACCGTGCACACCGGTCACGAGCAGTGGGCCTTGCAAGCGCGCATGCAACATCACCGCGTGCCAGGCGTGGCAGTTGCGATCCTGCGCGGGGGACAGATCCACAGCATCAAAGGCTTCGGATCGACAACGGCGGAACGTCGCTCACCGATCGGCGAAGACACCTTGTTCTCGGTTGGCTCGGTCAGCAAGGTAGTGACAGCCGCGCTGTGTGTGAAGCTTGCCGCGCTTGGCATTGTGGATCTGGATAAAGACGTCGGCACCTGGCTACGCCGTTGGCAGATACCGCGAGGGCCGGACGGCGATACCAGCAAGATTTCCCTGCGTATGCTGTTGTCGCATACCGCAGGTTTCAACGTGCACGGCTTCAAGGACTTCGACCCAGGCGCTGCATTGCCCACGCTGGTACAGACGCTCACCGGCACATCGCCCGCAGTCAACAAGCCTTTGCAGCGGATCGATACTGCCGGCACCCGCGCACGTTACTCCGGTGGCGGTTACATGATCGCGCAGGCGGTGATCGAAGACGCTGTGGGCAAACCGCTGAATGCGATTGCCACCGAGCATCTTCTTGGCCCATTGGGCATGCGCAGGAGCAGGTTCGATGCAGGCCTTGCCGCAGACACGCGCGATGTAGCGCACGCACACGACGACTCGGGCGCTCCTGTCGCACTACCGCGCGGATGGCAAAGTTTCCCGGAACTGGCGGCTTCCGGCCTCTGGACCTCGGCCAAGGAGTTGAGCCGCTTGGTCATCGCATTGGGTAGCTCCTACCGCAGCAGTGGCGGATTTCTGCCGCAAGCCTTGGCCATCGACATGATGACCGAGGTGGCCCCCGGCATCCACGGGCTCGGGCCACGCCTCGCCGGGCAAGGGCAATCGCGCATCTTTCATCATGCCGGATCCAACGACAGCTACAAGGCCTATCTCGAAGGAAATCTCGAAAGCGGCGACGGCCTGATCGTGCTCACCAACGGTGAAAACGGCGACCTGCTCCATAACGAGATTCGCAACGCGGTCTCCGATGCGCAGCATTGGCCAGGCGATTGGTCGGTGCAAGTCAGCACCGTCGATTTCACCACACTCCTGAAGGACTACATCGGCCGCTATGTGCGGCGGCCCAATCAGGAACCGCTACTCACCGGCGTGCTGGATATGAGCTTTCTCGGCGAGGAGGTCGTGATTTCGCAAAACAGCGAGGGACTGGTGCTGGAAGGTAAAAGCAGGCCTCGCTCGCTGAAGCCGCTCAACAGCCATCGCTTTGTTGCCGATGCATCGATTCCTGCGGGGACGCTGCAGTTTCAGTTCGATCGAGGCAGCGATCGTCGTGTGGTGACGCTGAGAGTGATGGCTGGAGATGGAGTGATGGTTTTTGCGCCCGAGTGAAGCAAGCTTGGAAAGCAGCATAAAATTTCTACCATGGCGCCGATGGCTGGTAACAGAGCACGGGCATGACGCCCGAAGCACGCCGTCGCGATTTACTGCTCCCTATCGTGGCAGAACATTCGCTGATTCGCAGGAAGTCTCGGTCATGAGTGTCACCAGAGTATGCACACCAATCGATTCACCGCCTGGACTCATGCCGCTTGCCAACGTCTTCCAAGCTCGAGTCAGGATCAGGAATTAGATAGACGCACTATCCGACACAACGTCTCGAGACCTCGCCGGGATCCAGACGCGTTGAAAGACCGGCCGCAATCGATTCGTTGCGGCCGGTCTTTGCCTGACATCCTGCAATCAGCTGCCTTTGATAAAGGCAATCGCCGGATCACTCGAGTTGTACCTCACGTAATGGTCACCATTGCGGTACGTGTTGACCTGATAGCTGTCGCCTGTCTTGTCGTAGAAATAGTAGTCGTAGTGCTCGGTGTTGCTGAAATACAGGATATATGCCCAGGTCCCGTCGTAGGCTCCGAGACTATAGCGAGAAATCGCAGCAGTCGATTTGACCTCTGCGGTGGTATCGGTCCAATTGCTTCCGGTCAGCGGCCAAGCGACAGCAATGCCGAAATCTCTCTTCGCTTCTTCGCCCGCAGCATCGGCTTGCTCGGTCTCCTGGCTGCTGCCGAGAAACCCGATTTGGTAGGGAATTCCTTTGTCGCTGACGGCGTCGGTCCATTCGATACCGGATTCATCATGCGGATGTGGCGATGCGGTGCTCATTCGTTATCTCCTGATGGCAAACCAAGACACTGCGTTCCGGCTGGAACACTGCTACAACCTGAAAGCGATGACGACGTCGCTGCCGGCGTGTCCCGATTCCGGGTCAACGCCAGGACCCGCAAACAACGCACAGCCAGCTGCGAGGTGGATGCGGACGAAACGATTGGAACCTAGCGTGCGGGCTGTCCATGCAGCTGCGCTCCGGCAGCGCCACGCTGCACCTACGCGAGAATCCGATATTTGTCCTATTTGCAGCGGCTGGCGACCCAGTCACGCGTCTGTTTCCACGCATCTGTCTGCAGGTAAGCCTGGGTTTCGCTGGCCAGATCAGCGACATGCTTCCAGTCATCCAGTGCGTAAGGACGTTTCAGTTCGACATTGGCGCGCTTGAAGTTGCCGGCCAGCACCTGCTCGGCCTGGATGCTTGCAAGTTCGGCCGTTGCATCCATGGTCAGATTCAGTAGCGGCATGGCCGGCACCGAGCCGCTTGCCCAGGGATATAGCCAGGATTTTGCACCCCAGTCGAGGGGGTTGCCGATCGCGGCGGATGGAATTCCTTGCGGGCTGCTGCCGGTTCCAAGTGAGAGCAGCTGGATATCGCCGACGCTGTTCACCAGGCCACTTGCAATGGCCTCGGCCACGGCGGTCATGGCCGGATTGTTGGCGAACACGCCGCCGTCGGCGAAGAACCCATAGTCGCCGTATGCTCCGGAAACCCGATAAGGCGGAAAGTAGGTTGGCGCGGCAGACGTCGCCAATGCGGCATCGATCATGCTGATCTGCCTGTACGCATTGTTGACGCCGTTGGAGAAGGTGGCAGGCATCCAGTTTCCACTGGTCGCGTCCCATAGGCGCGCGGCGTTGACGACGACGAGCCGCTTCGCGTCTGCAAGCGACGTTGTACCCAACAATCCGCTTGCGATCTGGATCAATCCATCGTTCTTGTACTGGCTGCTGAATAAGCCCGGCCCGCTACCCAGCGTCGCGTCCACCCCTTGCTGTTGCGACTCGGTCTGTTGATCGAGAAGCCACCCGTTGGGTTCGAAAATGCTTGCGCCTTTGGTCATGTACATCTCGATGATCTTGCCGATCGAGACGTCTTGCACCAATGCCAGAGCAAGCAGGCCACCGGTGGAAGTGCCGGCAAAACAATTCGCATGGCTGAGGATGTTGCTGTGCTGATCCAGGTCCTGGATGAGGATCGCGGTGATCAGTCCTCGAATTCCGCCGCCATCGCAGCTGATGATATTGAACGACATTGAAGTCTCCTGGAGAGCGAGCACTGTCCTGAAAGTGCGTGCGAAGGCGTCAAGAGCAAGCGATCTGACTGTCCCGCTAGCGCGGATACCGACAGCTGTCAGGACGATTCCACGTGTGCGTGAGAGTCGTGGCGACGACGCTTCCGTCTCCCGTTGCGTCACCCTAGAAGCGCCTTCGTCGATCACCCGACAAATCGTCTCACCGTAGTGATCATGTGATCTGCCACCGCCTTTCTGCGTGCCTTCGGTCGTGCGGAGCTCGGTATTCACTTGGCGACCGGCATCGCGCTGCAGGAACCAGTCTTTTCGAATCAGCGAATCGGCGCGACCTCATGCAGCGCAGTGCTAGCCAGCGCTGTTCACAGCCCTGATCTCGATGCGATACCGTTGCGATGGGTTTTGCATTGGTCGCTGCCCAAAGTGCAGGCAGGGTCCATGCGGCTTCCCAGCGTCGCAGTGCATTGAGGAAGGGGCCAGCCGGTTGGCCTGGATCGCCGTCGATCGCACCGATGCGTGACGCAGCGCGGAGTTCATAAAAGACCGTGATGGGTTGGCGCCGCTTTTCTCGGTTGATCAGATAACAGGCCCCGGGGAGTGGGCCGCAGGCAGCACCCGCATGAGCAACACCGGCGATTACAACGCCATCGTCCCGCAGGCATCGGCATCGGTTGAGGCGCACGCACTGCTGATGATCGATCTGCTGGCCTACATCGAGCAGCACATCGGCGAGGCCGAGCTGGGTACCGGGTCCTTGCAACAGGCGTTCGCGCTATCGCGCGCCTCGTTGTACCGGCTGTTCCAGTCGCGTGGCGGCGTGGCCCGCTACATCCGCGAGCAGCGCCTGTGCACCGCGCACCGCTATTTGCAGGCCTACCCGGAGTGCAGCCTGACCTGGTTGCTGTATGAGATGGGCTTCGCCTCGGAACGGCAGTTTCAACGCTGTTTTCAACAGCGTTTCGGCATGCAGCCGATGCAATGGCGCCGCCACTGTCGGGCTGCGCCGGCAACGCATTCGCCGCGCCGCGGCCACTACATGCCGCTATGGCGCTTCATGCGCGAGCTGAGCCAGGATGCAACGCGATCACGCGCCGGTGCGCCCTGGCACGCTGCCGGTCCAGCCCGCCCCGCTGATGCATACCGAAGCGCTACGGCGCCTTGCACAGCCGGCGAGCCGCTTTGCGGGTCAGCCTGAAACAATGGAAAACTGATCCGTAATCCGCGTAGGAGCGCGCTTGCGCGCGATGGGGCGTTACCGGTAACGCCTCTCGCGAGCAAGCGCGCTCCTACAGTGGAATGTGCGATGCGCTGCCCATGTTCTTGCGCAGCAAAACTTCCGCCAGTCAGCGAATCACCAACACCGGAATCGAACTGTTGGTCAGCACTTCCACCGTCTGGCTGCCGAGCAGCATGCGGCGCACGCCGCGGCGTCCGTGCGAGGTCATGATGATCAGATCGCTGTTGCAGTCCTTGGCGGTCTGCACGATGCCTTCGGCAGCGAACCGATCCAGCACGTGATGCGAGGTGGCCTTGATATTGGCCGCAGCCGCCAGCTCCAGTGCCGGGCGCAGAATCTTCTCGGCAGCGGCCTCGCGCTCGGTGCGATATTCCGGGCTTGCCTCGTAGCCCACGCTCCAGCCCATCGCATCGTACATGCCCATCGCCCATGGCTCGGACACGGTGACGATATCGACCTTGCCGCCGGTCGCCTTGGCCAGTTCAAGGCCCTGGAACAAACCACGATGCGACAGCTCGGATGCATCGATGGCGATCAGGATACGTTTGTACATGGTGATCTCCGAAGTGACTGGCAGCATCGCCGGTGATGGCAGCCTGACAGGGTCCAGCGACGCAGACATTGATGTGGATCAATCCAGCTGCGGCGGTTGCACTGGTGCTCAAGCAGGGTTGTAGAGCTCGCCCGACGCATTTTCTGCGCATCCTGCCGTGTGTTGCTCTGCGTTCGATTCGATCGCAGGGTGTCACGGATGATGCTGTGAATGCATCGGGCAGCGCACAACGGCACGCTCGTAGTGACGGTTACATGTCCAATTTACGGCCGCAATGCGTAGATGCAACGCGCTCGTCTGCTGTCGGATGCGTTGCACGTGACGCATGACATGAAAACTTTCGCTGGCCGCTGGTATTGCCCAGCTCGGCAGCCTCTAGCAGGACTGGCTAAAATTTACGAAGGCTCCAGTGTAATCATCATAGAAAATGTACAGCTGCGTAGTGTCGTGACGGAGGCTGCCAATGTCGATCTGCCCTACAAACACCGACGGCCGTCCTTCAACGATAGGCCAGTCAGGGCCTTGCAGCCACTTCGGCGCCGATTTCAAGAAACGAAAATCCTGCGCGATCTTGTCTTTTAAAATCCTCACCAGTTCCTTTCCCTTGCTATCGCCCTGACCTTCGATAGCAAGGGAAAAGTACCAGGATGGAAGATCAAGCCATTTGGGCCGAGCTTTCAGTGTCAACTGGAGTAACTCGCCATATTTTTCACTACAGACATGCGCAACCTCGTGTTTCTTCAAGAAGCTGCAAAGTAGTTTTTGAACATTGTAGACAGAGCCGATCCGGCTGTAGTCCTGACTGATCAGATGCGTGTAGAGATCAGCTTCCTGGATGTAGGCAGGAAGTTGAACTTCATTCTTTAGAAGACGTTCGAAGGATGCATCGGACTGAATCCTCCGTTCAAATTCCTCTGCAGAAATCGAGGCTTCCACAAAAGCTTTTATCGTCGCTTCCACCATCATTGCTTCGCTCCGTCCTGTGGAAATTCGCGCATCGCCACTGCCAGCCACGACGTACCCTCATCCGGCGCTGCGCGCCACCTTCTCCCGATGGGAGAAAGGAAAACCTCGTTGTCCAATCAGCAGCTGCCACCACAGTGCGTCTCCCCGTAGTAGAAGAAACGCCTACATCACCGTCAAATTGGCATACGCCATCACCAGCCACTTGGCGCCGACTTCGTCGAACTGCACCTGCACGCGCGCGTGTGCACCGGCGCCCTCGTAATCCACGACCACGCCGCCGCCGAACTTGGGATGTTCGACATTGGCGCCGAGCTTGATCGGCGCGGCTTCGACCACGCCGTGCACCGGTCCGCCGCGTGCCGCGCCCAGCGAGGCGGTGCGCGAGACCTGCACTTTCGGGCGCACTTCGTGCAGCAGGTCGCGCGGGATCTCGCGCAGGAAGCGCGAGGGCACGTTGTAGTTGTCCTGACCATGGATGCGCCGCGATTCGGCGTAACACAGCACCAGCTTCTGGCGCGCGCGGGTGATGCCTACGTACGCCAGGCGACGCTCTTCTTCCAGACGCCCGCTTTCTTCCAGCGAGCGCGCACTCGGAAACAAGCCATCTTCCAGGCCGACCAGAAACACGATCGGAAATTCCAGGCCCTTGGCCGAATGCAGCGTCATCAGCTGCACGCCTTCTTCGCCCGCCTGCGCCTGACCTTCGCCGGCTTCCAGTGAGGCGTAAGCAAGGAAGGCGACCAGCTCGGTCATGCCCTGGCTGTCTTCGTCGTCCGGGCGGGTGAAGCGCGAGGCGACCGAGACCAGCTCGTCCAGGTTCTCGGTGCGCGATTCCGAATCCAGCCCGCTGCGGCTTTCCTTGGCCCAGTGCTCGCGCAGGCCGGAGCGCATCAGCACATGGTCGATGCGCTCGGCCAGTTCCATGTCGCCGGTTTCAGCCTGCAGTTGGCCGACCAGGCTCAGGAACGTAGCCAGCGCATTGCGGGCGCGTGCGGCCAGGGTGTTTTCCTGCGTGCACAGCATCGCCGCTTCCCACAGCGACAGCGCATTGGCGCGCGCCAGCCGGCGCACTTCGTCCAGCGTGCGATCGCCGATGCCGCGCGTAGGCGTGTTGACCGCGCGCTCGAAGGCGGCATCGTCGCTGCGGTTGCTGAGCAGGCGCAAATAGGCCAGCGCATCCTTGATTTCGGCGCGTTCGAAGAAGCGCATGCCGCCATACACGCGGTACGGCAGCTGCTCGGAAATCAGCGCTTCTTCCAGCGCGCGCGATTGCGCGTTGCTGCGATAGAGCACCGCCACTTCACCGTAGCTGCCACCATCTCGCACCCACTGCCGCGCACGCTCGACCACATAGCGCGCCTCGTCGACTTCGTTGTAGGCCGCATACAAATCGATCGGGTCGCCATCGCCGGAATCGGTCCACAACTGCTTGCCGATGCGGTCCGGGTTGTGCGCGATCACCGCATTGGCCGCGCCCAGAATATTCGCGCTGGAGCGGTAATTCTGCTCCAGCCGCACGGTCTGCGCGCCGGGGAAGTCCTTCAAGAAGCGCTGCACGTTCTCGACCTTGGCACCGCGCCAGCCATAGATGGCCTGGTCGTCGTCGCCCACCACGAACACGTGGCCGGTCTCGCCGGCCAGCACGCGCACGAAGGCGTACTGGATGGCATTGGTGTCCTGGAACTCGTCGACCAGAATCTCGCGAAAGCGCGCGCGGTAATGCGCCAGCAAGGCCGGGGTGTCGCGCAGCAGTTCGTGCGCGCGCAGCAGCAACTCGGCGAAATCCAGCAGGCCGGAGCGGTCGCAACGTTCCTGGTAGGCCGCGTACACCTGACGGCGCACCTCGGTCCAGTCGTCGTTGGGCTCGGGCTGGATATGCTGCGGACGCCGACCTTCGTCCTTCTGCTCGTTGATCCACCAGCTCATCTGCTTGGGCGGGTACTTGCCCTCGTCCAGCTCCAGCGACTGCACCACGCGCTTGACCAGCCGCAGCTGGTCGTCGCTGTCCATGACCTGGAAGCCTTCCGGCAGCCGCGCGTCCTGCCAGTGCAGCCGCAGCAGCCGATGGGCCAGCCCATGGAAGGTGCCGATCCACATCCCGCGGCTGCCGTTACGCAGCTGCAGGTCGGTGCGGTGGCGCATTTCCCCGGCGGCCTTGTTGGTGAAGGTCACCGCGAAGATGCCGTGGTTAGGCACGCCCTGGACTTCGTTGAGCCAGGCGATGCGATGGATCAGCACGCGCGTCTTGCCGGAGCCGGCGCCGGCCAGCACCAGGTAATGCCCCGGCGGCGCGGAAACGGCCTCGCGCTGGGCGGGGTTTAAATGATCGAGCAAATGAGAGACATCCACCGGACCATTTTACCGGTTGTGGCGTCGCTGCGGCTGAGATTGCGATGAAGGGTTTTGGGATTGCGAGGCTTCGCACGTACCCTCATCCGCCCCTGCGGGGCACCTTCTCCCGGTGGGAGAAGGAAACAAAGCCCCTCTCCCCTCGGGAGAGGGGTTGGGGTGAGGGTACGGGGCGAAGCAGTCGGTGCATCACTTCTGAAGGCGCGTGGCGACGCGTTTGTCATTCCAGGCACTGGCAGATGTCTGAGGCGCACCCTCATCGGGCGCTACGCGCCACCTTCTCCCGGAGGGAGAAGGGAACAACGCCCCTCACCGCCCAAGCAATACCAGCACATCCCGCGCAATCGCCGTTGCCTGCTCACGCAACTCCGGCACCGCCAGGCTTTCCCACAACGCGCCGATCCGCAGACTGCCGATCACCCGCAGCTGCGGATTGGCGTGTCCATCGGCATCGATCAGACTGCCATCGGCATCGGTCCCCACCCCGATCCCATGCGGCCCGGCCACCGCGATGCCCTGCCCCAGCAGCTGTTGCAGCAGCGGGTTGCGCATCGCCTGCACGCGCATTTCCACACCGGTGGCGTTGACCAGCGTCTGCACGTCCAGCTGCAAGGCATGCCCGGCACTGGCGCCGGCACTCACCCGCACGCAGCCGCCAACCTGAAATGCGACATCCAGCCGCGCGCGATGCAGCTGCAGTTGTCCGCGCGCATGCATCGCCTGCAGCTGCGCATGCACCGGTGCGGCGATGCGATGACGATGCACATCCCAGTAGCGCACCACATGGCGCAGAAAGCGGCGTTGGTCGGCGACCGACAGCGTCTGCCACAAGGCCTGACTCAGCGGCCGAATCCGCTCCATCACGCTCTGCCAGGGCAACCCCTGCGCCATCGCCTTGCGCGCATGCCGACGCAGCGCGCGCATGCGCGCACGCAGCGATAGTGCCAACAACGGTTGCGGATCGAAGTCGGCCGCGACGCAATATGTCTGCGGCAACGGCAACAAGCCATGCCGCGACACCACGTGTACCGCCCCGCGATGCGCCTGCGCGGCCAGCGCCATCACCGTGTCGACCATGCTCAACCCCGAACCGACGATGCACACCGCCGCGTCCTGCGGCAACGCGGCGACCGCCGCTGTGTCCCAGGCCTCCACCCGCTGCGCACTCGACAAGCCGGTGGCGCCACGCAGCGGCAACGGCCGTAGCGCGTTACCTACCGCCAGCACCACGCCGGTGGCCTGCAGCGTTTGCCCGTCGTCCAGCTGTAGCAGCGCACCGGAAGCGGTGGGCTGCAAGGTCTGCACGCGTGCGGCCTGCACGGTCAGCGTCGCCGGGCTCTGCGCACGTGCGGCCTGCAAACGATCGCGCAGATAAGGCGCGTAATGCCGGCGCCCGACGAACTGCTGCGGCAGCTGTGCGTCTTCCAGCTCCGGGCAGCAAGCGTGCGCGCTCAGGTAATCGACAAAATCCTGCGGCGCCTCCACCAGCGCACTCATCCGCGCTGCCGGCACATTGAGCAGGTGTTCGGCACGCGTGGTGGAATACGCCACGCCCTCGCCCAGCAGGGCGTGCGGCTCGATCAATACGATCCGCACCGGCGCGGTCGCCTGACGCAGCAATTGCAGCGCCACCAGCACACCGGATGCGCCGCCGCCGACGATGGCGATCACTGCATCGCCGGGATCACGCAGTTCATTCATCCGGCAATTGTAGGCGATGCGTCACGTCGCACCGATGACAACCGCCATGGCCGCTGTCACGGTCGCTGTCATGGCAGGGATCACGTACCGCTGCGCAGAGGCCGTCGTGCGATGCGCATTGTCCGGCATCCGGGAAGACGATGAGCACCGTCCGTCCAATCCGACTTAGTTGACGACGATCGAGGTGCTCGCCATTACGTTGGAAAGCACCGGTTTGCCTGAGGCGTGCGCCCAAAGGCGGGCACTCTCAAACACAGCAAGGCCTTGCCGACGTGCGCTTGCGCCCAGCAGTGCGCCCGCAACCGCAGGCATGGACGCGCGTTCCAGCTGGCAATACGCCGTCATACAACACGCACATGCAAGCCCTACATCAATGCATCCGCCAACCGCGCAATTCCCTCACGGCTGCGGCGCCAGGCCGGGCGACTACGCCACTGCTCCAGCTGCAGCTGGCGTGCGTTGGCCAGGTAATCCTGCTCGATCGCACGCAGCCGCTGCACCACGCCATGGTCGTAGCACAGCATGCCGATCTCGGCGTTGAGCGCGAACGAGCGGATGTCCAGGTTGATCGACCCCACCAGGGCGATGTCCTCGTCCACGCTCAGATGCTTGGCATGCAGAAAGTGCGGGCGGTACAGCGCAATCTTCACCCCGCAGCGCAGCAGCTCTTCGAAATACGCCTCCTGCGCCCACGCCGCCAGGACCTGGTTGTTGCTCTCCGACAGGATCAGCTGCACATCCACACCCGAGACCCCGGCAATGCGCAACGCACTGAGCAAGGCTTCGTCGGGGACGAAGTACGGCGTCACCAGCACCACCTTGCGGCGCGCCAGATGGATCACCGCATTGATCGCATCGCGCGCGTTTTCGAACGGATATGCCGGCCCGCTCGGCAACAGTTGCGTGGCGATGTTGGCCTCGCACACCGGCGCGTCCGGCCACACGTCCAGGCGCTGCCCGGTTTCGGTGAACCAGTCACTGGCGAATACCGCTTCGAGATGATTGACCACCGGCCCGCGCACGCGCGCCACCAGTTCGCGATTGGGCACGCCTTCGATAAAGCCGGCGTCGGCCAGATTCTGCGAGCCGACAAAGCCCACCTGGTTGTCGATCACCGCAATCTTGCGGTGATTGCGCAGATCCATGCGCCCGCTGCGACGCCAGCGCAGCCCACCGGGCAACACCGCCAGCACCTCCACACCGCCGGCCTGCAGCCGCTTGCGGTAGTGGCGCAAGCCACGCTTGGCGCCCACCGCATCCAGCAGCACGCGGCACCGTACGCCACGCGCACTGGCACGCTCAAGTGCGGCCACCACCGCATCGCCTACCGCATCGTCGAACATCAGGTAATACAGCAGATGCACGCGCTTTTCCGCCGCATCGATCGCGTCGGTCAAGGCCTGCAACGACTGCGCGTAGTCGTCCAGCAACTCCACCGCATTGCCCAGCGTGGGCATGAAATCGCCCTGGCGTTCGATCAGCGGCACCACCTCGGCGCTGCTGGAATCTGCCTGCGGCATCCAGCGCAAGGCATGCAAGGGCAATTGCTGCTCGCGGATCACCTGCGAGGCGGTGGCCTGGCGCTCCACCCGCAAGCGCGACAACCACGGGTGGCCGAACAGCAGATACAGCGGCAGGCCGACCACCGGCACGAAGCCGATCAGCAACAGCCAGCTGCGCGCCGCGCCGGGCGTGGTGCGGGCCGGAATCCACAGTAGCGCGGCCAGGCGGATCGCCCAGTCCAGCGCCAGTAGCCAGGTCCCTTGCAACCAGTCGGGCAGCATCAGCGATCCGTTCTCAAGAAGACTCCGATTCTGACTGCGCCGCGTGTGAACGCAACGGCGCGATACCGCTGATCGGCGCGCAATAGCGAAACGGCCCGCCGTGCGCATCGGCCGGCTGCACGCGCTCGGCGCAGACCTGCCGCAGCGTTTGCACGAACGCCGACTGCGCGCGGGTGGGATGCCAGTCGCTGCGCAGCGTCATGCCGATCTGACGACGCAACTGCGGCCCGGTGGCACCGATTTCGCACAACAACCCGGCGCGGCGCTCGAACAGAAACTGGTCGCGCGACATCAGCGTGAGCCAATCGTCTTCCAGCAGCAGCCCACGGATGGTCAGCTCTGCGCCGCATTCGATGCGCAGCGCAGGCGGTTCGATGCCCTGATCGCGAAACATCTGCTCCCAGCGCGCGCGCACCGGCGTGCCGGTTGTGGCGATCACCCAGGGGTACTCCAGCAATTGCGCGAACGCATAGGCCTGCCCGGCCAGCGGATGCCCGCTGCGCGCCACGATCACCGGCGCGTCGTCGAACAACGGCTCCTGCAGCACATCGCGCACCGGCAAGGGCTCGCGCAGCGCCCCGATCAACAGATCCAGCTCGCCATCGCGCAGATGCGCCAGCAATTCGGCATACGGCCCTTCGACCACGTTGACGCTGGCACCGGGATGCGCGCGCACAAACCGCGCCAGCACCTGCGGCAGCAGGATCGCCCGCGCCAACGGCATCACCCCCAGCGTGAGCCGGCCGGCGTGCTGCGAGCGCAGCGCAGCCACTTCGTCCAGCCCGGCGCGCAGCTCGGCCAGCGCCAGCCGTACCTGCCGCAACAGCCGCACTGCCACCGGCGTGGGCTGCATGGTCTTGCCGCGGCGCACCGTCAGCGGCACCTCGATCACCTCGGCCAGCGCCTGCACCGCGCGGTAGATCGCCGGCTGCGAGACACCGGCGCGCGCCGCGGCCAGCGAATAACTGCCCGCCACATCCACCGCGATCAACGCCTGCAACTGCCCCAACGAGACCCGCCGCTCCAGGCCCGGGCGTGCCGGTAGCCGCAGCGCACGCCGCGCCACCCGGATGCCACGGCCCAGCTGCTCCAACGCACGCTCGATGCGCGGCACCAGCAGCTGCGTGGCCTCGGTGGCGACCATGCCGCCCGGATGCCGATCGAACAGGCGCACCCCGAGCTGCTGTTCCAGCCGCGCCACTGCCTGCGTCAACGCCGGCTGGGACAGATTCACCTGTGGCGCGGCCGCGCTGACGCTGCCCAGCCGGTGCACCACGACCAGGGCGTACAGATGGCGAAGGTTCGGTTCCAGAATTGTCGGCATGCTCTAACTATAAGCAAAACCAATATGCATACCTCAAATGAATCTTGAGCTGTCAGGCGATCGGCGCACAGACTTGGCACACCCCTAACGAGGATGGATGGATGAGCCAGGTCGTCACCCGGATCGAGCGCACCCCGCTGGCCATCGTGGACGGGCTCGCGCAGGCCGGCGTGGCCACCGTGCACGAGGCGCAGGGGCGCAGCGGCCTGCTGCATCACCGCCTGCGCCCGATCTACGCCGGCTGCCGTGTTGCCGGCACTGCGGTCACGGTGTCGATTCCGCCGGGCGACAACTGGATGATGCATGTGGCCATCGAGCAACTGCAGCCCGGCGACGTGCTGGTGGTGGCGCCGACCAGCGACTGCTGCGACGGCTACTTCGGCGACCTGCTCGCCACCTCGGCGCAGGCGCGCGGCTGCCGCGGGCTGATCATCGATGCCGGCGTGCGCGACGTGCGCGATCTCACTGCCATGCAGTTCCCCGCCTGGAGCCGTGCCATCTGCGCGCAGGGCACCATCAAGGAGACGCTGGGCTCGGTCAACGTGGCGCTGGTCTGCGCCGGTGCGCTGGTGCAGCCGGGCGATGTAGTGGTGGCCGACGACGATGGCGTGTGCGTGGTGCCGCGCGCCACTGCCGCGCAGGTGCTGGCCGAAGCGCAGGCACGCGAAGCGCGCGAGCTGATCAAACGCGACCGTCTTGCTAGCGGCGAACTGGGCCTGGACATCTACGCCATGCGCGAACGCCTGGCGGCCAAAGGCCTGTGCTATGTCTGAGCACGTACGCGCAATGTGGATGCGCGGCGGCACCTCCAAGGGCGGGTTTTTTCTGGCCGACGAGTTGCCCGGCGATCGCGCCACACGCGATGCGTTTCTGCTGCGCGCCTACGGTTCGCCGGATCTGCGCCAGATCGACGGCATGGGTGGCGCCGACCCGCTCACCTCCAAGGTCGCGGTGGTGTCGCGCTCCACGCGTGCCGATGCCGACGTTGACTATCTGTTCCTACAGGTGTCGGTGGAACAGGCGCAGGTCAGCGACGCGCAGAATTGCGGCAACATGCTCGCTGGCGTCGCCCCCTTCGCCTTGGAACGCGGCTTATTGCCCGCGCACGATGGCGAAACCGACGTGCGCATCTTCATGCGCAATACCAACACGCTGGCCACCGCCACCGTGCAGACGCCGGGCGGCAAGGTGCGTTACGACGGCGACGCCCGCATCGATGGCGTGCCCGGCACCGCTGCGCCGATTGCGCTGGCGTTTGCCGAGATCGCCGGCTCTTCGTGTGGTGCGTTACTGCCGACCGGCCATGCGGTGCAGACGCTCGACGACGTAGAGGTCACCCTGATCGACAACGGCATGCCCTGCGTGGTGCTGCGCGCCAACGATCTCGGCATCAGCGGCTACGAAGACCGCGCCACGCTCGATGCAGACCAGACACTGAAAGCCCGCCTGGAATCGATTCGCCTGCAGGCCGGCCCGTTGATGCGGTTGGGCGATGTCACCGATGCCACCGTGCCGAAAATGATGCTGGTCGCCGCACCGCGCAACGGCGGCGCGATCAGCGTGCGCTCATTCATCCCGTACCGCTGCCATGCCTCGATCGGCGTGCTGGGCGCGGTCACCGTCGCCACTGCCTGCCTGCTGCCCGGCGCTCCCGCGCATGCGCTGGCGCAATTGCCTGGCGGCAGCACACAGCGGCTGGATGTCGAACATCCGAGCGGTGCGAGCAGCTGCGTCATCACGCTCGGCGCCCACGGTGAGGTGGTACGTGCCGCCGTGCTGCGTACCGCACGCAAACTGTTCGATGGTGAGTTGTTTGCTTGAGCGCGGCTGCCAGCATGCGATGCGGCGGTCGGCATTGCGCTGGCTTGAGCCCGGATCGTTGCTGCGTGGTTTTCTGCGTCCTGCAGCCTGCGTGCCGGCTACTCACGATCGCGCATCGCGCGTTCTCTGCGTACTCGATCGACGCGATTCGCTTTTCGGGCTACCGGCCGGATATCAGCGCGGCATTCTGCTTCGCTCGGGTGCGATGCATTGCTTCGCCGACAACTGCAGACCGATGGCAGTGCATACGCGCAGCTGCATCGCTCCCAGCTCCATGCATCCGAATCCAGACGTCCGTCTACATGCACACTGCACATCTATCGGTCGGATGCGTAGCGCGCTCTACGCACCTCAACGAGCATTCTCATGATCATCGACTGCCACGGCCACTACACCACCGCGCCCGCTGCACATGACGCCTTCCGCAAGGCGCAGATCGCACACTACGACGACCGGCAGTTACCGGCGCCGGTGTATCCGCAGATCTCCGACGACGCATTGCGCGAAAGCATCGAGCAGCATCAACTGCGGCTGCTGCGCGAGCGCGGCGCGGACATGACGATTTTTTCGCCACGCGCCAGCACCATGGCGCACCACATTGGCGACGAGGCGGTGAGCCAGGTCTGGACGCGGCATTGCAACGACCTGATCGCGCGCGTGGTGCAGCTGTATCCGCACACCTTTATCGGCGTGTGCCAATTGCCGCAATCGCCGGGCGTGGCGATTGCGCACTCGATCGCCGAGCTGGAGCGGTGCGTCAGCGAGCTCGGGTTCGTCGGCTGCAATCTCAATCCCGACCCGTCCGGAGGCTACTGGAGCGGCGTGCCGCTGACCGACCGCGCCTGGTATCCGTTCTTCGAAAAAATGGTCGAGCTCGACGTGCCGGCCATGGTGCATGTATCCGGCAGTTGCAACGCCAACTTCCACGCCACTGGCGCGCATTATCTCAACGCCGACACCACCGCGTTCATGCAGTTTCTCGAAGGCGATCTTTTCAGCGACTTTCCCGACTTGCGCTTCATCATCCCGCACGGTGGTGGCGCGGTGCCGTATCACTGGGGCCGCTTCCGCGGCCTGGCCGACATGCTCGGCAAGCCGCCGCTGTCCACGCATGTGATGCGCAATGTGTTCTTCGATACCTGCGTGTATCACCAGCCGGGCATCGACCTGTTGTTCGAGGTGATCGACATCGACAACATCCTGTTCGGCTCGGAGATGGTCGGCGCGGTGCGCGGCATCGACCCGCAGACCGGCCAGTATTTCGACGACACCAAACGCTACATCGATGCATTGGCGATCTCCGATGCCGACAAGCGCAAGGTGTTCGAAGGCAATGCCAGGCGGGTGTATCCGCGCCTGGATGCGCAGTTGCGCGCGCGCGGGATGTAATCCCCTTCTCCCTCCGGGAGAAGGTGCCCCGCAGGGGCGGATGAGGGTACGTGCGAAGCCGCTGGCACTCAAACTACTGCGAGTGGCTTCGCCCCGTACCCTCACCCCTACCCCTCTCCCGCAGGGAGAGGGGATGCAGTCCGCCGAGTTGTATTGGCCCAGGAAGTTTGCGGATTAAAACCTTGGTTGCGATAAAACCCGCAGCACACACCACAAACGCAAACACCCGCCTTTCGGCGGGTGTTTGCTCGGTGCAGATCGCGTAATCGGTGGATTACTTGATCTTGCCTTCCTTGTACATCACGTGCTTACGCACGACCGGGTCGTATTTCATCATTTCCATCTTCCCCGGAGTGTTTTTCTTGTTCTTGTCCGTGGTGTAGAAGTGGCCGGTAGCGGCCGAGGAAATCATACGAATCTTGTCACGCTTGCCTTTTGCCATGACTGCTTACTCCTCAGACCTTTTCGCCGCGCGCACGCAGCTCTTTCAGAACGGCATCAATCCCGTTCTTGTCGATGGTGCGCAATGCATGCGCGGAGACACGAAGCTTCACCCAGCGGTTCTCGCTGGCGACCCAGAAGCGGCGCTCGTGCAAGTTGGGCAGGAAGCGACGACGGGTTCTGTTGTTTGCGTGGGAGACGTTGTTACCCGTCTGCACACGCTTGCCGGACACTTGGCATACGCGGGACATTACGCACCTCGATAAATGAATTGCCACCCATAGCCTGGGGAGCGGCGGCCCCGACAGCGCTAGGCTGCCACGCAACGTTGGGAATCAAGAACTTACGCTGGGAACAAGCCGGCAACCCCATCGCGCTGGGTGCCGCCATCCGGAGCGATCCGGGCACAGCGAGCCGCGCATTATGCACGGCTTTCCTTTGTGCCGCAAGCACTTACAGCACTTGCCCGCCAACCCCGCCGCTGTGGGCGCCTGGCCCGACGGCGGCGGTCGATCAGCCTCCCCGGACCTACGTCAGCGCAGCGACCCGATGCAGTTCCGCCCATGCGCCGCGCGCCACTTGCCAGGCCGAGCGCAGGAACAGCAGCAGCAACGCCACCGCGATCACCAGATCGGGCCAGCCGCTGCCGAACGCCCACACCGCCGCACTGGCAGCCAGCACCGCAAGGCCTTCGTAGACATCGTTGCGCGAGCAGGCCCAGGCCGAGGCCAGGTTGATGTCGCCGTTACGGTACGGCCACAGCAGGCGCATGCACACCAGATTGGCGGCAAAGTTCAACGCGGCCACCAGCCCCATGCTCTGAAACAGCGGCAGCTGCGGGTGGGCCAGCTTCCAGCCGATCTCGGCGGCCACCGCCAGCGCCGCCAGCAGGATCAACCCGGCTTGAGCAAGGCGACCCGCGCCTTGGCCGCCAGGCTGGCGCCCACCACCGCCAGGCTCAATGCATAGGTCAGCGCATCGCCCAGGTTATCCAGGCTGCCGGACAGCAGCGAAGCGGCGCCACTATGCAGCGCGCCGGCCAGCATCAGCGCACAGCTGCCGGCATTGATCGCCAGCACCCACCACAGCACGCGCCGCTGACGGGCCTGCATTGCGGCCACATCCAGGGTCTTGCCGCACCCGCAACAGGACTCGCTCATGGCGTGCCTGCCTGCGGCGTTGCCGCGATAACCGGTCCGGATCGCCCCACCCGCTCGCGATGCAGCCAGCGATACAGCACCGGCAGTACCAGCAAGGTCAGCAGCGTGGACGAAACGATGCCGCCGATCACCACCGTGGCCAGCGGGCGCTGCACCTCGGCACCGGCGCCGACGTTGAAGGCCATCGGCACAAAGCCCAGGGCGGCCACCAGCGCCGTCATCAACACCGGGCGCAGACGGCTCAGCGCACCCTCGCGCAGCGCCTGCTCCAGCGACATGCCCTCGGCACGCAAGCTGCGCACGAAGGCGATCATCACCAGGCCGTTGAGCACCGCCACGCCCGACAACGCGATAAACCCGACGCCTGCGGAGATCGACAACGCCAGATCGCGCAGTGCCAACGCCACCACGCCGCCGGTCAATGCCAGCGGCACGCCGCTGAACACCACCAGCGCATCGCGCAGCGAGCCGAACGACCAGTACAGCAGCGCGAAGATCAGCAACAAGGTGCCCGGCACCACCCAGGCCAGGCGCTGGCCGGCGGAGATCAGTTGCTCGAAAGTGCCGCCGTAGCCGATCCAGTAGCCGGTGGGCAGCACGACCTCTGCCTGCACGCGCTGCTGCACCTCGGCGACGAATCCGCCCAGGTCGCGGTCGCGCACATTGGCGGTGATCACGATGCGGCGCTTGCCGTCTTCGCGATTGATCTGGTTGGGCCCCAGCACGGTTTCGATCCTGGCGACCTCACGCAGCGGCAAGGTGGTCGGTTCGCCGCTACGCCAACCGGCCGCGCGACTGGACTCGTCCGCATCGGCGCGCTCGCCATCGCCACGCAGAGGGATCGGCAGATCGGCCAATGCGGTGGGATCCTGACGCAGGCCTTCCGGCAGGCGCACCACGATGTCGAAACGGCGGTCGCCCTCGAACAATTGCCCGGCCGCCTGCCCACCCACCGCCGCCGACACGGTGTCCTGCACCACGCCGGGATTGAGGCCGTAACCGGCCAATGCGGCGCGATCGGGCACCACCGCCAGCATCGGCAAGCCGGTGGCCTGCTCCAGGCTCACGTCGGCCGCGCCCGGCACCGTGCTGGCGACTTCCTGGACGCGTTGCCCCAGCTTGACCAACGTGTCCAGGTCATCGCCGTACACCTTGATCGCCACGTCCGCACGCACGCCGGAAATCAGCTCGTTCATGCGCATCTGGATCGGCTGGGTGAACTCGTAGTTGTTGCCGGGCAATTGCTTCACCGCTTCCTCGATCTCGGCCACCAGTTGCGCCTTGGGCTTGCGCGGGTCCGGCCATCGCGCGCGTGGATGCATGATCAGGAAGGTATCGGCCACCGATGGCGGCATCGGGTCGGTGGCCACTTCGGCGGTGCCGAGCTTGCCGAACACATGCGCCACTTCCGGAAACTGCTTGATGCGTTTTTCCAGCGTGGATTGCATGGTGATGGCCTGTTCCAGGCTGGTGCCGGGAATGCGCAAGGCATGCAGCGCGATATCGCCTTCGTCCAGGTTCGGAATGAACTCGCTGCCCAGGCGCGTGGCCAACACCGCACACACCACCACCGCTACCACTGCGCCAATGCCGACCAAACGGCCGTGACGCAGCGCGCGATCGAGCAGGGGCGCATACACGCGACGCGCCCAGCGCATCGCACGGTTTTCGTGCTCGGCCACCTTGCCACCGAGCAACAACGCGATCGCCGCCGGCACGAAGGTCAACGACAGCAGCATCGCACCGCTGAGCGCCAGTACCACCGTGATCGCCATCGGATGGAACATCTTGCCCTCGATGCCGGTGAGCGCAAATACCGGCAGATACACCGCCGTGATGATGCCCAACCCGAACAGGCTGGGACGGATCACCTCTGCGGTGGCTTCGGCAGTGAGTTCGAAACGCTCGTCGCGCTCGAGCACACGTCCCAGACGCAACTGCGCTTCGCCGAAGCGGCGCAAGCAATTCTCCACGATGATCACTGCGCCATCGACGATCAAGCCGAAATCCAGCGCGCCCAGACTCATCAGATTGCCGGATACGCCACCGCGCACCATGCCGGTGAGCGTGAACAACATCGCCAATGGAATCACCGCTGCGGTGATCAAGGCCGCACGCACATTGCCCAACAGCAGGAACAACACCACGATCACCAGCAAGGCGCCTTCGATCAGGTTCTTGGCGACGGTGACGATGGTGCGGTCCACCAGCGCGGTGCGGTCGTAGACCGGTACTGCCTGCACGCCGGCCGGCAAGCTGGCGTTGGCCAGTTCCAGGCGCTGCGCGGCCGCTTGCGCCACGGTGCGGCTATTGGCGCCGACCAGCATGAAGACCGTGCCGAGCACCACTTCGGTGCCATCTTGCGTGGCGGCACCGGTGCGCAACTCGCGTCCTTCGCCGACCTGCGCCACATCACGCACCCGGATCGGCACACCCTCGCGCCGATCCAGCACGATTGCGCCAATCTGCGCGATATCGTCTACCTGCCCCGGCACCCGCACCAGAAACTGCTGGCCGTTGCGCTCGATATAGCCGGCACCGATATTGCGGTTATTGGCTTCCACTGCCTGCGCTACATCGTCCAGCGTAAAACCCAACGCCACCAGGCGCGCCGGATCCGGCGTGATATGGATCTGCCGCGCATAGCCGCCAATGGTATTGACCTCGGTAACGCCGGGCACATTGCGCAACTGCGGGCGCACCACCCAATCCTGCAAGGTGCGCAGATCGGTGGCCGTCCACGCGCTGCCATCGGGCTTGCGCGCATTGGGCTTGGCTTCCACCGTGTACATGAAGATCTCGCCCAAGCCGGTCGCGATCGGCCCCAGCTGCGGCTCCAGATCGGCCGGCAATTGCGACTTGACCTGCTGCAACCGCTCGGCCACCTGTTGCCGCGCAAAATACAGATCGGTGCCGTCGGCAAACACGGCGGTGACCTGCGACAACCCATAGCGCGACAACGAACGCGTGGACTCCAGGCCCGGCAAACCCGCCAACACCGTCTCCAGCGGAAACGTCACCCGCTGCTCCGATTCCAACGGCGAATACCCCGGCGCGGCCGTATTGACCTGCACCTGCACATTGGTGATATCCGGCGTCGCATCGATCGGCAACCGCGAAAAACTCCACGCCCCGATCGCAATCAACACCCCCGTCAACGCCAGCATCAACCACCGCTGCGCAATCGCGAACCGAATGATATTGGTCAGCATGACGCCCACCTCCACGCACGATGATCGAGGAGATCGCCGCACCCGTGCTTACCGGGAGCGTCGCTTAAAAGCGCAGAAGAGAAGAGCCGCTCCCAAGCACGCACGTGCGGTCGACGGCGAATCAAACCGGAAACACGCTGATCAATGATCATGCGACGCCCCCGACTTCTCGATATCCGCCTTGACCAGATAACTCTGCTCCACCACCACCGCATCACCCGCCGCCAAACCCGACACCACCTCCCCCTGCTGCGCATCGCGCGCGCCCAGTTTCACCGGCCGCACCTCGTACACATCGCCCACCCGCACGAACACCACCTCCCAGTCGCGGAACTGCTGCAACGCCCCCACCGGCACCACCATCGCCGCTGGCTGCTGCGCCACCGTCACCCGCGCCTTCACCGCGGAGCCCGGCCGCCATAAGCCATCGCTGTTGCGCAGCACCGCGCGCGCCACCGTGCTCTGACTCGCCGTGGCCGTCCCCGGCAACACGCGCTCCAAGGTGGTCTGCGCCACCACGCCATCGCTGATACGCGTCACCGTCACCGGTGCGCCGGCGGTGATGTGCCCCGCATCGGCACCGAAGATGTGCAGATCCACCCACAAGGTCGACAGGTCCGCGATCTCGAACAACACCTGGCCTTCGCCCGCATTGCTGCCCAGGCTTGCGTTGCGGGCCAACACGGTGCCGCTGATCGGCGCGCTGACCGCGTAGGTGGTCAGGCTGAGATTGCTCTCCACCGTGGCCAGCACCTGACCGGCGCGCACCTGGTCGCCGACGTTGACGCGCAAGCTGCGCACCGGCCCGGGGAAGCGTGCGGTGGCCTGCGCCTGCGCACCTTCTGCCGGCGTGAGCAGACCCTGCACTTCATGCTGATCGGCAATGCTGCCGGCACCCACCGGCGCAACCCGAATGCCGGCGTCCTGCGCGATCTTCCCCGCGATGGTGGTGCGGCCTTCGTAGCTGGGATAGGCCCAACGATGCGCTTTGCCCTGCACGGTGGCGCGCACCTCCACATCGAACGAATGCGGCTCGCCCACCGTGCTGTCGGCCAACAGGCTGCCGTCGTCGCGCGCGCGCAATCGATGCACTTCGTTGACGCCGCCGAGCCGGGTCAAACGCACCTCCACACTGCCGGCGCTGGGCGGTAATGGTTTGCCTTCGCGATATAGCCAGGCTTGATACGTGGGTGGCGTGCCGTCTTCTGCAATCGCCAGCTCCACGCTGTCGCCGTCCTGTTCGAGCAGGCGCCCGCCGTGTGCGCCTTTTTCGGCTTCTTCGCCATGGGCGTCGGCTTCACCCTCGGCACCCGGCGTTGCGTGGTCATGGGCTTCTTCGCTGTTGCCGCTGTTGCCGCCGCAGCCGCTCAGCAGCAGCGCCAGCACAAGCGGTGCAATCAAAAAACTTTTCATCGAAATTGGTCCTGGTTGGCGCCGGCGCAGTGCGTCGGGCGAACGAACGGAGAAGGTCTGCGCGGTAGGCGCGGTAGGCGCGGTAGGCGCGGTAGGCGCGAGCATCGCTTGGCGAGTGCTGGATGCCGATGCGGTTGCGGTTGCGGCTGCGAATGCGGCTGCGGCTGCGGCTGCGACTGCCGATACCGATACCGGCGCAGCAGATCCGGACGGGCGCATGTTGGCCGCGCGAAAACGCACAACGGACGTAGCGCTCATGGCCCCACCTGCGCAGCACCGTCGAGCACAAACGGCTGCCCGGTCAGGCGCTGAATCTCGATCAACGCGGTCTGCGCTTCCAGTGCCGCGGCCAGTTGCTGCTGGCGTGCATCGCTGCGCTGCGCCTGCAGCTGCGCCCAGTCCAGATAACTGGTCGCACCGGCGCGATACGCGCGCTCGGCAGCGGCGTCGGCGCGCGCAAGTGCGGGCAGCACATCGCTGCGCATGCGCGTCACTTCCAGCTGTGCGGCGCGGTAGCGGCCATGCGCATCGGCCAGCGTGGTGTACAGCACCAAGGCCTGCGATTGCCGCTCGATGTCCAGCAGCGACAGCTCCGCCTCGGCGGCGCGGATCTCCGGTTGCGCGCGCGCGGCGCTGCCCAGGGCCAGCGAGACGCTGCCGAGCAGCGCAGTGGCGTCGTTGCCCTCGAGCCGGCGCACGCCCACCTGCCAGTCCAGGTCCGGGCGCGCCTGGCTGCGTGCCAGCCGCACCCGCGCCTCGCGCACGCGCTGCTCGCCGTTCAAGCGCGCCAGTTCTGGCGTGGCATCGAGCAGCTGCGCCAACACCTCGAACTCGGGAATGGCCGGCAACTGCAGCGGGTCGCCGGTGACATCGCCGAAGTCCGGCGTACGCTCACCCCATAACACCGCCAGCTGGCGACGTGATGCCAGTAGCTCCTGCTGCGCGCGGTCGCGCTCCAGTTCCGCGCGCGCCTGCAAGGCCTGCGCGGTCAGCACGACCGATTCAGGTGAGGCTCCCGCCTGCAGCCGCTGGCGCGCGGCACTGACGGTGCGCTGGCGCTGGGCCAGGGTTTCCAGCGCCACCGCATGCCGCTGCGCGGCCATGCCGATGGCCAGATAGCGCCGCGCCACCTCAGCCAGCACATCCAGGCGCGCCAGCGCACGTTGCGGGGCCAGTGCGTCGATGCGTGCCTGGGCCAGGGTGCGGCGCGCGTCGAGCTTGCCGCCGCGTTCCAGCACGCCGGCCAGGGTGACGGTGAGTTCGGCCTGGTCCAGCGCGCGGGTCGGGCCGGTGCCGAACACGTTTTCCAGTTCGGCGCCGATACGCAACGGCGGGCGCAATGCGTCGCGCTCGGCGTCGGCGGTGAGGACCGCGCGCTGACCATCGGCCAGGCGCAGATCGGGGTGCTGCCGGGCAACGCGCGCAATGGCGTCGTCCAGGGTCAGCACGGGTTTGGGCGGTACGTCCTGCGCCATGGCGCACGGCACGACCGCGAAGACGGCAAGTGCCGTCAGTCGCAACCACATGAGGGTGTCTCCAGAATCGGGATCGATGGACAGGCCGGCAGCTGCCGGCGATGCATCAGGCCGCGATCGGAGGACGCAATCCGGTCTCGCTCAGTTGCGAGCGGTAGTGCGCGAAGACCGCCACGGGTTGGGCCTGCGTATGCGTGGACAGCGGCAGCCAGGCCAGCGCCGGCAACACCGCCGGATTCTGGCCGTGGCAGTAGCCGCTGTGCATCAGGGCGTGCATCAGGCCGGCACCATCGCGCTCGCCGGCATCGCCTTCGTCGGCACCGTCATGGCCGTGCGGCGCGGTGTCTTCCAGATGCATCTGGTCGTGCGCCAGTGCATGCACATCGCCCAGCGCGCAGGCCACCGGTGCGACCAGCACGCCCATGACCAGCACTGCCAACGCCATCAGGCGCAGCAACGGGTGCAACAGGCGGGCGCGGCGAAGCAACATGGGCGCAGCGTATCGGGGCCGGGCTAGTTACACAATCGCATGCACGGCTTAATAGGAAGCTCAGGTCAAAAGCTTAGTGCGTCGAGGGCGCGGTGCCCTCACCGCTTGCGGGACACGCCGTGAACCCGTCCCTGAAGTGACCCCCAAAAGCTGGACAGTTGGGCGATCAGGCGACCAGCTTGCTCTGCTCCCGGTACTTTACCGGACTCAGGCCCTTCAATTTGAGCTTGATCCGGTCTTCGTTGTAGTACCTGATGTACTCCACCAGCCCGGCTTCCAGACTTTCGACGCTGTCAAAGCTGTTTAGATAAAAGAATTCGGACTTCAGCGTCCCGAAGAAGCTCTCCATGGCCGCATTGTCCAAGCAGTTGCCGCGTCGGGACATGCTTTGTTTCAGAGAGTGCTTTTCGAGTTGATGCCGGTAGTTCTCGTGCTGGTAGTGCCATCCCTGGTCAGAGTGGATCATCGGCCGAGCGTCGGGCGAAAGTTTTTTGATTGCCTGATCCAGCATCTGGCCCACCAGGTCGAATACCGGTCGGCGTTTCATCTGATAGGCCACGATTTCGCCGTTGTACAGATCCATGATCGGTGAAAGATAGAGCTTCATGCCCTGCACCTTGAACTCGGTGACATCGGTCACCCACTTCTGGTTGGGCATCTGAGCTTCAAACTGGCGGCTCAGTTCGTTGGCTACGATGACATTGGCTGCGCCCTTGAATGCGCGATAGCGCTTGATGCGCACCCGCGATCGCAGCCCCAGTCCGGCCATCAGGCGCTGCACCCGCTTGTGGTTGATCCTCTCACCCTGATTGGCTAGTTCCAGTGCGATGCGGCGGTAGCCATAGCGCCCTTGGTTTTCATCGTAAATCGCGCGGATGCGCTCACACAGGTCGATCTCACCTTCATCGGGACGGGCCAGGGCACGAATCTGGTAATAGAACGTGCTGCGCGATAGCTCGGCCGCCTTGAGCAAAAGCGGCAGTGCGTAGGTCTGCCTCAATCCGTGGACGGCTTGCGCTTTGCGCGCTGCGCCGCCTGCTCTTCCTGGATCAAGGCATCGAGTTTTTTTAAGTAGGCCGTCTCCGCACGCAGGTAGGCCACTTCCTTGAGCAGCTCATCGCGGCTCATGTCCTCGGCGGGCTTGGACGAGCGTTTTTTTTTCATCGGCTTCTGGGGCGGCGATAACGCTTGGGCGGCGCCGTCAGCATACAGCCGTTGCCAATGCGCTACCGCACCGGCGCTGCCTATCTGGAAGTAGGTCGTGGCCTCGCGCGCAGACATCCCCTCTTGGCGCATCTTTTCAAGAACTTCCAGCTTGAACGCAAGATCATAGGAGCGGGCCTTGCGGTGAAACCCGCGCCAACCGTGCAACTGATAGGTCGCTGCCCAACGCCTGACCGTGGAGAACTCCAGACCATGACGGCGAGCCACCGCCTTGACCGAGATGGAGGTCTTGCAGGCCTCCTTGGCGACCTGAAGTTTGAAGCGAGCGTCATATCTGTGCATGAAATCCTCGGAGTTGGACGGAGTGTCCAACTTCCGGGGGTCACTTCACCCTGGGGGCTCGGTGGCGGCATCCATGCCGCCACACGGTCCCGCAATCGGCGAGGACACCGCACCGAGAGTTAGTCGGTTGCTTTGTTGAAAGCCATGAACACCGATCATCTCCACTGGTCCTTGCCCGCCCACCGTCGCGGGACCTTACGCGGCATGGATGCCGCGTAAGAGCCTTATCTGTTCGGATTCTGGCAGTTTGGGCGTCGAGAGCCGGCGTGGGCCACCGTGAGAGCCTGGATCGTTACCGATCGTCGTGTAGCTGGGTGCCCACGCCGGTTTCTCCCCTGTATCGCCCGAACGGTTGCCAGAGTGGCCACTCGTAGACGTAAGGCTGGGCAGGCAGGGGAGCTCTCGACCCTTCAAGCCTAACGGAGTTTGCCCATGAATGGCATCGGGATTGATGTGTGCAAGGCCCGGTTGGATGTGGCCGTCTACCGCGGCCCGTGCGCGCAGTTTCACAACACCCCCGCAGGCCATCGCAAGCTAGTGTCCTGGCTGGCACAGCGCGAGGTTGGCCAGATTGTCCTGGAGGCCTCTGGCGGCTATGAACAGCGGGTACTGGATGCGTTGTTCGACGCCGGCCACCGGATCGTGCGGGCCAATGCGCACCGCTGCCATGCGTTCGCCGCCGCCATCGGCCTGCCGGCAAAGACAGATCGTCTAGACGCGATCAATCTGGCTTGCATGGCCCACACGCTGGAGCTACGTCCCTACCACCCCACGGAGCCTTGGCGGCGACGGCTGCGCGAGTTTGTGCGTGCGCGACAGCAACTCGTGGAGCTGACAACAAGCGCGCACAACCAGTTGGAGCAGGTAACGGACACGCGCTTGCGCCGCGTGCTGCAGGCCAATATCGCGCAGATGAAAAAGACCTGTGTGCGATTGGAACAGCAGATTGCCGAGCAGGTCGGCCAGCAACCGCAGTTGGAAGCAATGCGCTCGTTCAAGGGCGTCGGGGCGACCCTGCAAGCGGTGATCGCCAGCTACCTGCCGGAGCTGGGCACCCTCGATGGGAAGACAATTGCCAAGCTGGTCGGCGTGGCTCCCATCGCCCATGACAGCGGACAGATGCGCGGCCTGCGCCGGATCCGCGGCGGGCGGATCGAGGTGCGCAACGTGCTGTACATGGCGTGCCTGTCTGCGATCCAGCACGAGCCGCGGATCCGGGAGTTTTATCGATCGCTGCGGGCACGCGGAAAGCCCGGCAAGGTCGCCATCGTGGCGGCGATGCGCAAGATGCTCGTCATCCTCAACGCGCGAGCACGAGACGCTCACGCCGCAGACGTCCAAACCGTCCCGACCTGAGTGACCATGCTCTCGATGGATCCGCCGGCTGCTGACCAGCGGCCGGCGTTCCCGTGCCAGGCTTCCACAACGGTCTGAACCCCCTCCAACAACACAGTTGCTACATGGACGTACTTGCGGCGTGTCCCGCGATGGTGGGCGGGCAAGGGCCCTGCAGCCAAACCACAGACCAGCCGCTCTACAGTGTTCCTGTCAGCCACTCCCCCAGGGCATCACAGCACCGCGTTGCGAGCCCGCTTGGCGTCGGCCGGGCGCGCCTTGCTCTCTGCGATAAACGCCCGTACCTGCTGCTCCAGCACCGGCAAGGTCACCGAGCCCTGCTTCAGCACCGCGTCGTGGAAGGCCCTGATGTCGAAGCGGTCGCCCAGTTCTTTCTCAGCCTCGGCGCGCAGCTTGACGATGGTGATCTCGCCCAGCTTGTAGCTCAGCGCCTGGCCCGGCCAGGAAATGTAGCGGTCCACCTCGGTGGTGACCTCGTGCTCGCTCAGCGCGGTACGGTCGCGTAGATAGGCCAGCGCCTGCTCGCGGCTCCAGCCGTCGTGGTGCACGCCGGTGTCGATCACCAACCGGCAGGCGCGCCACATTTCGTAGGTGAGCCGGCCGAATTCCTCGTACGGCGTCTCGTAGATGCCCATCTCCTGGCCGAGCTTTTCGGTGTACAGCGCCCAGCCTTCGCCATAGGCGGAAATGTAGTTTTCGCGGCGGAACGCCGGTTGATCACCCTGCTCCAGCGCCAGCGAGCCCTGCAGCGAATGCCCGGGCGAGGACTCGTGCAGGGTCAGCGCCGGCAGGTTGTACAACGGCCGCGATGGCAGGTTGTAGGTGTTGACCCAGTACGTGGTGGCGCCACCGCGCCCGGCGGTCCAGAACGGCGCGATGTCGTCCGGCACCGGCTTGATGGTGAAGCGCCCGCGCGGCAGCGTGCCGATGAACTTGCCGACCTGCCCGTCCACGCGCTTGGAGATCCACGCGGCGCGATCGAGCAACTCCTGCGGGGTCTTGGCGTAGAACTGCGGATCGGTACGCAGGAAGGCCAGGAACTGCGCGAAGCTGCCCTTGAAGCCGACCTGCCTGATGATCGCGTCCATCTGCGCCTGGATGCGTGCCACTTCGTCCACACCAATCTTGTGGATCTGTTCCGGGGTCAGTTCCAGCGTGGTGTATTCGCGGATCTGCTGGCGATAGAACGCCTTGCCGTCGGGCAGCGCTTCGGCCGCCAGCGTGGTGCGCGCCTTGGGCATGTAGTCGTTGCGGAAGAAGCTCAGCAGCTTGGCGTAGGCCGGCAGCACCGCGGTGCTCAGCGCGGCCTTGGCCTGTTCGCGCAACTGCGCCTGTTCGGCGGCCGGGATCTGCGCCGGCAGCTGCTTGAACGGTGCGTAGAAACTCGATTCGGTGGGGTCTTTGACATCGGCCACGGTGGCGATGGAGACATCGCGGCCATCCAGCACCGCGCGCGGCACGCTGAAACCGCGTGCCAGGCCGGCGCGCATGTTGGCGGTCTGCTGATCGAAGTAGCGCGGCACATCGTTGAGACGCGCGATATAGGCGCGGTACTCGGCAGCAGTTTTCATCGGCCGCTGCGCCATGAAGCCAAGGTTGGACCAGAACGAGCTATCCGAGTTGAACGGCATCTCGTACAGGCGCAGGCGCACCTCGGCGGCGAGGTTTTCCACCTGCGGGCGATAGATGGCGTAGTTGACCTGGTTGGTGGGCGAGAGCTGTTTCGGGTCGACGCCGTCGAGCTGCTTGAGCACGCCGTCCCACACCGCCAGGCGCGCCTGCTGCGCCGCCGGGCCGACATCGGGCAAATGCGTGTTGTCGCCGGTGGTGTCGCTGTCTTCGTCGGCCTGGCCGGTCTCGGCCTGGCGCCATGCCCATTCTTTCTCGTAGGTCGCGCGGAAGCGTGCGTCAGCAGGGCGCTCGGCAGTCAGCGTGGCCGGCGGTGCCACCGGTGCCGGTGCGGCGGCCTGCGCCGAGGTGGCGGCGAAGCTTGCGCCCAGCAGGGCGAGCGAGAGTGCGGCGGCGAGAGGAGATGTCACGTGCGGGCGGCCTGCGTCTGGATCGAACGCGCAATGATGGCAGCGCAGGCGCTCGTTGCCATGGGCCGGAAGTCCCAGCGTGGGGATTGGGGATTAGGTGAGGGCTATGGCCGATCGCGCGCACCGCCACGTCGGGCCCCTTCCCCTGCAGGCGGGAGCAGCGACCAGGCGCCGTGGCTTTTTAGCTCTCCCGATGCACGCGGCCGGGGCAGGCAGGCCGCCGCTTCAGCCCGTCTTGCGCACCACCACCAGATGCCGCTCGCCGTCCAGGCCCGGCACCTGCAGCGGATGCACCTCGGCTACGCTCCAGCCGGCGGGCAGTGCGGCGATCTCCTCATGCGGGTAGATGCCCTTCATCGCCAGCAGGCTGCCGCCTGGGCGCAGCAGGTGCCCGCCGACGGCGATGATGCCGGCTAACGTGTCCAGCGCGCGCGCGGTCAGGTGGTCGTAGGCGGCCGGCTCTTCCAGCGCCTCGGCGCGCGACTCGGCCACGCGCGCATTGCCCAGCGCCAGGTGACGCAAGGCCTCGCGCATGAAGCGCGCCTTCTTGCCGTTGCTTTCCACCAGCGTCACCTGCAGCTGCGGGCGGGTGATCGCCAGCGGGATGCCGGGCAGGCCGGGGCCGGTGCCCAGATCGGCCAGGGTGCCACTGGCGATGTAGGGCTGCATGGCCAGCGAATCGAGCAGATGGCGGGTGACCATCTCGCGCGGGTCGCGCACGGCGGTGAGGTTGTAGGTCTTGTTCCAGCGCACCAGTAGCGTCAGGTAACGCAACAACGGCGCGGCAAACGCCGCATCCAGGGATTGGGCCTGCAGGCCGTTGGCCAGCGCAGCGGCTACATCGGGGGGAAGTGCGGCATCGTTCATGGCGCGATTATCGCAGCTGGGTGGCGTGCAGGTGCGCGCGTGCCGCGCATGGTGGCGATGCGTGGCGCGTGGGCACTTGGGCAGGAAGCCGTCGTACTCGAACTTGCCCAGCACAAACGTCCAGGCCTGGCGATGCCGCAGGACCTGCCACCACGACAGCCGCCGCTGTACCGGCGCGTGCGTATCGCTGTGGGCGGGAGCATCGGCCGCGTTGGCACGCGCCGTATCCGCCATCCGCAGTCGATGATGCGAGCAAACCTGCGCCAGCAGCGACACCACTGCCGCTGCCATTGAACGGACATCCGCCGGTCGCACTATGGTCGCGTCCGCTAGATCGCTTTTGTGCTCATGCCCCTGATCGACCCGTCTTCCGCATTGCCCCTGCCCGGCCCCGACAACGCACCTGCCGCCGTGGATCACGGCCGCCGCCGCATTCTGCTCGCCGCTACGACCCTGGCAGCGGCCGGACTGCTCAGCCCGTTCGCGCGCGCCAGCGGCAGCCCGGACCCGTTCACGCTGGGCGTGGCGGCCGGCGATCCGTTGGCCGACGGCTTCGTACTCTGGACCCGGCTGGCGCCCCGGCCGCTGGACCCGGATGGACGCGGCGGGCTGACCGCACCGGTGCAGGTGCGCTGGCAGGTGGCCAGTGACCCGGGCATGCGCAACATCGTGCGCCAGGGCGAAACCGTCGCCAGCCCGGCCTGGGGCCATGCGGTGCATGTGGAAGTCGCCGGCCTGGCCGCCGATCGTCCGTACTGGTACTGCTTCCAGGCGCTGGGCGCGCGTAGCGCCATCGGCAGCGCGCGCACCTTGCCGGCACCGCATCAATTGCCGGATGCCGCGCGGCTGGGCTTTGTGTCCTGCTCGCACTGGGAGCTGGGCTATTTCAGCGCCTACCGCCATCTGGCCGCCGAACAGCCGGACCTGGTGTTCTTCCTCGGCGATTACATCTACGAATACAGCAACCACGGCGAGGCGGCGAACAAGATCGTGCGCCCGCACGGCAGCGGCGAGTGCCTGGATCTGGCCGGCTACCGCAACCGCTATGCGCTGTACCGCACCGATCCCGACCTGCAGGCCTTGCACGCCGGCAGCGCCTGCGTGGCGACCTGGGACGACCACGAGGTGCAGAACGACTACGCCAATCGCTGGTCGCAGGATCCGGCGATTGCGGTCGATACCTTCCTGGCCCGGCGCGCCGCCGCCTACCGCGCCTTTTACGAACACTTCCCGCTGCGTGCGCGCAATCGACCGCATGGCGCCGACATGCGCATCTACCGATCGCTGGACTACGGCCAGCTGGCGCGTTTCTACGTGCTCGATGGCCGCCAGTACCGCAGCGAACAACCCTGCCCGCAGGCCAACGGCTGGCGCGGCGGCCATGTGGTGGACGACAGTTGCCGCGAACGCACCGACCCACGCCGCAGCATGCTCGGCTGGGAACAGGAGCGCTGGCTGCATGGCGCCTTCGCCCGATCGCCCGCGCGCTGGAACGTGATCGCGCAGGATCTATTGGTGGCACCGATGAACCAACACGGTCGCGACGGCGTATTCGGGCAGTGGACCGACGGCTGGGACGGCTACCCGGCCACGCGCACGCGCATGCTCGACGCCATCGCCAAGACCCGGCTGCGTAACCCGGTGTTCTGGGGCGGCGACATCCACTCGTACTGGGTTACCGATCTGAAGGCCGATCCGGCCAACCCGGACTCGGCGACGCTGGCCACCGAATTCGTCGGCACCTCGATCACCTCCGACGGCCAAAGCAACGCCGAGCTGCAAGCCACCATGGCGCTCAATCCGCATGTGCACTACGCCGAAGGCGAAACCCGCGGCTATGTCTCGGTGACCTTGACGCCTGGCCGGATGGAAACGCGCCTGCAAGGCATCTCCGACCGTCGCGATCGCCAGGCCACGGTCGCGACGTTGAAGCGCTATGTGGTCGAGGACGGCAGACCCGGCGCAGTGGAGGCCTGAGCGGCAAGACAGGTTCGCCAGATGTTGCAGCGAGTTGCCACGGCCATGATGGAAAACGAGCCGTGTGCGGTTCCATTTTTTCTTCCGCGACAAAAATTTTCATATCTGAGGGCCGGGACTAATCAGGCAAGCATTTTCTGCGTCACATTCAAATTGATTGCGCGCCCACAAAAATATATTCATGTCGCGCGGCAAGGATTTTCCTGATTAGCCCTGACCCTCAGCCGGTCTTTTCGCTACGGGCCTGCGACGGGGCCACTTTTCCTGGGCCGTTACCGGTTTCCACTATCGGCCTGGCTGGCGCGGAGGGACTAGCCCGATGTTTTTTATCCAGAAATCCATTGCCGCCTTGAATTAGGCTCGTCTAGGAGGGAAAGTGGATTTGCTGTAGCTGAGGGTCAGGGCTAATCATGAGTATTTTTGAGATTTCTTTCTGCATAACGACAGCATTCAGGGCTACACTCAAACGGTTATCGATTCGCCTGGACTAGGTGAACGAGGCATCCACAATCGGAATAACTCGTTTTCCAGGCGCGCTAGCAACCTCTCCCTCATCGCACTCCGGGCTACTCGTGAACTCACTCAGCAAATATCCCAGGGCGTGCCTCGGCGCGCTCATGCTTCTGTCTATTCCTTCAACGATCGGCAGCGCGCTCGCAGCACAGGTCCCGGCGTCCCCTACAGTAATCAAGGCAACATCTAAGGCAGAAAGTACGTTTGGTGAAGGACTGCACTTTAGCGATGAGGACGCCGCCGACGCACAGCGTTTTTGGACGCCAGATAAAATCGCAGCCGCAATCCCCCTGGATGCAGGCCCATCGCTCGATGCAGAGAAGTCATTGCTGACAGCGCAGATGGCGGCGTCGAGCCCAGAAGGCAGCTATGAGCCAGTGTACTGGATTGGCCGCATCTACTTCGATGCAGGTGGCAAACAGTACTCATGCAGCGGCTCTTCGATACAGTCAGATTCAAAAAGCATTGTAGCAACCGCAGCACACTGCCTTTACTCGGCAGGAGAATGGTCGACCAGGGTCGTGTTCATTCCCGCATGGGATGGGGCGAACAAACCGCTTCTGACCTGGAGCGCCAGGGTCTATCAAGTATCTCGCGCTTGGAGAAACAATGAGGATCAAGGGCACGACGCAGCCTTCATCAAGATCAACCCGCAACCGCAATGGGACAATAAATATTCCTATTTGGCCGACAAAGCGGGGGCGTCGAAGGTCGACTTCTCACTCGCGAAGGCCGGACTGCATTATCAGGCCTTCGGTTATAAGAATCTGAGTGGATTCACCGCTGCACCGCTTTTTACCTGTCAGGGAGAAGCCAGAAATTTCTGGGGTATCCAGAAATATAGAGAACAGGAGATTGCCGGCTGCAGCGTCCCCGGCGGATCTTCCGGCGGCCCGGTCTATCACACGTCGGCCAAAGGACCGGGGGGAACGCAAGTAGGCGTGATCACAGAGCAGCGAAAGTCGCGTGACGGAGGTCCATTGCTGATCTTCGTTCCATGGGGCGATTTGGAATACAGCCTCTATCGCACCGTCGACGCGTACAACTGATCCGCTTTTCGGTTAGCTTGCCGCTGCCTATGGGGCGGCTCATGCAGTGGCGGTGCCATCACTGATGCACGCCATTGCGTGATTCGGTAGACGTGACGGTGACGGGCCTGTACTGCAGGCATCCTGCGGTAAGACAGCGGCGCTAGATCTGCACGGTCTTCCCGCCATCCGAAGGATCCGTCCATGACCGCCTCCGATTCCTCCCGCCGCCGCGTATTGCAAGTTTCAGGTGCTGGCCTGCCATTGCCCGTCACTACCTGCTGGTCTACGCGCAGTCTGGCCGCGCCGTCCGGGCGACCGGTGATCACCGGCGGTGTGCAAGCCGCGATGTGCTGGACGGCCGCGCGACGCTGTGGAGTCGCTGCGATCGGCCGGCACAACTGCAGGTGGAATGGGATACGCGCCAAAGCCTGCGTCAGGCACGTCATGTGGATGGGCCAGTGGCTTCGTCGGCGCACGACTTCACTGCGCGGGTGGACCTGGGCGCATTGCCGCGCGATCAGGACATCTTCTGTTATCGGGTGCGCTTCAAAGATGCCGACCGCGGCATGTTGAGCGCGCCAGTACACGGCCATCTGCGCAGTGCGACGCATTCGCGTGGCCTGGCTGGTCGTGCGCGTCGCGCGTTTCTGGAATATGCGCCGATGCGCGGCGTGCGTGCCGATGGCGACGGGCGCATCTATCGCAAGATCAGTTATGGCCCATTGCTTGGAGGTGTTCGTGCTGGACATGCGCAGCTAAGGCGGCGCCCACAGCGACAACCTGCAGCCGCAGCCGGGGGCGGACGCTGCATTTCTCGGCACCCAACAACGGCCGTGGCTGCAGCGCGAACTGGCCGGCTCACGTGCGCGTTGGGAGGTGATTGCCAACGGCGACCCGGGCGTGCCGCGCGGTCGCAAGCAGGAGATCGCCGCACTGCTGCGTTTCATCAGCGCAGCGCGTGTCCGCAACACAGTGTGGCTGACCGCAGATGTGCACTACTGCGCAGCGCACTACTCCCATCCCGATAAAGCGGCGTTTCAGCAGTTCGAACCATTCTGGGAATTCGTCGCCGGCCCGCTCAATGCTGGCTGTTTCGGCCCGAATGCGCTTGATGTCAGGTTCGGACAGACGGTGATTTTTCAAAAAACGCCGGCGCCGAACCTGTCACCGCTGGCGGGCTACCAGTTCTTGAGCGAGGTGGAGATCGACGGCGCCAGCGGCGTGCTGCGAGCACGAACCACCCTCGCCTGGCGAGCGAGCGCCTCTATAGTCGTCATCGCTCGGCAACTCATCTGCCATGATGAATTTCAGTTAAATTATCTATCGTAATTTTTATTTACATAATATTATAAGTAACCCTATTATTTTACTTCGATGGAGCATGCGAATACCATAAGATCGAGCCTTGAAACTAATCCCTGCAGCGATTTTCTTAGGCAAAAAATATTTCCATTACTACCTACACCCATCTACACACCTATCAATACATTTAAATAATTCTCAATCAGTTCATTTACAAAAAATCTCTAATGGTGATTTAACTTCATGAAAACAAGACAAATCATGGCATCATGCATCCTCATCCTCTTGCTATCGGCAGGATCCCCCCCCCAAGCATCCGCGGTGATTTATGGCGATAAAGCAGAGTCGCGCGTCGTAAACAATACAGATAAATGTGTAAGAGCATATGTCAACGGATACATCCGTCAAGTTGGCCCATACTCATCCTCCGGTTTCTTCGATGTTTCTGATGATTATTGGACCTACCTTGTCTCGGTCTTCCCCACATCTCGCTGCGGCGGGAAGGCATGGAGGACGCTGAAGTATCAGAATTCAGATCGCGATTGGATCATCCAATAGAATTCGGTACACATTTTTGACAGATCTGCAGCATCGGTGACGATCCATGGTTATGTTGCACCGTACATTTATATACATGTGATATTTCATTTTCCCACTACCGGATAAAAGGCCAGCGCCGCACGGCAGTCCGGTGCAGCCCACCACTCGTGCAACTGCCAGTGTGCGGCCTGGCCGAGCTCCGGGTCGCACCACTGCAGTTGCAATGCACCGTCGGGCGCCAGCGCGTACGCAAGCCGGTGCAGCCCGAACGACAGGCCATGCCCGTAGGCCTTGAGCAAGGCTTCCTTGGCGCACCACAGGCGGAAAAACAGCGCGTGTTGCGCGTCCGGTTCCAAGGCGATCAGCAGTGCGATTTCGTCGGGATGGAAGAAGCGGTGGGCGATGTCCAGCAGACGTGGACGGGCGCGAATGCGTTCCAGATCCACGCCCAGCCGCACACCTTCGCCCAGGCCGACCAGCAAATATTCGCCGCTGTGGCTCCAGCCGGCATCCCGGTTGGGCAAGGCCGGCTGCAGCCACGGGCGCCCGCGCGCATCGCGCTGCAATGGCACGTTTTCAGGCTCGATGCCCAGTGCCTGACCCAACAGTTGCCGCGCCTGGGGCTCGCCACGTTCGCCATGCCGATGCGGGCGCAGCCATAGCTGCACCGGGCCATGCTGCCAGCTCGCGTGCGCTGTCACGCTGCGTCCACCAAACCGAACCCTCGGCAGCGCGATGTATCGCGCTCGACGGGTACTTCACGCCCGGCCGCGTTGAATGGCGCCCATGCACCACTTCCGGTGCAATCGAATGAGGAGATCGGCAACATGGGCATCATCATCTGGTTGATCGTCGGCGGCATCGTGGGTTGGCTGGCCAGCATCATCATGCGTCGCGATGCACAGCAGGGCATCATCCTCAATATCGTGGTCGGCATCGTCGGTGCGTTGATCGCAGGCTTCCTGTTCGGTGGCGGCATCAATCAGGCCATCACGTTGTGGACCTTCGTCTGGTCGCTGGTGGGTGCGGTGATCCTGCTGGCGATCGTCAACCTGTTTACGCGTGGCCGCGTGCGCTAAAAACACGTCCAACGCTTGAACATCCAATGCCCGGGCTTGCCCTGGCGTTGTCGTTTCAGCCATCGACCGGAACGCGATCAGCCGGATGATTAACCCCATCTTCCACCGGCACGGCGATGTTCAACGCATAGGGATTGACGCCTTCCAGGCAACCGACGTTGTAGCCGTATGCGTTGGGATTGGAACGTCGCCGATGGTGCGTATAGATGCCGCACACACTGCAGAAATAATGCGCAGCCGCGTGCGTGTTGAACTGATACAGCCGCAGCACGTCTTCGCCTTGCAGCACATGCAACCCATCGAGCGTGACCGAGGCGACGATGGCGCCGCGGCGGCGGCACATCGAGCAATCGCAGCGGCGTGGATCGAGCAGGCCATGCGGTAGATCCAGATCGATCTGCACCGCGCCGCAATGGCAACTCAATCGATGCACCGGCCCGAGCGTGACCTCGCCCACCTTGTGGGTGCTGCGCCGTAGCGTGCGCTCGCTCATGCGTCGAGGTCTGCCAGCCGCACCCACGCGGGTGCGTGATCGCTGGGGCGCTCCCAGGTGCGCGGTTCGCGGTCGATACCCGATTCCACCGCGCGTGCGCGTAGCGCATCCGACACCAGGGTCAGATCGATGCGCAGGCCAAGATTGCGACGGAAGCCGGCCTGGCGGTAATCCCACCAGCTGAATTGCTCGGCATCGTCGTGATGCAGACGGAACGCATCGTGCAGGCCCAGCGCGAGCAGTTTTTCCAGCGCCGCACGCTCGGCGGTGGAGGTGAGGATGTGGTGCTCGTTCCACACCGACGGGTCGTGCACATCGCGCGCATCCGGGGCGATGTTGAAATCGCCCAGCACCACCAGCTGCGGGTACTTTTGCAGTTCCTGCGCCAGCCAGTCATGCACCGCGGCGAGCCAGCGCAGCTTGTAGGCGTACTTGTCGGTGTCCACGTCCTGGCCGTTGACCACATACAGGTTGACGATGCGCACGCCATCGACGGTGGCGGCGATGACGCGTTGCTGCACGTCGTCGAAGCCGGGGATGCCCATCTGCACATCCAGCGCCAGCGAGCGCGACAGGATCGCCACGCCGTTGTAGGTCTTCTGCCCGCAGAACACGCTGCGATAGCCAGCCGCTGCCAACGCCGCATCCGGAAATTTATGGTCTTCCAGCTTGGTTTCCTGGATGCCGACCACGTCGGGCGCAAACGTGCCCAACCACTGTTGCAGATGCGGCAGGCGCACGTTGAGCGAGTTGACGTTCCAGGAGGCAATCTTCATGGCGCGGACCGTGGTTCAAACCACCAATGGTACCGCGCCGCTCGCTTGTCGCTTAAGGCTGCGGGGCGATGCGCACCCCGAGCTGGTTGGCAACCGGGCGTTCGCGCCCCGGGATGCCGGTGTGGATAGGCCGGTTGAGCGCGCGCACGCGCCCGTCCACACGCGCGGCCAGGGTGCTGGAGCCGCCGCCGTCCAGATTGATGGCGGAGCTGGCGCCGAGCTGCTGCAACACCGCGGTGAGCGCATCCAGGGTCATGCCGGCGCTGTAGCCGGGCTGGCGGCCGTCGGCGACCACCATCCACAGCGTCTTGCGCGCGCGGTCCAGGCCCAGTGCGCTGCGTGGTTCGGGGCCGTCGTAATACTTGGCGCGGCTGGCTTCGCGTGGCTGGCGCTTGCCGTCGAGCAGCAGCAGCGGGCCGGCACCCACACCCATCCGCGTGCCGGAGGGGCAATTGCCGCGCACGATGCGCACCGCATTGCGCGCGCTCACGCACAGTGCTGCGTTGACGCGTGTATCGGTGGTGGTGGCGGCCGAATCGAGATGGCCTTCATTGATCGACAGACCTTCGGCAGTGACGCCCTGCCCCGTGCCCGGCACGAATGCCTTGTCGAACAGATGCCCGCCATCGAACGGCAGGAAATAATCGGCGTTGATCGCCAACGCCAGATCGCCATCGCGCACGAACGCGGTAGTGGGATTGGCGAGAAATTCGCCACCGCCGCTGCGCTCGCCGTGCGTGCCGACCAGTTGCAGCCCGGGGGTGGCAAGGTCGATTTCGGCGATATGCAGCATCACCGGTTGCGGTGTGCTCACTGCTTGCCGCCAGTAGCGCACACCCGGCGCCAGCGTGATCGGGATGCCGGATGCGGGCACCGGCTGCACCAGCGGTTCGATACTGATGCGATCGCGGGCGTGGGCCTGGTCCAACGCAGCCAGCACCGCGTCGATACGTGCCGGCGGCGTGCGCAGCAGCAGGCGCTGGCCGGGTGCGACTTGCAACACCTGCACCAGACCGGCGCAGCGCGCGCCGCTGCATGCCTTGCCATCGATGCCGACACGTGCCGGGCCATCGGCATCGTCGGGCACCTGCAGGGCGATGCGATTGCGCTCGGCCGGTTTGCAGCGGCTTACCGCTGCCAGCACATCGTTGGGCCATTGGCCCCAGCAGTCGCCGCTGACGATGGTTTCCATCGGCACAAACTGCGCGTCTGCCGGCGGGATTGCGGCATCGTCGGCACTGGCGCTGCCGGCCAAGGTTGCCAGTAGTGCAATCAACAGCGCCGATGCGCCGCTTCGCTCAGAACGCATAGTCCATTCCCAGGTAATACGCACGGCCGTTGTCGAGCTGCTCGCGCATCAGTTGTTGGTCGGCGCCAATCACCCGCGTCAGCCGCGCATTGGCGAGATTGCGGCCTTGCACGGTCAGGCGCAGTTGCTTGCTGAAGTTCCAGGCCAGTTGGGCGTCGTAGCTGGTGATCGCGTCGTAATAGCGGTCGTTGACGCGGTTGTCGGTGGCGGCAGACAGCAGCTGCTGGCCAGTGTAGTTGGCGCTGACGCGCGCACTGAACGGGCCGATGTCGTACAGCAGCGAGACATTGGCGCTGCGCTTGGGCGATTCCATCAGGCCGGGCAACGCGCGACGCGTGCCGTCGGCCATCTGCACATCGGCGGTGCGCGGGTCGAGCAGGGTTGCGTTGAACATCGCGCCCAGGTTCGACCACGCACCGGGCAGGAAGTCGAAGCGCGTATCGATGGCAGTGAATTCGATGCCCTGCACCTGCGCATCGCCGGTATTGATCGCCTGGGTGGTGGTGACCTGATAGGTGCCGACCAGACCACCGGGGTCGCGCTGGGTGTCGGTGCTGGTCAGGCGCACGATTTCGTCGCCGATACGCTTGTGGAACAGCGCCACCGACAGCTGTGAATCGCGGTCCGGATACCACTCCAGCGACAGATCCAGATTGTCCGCGCGACGCGGACGCAGCAGCGGATTGGCGATGCTGCGATTGATGGTCAAGCCGGTGGCATCCACCACCGGGCTGCTGTTCTGGCCGATGTCTGCGTAGGTGGGCAAACCAATGGTGCGGCCGCCGGCCATGCGCAGTTTCAACGCCGGGGTGATGTCCCAGGCGAGGTTCGCCGAGGGCAGCAGGAAGCGACGATCGCTGTCGGCCGATTGCTGCACGTAGTTTGTGCTGCTGCTCAGCGGTTGCGGCACCGCGCTGCGCACCTCGCGCTGCAGGTATTCGTTGCGCAGGCCGAACGTCGCCAGCGTGCGCTCGCCATGCCAGGTGCCCATGACATAGGCGGCGCCGTTACGCTCGTCGATGCGGAAGTCGCTGATCGCGCTGTTGCGCGCATTGGCGTTGGCCAGCACGTAGGCGCCTGGCGAAGCGGCGGCGAAGGCGGCGACCTTGGCCGGATCGATCAGCAACAGGCAGCTGAAATCGGCATACGGGCAGATGCGTGCAGCGTCGGTTCCGATCGTTGCCAGACTCACGCGGCCGGCTGGATTGCGGCGTACTTCATCCAGGTTGTAGCGCTGCTGCAGATCGCGGTAGTGCAGGCCGGTGCGAACGCCCCAACCGCGCGCGTCGGCATCGGCGTTCTGGCTGTAGTCCACTTTGAACGTTGTCGTGTCGGTGCTGCTTTTTTCCACCCGGGTCAGGAAATACTGCTGGGTGTAGTTGGCCGCGTTGCCGTAATAGCCCGGGTCGACCAAGACGATGCTCGGGCGCGCACCGTCGCTGAGCGCATATCCAAAGCCCAGGCGCGAGGAAGCAGCCGCGCTGAATACATCCTCGCGGGTGTCTTGCTGGTAGTTGCCGGTGGCGCGGTTGAGCAGTACATCCACATGGCCTTCCGGGTTGAGCCGGAAGCTGCCGCCCAATTGCGCGCAACGCAGTGTGCGGGTCTGGTCGAAACGGTTGGCATCCACCTGCGCGCTGCCTTGCGCGTAGCGGCCAGTGTTGGTGTCGCTGATGGTTGCGTTGCCGACACGATTGATCCATTGCGAACGCCGTTGCTCGTCGTTGCTGTGCTCGAACGCGCCGGCGCTGAAGGCCAGTTTCACGTCTTCGCCGTCGTCGTATTCGAGCTTGCCGAACACGCTGCGGCGCTGGCGCACGTTGTCGTAACTGAGCGGACGGAAACGATCCGGCGCGATCGCCAGCCCGTCCGGGTCCAGGCCGGGGGTGAGGTTCTGCCGCACACCGTTGGCGTAATAGCTGTAGCTGTCGATGGCGGTATTCAACGAGGACGAATCGCGGCGAAAGTAATCGGCCGACAGCACCACGCCGAAGCGGTTGTCCGGCCCGAAGGTGTCGCTGAAGCTGCCCTGCACCTGGCCGGACGGCGTGCTGCCCTGCAGATGCCGCCGGTTTTCCCAATCGGCCAGGTTGGCGCGCACGGTGGCGAAGCGGCCGTCGTGATCGAACGCACTGCGCGTGCGCAGCGAGGCGATGCCGCCGATGGCATTGCTGTCCATGTCCGCGTTGAAGGTCTTGTAGATGTCCACCTGCAGCGCCAGCGAGGCGGGAATCACATCCAGCGATTGCACGCGCCGGCCGGTTTCGGTGGAGGGCAGCGCCACGCCATCGATCAACACATTGTTGTAGTCGGGGTTGAAACCGCGCAGGCTCATGAATTGCGCTTCGCCGCGGCCGTTGTTGACCACCATCGACACGCCCGGCACACGCTGCAGCGCCTCGCCCAGGCCGAAGTCCGGAATTGAACCGATGTCGTCGGCGGCCACGCCATCGGACACCACTGCCGCCTCGCGCTTGGCGCCGATGGCCTGGCGGATCGACAGGTGCTGGCCGGAGACCTGCACCGCATCCAGCTGCACCGGGGCAGTGTCGCTGGCAGTGTCGCGGGCAGGCGCGGCAGGAACGCGCTCGGCGGGGCGCGCGCTCAGGCTGGCACTGACGCACAGCGCCAGCAGACAAAGACGGGGACACGGACGGGTGCGGAAACGTGACATGGGATGACCGACGATGGCAGAGCTCGCCAATTTAATAACTTACTGTGAATTAATTATTTCAGCCGGAGCGGTTAAGCTAGCTTCCCCCGTGACACCGCTCGCCATGTCGTCCATTGCCCCTTCTGCCTTGCCGCTGCACTCGCCACCCTTCCCGGGCCTGAGCCTCAACGAGCGCGACATGCTGGAGCGCCTGCGCCTGGCCGGCGTGCTCACCCGCGCCGACCTCAGCCGTGGCACGGGGCTCACCGTGCAGACCGCCGTGCGCCTGATCGAAGGCCTGCAGGCGCGCGGCATGGTTCACATGGGCAGCGGCGTGGCGCGCGCCGGACGCGGCAAGCCGGGCGTGGCGGTGTCGCTGAACCCGGCGCACGGCCACACGCTGGGCATCTCCATCGCCACCGATGCGCTGACCCTGGCACTGATGGATTTTTCCGGGACGGTGCGGGCCGTCACCGAGCTCGCGCTGACCGACACCACCTTGTACGGCGTGCTGACCCAGCTGCAGGCCGCCGATGCCGCAGTGCTGGCGAACGTGGACCATGCAGGCCCACGGCTGGGCATCGGCGTGGCGATGAGCGGGTTCTTCACCGGCGTGGACAGCTTCATCAATCCGCCCGAGCCGCTGCGCGCGTTGGGCCAGGTCGCGCTGTGTCCGTGGCTGGCCGATGCCTTTTCGCAGCCGGTGTGGATGGACAACGACGGCAGTGTGGCAGCGGCCGGCGAAGCGATGCTGGGCGTGGGCCAGCGGCATCGCGACTTCGCCTATCTCTATCTCAGCTACGGCTTCGGCGGCGGGCTGGTCATCGACGGCCAGGTCATGCGCGGCGCGCGCGGCAATGCCGGTGAATTCGCCGGCATGCTGCCCGCGCAACAGCTCGAACGCGCCACGCTGGAATTGCTACGCGAACTCGTCGCCGAAGACGGCATCGCGCTGCCGGACGTACGCGCGTTACTGGCCGCCTACGACCCGAGCTGGCCGGCGATCGAGCGCTGGATCGCGCGCAGCGCGCCAGGCGTGTCGCTGATCGTCTCGGCGATCACCGCGGTGTGCGACCCGGAAGCCATCGTGTTTGGCGGCCGCCTACCCGCGGATCTGGCCCAACGGCTGATCGCCGCCGTGCAGATCGACAACCAGCCCCGCCGCGGCCAGGGCCGCCCGATGCCGCTGCTGCTGCCGGCCGAGGCACCGGCCGATGCCTGTGCGATCGGCGCAGCGACGCTGCCGTTGAAGGCGCGTTATTTCCGTTAGTGCCCGCCGGCAGCGACGTCGCCTGCCGTGCACACCGTGCGTCAGTCGCCTTACCGCTGGCATGACGGCAGCCTGCCCGGCGCGTCAGTGAGCGCAGCAGCTTGCATGCAGCTCCCGTGCAAGCATCACCACCTGCTGCTCCGTGGCGGCATCCATCTCCTCGAACATCTCCTCACCGCGCAACGGCGCTGCAGCCGGCAACGGATGTCCGAACGGCTGCTGGGACACCAGTCGCCAGGCGTCGCCGTACAGCGGCTCGGCGGTCGCCAGCAGCGGCGAGGACACGAACTGATCCAGCACCGGCATCGCCGCCCGGTTGCCCTGCATCGCCATCGCCTCCAGGTCGGCCAGCACCTGCTCGGCGTCGGCACGATCGGAAGGGGAGAGCGGTTGCGGCCTGGCGTCTGCGGCGACGGCGGGTTGGCGCTCCAACAGCAGGCGTGCGCGTCGACCCAGCAATTCGAGCTGCGCGTCGGTATTGCCGCCGCCGGCGGCCTGACGCAGCAGTTGGTCCACCTGCGCGTACTCGCCTTCGCCGACGTGCTGGCAGGCCTTCAGCTGGGCAGCATGGTCGCGTGCGCGTTGCGACACCGCGGCGCGCGCACCAGGCTCGGACAGATCCGCATCGCCAACAGATGTCGCGGACGGCGCCGCCTCGGCAAGCATGGCGCAGCGGCGATAGGCCTGCGCGCGCGCATAAGACGCCGCCGCACGCTCGCCCGGCGCGGCAGCGGCGGTGCTGCGCCTCGTTCCTGCAGCACCGGCTTGCATCTTCGCTTCGGCCTGGAAGGCCTGCGGCGATCCGGTGCCACAGCCTGACAAGGCAAGCGCGTGCGGTACGAGGATCAGCCATCGGAACAGCGCGCCGTTCCCTCTCATTGCCGGATCCGCTGCGCATCCGCCTCGGCGGTGCGCTGGCTCTGGTTCGAGGACGCCAGACCCGCCGCTTGCGCAGCGCGTTCCTGCACCAGCTGGGCGACGGCGCGATCGCGCAGTTCTTCGCGCAGCTGCGCTTCGATCATCCCGCCCACGGTGTCGAGCGTGGCGGTGTGCCTTTCCTCCAGACGGATCAGGTGATACCCGCCAGGGCCGCGCACGGGGCCGGACACTTCGCCCACCGCCAGCGCACGCACCGGCACCTCGAACGGCGTATCCAGGTACAGGCCGAACATCGACGACAGCTGTCCCCCGTCGGCGGCCGTGGCGCCATCGTCGGACGCCTCGGCGGCCAGTCGGGCGAAATCGCCTCCACGCGCGATGCGACGGCGCAGCATCTGCGCACGCTCCAGTGCCTGCGCCTGGCTCAACGGATGACTGCGCCGCGGCGCCGACTCGGGCTGTTCGGCGATGAAGACATGGCTGAGTCGAAATTCGTCGAAGTCGCCCGGCCGCGCCGCAAAGCGCTTTGCGATATCGGCCTGCGACACCGTCACGCTCTGCAGCAGGTGATCGCGCTCGGCCTGCGCGAGCACGGTGTCGGCAGCCTCGCGCAGCAGGGCCGCCGTTTGCGGATCGTCGGCAAGGCCTTGGCGCCTTGCGCGTTCGGCCAGGACCGCGCGCTCGATGGACGCAGCGGCGCTGTCTGCATGTTCGCGGCGTGCCTGTTCCGCTGGCGCAGCGTCCTCCCCCGCATCTGCGTCTGTCGGCGACGCAATGGCAGCCTGCGTGGCCATGCAGGCACCGAGCAGCAGCAACACGCAGCGCCTCGCGCGTGCAGGACCCACACAGACATTGAATAACTTGGACATGACATCTCCCTCATAAACAGCGGCGATTGACTCTTCCCAGCCATCCGGTGCGGCAACCTCGGCCGCACCGGATGCCGTCAAGACGTTACGGGGCGTAATGCGAAATGCGCCGCCCGTTGATCTTCAGCGTGCGCATGGTCGACTTCGGATCGTCGGTGGTAATCAGCCCGAACCGCTGCGACATCAGAAAACCGATATCGCCGCGATGGTCTGCGGTATCGGATTTGCCCTGGTACGAGGAATACAGTTGCGACAATCGGTAGCAGCACGAACCGTTGTTGCTGATGAACTCGCCGGCACCCGGACCATCGGGAATGGCCTGGAAGATGGCAATGCGCTTGCCCTCGGCACGCGCTGCGTTCTTCTGGCCCTGCAACAGGCCATCGTCCTGCTTGACGTTGATTTCCAGCGTGTGGGCATAGCGTTGCCATTCGACGCGACTGGCCGGCACATCGATCTTGGCCAGCATGTTGGTGGTGTAGACCGGGATGACATGCACATACCGGGAGTTGCCGACAAAGGCGGCCGGGTGCGGGAACAACGTGGCGTTGACCTTCATCGCCACGACCTGCTCGGGATGATCGGGAAATGCCTTCAAGGCGGCGGTGTGTACCGCGCGCACGCCATCGGCGGACTTGACGTCGAAGATCAGCGGCAGCTGCATGTTGTTGCGCTTCCAGTACGCAAACAGCTCGTCCAGGCTGTACATCTCCCACCCGGTGACGGTGCCACGGTCCGGCGTGAGCAGGTGCAGTCGCTTGATGTTGGCCAACGACAGGCTGCTGACCAGCGGGTTGGCGCCCTGGTTGGTTCTCGGGTTGTACTTGGCACCCCCTACGACCGTGTACACGTCGGTGGTGCGCCCAAGATTGAAGTCGTGGCTCAGCACCGGCATGCCGTCCTGGGTCACCTTGACGTCCAGCTCGACGCCGTCCATGCACTGCACGTCGGCATTGAGCACGGCGCGGCTGGAGTTTTCCAGAATCGCCGGATCGCCCGAGTATTTGCCCCACAGGCCGCGGTGGGCCAGCACCAGGGTATCGGCGGTGAACTTGTCGTTGAGGATCTCCGCCATCTTGTTGGCGGTATTGCCACAAGATGCCGCAGCAAGTTGCGGCATGGCCGCCAGCACGGCCAGCGCGCCGAGCAGGCGGCAGGCACGGGCCAGGGGATGTGGAACGAGGGTGGTAGGCATGGTCTCTGTGTCCCGGTTCGTAGATGCAGGAAGGGCAAGGGATGGACGAGAGCCGACGGGTCGACGCAATCGGCGAACTCGCTTGCAGCGCACTCGCCAGCCGATCGATACCGGGGGTGAGGCCAAGCCGTGCGTGATCAGCGTTCGGCTTGTGCGCCAATTTAGTCACCCTCCATGAATTAATTATTTCGGCAGGATGGCGATCTATCGCGCATGCGCAGCGGACCCCGGGGATACGAAGCGATGCATGGTTTGCCCTGCATGCGCGGCGAAGGCGCGATCGCCGCTGTCGCTTGCACCGGCCGTGGTAACGCCACCTGCCTACGTGGCCGGTGTTGTAGCAGCTGACCGCAAGCGATCCCCAGAACGCAGAACGCCGGCACAAGGCCGGCGTTCTGCGATACGTCCAGCGCTGGGTCGGTGCGTCAGTGACCCGACGCGCCACTGGCACCCAGGCCGGTTTCGGCACGGATCTGCTGTGCCTTGAACGCGGCACGTTCGTTGGCGGCCTGCGGGCTGCGATCCAGGATCGAGAACAGCCAGATGCCGACAAAGCCAATGGTCATCGAGAACAGCGCCGGCGAGGTGTACGGGAACGGCGCCGAGCCGGCTGCATTGCCCAGCGTGTCAACCCACACCGACGGCGACAGCACCGTCAGTACCAGCGAGGAGATCAGGCCCAGGAAGCCACCGACCACCGCGCCGCGGGTGGTGCAGTTCTTCCACAACAAGGACAGGATCAGCACCGGGAAGTTGGCCGAGGCTGCGATGGCGAATGCCAGCGACACCATGAAGGCCACGTTCTGCTTCTCGAACACGATGCCCAGCAGCACCGCGATCACGCCCAGCACCAGGGTGGTGACGCGCGAGACCTTCAGCTCCGAACCCGGCGCCGGATTGCCCTTCTTGATCACCGTGGCGTACAGGTCATGCGACACCGCCGAGGCGCCGGACAGGGTCAGGCCTGCGACCACCGCCAGGATGGTGGCGAAAGCCACCGCCGAGATGAAGCCCATGAACACATTGCCGCCCACCGCATTGCCGACCAGCACCGCCGCCATGTTGGCCGCGCCCTTGCCGCCGTGGATGGTGCCGGTGGCGACATCGGCGAACTGCGGGTTGGTCAGTACCAGTGCGATCGCACCGAAGCCGATGATGAAGATCAGGATGTAGAAGTAGCCGATCCAGGTGGTGGCCCACAGCACCGACTTGCGTGCCTGCTTGGCATCGGGAACGGTGAAGAAGCGCATCAGGATGTGCGGCAGGCCGGCGGTGCCGAACATCAGCGCCATGCCGAACGAGATCGCCGAGATCGGGTCCTTCACAAAGCCACCCGGCCCCATGATCGACAGGCCGGCCTTGGCCGCGTCCTCGGGCGATGCACCGCCGTTGGCCGCGATCGCGGTCTTCACCCGCACGCCCTCGGCAAACAGCGCCTCGAAGCTGAAGTTGAAGTGCCACATGATCGCCACGGCCATGAAGGTCACGCCGGTCAGCAGCAGCACCGCCTTGATGATCTGCACCCACGTCGTGGCGGCCATGCCGCCGAACAGCACATAGATCATCATCAGCACGCCGACCAGGGTCACCGCGACCCAGTAGTCCAGGCCGAACAGCAGCTTGATCAACGCACCGGCGCCCACCATCTGTGCGATCAGATAGAACAGCACCACCACCAGCGTGCCCGATGCCGCAAAGCTGCGGATGGCGGTCGGCGCGAAGCGGTAGCCGGCCACGTCGGCAAAGGTGTACTTGCCGAGGTTGCGCAGCCGTTCGGCCATCAGGAAGGTCAGGATCGGCCAACCGACCAGAAAGCCGATCGCATAGATCAGGCCGTCGTAGCCATTGGCCATCACCGCCGCGGTGATGCCCAGGAACGAGGCCGCCGACATGAAGTCGCCGGCGATCGCCAGCCCGTTCTGGAAGCCGGTGATGCCACCGCCGGCGGTGTAGAAGTCAGAGGCCGATTTGGTCTTGGCCGCCGCCCACTTGGTGATCCACAAGGTGCCCAGCACGAAGAAGCCGAACATGCCGATCGCCACCCAGTTGGTGGGCTGCTTGTCGACCTGGCCCATGTCGCCACCGGCGGCCAGCGCGAGGCCTGCCGGCAGCAGCCCGGCCAGGATCAGGAGAAGGCGCGAATACTTGCTCATTTGCGGGCGTCCTCGAGGATCTGCGCGGTCAGCTGGTCATAGGTGTTGTTGGCGCGACGCACGTAGATGGCGGTGATGACGATGGTGAACACCATCACCCCGATCGCGATCGGGATGCCGATCGAGGTCACGCCGGCACCCATCGGCTTGGCGAGGAATTCCTTGTCGAAGGCGATCAGGCCGATGTAGCCGTAATAGGCGAGCAACATCAGCACGGTCAGCGTCCAGCCCAGCGTGTTGCGTTGGCGTTTGAGCGCGTGGTACTTCGGATTGGCATCGATCTTGGCGATCAGTGCTTCATTCGAGACGGTCATGGTCTGTCTCCTGGAGTGCGGGCGGCACGGCCCGCCCACATGCGTGGCGGGCCACCGGCGGGGTGAATCTTAGAAGCTGTACTTGGTGGTGAACTGCAGGCGCGAGATGTCGCCGGAATCGCCGTTTTCAGCTTCGCGGCGGCCGTACATCAGCTCTGCACCCACATCGACCTTGGGCAGCGGCGAATAGAAGACGTTGGCGCGGATGCTCTGCTGCGACTTGCTCGCCAGCCCGCCGGTATTGGCGATGTCGTGGTCGTAATCCACGCGCGAATACATGATGGTGCTGCGCAGCTTGGCGTTGTAGTCGTGGCGCCACGCCACCCAACCAGCCACGGTGCTGACGGTCTGGATGTTGCCGTCCATGTCGATTTCCACGTCCGAGCCGTTGCCCAGACCCAGATAGCGGCCAAGGCCTTCGCCGTAGCTGAGCTGATAGCGCAGGTCGTTGTTGGAGTTGATGATCCAGCGCCCGCCGCCGGCGATGGCGCCGCCGAAGTCGGTGTCGTTGGTCAGCGCGCTGCGCGTGCGGTACTGGCGCGCGATCGCCGACAGCCCGAACGTGCCCCAGGTGCCCTTCCAGTTGTAGCGCGCGGTCAGGTCCGGCATCGCGCCATGGTCCGAGGCCAGGATGGTGTTGCCACCCTGGTAGGGCGTGGTCAGCGTCTCGGGATTTTCTGCCGACACGCTGAAGGCACCGCGGGTGTAGCGAATCTGGGTCTGACGGCTGAATAGCGCGCCGTCGGTCGGCCCGACGATGTCGGCCGCCTCGGGCAGGATCGTGGAATCGATGAAGTTGGACCAGGTCTGGCCGGCCAGCCAGTTGTTCCAGCTCACGTAGGCATGGCGCAAGGTGCCGCCGTACAGATTGTTGACCTGGTTGGCCAGCGCGTTGCCGAAGAAATCCAGCTCGATGAAGCCGGTAAGCTTGTCGCCGTTATCGGTGACGGTGTCCACGCCCAGATTGAAGCGCGAGAACTTGGCATGGAAGTCGGTGTCGGTGCTGGAGGCCTGGCCGCCGACCGGGGTCTGCGTCGGGATATACAGGTACCGCCCCACCGCGCCTTCGGGCAACGCGCCGTCGCTGGTGCGGGTGGTCATGAAGTCGGCCTTGATGAAACCGCCAAAACGAAACGTTGTCCCCGGCAACGCGTTCGGCGTGATGCTGCTCAGCTGGATCGGCTTCTTGCCGGCAGGCACGACAGGTGCGGCCGGCGTCTGCGCCTGCAAGGTGCGCACCTCGGTCACCTGCGTCTGGGTCTGGGTAATCTGGCCCTGCTGTTGCTGCTGCGCAGAGACCAGCAGTTGTACCTGACGCTCGAGCTCGGCAATGCGCGTTTCCAGTGCCTTTTCCTTGGCGGTTTGCGCGAAGGCAACGCCCGGCAGAATGCTCGCCACAAACAACGCAGCCGCCAACGGATGGCGCACCAATGGTGCAGTACGGTGTTTCATAGACCCCTCTCCCCAATGAAGGCCTCGCGCTTGATGGCGATGCTGTGCGGAGCGTGAGGCAGTCCGCACTTGCGAGCCTATTCGCCTTTGGTCGTAGCTGCAACGCAGCATTCCACAAGGTGACCGATCGTCGCACTAGAACCGGGAACGGATTTGGGATAACGCGCTCTGGCGGTTAAGACCAAGGTCTAAGGCCCGGTTGAACGCCGGGACAGAATGGATACGGCACACTGATTGTCTACCGAGGGCGGCTGTCGCGCTCTCTTCCGACAAGTTCATCGCAAGTGAGGGTGCCATGGCTGATGTTTATCCCGTCGATCCCGCGTTCGCCGCCGATGCGCGCATTACGCGCGAGCAGTACGCAACGCTGTACCGCGAATCGATCGAACACCCCGAGCAGTTCTGGGGCAAGGCCGCACAGCGGCTGGAGTGGTTCAAGCAACCCACCCAGGTAAAGGACGTCAGCTACGCGCTGGACGACTTCCATATTCGCTGGTTCGGCGATGGCGAGCTCAATGCCAGCGTCAACTGCCTGGATCGCCAGCTGGCCACGCGCGGCGACAAGACCGCGCTGTTGTTCGAACCCGACAGCCCCGACGCCGAATCCTATCCGGTCACCTATCGCCAGTTGTACGAGCGTGTATGCAAGCTCGGCAATGCGCTACGCAATCTCGGCGTCAACAAGGGCGACCGCGTCACCATCTACATGCCGATGATTCCCGATGCGGCCGTGGCCATGCTCGCCTGCGCGCGCATCGGTGCGGTGCACTCGGTGGTGTTCGGCGGGTTTGCCGCCAACTCGATCGCCGACCGCGTGATCGATTGCCAGAGCAAGCTGATCATCACCGCCGATGAAGGCCTGCGCGGCGGCAAGAAGATTCCGCTCAAGGCCAATGTCGATGCCGCACTGAAACTGCCCGGCACCAACACCGTGGAAACGGTGCTGGTGGTGCGACACACCGGTGGTGCGGTCGAGATGCAGGCACCGCGCGATCGCTGGTTCCACGATGTGGTCGACGGCCAGCCGGCCGCGTGCGAACCCGAGCGCATGAACGCAGAGGACCCGTTGTTCATCCTCTACACCTCCGGTTCCACCGGCAAGCCCAAGGGCGTGCTGCATACCACCGCCGGCTACCTGCTGTTTGCCAGCTACACGCACGAAGTGGTGTTCGACCTGCGCGAGGACGACATCTACTGGTGCACCGCCGACGTGGGCTGGGTCACCGGCCACAGCTACATCGTCTACGGCCCGCTCGCCAACGGCGCCACCGCAGTGATGTTTGAAGGCGTACCCAACTACCCGAACGTCTCGCGCTTCTGGGAGGTGATCGACAAGCACAAGGTCAGCATCTTCTACACCGCGCCCACCGCGATCCGCGCACTGATGCGCGATGGCGAGGAGCCGGTGAAGAAGACCTCGCGCAAGAGCCTGCGTCTGCTCGGCAGCGTCGGCGAGCCGATCAACCCGGAAGCCTGGCGCTGGTACTACGAGGTGGTCGGCGACAGCCGTTGCCCGATCGTGGACACCTGGTGGCAGACCGAAACCGGCGGCATCCTGATCTCGCCGCTGGCCGGCGCGGTCGATCTCAAGCCGGGCTCGGCCACCCTGCCGTTCTTCGGCGTGCAGCCGGCGCTGGTGGATGCCGAAGGCAAGATTCTGGAAGGCGCCACCGAAGGCAATCTGGTGCTGCTGGATTCGTGGCCGGGCCAGATGCGCTCGGTCTATGGCGACCATCAGCGCTTCATCGACACCTACTTCCGCACCTATCCGGGCAGCTACTTCACCGGCGACGGCTGCCGCCGCGATGCCGATGGCTATTACTGGATCACCGGCCGCGTGGACGATGTGATCAACGTGTCCGGCCACCGCATCGGCACCGCGGAGGTGGAAAGCGCACTGGTCTCGCATCCGAAGGTCGCCGAAGCGGCCGTGGTCGGCTTCCCGCACGACGTCAAGGGCCAGGGCATCTATGCCTACGTCACCTTGATCGCCGGGCAGACCCCGAGCGAAGAACTGCACAAGGAGTTGATCACCTGGGTGCGCAAGGAGATCGGCCCGATCGCCTCGCCGGATCACCTGCAATGGGCACCGGGCCTGCCGAAGACCCGCTCGGGCAAGATCATGCGCCGCATCCTGCGCAAGATCGCCGAGAACGCACCGGACCAACTCGGCGATACCTCGACCCTGGCCGATCCGTCGGTGGTGGATTCGTTGGTGAGCGAACGGCTGACGCGCTGACGCGCGTTGGGAATGGGGAGTTGGGAATGGGGAATCGGCAGAGCGGTTCCCTGAGGAGTGGAGAGTCGATAGTCGGGGTGGGGTTTTTGTAAAAGCGGCTCCCCCGCTCGTCTCTCTCCACTTCGGATTTTTTTGATTTTTAAAGCTCGCCACACTGACATCCGTTGCTCGTTGCTCCTTCTTTACTTGCTTTTGCTGCCTTTCGCTTCTGCTTTTGCGATTCCCCACTCCCCACTCCCGATTCCCGGCCCCTCAATGACCACCCTGCTGATCGCCGACGACCATCCCCTGTTCCGTGAGGCCTTGCGCGGGGCGGTGCAACGTGTGATGCCGGGGGTGCTGTTGTTCGAGGCCGACACGGTGGATGCGTTGTACACCCTGGCCGATGCGCAACCGGATGCCGATCTGTTGTTGATGGATCTCAACATGCCGGGCGCGCAGGGATTCAGTGCGTTGGTGCACATGCGTTCGCTGCATCCGCAGTTGCCGGTGGTGGTGGTGTCCGCACGCGAGGAGCCCACCGTGATGCGTCGCGCCATCGACCATGGTGCGTTCGGTTTCATTCCCAAATCCGCAGACTCGGACACCATCGGGCGCGCGTTGGCCACGGTGCTCGATGGCGAGCGCTGGATCCCGGCCGAAGCGCAGAACCTGCCGCCCACCTGCAGCGAAGAACGCGAAGTGGGCCAGCGCCTGCGCGATCTCACCCCGCAACAATTCCGCGTGCTGCAGATGCTCGGCGCCGGGCGCCTCAACAAGCAGATCGCCTACGACTTCGGCGTATCCGAAGCCACCATCAAGGCGCATGTCACCGCGATCCTGCGCAAGCTCGGCGTCACCAACCGCACCCAGGCGGTGCTGATGGCCGGCAAGCTTGCCATCGATGCCGACGGCATCGTGCTGCCGCCACCGGAAGAAGACTGAGCGCGGCTGGCGCACTGCTGCGGCCATCAGTCACCTCATTTTTTCGGTGCATCCGCCGACTGCAATCAGCGCAAAGACCGGCCGGTGCAGACCTTCGACGTGCTTTGCGGCGCTGGCACGTGCCACACCTCGTTGTCGTGTTCGTCGCTGCCTTCGTAGAGGGCGTAGCGCCCATCGTCCTGACGATGCATGGTCGGGCTGAAGGTGATGAAATCGACACGGCCGTCCGGGTCGATGAACTGCATCTCGCCTCCGCACACGAAATTGGACCCCGGTTCCTGACCAAGTGCAGCGCAGGTCACCTGCGAGGTCTCCGCACGCACGACGCGGCTCACCTTTGGCCTGATCAGGCCGCGGTCTGCGGCATCGCAGAAGTAATCGGCGATGACCGTGCGCATCTCACGCTGCGACGGCATCCAGGGCGGGCAGCTGTAGGCATCGGCCGTGCAGCTGGGGACAAGGCCCCCACCTTCAGGGTGATCCGGCGCGGCAGCAAACGCGGTTTGACATGACAGCAACAGGCATGCGGCCGCAGCCAGCAGGGGAAGATGGGAAGGCATTGCGCGTGCGGGTTCGGCATGGGGAGGAGCAATCTACCTTATGACCACAGCGCCGGTTCCGGCCGATGCGTGCATTGCGTCTGCCATGCAGTGCGATGCATCGCAGCATGCGATGCGTGCGCTACACCGCCACTGGCCCGGTGCCAGGTCCTCGCCCTGGTAGACGCCAGCCCCCGATGCTGCGCATGCGCTCGCTCTGCCAGCACTTTCAGGCGCATGGCATGCTGTACGCCTGCGGCGCGTCGGTGCGTGCCGGTCTCCAGGGGATCCATGCACACGTTTTCTTTCTCGCGCAGCCCGCTTGTGCTGGCCCTTGTGCTGGCTGTGCTCGGCTGCGGCAGTGCGCAGGCCAACGACAGCAGCTTCGGCGACGACAACGGCACCATCCGCCTGTTGCATCAGCCCGATATCAGCATGGACAAGGAAGCCTTGCTGCTCAGCGAAGAGCGCGTGCAGGTGGACTATGTGTTCACCAACAACAGCGAGCGTGCGTTGACTGTGCCGATCGCCTTCCCGATGCCGCCGATGTACTTCGGCATGGCCGACCACAGCGAGCTGACCGATTTCAAACTGTGGGTGGACGGCAAACCGATCGCCACCACGCGCAAACTCGTCGTGCTGCTGGACGATGGCAGCGACATTTCCAAGGCGTTCGCAGCGAGCGGCTGGAGTGCGCACGATGTTGCGACGTTCACCGAATCGGGCACCGCGCCAAAAGGACGCAAGCCATTGCCCGCGCGCTGGATCGACTCCGACCAGCAGCCACGCTTCACACTCAGCGAGTATTTCGTCTGGCAGCAACTGTTTCCCGCGCGACGCAGCGTGCAGATCCGGCATGCCTACGCGCCCAGCGTGTCCACCGGCGTGCCGCAGAGCAGCGCATTCCTGCTGGAATCGTATGCGAAAGACACCTGTATTGAGCCCGCGACCAGGACCAGCATGCAACGCCGCGAAGGTGAGCACGGCCTGGGCTGGGCCAACCTGCGCTATGTGCTGACCACCGGCAAGAACTGGAACGGCCCGATCAAGGATTTTCAGCTGACCATCCGCAAGCAGGCGGCGAGCGACATGCTCAGCCTGTGCTTCGAGGGCGCGCTGAAAAAGATCGATCCGCTGACCTTCCAGTTCAAGCAAACCAACTTCGTGCCGATGCGCGATCTCAACCTGCTGTTCGTGCGTCTTCCCGAGTGACGCACGTGCGCGCCGACTCGCACATCGACAACGCATGCATCCATCCGCAGAGCGCAATGACGATCGACACGCTATACCCACGCTGCGCAAACGCGGCACACACCCAGCCGCATTTCTAGCAAGCCCAAGCGTCCTGGCGTGATCGCCTCCACACCCGTGTACCGCGCGCCATCCCAGTTGTCGATATCACCATTGACCATCAGCTGATGCCCGGGCAAGTCTCGGAGTCCCAGGACGCTTTGCGGAGATGGCATGACGAGACGTGTTCCCTGGCTCTGGATCGGCTTGCTGGCGGCGTGTGCATTGATTGCAGCACTGGCATGGCAGAACAAGCAACTGCGTGCGCAACAGCAGTGGCTACAGACGCGGGTCAGCACGCCGTATGACGGCATGTACGTGCCGCGCATCGAGGTGACCGATGCCGATGGCAGGCGTCACCTGCTGGGGGCGCCGCAGGGCCAGGCGCAGGTACTGTTCTTTTTCACGACCACGTGTCCGTATTGCCAGCGCTCCGCACCGACCGTGCTGCGTGCCGCGCGGCAGTTACAGGCCAACCTGCCGGGCCGGCCGCAGTTGCTCGGTGTGTGCCAGTGCGATGCGGCGCAGGCCGCGCGCTATGCGCATGTGCACGGCTTCGATTTTCCGGTGGTCACGTTGACCGATCGTCGCACGCTGATGTTGTTCCGTGCGCGCAACGTGCCGCTGCTGATGGCCATCGATGGGCAGGGGCGCGTGCGCCATTCCCGTCTTGGCGTGTTCGATACCACGGAGCGGGTGCAGGACCTGGTTGCCGCATTGCGCCGCATGGACGCGCCAGCGGCTTTTGCAACGGTGAAGGAGTAATGCATGAAGAAGCGTTGGGTGACTTTGCGGAGTGCGTTGATGGCGGCGACGTTTCTGGCCAGTACCGGTTTCGGTGCATTCCAGGTGATGGCAGTCGATAACGCACAGCCGAAAACCGAATCGTGTAGTGCATGGGCCTGCAAGGCGGAGTGTCCGGAGTTCGGCGGCGATTTGGGACAGGGCAACGTCTGCTATTGCTGCGGCTAAGAGCGGCGATCAAAACCACTGAGCAGCGGCCAGGCGGTCACGGCCGGTGCTCGGAATCGGCATGCACTACTCGTACACTGCGGTTCTGAGCGCGCCGTCCGCACCCACCTGGCCACTGCTCGCTATGTTTTGTTAGCCACTCCACGTCTGATGGCGGGGTCCCCCCGGACCCCGCCGTTTGCCAGCACTACTGCGCAGTGCAGCGCGCGATAACTGAAATCACGCAACACCACCGCGCCTTGCTGCGCGGCGTAGATGCCGAGCTGCAGGCTTAAAAATCCACCGAACACGTTGTGGTGAAAGCCGGACATTTCCATGCGCGTGGGGTGACGGATCCACTGCCGACCATCGTCGAACGAATATTCGAAGGTCACCACGTGCGCATCGTTGCTCAGACGCAGGCGGATACGTCGGTGCGTATTGGGCGCGCGTGCCCACACCAGTTCTTCGGAGTACTCGTAGGTCTTGATGGTGTCGGGCGTAACGCCGATGCCGACGAAGGCCTTGTGGTTGTAGAACAGCAACAGGCCGCCCTCGGCATTGCCGGTGAGCTCCAGCGTGACCTCGGCGACGTAGCTGCGATCGGGCACGCCACAGGTCAGTGGCGAGCTGTCGGCCGGCGAGCTGCCGGAACAGGCCAGCATGAGCGACCGATTCGCCCGTTGCACCCGCGCCTGCTCGCCGGGCTTGGGTGCATGCAGGCTCCATTGGGTGCCGAACTTGTCGGTCGAAAAATCATCCGACAAGGCAAAGCCGCTGAGCGCAGCGTTGCCGGTGGAGTCTGCGCGTGCAGGCGTGCGCAATGGCTTGGACAGATCGCCGCCAATCGCGCGAAACCAGCCATCGGCGGTCCATTCGATCGGCTCCAGCAGCGTCTGCCGGCCCAGCGTGCGGAAGCCGTTTTCGTAAGCGTGGTAGACCATCCACCAGTCGCCACGCGGCCCCTGCACCAGCGAAGCATGTCCGCGCGACCACCACGGCTCCTGTTCGGACTGGGTGCGCACCAGCGGATTGCGCGGGCAGTGTTCCCATGGCCCGTGCACCGAGCGCGAGCGCGCGGCGATGACCATATGCCCGGTCACCGGCCCGGCGGTGCCGCCGACGGCGGTGACCAGATACAGCCAGCCGTTGTGCCAGGTCAGCTTGGGGCCTTCGGGGGCGAAGTTCTCCACGATCCAGTCGTCGGGATAGCGCCATGGCGCGTACGCCGGTTCCAGCTGCCCGTCGGTAGCCAGACCGTCGTCGCGCAGGCGGATCTTGCGGATGCCGTTGACGAACAGATAGCGCTTGCCGTCTTCGCCCACCACATGACCGGGGTCGATGCAGCCGGCGATCTTCAGGTCGATCGGCGCGCTCCAGGGCCCGCGGATGTCGTCGGCCCAGATCACGAAGATCGACCAGCCCTTGTCGTCCGGATTGGCCGGGATGTAGATGAAATAGCGGCCAGCGTGCTTGCACAGGTCCAGCGCCCAGATCGTGCCCAGCTGTTGGCGCAGCGCCGGGCCGATCGGTGTCCAGTTGACCAGGTCGGTGGAATGCCAGAGCACGATGCCCGGATAGGAAAGGAACGACGAAAACGTCATGTAGTAGTCGTCGCCATCCTTGAGGATGGTGGGGTCGGGGTGATCGCCGGCCACGATGGGATTGAGGTAGCTGCCGTTGCCCAGATCCGCCTTGCGCTGGCCTTCGATGCCGCGCGCCCACTGCGGCGTGCGTGCGCAGGCCACGTTCGCGTCGCCCACCAGGGCGCTCGGCGACAGCGGCGCGACTACGGCGCCTGCGGCAAGCACCTTGAACAACTCCCGGCGGGTGGTGGTTGGCATGCGTGCGATTCGTGCGGACGGGCTGGTATCTAGCCTCAGGCATCGGAACGAGGCAACCGCGCAGGCGGCTTTATAGGAAGCGGTGATGGCAGCTGTGGATTTCGACATAGATCACAAGCGGCACCACCCTGCGCTACCGCTCCCAGCGCTTGCAGTGGCGCTGCGCTGAATCAACACGCCCCATTTTGCTGCACTGCAGCGTGATCTGTTCACTTATGATTGCGATATTCATATGCGAACAGTCCGGCACCGGCCGGCTGGTGGACGTTGCGATGCCCAGCTGCTGCTTTCCAGATTCCGTACGCACCTGCCTGATCACCGCCAAGCCTGCGGAGCGTCGCGCGTGAGCGTTCCGCGGCAGCGTCTGGGCACCACCGACGTGCAGCTCTCGGCGCTGGGCTTTGGCGCCGCACCGATCGGCAATCTGTACACCGAGGTCGACGAGGGCGACGCACTGGCTGCAGTGGAGGGCGCGTACGAGGCCGGTATCCGCCATTTCGACACCGCGCCGTACTACGGCTATGGGCTGAGCGAGACGCGTCTGGGCCGTGGCCTGGCCGGTGTGCCGCGCGCTGCCTACACGCTGTCGACCAAGGTAGGGCGCTGCCTCTACGACGATGCGCAAGCCGCCACAGGCCGCGACGGCTTCGCAGTGGCCGGCCGCCGCGCCGCGTTCGACTACAGCAGCGATGGCGTGCGGCGCGCGTTCGCGTCCAGCCTGGAGCGCCTGGGCACCGATTACATCGACGTGCTGCTGCTGCACGACATCGGCGCGCTGACCCACGGCGACAACCACGCCCACGTCCTGCGCCAGGCCTTGGAGGAGGCCTTGCCGGCGATGGCGGCGCTAAAGGCGGCCGGTGCCTGTGGGGCGATCGGGCTGGGCGTCAACGAGCAGGAGGTGGCACTGGAGGTGCTGCCGCGCTTCCCGCTCGATTGCGTGATGCTAGCCGGCCGCTACACGCTGCTGGAACAGCACGGCGCCCGCGCGCTGCTCGATCAGGCACAGCAGCGCAACGTGGCGATCCTGTCGGCCGGTCCGTATAGCTCGGGCCTGCTCAGCGACGCACGCGGCCCCGGTGCGACCTACAACTACGCGCCGGTCGATACCGCCACCTTGCAGCATGCCCAGCGCCTGTATGCAGCCTGCGCGGCGTTCGATGTGGATATCGGTGCGGTGGCGCTGCAGTTCCCGCTGGCGCATCCGACAGTCACCACCGTGGTGGCCGGCATGCGCACCGTGGCCGAGGTGCAATCGGCCACCACGCGCCTGCAGACATCGATTCCGCCAGCGCTGTGGCAACGCCTGCGCGATGATGGCCTGCTCGCTGCGGACATGCCCACGCCATGAGCCGCATCGACGCGCACCTGCATTTCTGGCAGCTAGCCCGTGGCGATTACCACTGGCTCACGCCCGAACTGGCGCCGCTGTATCGCGACTTCGGCCCCGCCGATATCGGCCAGGCGCTGGACGCTGCCGATATCGATGGCGTGGTGGTGGTGCAGGCCGCCGCGACCGAGGCCGAAACCCGTTACCTGTTCGAGCTGGCCCGCGCCGATGCGCGCATTGCCGGCGTGGTCGGTTGGGTCGATTTCGCCGCGCCCGATGCCGCCGCGCGCATCGACGCGCTGGTGCGCGACGGCGGCGGTGTGCTCAAGGGCCTGCGCCCGATGGTGCAGGACATCGCCGACGTGCAATGGCTGGCCCAGCCCGACCTGGATGCCGCCTTCGACGCATTGATCGCGCACGACCTGGCGTTCGACGCCTTGATCCGCAGCGTGCATGTGCCGGCGCTGCAAACGCGCCTGAAGCGCCATCCGGACCTGCGCGTGGTCGTCGATCACGGCGGCAAGCCGCAGATCGCCGCGGGTGAATTCGTTGCCTGGGCGGCCGGCATGGCCGCACTGGCGCAGCATCCCACTGTGCACTGCAAGCTCTCCGGGCTGCTGACGGAAGCGGCGCGCGGCGCCGGCGTGGAGGCGCTGGAGCCGTATGTCGGCCATCTGTTCGCACGCTTCGGCGCGCAGCGTGTGCTGTGGGGCAGCGACTGGCCGGTGCTGACCCAGCGTGCCGATTACGCGCAGTGGTTCGAGATCGCACAGCACCTGGTCGCCAAATACGCCGATGGCCGCACCGCAGCGGTGTTCGGCGACAACGCACGCATGTTCTATCGTCTGCCACGGCCGGCGGCCCCCACCCACGGAATCTCTTCGGTATGACTGTCTCGATCTCTGCAACTCCCAACGACCGCCTGCATGGCAAGCGTTGCCTGATCACCGCCGCCGGCGCCGGCATCGGCCGCGAAAGCGCGCTGGCCTGCGCACGCGCCGGTGCGCAGGTGATCGCCACCGACATCGATGCCGCGGCCCTGCAGGCGCTGGCGGCCGAATCGGTTGCCATCACCACCCAGCTGCTTGATGTCACCGATGCCTCGGCAATCGCCGCATTGGTCGCGACGCACGGCCCGTTCGATGTGCTGTTCAACTGCGCCGGCTTCGTGCACCAGGGCAGCATTCTCGATTGCGACGAGCCGGCCTGGCGCCGCTCGTTTTCGATCAACGTCGATGCGATGTACTACACCTGCAAGGCGGTGCTGCCGGGCATGCTAGAACGCGGCCGCGGCAGCATCATCAACATGTCCTCGGTGGCCTCCAGCATCAAGGGCGTGCCGAACCGCTTCGTCTACGGCGTGACCAAGGCCGCCGTGATCGGCCTGAGCAAGGCGATCGCTGCCGATTACGTGGCGCAGGGCGTGCGTTGCAACGCGATCTGCCCGGGCACCATCAAGACGCCGTCGCTGGGCCAGCGCGTGCAAGCGCTGGGCGGCGACGAACAGGCGGTGTGGAAGAGCTTCACCGACCGCCAGCCGATGGGCCGCCTGGGCGATCCGCGCGAGATCGCGCAGCTGGTGGTGTATCTGGCCTCGGACGAATCCTCGTTCACCACCGGCCAGACCCACATCATCGATGGCGGTTGGTCCAACTGAGCGCGACAACGCATCGCGGTGCTGTTCACCGCAACGTGGGCGCGGCCAGTGCCAGATACGATCTGTATCGCTCGTCCGCCTTGATGTGAGCACGCCGTCCTTACCCACCCGCTGCACGCGCGCTAGGTTTGCTAGCCGCTCCATTCCTCACCTGCAAAGGAAGACTGCATGAAACTCGTACGCGTTGGCGCCCCCGGCCAGGAACGTCCCGGCTTGATCGATAGCGAAGGCCGCATCCGCGATCTGAGCGGCGTGATCGATGACGTGGCCGGCGAGCACATCACCAATGCCGGCCTGGACAAGTTGCGCGCGCTGGATGTCGCAACCCTGCCGCTGGTCGAAGGCGACGTGCGTTATGGCGCGGCCGTCGGGCAGATCGGCAAGTTTATTTGCGTGGGATTGAACTACGCCGACCATGCCGCCGAATCAGGCATGGACGTGCCCAAGATGCCGATCCTGTTCATGAAGGCCACCACTGCGGTGAGCGGGCCCAACGACACCGTGATCCTCCCGCGCGGCTCGGTCAAGAGCGACTGGGAAGTGGAACTGGGCGTGGTGATCGGCGATGTGGCGCGCGATGTCTCCGTGGACGAAGCGCTGAACCACGTCGCCGGCTACGCGGTGATCAACGATCTGTCCGAGCGCGAATTCCAGCTCGAACACGGCGGCCAGTGGGTCAAGGGCAAGAGCGCCGATACCTTCGGCCCGATCGGCCCGTGGCTGGTCACCCGCGATGAAATCGCCGACCCGCAGAACCTGTCGATGTGGCTGGAGGTCAACGGCCACCGCTACCAGAACGGCAGCACCCGCACGATGGTGTTCGGCGTGGCCGAACTGGTCAGCCACATCAGCCGCTACATGACGCTGATGCCGGGCGATGTGATCAGCACCGGCACCCCGCCGGGCGTGGGCCTGGGCCAGAAGCCGCCGGTGTATCTGAAGCCGGGCGACGTGATGGAGCTGGAGATCGAAGGGTTAGGTCGCCAACGCCAGCCGGTGGTGGCGCATCCGCGTGATGCGGCTTAAAGCCTGTTTCCCTTCCAGGACTTCGGTCGCAGTGCGAGCCAGGTCGCGCTCAACGCAAGGGGTAATGCCTGCGCACGATGCTGCCTGAAGCCCCTCTCCCCTCGGGAGAGGGGTTGGGGTGAGGGTACGTAGCGACGTATTGGAGCAATTCGATGCGGTGTTACCTGTTTTTCGATGTGACATGTCGGCGCTGGTGCTGACGCGTCATGTGCAATTTTTTACTGAGTGTGCGGGCGCGTTGAACTTCCAGGCGCTGTAGCGCGTTGATATCGACGCGTAGTTGGTCGTTGATCTGCGTTGCAGATGCATGAGTACCTGCAGCGCTTCAATCTCTCTGGCGCTTCGCGTTCGTACCCTCACCCCAACCCCTCTCCCGGTGGGAGAGGGGCTCTGGCGCCCTTCTCCGTTTCCGTTTTTACTCCGCGCGTTTCTTATTCCCCGTCTTCCATCGCCCAGGACCTCCATGAGCACCATCATCGCCCTCGACACCCACGACGTCCGCTTTCCCACCTCGCGCGAGCTCGATGGGTCGGATGCGATGAATCCGGATCCGGATTACTCGGCCGCGTATGTCGTGCTGCGCACCGATGCACCGGACGACCTGGCCGGTTATGGTCTGGTGTTCACCATCGGCCGCGGCAACGATGTGCAGACCGCCGCCGTGGCTGCACTGGCCGAACACGTGGTCGGCCTGTCGGTGGACGAGGTCATCGCCGATCTGGGCGCGTTTGCGCGCCTGCTTACCAACGATTCGCAGCTGCGCTGGCTGGGCCCGGAAAAGGGCGTGATGCATATGGCGATCGGCGCGGTGATCAACGCCGCCTGGGATCTGGCCGCACGCGCGGCGAAAAAGCCGCTGTGGCGTTACATCGCCGAACTCAGCCCGGAGCAGCTGGTCGACACCATCGACTTCCGCTATCTCACCGACGCGCTCACCCGCGACGAAGCGCTGGCGATCCTGCGCGATGCACAACCGCAGCGCGCGCAACGCATCGCCACGCTGATCGAACGGGGCTACCCCGCCTACACCACCTCGCCCGGCTGGCTCGGTTACTCGGACGAGAAGCTGGTGCGTCTGGCCAAGGAGGCGGTGGCCGACGGCTTCCGCACCATCAAGCTCAAGGTCGGCGCCAACGTGCAGGACGACATCCGCCGTTGCCGCCTGGCGCGTGAGGCGATCGGCCCGGACATCGCGATGGCGGTGGACGCCAATCAGCGTTGGGATGTGGGCCCGGCGATCGACTGGATGCGCCAGCTGGCCGAATTCGACATCGCCTGGATCGAGGAACCCACCAGCCCGGACGATGTGCTCGGCCACGCCGCGATCCGCCAGGGCATCACGCCGGTACCGGTCTCCACCGGCGAGCACACCCAGAACCGCGTGGTGTTCAAGCAGCTGCTGCAGGCCGGCGCGGTGGACCTGATCCAGATCGATGCCGCGCGCGTGGGCGGGGTCAACGAAAACCTCGCCATCCTGCTGCTGGCGGCCAAGTTCAATATCCGCGTGTTCCCGCACGCCGGCGGCGTTGGCCTGTGCGAGCTGGTGCAACACCTGGCCATGGCCGACTTCGTCGCCATCACCGGCAAGATGGAAGACCGCGCCATCGAATTCGTCGACCACTTGCACCAGCATTTCCTCGACCCGGTGCGCATCCGGCACGGCCGCTACCTGGCCCCGCAAGCCGCCGGCTTCTCCGCCGAAATGCACCCGGCCTCCATCGCAGAGTTCAGCTACCCCGACGGCCGCTTCTGGGTCGAAGATCTGGCTGCGGCGAAGGCGTGATCCAATACGCCGCGTAACTTGGTCGCACGATGCGTAGGAGCGGCTTCAGCCGCGATGGGCTTTCTCGATTGCCTGATCGCGACTGAAGCCGTTTTCTAGAGTGGCTAACAACACGTCGCGAGCAGTCGCCAGGGGCATGCGGACGTGATCTGCTGCCTGGCTGCAGGGCCCTTGCCCGCCCACCATCGCGGGACACGCCGCAAGTACGTCCGTGTAGGCTCTTACGCGGCATCCATGCCGCGTAAGGTCCCGCGACGGTGGGCGGGCAAGGACCAGTCGAGACGGTCGGTGTGCATGGTGGCAAGCGGGCATGAGGTGCGTTGTTCTGATAACCGCGCACCGATTCCCAACGAAGGCCGAGCAACGAGCAGGCTCTAAACAAAGCAACCTGCAAACTCTCTGGTGCGGTGTCCTCACCGCTTGCGGGACCGTGTGGCGGCATGGATGCCGCCACCGAGCCTACATGGACGTACTTGCGGCGTGTCCCGCAAGCGGTGAGGGCACCGCGCCCTCGACCACTCAGCCTTTGACCTGGGCTTCTGACGGCATCTATCAAAAGACGGCCGATAAAATCACTGCACTCACCGCCAGCCGAGCGCTCGCTAGGTTTTGTTAGCCGCTCTTAGTTGGAGCGTTTGCGATGCACGTGCGTAGCGCCTGCCAGCCGCGCGGCACCAGCGTCAATGCATCACGCAGCGCAACTGCGCGGACCACGCATGCGCAACAGGCAGTGGCGAGGGATTCTTCGTTGCTGGCTGCTGTCACGCTTTCGCTGCGCAGCAGGCACAACGCACGATGCGCCTGCAAGAAAACACCCTGTTTCGATGCGCCGCGCCAGCACAGCAGCGGCAGCGGCAGCGGCAAAGAGACGCAAGACCAACGCCCTACTGCGGAGTCAACACATCCGCAGAAACAGACTGGGCGAAACCTAACCCCGCCCCACACCAACCGCCTCACTCAACGCAAAAATCCGCCCGGCCTCGCGCCACTTCTCCCCAGGCGCGCTCCCTGGCAACGGCTTTTGAAACCGCCACATCAGCTCTTCCCAGGCTTGAATCCGCGGATCGCTCGCATCCCGCGCCGCCTTGGCGGCCGGATCGTAATCGTCGCCAACTTCCATCAACATCACCAAGCGATCGCCGCTGCGAAAGATCTGCAGCTCCAGGATCCCCGCCTGCCGCAACGACGCCACCACTTCCGGCCACACCTGCGTCGGTTGATGCCAACGCTCGTACTCGGCGATCAGTTGCAGGTCGTCGTGCAGATCCAGCACGTAGCACAGACGCCGCACACTCATGCGCCTGCCCCAGCAATCGCCGGCGCAGCGCGACGCGCGCGCAACGCGAACAGCAAAATCACTGCAAAACACCCGCCCGGCACCACCATCGCCCAATGGATACCGGCCATGTCCGACACCGCGCCCATCACCGCAGTGAGCAGCGCGCCGCCGATGATCGACATCACCAGCAACGACGAACCCAGCTTGCGTGCGTCGTCGTGCATGCCATCCAGACCCAGCGCAAAGATGGTCGGGAACATCACCGACATGAACACGCTGGCTGCGACCAATGCGTACAAGCCGGTCCAACCGGGCAGCGCAATCGCCACCGCACACAAGACCAGATTGATCGTGGCAAAACTCGCCAGCAACTTCGTCGGCGCCAGATAGCGCAACAGGGCGGTGCCGATGAAGCGGCCAGCCATGAACAGCACCAGCGAGATGGTCAGATACGTCGCGGCGCTTTTTTCCGGCGTGCCGGGCACCGCGTCTTGCAGATAGCGGATCAGATAGCTCCAGATGCCGACCTGCGCGCCCACGTAGAAGAACTGCGCCACCACCGAAAACACGAACAGCCGGTTACGCAACAGCTCGCCAAAGCGCGCGCGTTTGGGCACAGCCTCGCCCACACCCGCATCGCCGGTGGGAAAGCGCACCAGCGCGATCAGGATCGCCCACAGCACCACCACCACGCCGATCACCAGATACGGCGTCTGCACTGCGGACGATTCGGTGGCGAAGAACGCTGCACGTGCGGCTGGCGTCATCGCGGCCAGCTCGGCCGGGGTGTGCTCCACACCGGAGAAAATGAAGTGCTGGCCGACCAGCACGCCGGTGATCGAGCCTAGCGGGTTGAATGCCTGGGCAAGATTCAGGCGCCGCGCCGCGCCCTCGGCCGGGCCGAGCACGGTCACCAGCGGGTTGGCGGTAGTTTCCAGAAACGCCAGGCCGCTGGCGATCACGAACAGGGCCAGCAGGAACAGCCAGTAGGTATGCACCTGCGCGGCCGGATAGAACAGGAACGCGCCGCACGCATACAGCAGCAGGCCCAGCACCACCGCCGCCTTGTAGCTGTAGCGACGCATGAACATCGCCGCCGGCATCGCGAACACGAAATAGCCCAGATAGAACGCGCTCTGCACCAGGCCTGCCTGCAGGTCGGTCAGCTCGAAGGCCTTCTTGAACTGCTTGATCAGGATGTCGTTGAGGTTGTTGGCCATGCCCCACAAAAAGAACAGGCTGACGATCAACAACAGGGGAACCATGGCGGTACGCGCCAGGTTGCCGCGCGGTGACGCGGCAATGTCACTGTGATGCATGCGACCGATCCCCTCCCAAGGCTGTGGCGCTTGCGTTGCTGTGCGGCGAGCGTACTGCGCACGCCAGCGCCATGCAAATATAAAATCTTTGTTTATATTTGCACGCAAGCACCATACCTCACCGCTGCCCGCGATGCCTGTACCCTGGCGCGCCGCAGCCTTGCCTGGAGCCGCAAACGGATGAGCACCGAACCCGCCAAGTACCGCGCGCCCGCCCTGGACAAGGGCCTGGACATCCTCGAGCTGCTCGCCCACCAGGCGCAGCCGATGAGCATGGGCGCGATCTCGCAGGGCATCGGCCGCTCGCGCGGGGAGATCTTCCGCATGCTGCAGGTGCTGGAGGAGCGCGGCTATCTCACCCGCGACGGCGAAGGCGACTATGTGCTGACCAACCGGCTGTTCATGCTCGGCATGCAGCAGCCGCAGGTGCAGAGCATCAGCGAAGCGGCGCTACCGGTGATGCGCCGGCTGGCCGATGCGATCTATCAGCCCTGCCACCTGGTGGCGCCCTCTGGCGATCAGATCGTGGTGATCGCGCAGATGGACGTGCCCAGCGATCTTGGCCTGGTGGTACGCCCGGGCCATCGCCGTCCGCTGACGCATTCCAGTTCCGGGCTGGTGCTGTACGCCTTCCAGCAGCCGGAGGTGCAGGCACGCTGGCTGGACATGCTCGATGCCAGCGAGGTGCCGTTCGAGCGCGCGCAGTTCCTGGCTGCCGCCGCGCAGGCGCGCAGCGATGGCTACGCCATGCAGCCCAGCGAAGCGGTGGTGGGCGTGGTCGATCTGACCGCGCCGATCCTGCAACGCGGCAGCGCCACCTACACGCTCACGGTGCCCTTCATCGAACGGCGCCCTGAGCTGGTTGGCCCGCAAGCGGCATTGCAGGCGCTGTGTGCGGCCACGGCAGAGATTTCCAGCGGGCTGCACTAACCGCGCAGAAGCGGAGCACCGCGCGTAACGCACCTGCGCCCGGGCCGCCGCCGATCGCCCCTATACTCGGCGCGATCGACCAAGCGGGATCGCATGTCCAGCATCAAGTTCGGGATGTGGAGCACCATCCTGCTGCTCGGCAGCGCGCATGGCGTGCTTGGCGCCAGCCTGTTGCTGCTGGTCCCGGTCAATCGCATCGCCAACCGCTGCCTGGCCGCACTGCTGCTGGTGGTGGTCGCCCTGATCACGCCGTACACGCTCGGCTATGCCGGCGCCTACGATGCCTACCCAGGTCTGACCTACGCGCCGTTGTCCTGGGAGCTGGCGATCGGGCCGCTGCTGTGGCTCTACGTCCGCCAACTGGCGCGCCAACGGCTGCCGCGTCGCTGGGCGCTGCATCTGCTGCCGGCGCTGCTGCAGGGCGGTTACTACACGTGGCTGTTCACCTGGCCGCTGCAACGCAAATGGGCCTGGAACGCTGCCGTCCATGTGCCCTGGATCGCGCCGCTGCAGGACGCGCTGGTGCTGGCCTCGCTGGTTTTCTATCTGCTGCTGGCCTGGCGCGAATACCTGGCCTATCAACGCTGGCTGGAACATCACAGCGGCGCGCGCGAGGAACTGCGGCTGCCGTGGCTGCGTGGCTTTCTGCTGGCCGCCGCGTTGCTGGTGATGTTGCGGCTGGGCTTCACCGCCAGCGACCGGCTGTGGCATCGGCTGTCCTACGTCGATGAATTTCCGCGCTATCTGGCCACCGCCGCACTGATCTACTACCTGGGTCTGGAAGGCTGGCGCCACGCCAGGGTCCACTATCCGCCGCGCGACGCGGTGTTGCCGCGCGCTGCGCCAGCAGACCGGGCAGGCGAACCAGCGCCTGCTTCCGTCCAGCACAAGGACTGGCATGCGCTTGGGCAACAGGTCGCAGCGCAAGTCGCCACGCACGGCTGGTGGCGCGAGCCGGAGCTCAGCCTGCCCGAGCTGGCGCGGCGCATGGGCACCAACAGCAATTATCTGTCGCGCGCCCTCAACGAGGGGCTGGGACAGACCTTCAGCACGTTCCTCAACACGCTGCGCATCGCCGAAGCGCAGCGCCTGCTGAGCGGCGATCAGGACATCCTCGACATCGCACTGGCGGTCGGCTTCGGCTCCAAGGCCAGCTTCAACAGGGTGTTTCGCGCCTGTGCCGGCTGCACACCCAGCGACTATCGGCGCACGCAACGTCGCATCGCTTGAAAATCGCTCGGCGATTGCGTGTTTGGGTCGTCCGCCGAGGCACGCCCGACCATGCTGGCGGCTTCTCGCACAAGGAATCGCCATGTCACCGCGCCTGCGCCATCTCGCTGCGTCGCTGATGTTGCTGTCGGTCTGGCTGCCCTGCACCGGCGGGGCTGCAGCGCGGCCGCCAACGCTGCGCAGCGAAAGCCCGCTCGCAGGCCCGGCACTGCTCGCCGATATCGATGTATTGCAAAGCGCCTATGTGGCGCTGCATCCGGGTCTGTACCGCTACTCCACAGAACAGGAAATCACGCAGCGCTTCGATGCCTTGCGTGCCGAACTCGGAGATGGCGCAACGCTCGCCCAGACCTATCTGGCCATTTCTCGCCTGACCGCCAGCGTGCGCTGCGGCCACAGCTTTCCCAATTTCCTCAATCAACCCGAACCGGTGCAGCGCGCCTTGTTCGACAACGAGCGGAGGTTGCCCTTCCACTTCCGCTGGCTGCAGGGCCGGATGGTCATCAGCCGCAACGGCTCCGATCAGCCCAGCCTGGTGCCCGGCACGGAAGTGCTGGCGATCGATGGCATTGCCTCGGCGCAGATCCTGGCCGCGCTGATGAGCGTGGCGCGCGCCGACGGCAGCAACGACGGCAAGCGTATCGCGCAGATGGAAGTACAAGGATTCGCACGCATCGAAGCCTTCGACGTTTACCTGCCGCTGCTGTTTCCGCAACTTTCGGCCAACCCGTTGCTGCGCGTGCGCCGGCCAGGGGTGGCGAAGGAACGCGAGCTGCGCGTCCACGGCATCAGCGCGGCGCAACGCCGCGCGATGATTCCCACGCGCAGCGACGACAGTGCAGCACCGCCATGGCGTCTGGACCTGGCAACACCCGGTGTGGCGGTGCTGCAGATGCCGACCTGGGCGGTGTACGACAGTGACTGGGACTGACAGGCATTTCTGGCGCGCAGTTTCACCACGCTGGCCGAGCGCGAGATTCCCGCGCTGGTAATCGATCTGCGCGGCAACGAGGGCGGGCTGGATGTGGGCAGCGCCTTGCTTGGGTATCTGTCCGCACGTGAGAGAGCGGCGCCGCAGATACGCACGCTGGTGCGCTACCGGCGCTTGCCCGACGCGCTGGCGGCATACGTCACCACCTGGGACGCATCCTTTCGCGACTGGGGCACGCGTGCGGTTGCCTACGACGCGCGTTTTTACACGCTCAACCCTGCATCCGATGCAGATGCGCAAGCCCGCACGACACCGCATGCGCCGCCCTTCGACGGCAAGGTGTTCGTGCTGATCGGCCCGGAAAACAGCTCGGCCACCTTCGCGTTCGCACAGCGGGTGCAGCGCAGCGGGTTGGCCACGCTGGTCGGCCAGCCCACCGGTGGCAATCTGCGCGGCACCAATGGCAGCGCGTTCTTTTTCCTGCACTTGCCCAACTCGCAAATCGAAGTGGACCTACCGCTGGTCGGACAGTTTCCAACCAGCGCAGAACCCGATAGCGGCGTGTTGCCCGACGTGCCGGTAACCATCACCGCGGAAGATCTGCAACACGGCAGGGATGTCGAAATGAAAGCCGTCAGCAGCTTGCTGCGCACGCCTTAAGCGCAGGCGCAGGTACACCGCAGAGCTCTCGCATAGCCACGGCTATAAAGATCAGACCGACCTTCGCGTGCAGTGCAGGCGCACCGAACGCGGCCATGCGTTGGTACACTGCGCGCCCCTTGGGGAGTAGCCTGCTTCTGCATCGTCGGAAGCGCCTGCATCAACATACTCGGCCCTCGCGCCGTGGTGCAGGCAACCAATTTCGGTTTGGCGAGACCAGCGGCATGCGTGCACAACAACGGTTGGCGCGGGCGCATGTCGTTGCGATCGTGCCCAACCCGAGAATGTCGATGTCCCCTTTTTCCATTGTGTTGATCGGTTTCGCAATGTCGACCGATGCGTTTGCCGCAGCGATCGGCAAGGGCGCAGCAATGCGCAAGCCGCAGTGGCGCGATGCGCTACGCGCCGGGTTGATCTTCGGTTGCATCGAGGCGATCACCCCGGTGATCGGCTGGCTACTGGGGCGCGCCGCCTCCAGCTATGTGTCTGCCTACGATCACTGGATCGCCTTTGTACTGCTTGGCGCATTGGGCACGCACATGATCGTGGCCGGGCTGCGCCAGGAACCGGACGATGATGCGGACGAGGCGTCTTCCGATACGCCGAAACGGCATGGGTTGCTGGCCTTGGCCACCACCGGTTTTGCCACCAGCATCGATGCGATGGCGGTTGGCGTGAGCCTGGCGTTTCTCGACGTGCATATCGGCGTGGTGGCGGTGGTGGTCGGCTTGTGCACCTTCAGCATGGTCACCGCTGGCGTGATGCTGGGCCGCGTGCTCGGCAATCTGATCGGCAAACGCGCCGAGATTCTCGGTGGTTTGATTCTGGTGATCGTTGGCAGCGTCATCCTCTACGAACACCTGAGCGGTGCCGCGTAGGCGCAGGGCAGCTGTTCGTAGGAGCGCGCTGGCGCGCGATGAAGCATCATCGATAACGCCCCATCGCGCGCCAGCGCGCTCCTACGCTGCATGGCCTTGCCATCCGCCCGAGAGGCATGCCGCATTTTTACAATGCCGCGTGTATCCCTGCATATCGCGGCGCTGCACGCGATGCGCTGGCTCAGCGCTTTTTCGCATCGTGATACGCGCTCAGGAACGCACGCAACGATGCCGGCTTCACCGGCTTGGTCAGCAACCGATAGCCACGCGCACGCGCGAGTTGCTTGAGTTCGTCGCGGCCGTCGGCAGTGAGCAGTGCGCCGGCGATCGGCGCAGTTGCGGCGGCCTGCACCGCGTCCAGCGTGTCCAGGCCATCGAGCCGGTCGTGCAGGTGGTAATCCACCAGCATCAGGTCCGGTTGTTCGCGCGCGCGCTCCAGCGCCTGGTCCACGGTGCTGGCGGTGATCACTTCCACTTGCCAGCGGCCGAGCAGTGCGCACATGCCGTCGAGAATTTCGCGGTCGTTGTCCACGCACAGCACGCGCAGGCCAGCCAACGAATCGCCGCTAGGCAACGGCCGCACCGCAATCGCCGGCACCACGGGTGGCAGCGGCACCGCGGCCACGCGCGGCAACAGGATCGAAAACATGCTGCCGCGGCCGACCTGGCTGCGCGCGCTCAGGTCGTGGTCGAGCAAACGCGAGATGCGCTGGCAGATCGACAGGCCCAGCCCCAGGCCCTGCTCGCCCCAGTCGAACGGCTGCTGATAGCGGCGGAACTCTTCGAAGATCTGCCGCATGTGGTGCTCGGGAATGCCCGGGCCGGTATCCCACACCTGCAATTCCACCTGCTCGCCGCGCCCGCGCATGCCCAGCACGATGCGGCCCTGGCGTGTGTAACGCAGCGCATTGGCGAGAAAGTTCTGCATCACCCGGCGCAGCAGGCGGCGGTCGCTGCGCACCCATAACGCGCGGCTATGCACCTGCAGCTGCAAGCCACGGCTGGACGCCACCGGTGCGTACTGCGCAGCCAGTTCGTGCATCAGCGCGCTGGCATCGAAGTCCTCGACCGTGGGCCTTAATCCGCCGGCATCCAGGCGCGAAACGTCGAGCAGGCCATCGAGCAGTTCCTCGGCCGCACGCAGCGAGGCATCCACACGCTCGGCCAGATGGCGTTGTTCTTCGTTGTTCTGATGGCTCTCGCGCAAGGCCGAGGCGAACAGGCGCGCCGCATTGAGCGGCTGCAACACGTCGTGGCTGATGGCGGCCAGAAAGCGCGTCTTGGATTGCTGGGCCAGCTCGGCCTCGCGCGAGCGGTCGGCCACGCGCTGTTCCAGGTTCTCGTTGGCGTCCAGCAGCGCGCGTTCGGCACGCTTGTAGTCGGTGATGTCGTTGTAGCTGGTGACATACCCGCCGCCGGGCAGCGCCTGGCCACGCATCTCGATCACCTTGCCGTCGCTGCGGGTGCGCTCGAACACATGCGGCGAGCCGGCGCGCATGTGGCGGATACGGCGATCGATCTGGTCTTCGATATCGCCCTCGCCCAGCTCGCCGCGCTCGGCGTTGTAGCGGATCAGGTCGGCCACCGGGCGGCCGACATACAGCATGCCGTCCGGATAGCCGAACAGCTGCTGGTAACGACGATTCCAGGCGGTCAGGCGCATCTCCGGGTCGACCACGCTGACCGCCGCGCTGATGTTTTCCAGCGTGGTGGACAGGATTTCGCGATTGAAACGCAGCTCCTGGCCGGCTTCGTCCAGCACCGCCACCACTTCGCCCAGGTCCATGCCCGAGCCGCGCAACAGGCTGGTCAGCACCAGCCGGGCGGAGGCTGCGCCGATCGAGGCGGCCAGCAGGCGCTCGGTGAACTGCACCCAGGCGCGATCGGCCACCACGGTGGGTTGCAGCTCGCGCTCCAGCAGCACCGCCTGGTCGACGAAGGCGCGGTGCGCATGCCGCTCGCCCACCACACGCTCGGCCAGCGCCTGCAGATCGGCCACGCGCACATGGCCGGGCCAGTCGCCGGCCACCGCCGGACGCTGCGCATACGGGTCCAGGAACGGCGCCGCGCGCAGGCGTTCGTCCACACCCGGACGCCAGCGCGCCGACACCAGCATCATCGCGCCGACGTTGATCAGCAGCGACCAGAACGTGCCATGCGCCAGCGGGTCCCAGCCACGCATGCCGAACAATTGCTGCGGCTGCAGCCAGGCGATACCGAACGGCCCATCCACCAGCCACTCCCGCTGCAACCAGCCCGCACGCGTGGCGGCCGGCAGCAGCAGCGTGTAGATCCAGGTCGCAAAGCCCAGCACCATGCCGGTCTCCACGCCCTTGCGGCTGGCGCCGCGCCAGTACAGCCCGCCGATCACGCCCGGCGCGAACTGCGCCACCGCCGCGAATGCCATCAGGCCGTACGCCGCCAACGTAGTGTCGTTGGCCACGCTGCGGTGGTAGCCATAGGCAACCAGCGCCAACAGCAAAATGGCGACGCGACGGATCCACAGCACCCGCGAGGCCACTGCCGCGCGCGCATCGGCGCTGCCACGGCGGCGCAGCAGCACAGGCATCACCAGGTCGTTGCTGACCATGGTGGCCAACGCGATACTGGCCACGATCACCATGCCGGTAGCCGCCGAGAACCCGCCCACATAGGCAACCAGCGCCAGCACGGTGTTGCCCTGGCTCAGCGGCAGCGCCAGCACCATCGCATCGTCGGCCACCGCGCTGCCCTTGCCGAACAGGGCCACGCCAGCCGATGCAATCGGCACCACCATCGCCGAGATGATCACCAGATAGGCGCCGAACAACCAGCGTGCGCGACGGATGTCGCCCACATCGCTGCATTCGACCACCGCCACATGGAACTGGCGCGGCAGGCAGATCACCGCCAGAAAGCTGAGCAGCGTCTGCGAAATGAACCCCACCGACGGCGTGTGTTCGAACAAGGTGCGCGCCGACTCGGCGATGGGCACCTGGTGGTCGCTCAGCCACACCCAGGCGAACAACCCCACCGCGACGATGGCGATCAACTTGATCACCGACTCCAGCGCGATCGCCAGCATCATGCCGCGATGGTGCTCGGTGGCATCGACCTGGCGGGTACCGAACAAGGTCGCAAACAGCGCCATCAACAGCGCCACGTACAAAGCCGGGTCGGCGAAGATGCCGCGCCCGGCGCTGCTATGCCCGGTCAGCACTTCCAGGCTCATCGCCACCGCTTTGTACTGCAGCGCCAGATACGGAACGATGCCGACCAGCGCGATCACCGCCACCAACGCGGCCAGCCGCCGCGAGCGGCCGTAGCGCGATGAAATGAAATCGGCGATGGAAACGGTGTTTTCGGCGCGTGCGATCAGCGCCAGCCGCTCGATGATGCGCCAGCCGAACAGCAGCAACAGCAGCGGGCCCAGGTAGATCGGCAGATAGCCGATGCCGTTGCGCACCGCCGAGCCGACCGCGCCATAGAAGGTCCACGACGAGCAGTACACCGCCAGCGCCAGGCTGTAGACCGCTGGCCGCAGCCACGGCCGCTCCGGGTACAACGGACGGCGGTCGCCCCACCACGCCACGCCGAACAGCAGCGCGGCATAGCCGACGGAGACCAGCAGCAGGATCCAGCTCGAGACCAATGGGTGTCCTAGGCGGTGCGGTGCGAGCCTGGGAGTTTACGCAGTGGGGATTGGGGATTGGGGATTGGGGATTGGGGATTGGGGATTGGGGATCGGGGATCGGGGATCGGGGATCGGGGATCGGGACAGCGGAACGCGTCTTGACCCGTGGTGCAGTTCGAATCGAAAAAAAGTGCACCGAGGAGCGTATGGGTGCTTTTGCGTCGTTGGCGTAGAGCGTTTGGTAGATGACGCGCCGAACAACTACTGCGCCCGCCTCGGGGCGCGCCCGTCTTGTGTGTCGCTCTTGGAGCGACTGACAAAACGACTTCGGGCCGGTCTATTGCAGAGTGGATGATCTGAGACTTGGCTGTAGAGCGGCTGGGGCTTGGCTGCAGGGCCCTTGCCCGCCTACCATCGCGGGACACGCCGCAAGTACGTCCATGTAGGCTCTTACGCGGCATCCATGCCGCGTAAGGTCCCGCGACGGTAGGCGGGCAAGGACCAGTCGAGATGGTCGGTGTGCATAGTTGCAAGCGGTGCGTGACGTGCGTTGTTTGGATTGAGGTGCGTCCGATCAGCTTTGGAGCGCAGCGCGATCAACAAGCGGCTTCAAAGAAGCAACCTGCAAACTTTCTGGTGCGGTGTCCTCGCCGATTGCGGGACCGTGGGGCGGCATGGATGCCGCCACCGAGCCTACATGGACGTACTTGCGGCGTGTCCCGCAAGCGGTGAGGACACCGCGCCCTCGACCACCCCAGGCATTTGACTGTATCCAACAAGATGCGGCGAATAAAACCACTGCGCTCGCCCCCAAACGGGCGCTCGCTACGTTTTGTTGACCGCTCCTAACCGGGCAGGCGCACCTGCACCTGATACGTGCGACCAGCCACGATGTTGTAAACGCGCTGATCCGGGCAGGCTTTGCCGTCCACAAGTACCTCAATGTCGTGACGCCCCGGCTCACGCGTCAGCGTCACCTCGAACTGCGCGCCGCGGAACTGGCGCGTCACCTGCGCGTGCGGCCAGTGCGAAGGCAGCTGCGGGCGGATCGCCAGTGCGTCGCCCTCGCCGACCAGGCCGAACAAACCTTCCAGCACGCAGCGATACACCCAGGCCACCGTGCCGGTATTGAACAACTGGCTCGAACGTCCGGCCGTTCGCGGGTACTGGTGCCAGGCGCCGCGATAGTAATTGGGCAACGACACCGGCAGATGGCCGCGCTGCAGCACGTCCTCGCGTGTAGGACCGGGCAACATCGCGCGCAGGATCTTCCAGGCGCGGTCGGCTTCGCCGATCTGGTACAGGCTGTAGAGGTAGAACGCCACCGCGTGGTTGTAGACCGCGCCGTTCTCCGCGGCACCGGGCCACTTCTGCGTCAAGCGGCCCACGTCATCGCGCATGTGCGTGTAGGCCGGCGCCAGCATCACCGGCCCGTACGGCGTGTGCAGCTGTTCGCGCACAGCCTCCAGCAACGCCTCGCGCTGCGCGGTATCGGCAGTGCCGGCCAGTAGCGCAAAGCTCTGCGGATTGAGATAGATGCGCCCCTCCACATCCTCGGCGATACCGAAGCGCACACCATCGTCGGTGATGCCGCGTGCATACCAGTTGCCATCCCACAACTCGCGATTGGCGTCGGCGTTCACCGTCTGCACTGCCTGCGAAAATGTCTCTGCCTGCGCAGTGCGGCCTTGTGCGGCGCAGATGCCCGACCACAGCCGCAGCGCGTACGCGGTGGCCACCGTGAGCCAGCCGGACACGCCCTTGCCGCGCCAGCCGACCATGTTCATCGGGTCGTTCCAGTCACCCTGGGCGATGAAGCTCAGGCCACGTGCATCGCGGGCGTCCAGCAACCATTGCATGGCTGCATCCAGGCGCTCGGCCACGCTCAGCGCCTGCCCGTCGTGCGTGCGGACCACCGCATCGAGCACGCTGGCATCGCCGGTTTCGGCCAGATAGGCGCTCAGGAAGATCGGCAACCACACGCAGTGATCGGTATGCGGCACCTGGTTGATGTATTTGAGCTCGGCGCCTTCCACCAGCAAGATGCCGTCCGGCATCGCGCCGCTGGGTTCCTGCTGCGAGAGCGCATGCAGCAACGCCGCGCGTGCGGTGGCCGGCTGCAGGTAGGCCATGCCCATGTGGTCCTGCAGATAGTTGCGCGTCTGCGGATCGGTGGTCAGGCGATTGACGTCGCCGTGATAGAACACCTGCCGCGGCAGCCAATGATTGACCAGGTTGTCCAACGCCGGATCGGGCGTGGCGATCTGCACGCAGCCCTGCCCGCCCTGCAGATACTGCGCGTAGTCGCGCGCGGCTGCAGCAAAGCCGGCTTCGGACAGATAACGCGCACGCAGCGCGGCGATTTCCGCATCGTCCTTTGCCGGGCCGAACGCAAAGCGATACACGCTCGCTTGATCGGCTTCCAGCATGAGGCGATATTGCAACGCGGCGGCCGGATTCTCGTAGTGCGCCTCGCTGTTGCCCAGCTGCTCGGCCTGGATGGCCGAGGGCGCATGCAGGCCACCCTCGCCTTCGAACGCCATCTGCTGCGCGTCCCAGGCCACCGGCGGCTGCTCGTGCAGCAGGAAGGTGCAGTCCTTGAAATCGCGTTGGCGAAAATAGTCGTCGACCTTCTGATACGGCGCCACGCTGCGGCAGACGATGCCGCCCAGTGCAGGCTCATAAGCGCCGCTCTGATGCATCCACGACATGTAACCGATGGGGAAATACGGATACAGGCTCAGCCTGCGCGTGCGCCCGGACAGGTTATGCACGCGGCATTCCCACAACTCCACCGCATCGTCGGTGGGCAATGCCACGCATAGCTCCACCACGATGCCATCGTGGCGCACCCGCCAACGCACATCGTGCTTGCCGACAGAAAATTCGAACTGCTCCGGCGACGCGCGCACCGGTTCGTGCGGCACCGAATACAGCGTGCCGGTCTCTTCGTCCTTGAGGTAGAAGAAGCGCCCGGGGTGATGCGCGTAGTACGGTTGCTCGGGCATCATGAAATTGCGCGCTTCCAGCAGCGGCGCATGCGCATATTTGGCCGGCTCCGGTTGCATGAACTGCCCGGTGGCGTAGCCGCGGCAGGTCAGCTGCAACATCATGCGGCGGTTCCACAAAAATCCGCCCGCGTTCGGCATCGCGGTGGGGCTGTAGAGCGCATAACGCGCGCCGTCGGCGCTAGGCGCCATCAACATGGAAAGATCGGCGTTGGAGGTTGTTTCGGAATCGGCAATGGACGTTGCAGACACGGTCAGCGATGCTCCTGTTCGTCGCGCTTGCGCGCGGCCAGTTCGTGTTGGATGCGGCGTAGCAAGCCGTCATCGAGCGGATAGAAACGCATGGTCCAGGCCGCCAGCAACGCGACCGCGCCGGGGATCACTGTCAGCAGCAGCACAATGCCGGTCAGCGAGCCGGCAGACTGCGCGCTGTTGGCCACATAGCCCATGCCGGCCAGCACCCAGGCGATGCCGGCCGAGGCCAGTGCACCGCCCAGCTTCTGCGAAAACGTGGCTGCCGCGAATGTCATCGCGGTGGCGCGGCGGCCGGTGCGCCACTCGGTGTAATCGGCACTGTCGGCATACATCGAGAATGCCAGCGGCGACTTCGGTCCCAATGCCAGACCGATCAACATGTTCAGCGCGAAGATCGCCCACACCGCATCGGCGGGAATGAAAAACATCAGGCAACTCAACACGCCAACGACCGCCATCAGCGTGGTCATCAGCCGGCGTTTGTCCCAGTGCCGGGTCAGCAACGGGGTGATGCCCGCGCCCACTGCCAGCGCCACCGAATACCCGCCCAGAAACAGCCCGGTCAACTCCGGCCGCTGCACGTAGTACTTGAGGTAATACACGCCGGCGCCACCGCGCATGACAATGGTGATCATGATGATCAGCGACAGCACGAACAGCACGCACCACGGCTTGTTGTGCAGCAGATCGGCGATGTCCTGGCGCACCGGCGTGCGTTGCTGTGGCGGCGGTTGCACGCGCTCGCGCGTGGTCAATGCCACGGTGACGAACAGTGCGACGGCCACTGCCCCGTACAGCATCATCGTGCGTTGCCATCCCAGCGCATCGTTGCCGGCACCGAACCAGGCCACCAGATCCAATGTGCAGTAGTTGACCAAGGTGGTGCCGGCAAACGCCGCAATGAAGCGCAGGCTGATCAGACTGGTGCGCTGGCTGCTGTCGGCGGTGATCACGCCCGACAACGCCGAGTACGGAATGCTCACCACCGTATAGGCCAGCATCATCACCAGAAAGCTGATCGTGGCCCACCACATGCGGCCGTTCTGATCCAGCGCAGGCGTGGTGTAGGCGAGCACGCCGGTCACCGCCATCGGCACTGCGCCCCACAACAGATACGGGCGGAATTTGCCCCAGCGGCTGCGCGTGCGGTCGGCCAATGCGCCCATCGCCGGATCGGCGATCGCATCGGCAATCTTGGTCAGCAAAATCATGGTGCCCACTGCCGCCGCCGGCAGATGCATGGTATCGGTGTAGAAAATCAGCAAGAACGCGGAGATGTTGGCCCAGTAAAGATTCAGGCCCAGATCGCCGCCGCCGTAGCCCAGTTTTTCGCGCCAGCGCAGGCGCGCCGATGCAGGAGACGTTGCAGGTGATGACGTCATCGGCTGGCCTTGGAGTGCGTTGAACCCGGCCGAGCGCGCCGTTACGCTGGGCGGCCAGCTCACCTGGCGAGGAGCGCCGACGCTACACCACGCATCGGCTGCCGCCAACGTGAAATCCGGCAACATGCCGAATCGATCCGGAGATATAACCTGACGTGATGGACACCGCCGCAACCCCAACGCCCGCGTCCGCTTCGCCACTGGCCATCGTCGTCATGGGCGTTTCGGGCAGTGGCAAGACCACCATTGCACAAGCCCTGGCAACGCATTACGGCTACCGTTTTCTGGATGCCGACGACTATCACAGCGTAGCCGCACGCGCGCAGATGGCCACCGGCCAACCGCTCACCGATGCGATGCGTTTGCCGTGGGTGGAGTTGCTGTCGGCCACCTTGCGCGACTGTGTGCATGCCGGCGAATCGGTGGTGTTGGCGTTCTCGGGTTTGCGCGGTACCCACCGTCAATTGCTGCGCCGCAGCGGCGTGCCGATGCGCTTTGTGTTCCTGCATGCGGCCCCGCACGTCATCGCTGCGCGCCTGAGCGCACGCGCCGGCCACTTCATGCCGCCCAGCCTGCTGGAGAGTCAACTGCAGACCTTGGAACTGCCATTGGACGAAGCGGACGTGGTGTCGGTGGATGTGGACGCCACGGTGCAGGAGGTGGTGCAGGATGCGATCGCGCAGCTGGCGCTGATCGCTCCTACGGCAGTGCAGACAGCCGCACACTCAACTCAAAGCGCATGACGCGTATTCCCTTCTCCCACCGGGAGAAGGTGCCCCGAAGGGGCGGATGAGGGTACGTGCGAAGCCACGCACTCCAAACTCCCGTGTGCCTTCGCCACCGTACCCTCACCCCAACCCCGATCCGCGCCCCCGACCCGCGTTTGCGACGCGGGCGCTCCAAACAAGCGCGCCAGTGGCGCGCAAACCGTGCCTTCTCGCCCCGAGGGGAGGGGCTTAGTTCAGCACAGGGATCCACCTCACAAGGTGGCGCAAAATTTCCTGGTTACTTTTTGCAGACCGCTGTTCTTTATAGAAATACCAATCGCCTCGACGAATCATTTTCCCTATCGCAGCACGCACAAATAGTGATGAATCATCACCATTTGTGCGAATACCGAACATGGTGAACGCAATTTTTTCGAGCTGGTGACACCAGATGCAAACAGACCCGACCGTTGCGTGAATGTGGCGGCGCGCCTGTCTTGCACGGTCACCGCAATCGGCCATCTTCAGTCGGCAGATCCGGGGGGATCCAGCGCTTCCTTCCATCAATGGACATGCCGTGATGACCAACTCTATTCGCCGCTTGCGGTTTCGCAGTTTGACGCTCGTTCCCTGCCTGCTTGCCAGCGCAGTGGCTTTCGCCCAGCCCAGCCCCGCAACCGCACAACAGCCGGTGTCGTCCCTGGATGCCCAGGCGTTCGCGCGCTCCGGCCAGGTCTGGCGCAGCTTCGGCAACGACCTTCCGTTCGCAAGCCCCAACAGCTGGCCCACCGCTGGTGGCGGCTACTTCAACGCACGCTTCGCACCGGGCGAGTGGAAGATCAATCGCACCACCGTCAAGGGCCTCATCCCGGCGTGGTCCCTGACCACCAGCGGCGACATCTCGGCCACGCCGAGCGTGGAGGGAGGAACGCTCTACGTGCCCGACTGGGGCGGCACGCTGTACAGCGTCGACACCCAGACCGGCAAGCCGAACTGGCAGGCCAAGCTGTCCGACTACACCGGCAACGCCAACTCTGTGACGCGTAATACGCCAGCCATCAGCGCCAAGAGCATCATCGTCGGCGACCAGGCCGCCGGCACCGTGCTGGCGATCGACAAGAAGACCGGCAAGCTGCTGTGGTCGAGTACCGTCGAGGCCAACCCGCAGGCGCGCATCACCTCTTCGCCGGTCATCTACGGCAACCGCATTTACGTGCCGGTGTCGTCCGGCGACTGGGGCAATCTTGCCCCGAACCACACCTTCAGCTTCCGCGGCAGCGTGGTAGCTCTGGATCTGAACACCGGCAAGAAGCTGTGGCAGTTCTACAACGTGCCCGAGGGCTATACCGGCGCATCGGTATGGGGCCAGGTGGCGATCGACCCGATCAACCGCCGTCTGTATTTCGGCACCGGCAACAATTACAACATTCCCGCCAGTGTGGGTAACTGCGTGTCCAACGCGCGCTCCTACCGCGGCAGCGAACTCACCGTGCAGGACGAGCTCGATTGCATGGCGCCAGACAACTACGTCGACTCGGTGGTCTCGCTGAACCTGGACACCGGCAAGCTGGTCTGGGCCGACCGTGCACAAGGCTACGACGCATGGAATCTGTCCTGCATCGTCGCGCCCACCAATGGCCTGTGCCCGAACACGCAGGCAACCAACCTGACCGGGCCCGACTACGACTTCGGCGGTGCCGGCGTGCAGCTGTTCACCGTGTGGCGCGACAGCAAGCCCCAGCAGTTGGTCGGCGCAGGGCAGAAGAGCGGCATCTATTGGGCCTTCGACGCCAAGACCGGCGCCAAGGTGTGGTCCACCCAGGTCGGCCCCGGCGGCACCACCGGCGGCGTCGAATGGGGCACCGCGTTCGACCCGTACAAGTCGCAGGTCTATGTGGCCATCAACAACAGCTCCAACGCCACCTACACCCTGGGACCGGACAACACCGTCAGCCACAACGGCGGCTCGTGGGCAGCGCTGGATGCCGCGACCGGCAAGATCAAGTGGCAGGTCAAGGTGCCCGGCATCAACCGCGTGAACCCGACCGTGCCGGCAGGCGGCCAGGGCTCGCTGACCGTGTCGCCGAACCTGCTCTATGCCGGGTCGATGGCCGGCAACATGGTCGCGCTCGACACTGACACCGGCGCCACGCTGTGGAATCACGACGCCACCGGCTCGGTGATCAGCTCGCCGGCCATCGTGGACGGCGCGTTGTACTGGGGCGCCGGCTACGGCCGCTTCAACTTCGGCACGGCTGCAACCAGCAACCAGCTGATCAAGTTCGTGCCGGACAGCAGTGCGGCCAAGTAAGCGTCAACACACGTGAATTGCGTTGAATGACGCCTAGTCACGGCAGAACAACGGCGCCACCTTCGGGTGGCGTCGTTGTATGTGGCGGGAACACGCGCTACAGCCGCGTGACCTGGCATAAGCGGATCTGCCCCGCTTCCAGCCCATGCGCCTCGGCCGCACGACGGCGCAACGCACACACCAGCCCGGCGGCATCCAGCACGCCATCGGCAGGCACCTCCACGCTGTGGGCGAGTTGCCCCCACAGCACCGGCCGACCGTCGCAATAGCCCTCGTAGTCGGCGAAATAATGCAGCTGGCGCAGCTCAGGTACCGACGTGGACATCGCCCTGGATCTCCGTGCAGCCCAGATGTTCCAACGCGATCTCTAGCCCCAGCAGATAGCTCTGCGCACAGTAGCCGCGTACCGTCGCAATGCGTTGCCCGAACCCTTCCGGCAGGCATCGCTCCGGTCGGTCCACGCTATCGTCGTGGGCTTCCACAAACGGATATGGCAGCGCGCTGAGCACGCGATGCAAGCGCTCGCTGTCCACGCAACTGCCTGGATCGATCAATGCGATTTCCATCCGCGCCTGACCGGCCACACGCAACGCATCCAGCAACTCCTGTTCCGATCCGCAAGCACGCAACGCCACCGTCTTGCCTGCATCCCCCGCGCACGCCACCAATTGCCGGATCACGGCACGCGGCAACGGCTGCGGACCACGCACCAACGGCATCGCCGCCTCCGGACCACGCACGATCATGATCGACATGTCAGCCTCCTCAGGCAGCAGCGCGCAACGGCGCGCGCAAGGGGGGCAGACAACGCGCGGCAATCCCCAGCGACATCGCATACGCACGCGATGCATCGTGCGGCGTGATCACCACCGCCAGCGGCGCATGCTGCGGATGCAGCCACGGCTCCAGTTCCTGGTCGGCATCGGTATGAAGCTCGATATACGGCGTAGGCAATGCATCCACGGCAACGCGCAAGGCCCTCGCACAACTGCGCTCAGACAACGGCAGATCGCCCGAATCCAGCAATACCAACTCCACCTCCGCATCGCCGCCAGCCGCATGCAACTCGGCGATCAAGCTATCCACATTGGCACACGCCAACGTACGCAACGCACGGCCAGCACACTCAGGCAACTGCATCGGCACCAACGGTGCCGGATCATCCTGAGGGCCTTGCAAAATCAGGATACACATCGTGTTCGACTCAACGCACCACAGTGCGGGAGTGCCAAGGTAGATCTGCCGGGCATAAAGGCACTATCCGCGCCATGGTGCGCCGGCATAAAAAGTGCGTAATGCCTGCACGATGCCGGTGTGCCCCGCCCGGCAACGCAGCGGAACAGGTTGTAGATAACCGCAGTGCTCGACCTGGCGATGCCACACGCATGGCCAAACATCCTGGATATCTGCATTGCGTCAGGTCTGGACCTGGCGCAATGCAGTGGCACCACGCACACCATGTGATGCACTGGTGCGCGATTGGCTGCTACTTTTCCCGCCGCCAGTTCACCGACCCCTTGGTCTCCACCGTGCTCGATTCGGCTTCCACATCGAAGCCGCGGCTGAGCAGGTACTTCAACGTCAGCACCGAGCCGCTGCCGACCATCGAGACGCCGTAGCCGACGTAGAGTTTCGGCGAGAGGTACTTGCCGAAGCCGACGACTGAGCCGACGGTGCTGGATTCGCTCACCCCTGCTTCGTCCAGGCCGAGCTTGGCGCCGATCTGCGAGGCGATCAGGCTGCTGCCGGCCGACAGGGCAGCCGAGGCGGCGCTGACCTGCTGGGTTTCGTCGCTGCTGGCGGTGGACAGGCCGCGGCCGAGCACCAGGTAGGACAGTGCTTCGGATTGCGACATCGCCGGCTCGGACCACACATCGGCGCGCGGCGATTCGGCGCGGCCGCTGACGTCGATGCCGGCGGTGACATCGCCGATCTTGCGTTCGGCGCGCAGGCTCACGCGCGGGTCGGAGACGATGTTGTTGTTCCAGGTCAGTTGGCCGCGGCTGATGGTCAGATCCTGCCCATAGGCCTTGTAGCGACCTCGCACATCCAGCCCACCGTTGGCGGTCATTTCGCGGCCCGGGCGCGCGCGAATCTGCATCTGCCCACTCAGCCCGCCCTTCAGGCCGAAACCGCTCATGTTGACCTTGTCGCCAAGCACGATGGCCAGGTCCATATCCAGCGGCGAAGCCGGCGCTTCTTCCGGATCCACCGGGTCCAGCACCACCACGTCCTCGGACACCGAGGTGCCGCGATCCAGGCGTTCCAGATCGATATCGGCTTCCGGCACGGTGACCTTGCCGCGCAGCTGCATGGTGTTGTCGGTGATGCCGAACTGCATGTCCGGGTTGGCGATGATGCGCAACTCGCTGGTGTTGTAGGCCAGCACGTTGTCGCCGCGGATATTCAGCAGCAACGGCGTGCTGGTGCCGAACCACGACAGCCCGCCATCGATGTTGAGCGTGCCTTCGCCCGACTTGGCCGAGGCGGTGATCTTGGCCGAGCCATCCGGCAGTGCGTCGAAGCGGCCCTTGCCCTCGCTCAGGGTCAAACCCATCGAGGGATATTCGGCAGTGAAGTTGCTCAAGGTGGCGTCGCCGCCGAGCAGCGGTTTGTCGCGGGTGCCGCGCAGGCTCACATGGCCTTCGACCAGGCCCTTGGGCTGCACCACATCGGCCACCACCAGCTCCAGCCAGTACAGGCGCGACATATTGAGATACAGCTCGCCGTTGAGCGGCGCATACGCATCCCAGCCGGTGTTGAATTTGGCATCGACAAAGCCGGCGCCCTGGAAACCGATACCGAGCTTGCCCTGGATCTGCTGCGGGTTGAAATCGGCCTGCATGCTGAATTGGTCGTAGCGCAGCAACTCGCCACGATTGGGGTTGCCGGCCACCGCCGCATAACGGGTTTCGCCCAGACGAATACCGCCCTCGGGCGAGGCGATCCGGAACGAACCTTCCCACGCGTTGCCGCGCGGTTTGAAGCTGCCATCGAGCGCGAGCTCGCCACGCAGATAGATCTGCCGGCCTTGCTGCTTGGGCAACCACGGCTGCACCAGCGACAACGGCAATGCATCGCCGTGCACCACCATGCCTTCGCGCGGCCAGTTGGCACTGGCGCACAGCGCGCCACCGGTGGCAGCGCCCAGGCAGGTGTCGGACAAGGTAAATGCCGCGCCGTCGGTGCTGAACTGCGCCGGCTGGCGCAGCGCCCACGCCGCGCCCTTGGCCGGTGCGATCCGCAAGGTACCGACCTGCCCCTGCCAACGCTCGCCATTGCGACGCACATCGCCCTGCAAGGCGACGCTGGCCATGCTGTTGGCGATGTCGGCGTCCAGGCGCAAGGCTTCCACCGCGCCACGTGCCTGCACGCGCACGCTGTCCAGCACCACACCGGCCTCGATCGCGGTGCCCTGCAATGCCAGTTGTCCATCGCTGCCGCGCCACGGCAACCGTCCACGCAGGCTGATGCTCTGCGCGCTGTAGTCGTTCCAACGCAAGCCATTGCCGACGATGTCGGCAGTGATGTCGGGCGCATCGCGACGGCCGCTGACCTGCAATTGCCCGCGCACCGTACCAGTGGCGCCGGGCAACACATCGTCCAGCTGCAGCGGCTGCAGTTGCGCGGCGATGTCGAGCTGGTCGCCGACCTTGCCCTTGGCGTTGATGCGGCTATTGCCCAGCGACAGCTGCAATTCGCCCTCGCCCTGTTCGCCACGCAGGGCGAACTTGCCGTTGGCCGACAGCGCGCGTTGACGCAGCTGGCCGGTCAGGGTCGGAACATCCGCAGTGGCTTCGAAGCCCGGCGACACGCCGCCCGCCGGTGCCGGCAACTGGCGACCCTTGGAGGCGACCTTGCCAGAGAGATTGCCGTTCCAACCCGGCGCGAAGTAGCCCGGATCGAACTTGGCCAGTTGCGCGGCGACATCCCATTGCAGCTCCGGCGTCCAGCCCACTTCGCCGGTGAGATCCAGCGAGCCGCCCGGGGTTTTGGCCTGCACCTGCTTGAGCTGTGCACGTTGATCGTTGCCGCGGCTGTCGAACACCAGCGCGGCCTGTTGCCCGTCGCGTTCCAGCGTGGCGCGACCGATCGCCGCCCACGCCTTCAAGGTACCGGCCACGCCCAGGCGCGCGTCGACCAGTTCCACCGGCACAGCGGGCGCATCGGGGGTGGCCGGGTCCGGCGTCGGGGTGAAGCGCAAGCCACTGGCATTGACCGCAAAACGAAAGCTCGGATTCTGGGTGTCGCGGAAATCCGCAGTACCGCGCAACTGCGTGCGGCCTTCGAACGTGTCGATCACCAGCGGCTCGACCGTGATCACCTGGTCCAGCAGGCTGATATGCGAGGGCTGCAGCGTGGCGCTCAGCTCGCCTTGTTTGACGCTGCCTTGCAGATCGGCGCTGCCGCCCTTGCCGGAGGCTTGCAGGTTCAGTGCGATCGGCGTGGCCGGGGCGGCGTACTGCCCGTTGCTGGCCGGCATCAGCAGCGAGGTATCCAGCGCGTCGGTGACGGCCTTGAACGCCCAGGTCGGCGCGTCGCGCCCGGTAAACACCAGGCTGGCCTGCAGCGGGGCCGGCGCGCGGCCGGCGATGGCCACTTCCATCTTGTCCAGATCGCCGCGTGCAACCAGGCCCAGGCTGGCCGGCGTGCGCCCGCGTGCGGCCGGCAGCACCGCGGTGGCGGTGAGATCGGCGCGGTAATCGTCGTTGGGCACGTAGTCGCCGTGCAGGCGGAAGTCGCCCATGTCGGTGTCGACCACCAGATTGCGCGTGCGCAACTCGCCGGTCGCCACTTCCAGCCCGCCCTGCACCTTGTGCAGGACGATCATCGGCTGCTGCAGCTGGGTGATGCGCAGGTTGTCCACCGCGATCTTGTCGGCCTGGATCGCCAGCGGCACGTTGATCTGCGGCAACGATTCGGGCCAGCTCGGCAGCGTGAACGGTTCGTCGCTCCTGCCCAGGTTCAACGTGGCGTTGCTGACCTGCACCGCATCCAGTTGCAGCTTGCGGCCGAGCAGCGGGCGCAGATCCGGTTCCAGGTACACGCGCTCGGCGGTGAAGTGGATGTCCTGATAGCGGAAATCGACATCGCGCAAGGTCAGCGGACCGGCGACCGGGCCTTCGACCTTGCCGTAGGTAAACGTGGCGCCTACCGGCAAGCGCGCCACCACCTGCGCCAGCAACACATCGCGCCCGGCCACGGTCTGCAGCAACCAGTACACCGCGATCAAGGCCAGCAGTATCAGGCCCAGCACGGTCAGCCCGGAGCCCACCCAGAACCGGCGCCGGCGATAGAAACGCGCGCGGCGCGGTGCGGGGGTAGGCGTAGGCGTGCTCACAGGTTGGCCCCGATATCGATATAGAGCTGGAACTGCGAGTCGGGGTCGTTCAGGCCATGCGCGATGTCCACACGCACCGGTCCCACCGGCGAGCGCCAACGCAGGCCGAAGCCGATACCGGTATGCCAGTCCGGCGTGTCGTCGAACGCGCTGCCGCTATCGACAAACACCGCGCCGCCCCACGGGCCGCCCTTGAGGTAATGCTCGTACTCGGCGCTGGCGGTGACCACGTTCTTGGCACCGAGCGCGAATTCGTCCGGCCTGGGCGTGCGCGGGCCGACTTCGCGAAATGCATAGCCGCGGATGCTGTTGGCGCCACCGGCAAAGAAGCGCAGGCTCGGCGGCATCGCCACCAGATCGCTGGTCCAGGTGGTACCGCCTTCGCCGCGCAGGATCACCCGGCCGTTGTCGCCGGCACCCAGAAACCAGCGTAGCTGGCCGTAGACCTGGCCGAAATTGGTATCCGAGCCGGCGCCTTCGGCACCGCCGCGGATGAACGCCTGCCCGGACACGCCACTGCGCGGGAACAGGCGGTCGTCGACGTTGACGTAGTTCACCTGCAACTGCGGATAGACCAACGTGGAAGTCTCGTACACCGCACCTTCGAAATCGTCGCCACTGCTGAAACGCCAGCGCTCGCGCAAGGCGTTGATCGAGGCGATCGCGCTCCAGCGCTCGTTGATCTGGCCGCTGCGGCTGCCGGTGAGTTTGACGTTGCGCAGGTCGATGTATTCGGTCTGTTCGTCGTATAGCCGCGCCGAGGCGGTGTACCAGCCATCCAGCCAGCGGAACGCCGGCACGCGGTAGCTGGTGGTCAGGCTCTTGCGGTTCTGCGCGTAGTCCAGCTGCGTGTCCATCTTGTGGCCGCGCGAATTCACGTAGCGCCGCTCCACGCCGCCACGCACGCCGGCGCCGCTCTCGCTGCCGTAGCTCAAGCCGGAGGTGTAGACGGTGCGCTTGGCGCGAGTGAGCTTGACCTCCACCGGCACCCGGCCCTGGTCGTCGGCGTCTTCGGGCTTGGGCTGGATATCGATGGTGCTGAAGTAATCGAGTTTGGTCAGCGACTCTCGCAGGCGATCCAGCTTGCCTTCGTGGTAGTAGCTGCCCTCGTCCCAGTACACCAACGGGTCGAACAGGCCTTCGCGGAAGTAGTCGTAATCGAAGTGCACCTTGCCCATGTCGTAGCGGCGGCCGCTGTCCCAGTTCAAATCGATATCGGCGGCATGCTCGGCACGGGTGACGGCAACGCGGCGTTGAGTGAAGTCGGCATCGAAATAGCCACGCTCGGCCAGACGACGGGTGATGCGCACCTTGCTGGCTTCGTACTGCGGGTGGCTGAAGACCTGACCCTCGTGCGGCTCGAACTGCTTGAGGTCCTGGCCCAGGTAGCGGTCCTGCTCGGCCCAGCCGGTGATGGAGATATGCGACTGCCGCACCCGCACCGGCTCGCCACGCTCTACCGTGATCACCACCGTGACCTTGTCGCCTTCGCGCGGTGCAGCCAGTTCGATGGTCGGCGAGTAGTAGCCGAACGGCTCCAACGCCTCACGCGTCTGCCGCTCGGCCTGCGCCAGCAAATACTCGATGCGCGACTCGCCCTGCTCCTTGCCGACAGCCTCATAAAGAGACAGGGAGACCTCGATGTTCTCGATCATCTCGGCGTCGTCGTCGCCGTCCAAGCCTTTGATTTCGATCTTGTCGATGGTTCCGCGGGCAGCCGCTTGCAGCGGAACGAGCAGGGTGCACACCAGAGAGAGAGCAAACACGACTTTAAGCATCGGCAAAGGATACCCAGCCTGGGCGTGAAGGGACAAAAAATCTAAGCAATCTCGACTATACGGACGCGCATGCGCTGGTTAGAGTCGGGGTGTTGTTAACGTTTCATTGACAGCTTGCCAAGCGGCCCTCCCCCGGATTGCCGCGCGCCGTAGTTCCACACCTTTGGAGAGAGAGGTTTTCATGAAGCGTCATCTATTGGTCAATGCCGTCTGCGCCGCCCTTGCATTCCCGTCGCTTGCCCTGCCGTCGCTTGCGATCGCACAGAACAAGGACGACGTGACCGAATTGAACAAGGTCACCGTGACAGGCTCGTTGATTCCCCGGTCGCAGGTCGAAACGGCCAGCCCGGTGTTCTCCATCACCGCCCAGGACATCCAGCGCCGCGGCTTCAAGGATGTCTATGACGTGCTGCGTTCGCAGCCGATGGCCACCGGCTCGGTGCAGGACGGCCAGTTCAGTGGCGGCTTCACTGCCGGCGCCAAATCGCTGAGCCTGCTCGGGCTGGACCCCGGCTTCACCCTGGTGCTGATCGACGGCCGGCCGATGGCCGACTACCCGCTGCTCTACAACGGCCAGAGCAACTTCGTCGATCTGGCCAGCGTGCCGGTGGGCATGGTCGAACGCATCGATGTGGCGCCCGGCAACCAGTCCTCGATCTACGGCTCCAGCGCCATTGCCGGTGTGGTCAATATCATCCTGAAGAAGCACGTCGACGGCGTGCAGATGAATTACCGCATGGGCACCTACGACGGTGGTGGCGGCAACAACCAGCGCTTCCAGCTCACCGGCGGCAGCACCCTCGGCAAGGCCGATATCGTCTGGGGCCTGCAGCTCAACAATCAGGACCCGATCTACGGCTACCAGCGGCGCGATTTCGATTCCACCTCCGACAATCCGGACCCGACCCTGCGCTATGGCTCGCGCATTGCACTGCACAACACGCCAACCACTTACATTGACCCGGGCGCCGCAAACTGCGATGCACTGGGCCCGCTGTTCAACGGCTCGGTGCAATACGACAACCGCGCCAATCGCGGCAACTTCTGCAGCAGCCGCACCGAGCCCGGCTACGCCAGCATCCTCAACAAGGAACGCAGCGCCAGTGGCTATGCCAACCTGACCTACGCCTTCAACGACAACACCGAAGGCTACGCAACGCTGCTGCTCAATCGCACCAAGGTGGAGGTCAACGGCGGCTCGCGCTTCTGGCAGACCTCGTCCGACACTGGTGGCTTGTTCTACAACCAGGACAGCCAGCAGCTGGAAGGATACCAGCGCATCTTCGCGCCTGAAGAAACCGGCAATCTCGACTTCAACAACGACCGCCAGACCGCCGATTCCTACAACATCGCCGCTGGCATCAAGGGTGGGCTGGGTGGCAGCAACTGGACCTACGATGCGTACTATGCGCGCGCCGAATACCGCATCGACAGCCGCCGGCAATGGCCGTTGGCCGATCGCATCGAAGATTTCTTCCGCGAACAGTTCCTGGGCGCGCCGCAGGGCGACTTCTCCGGCTACCCGATCTATTCGCCAAACGATGCCAACTTCTATCGCGCGTTGACGCCGGCGCAGTACCGCAGCTTCAACGACGAGATCCGCACCAAGTCCAGGACCTGGACCCAGAACGTCAACCTGCAACTCACCAACACCGAGTTGTTCAGTCTGCCGGCCGGCGCCGTGGGTGTGGCCGGCGTGCTGCAGGCCGGCAATCAATACTGGGAAAACCCGACCGATCAACGCGTCATCGCTGGCGATTTCTACCAGCTGACCGGCACCCAGGGCAGCGGCAAGCGCGAGAATTGGGCAGCAGCGTTCGAAACGCGCGTGCCGATCCTGAGCACGCTTACCGCCAACCTGTCTGGCCGTTTCGACGACTACAAGAATCAGGGCGGTGGTAGCGATTCCAAGTTCACCTACAAGGCCGCGCTGGAATTCCGCCCGACCGATGCGCTGTTGTTCCGCGGCAACTACGCCACCGCGTTCAAGGCACCGGACATGGCGTTCACCTTTGCCGGCGATAGCGGCTTCTTCCAGGGTGTCAACGACTACTACCGCTGCGCGCTCGAAGAACCCGGCGTGCCGATCGCCGACTGCACTTACGCCGGCACCAGCATCCAGGGGCGCCGTGCCGGCAATCCCGAGCTGCAGTCGATCACGGCCAAGTCCTTCGGCTATGGCGTGGTGTGGTCGCCCAGCGCGCGCTTCAGCGTCAATGCCGACTACTACAACATCAAGATCGACCAGAAGGTCAGCGACCTGAGCACCGACAATCTGTTGCAGACCGAATCGGCCTGCCGCCTGGGAAGGCTGGATATCGGCTCGCCCACCTGCGTGGATGCGTTGTCGCGCATCGATCGCACCGCAGCCGATGCCCCGGTCCCTAACCGCTTGAGCAATATCCGCATCAACCCGGTCAATATCTCCAACGAGGAAATCTCCGGCGTGCTCAGCAAGGCGACGTACAACCTGGCCACCGAATCCTGGGGCCTGTTTGTCTTCGATGCGCAGTACAACTTGACGCTCAAGCACGAAAGCCAGCAGTTCCCGCAAGATCCGGTACGCGATCTGCTCAGCGAGCCGTTCTTCTCCTCCGAGTTCCGCAGCATCGTCAATGCCTCGGTGACGTGGCAGAAAGATGCATGGACCACCACGCTGTTCGGCCAGCGCAATGGCCGCACGCCCAACTTCGTCGCGCAACAAAGCACCGATGGCTATGCGGTGGAAGGCGCACGCAAGGTCGGCGCGTGGACCACGCTCAATGCAACGCTGGATTACGCGCTCAACGACGACATCTCGCTGACGGCGACGGTCAACAACCTGGCCGACACCCGGCCGCCGCGCGACCGCACCTACACCAGCTACCCGTACTACAACATCTTCAACTACACCGGTTACGGCCGTTCCTACATGCTGGAATTGAATTGGCGCTTCGGCGCGCATTGAGTCACCGCGTTGCATTCGTCCAGCGGCAGCCACCACGGCTGCCGCTGGCGTTTTTGGCCCAGGCACGTTCAGGGCAAGCAACACGCATCGGTCAGTTGTCTATCCGCTCACAAGGCAAAGCGCCAAGGCGACGCACGCGTCGTCGCAGCCGGATTGCCTGCTACACACCTGGGCAGAGTGCGTCGGACGTGCAAACAGATTGAAGGCACGCGCAGGTCTTCAGGCGTGGCGCCTCAGATCGGTCCGGCCCCGCTAACGCAAGCCTACGTCGATCAGGCCTGCCTGCAACAACGCCTGCCGCAGCGGCTCCAGCTGCGTGGCATAACGTCGCCACTCTTCCACGTTGCGCCCATGCACGCCTTCGCGTATCTGCACGCTGCTGAGCGTTGCCGACGCGGCCGCATTGCGGGTGATATCGATCTGCCCAGGCTCGATCTCCAACCCACAGCGCAGCATCAACTGCTCCAGCACCATGGATGGCTCACGCACCATCTGCGCGTAGTCCACATCGATCACCCGGCCCGGCAACGCCGCGCGCCATTGCGCCATCAACGCGTGATACGCCTGATAGTGACGCGCCAGCGTGTGCAGGTCGTAGCTGTAGGCATAGGAATCGCCGAACAGCGCGCGGTAATTGGAAAAACACACCGCCATCGGCTCGCGCACCAGATGCACGATCAACGCACCTGGCAAGGCACGCGCGATCGCGCCGATCGCCACCGCATTGGTCGGCAACTTATCGATGTACCAGCGCGCCGATCCGGCACGCCACTGCGTCTGTTCCAGATAGCGCGCGCCGATCTGCGCATAATCCAGCGTTGGCAGCGCCTGCAGCAGGCGCGCATCCAGCAGGCTGCGGCCGGCCTGGTCGGCGCCCCAGCGCAACTGATGGCCGAAGTCGTTCAATTCGCCGGCCGACACGATCTGCGCATGATTGCCCAGCATCCGCTCCAGCACCGTGGTGCCCGAGCGCGGCAAACCCAGCACGAAGATCGGTTGCGGGCCTTGTGCATTGGTAGATTCCTGCGCGGCGAACACGCCTTGTTCGGCCAATGCACCCAACTGCGCGTACAGCGCTGCTTCTGCGTCGGCATCGTGGCGCAAGCGCGCGTGCATCACCGCATTGCCGTGCTGCAGCGCGGCCCAGGCGGCATCGGTCTGGCCGAGATCTTCCAGCTCCTTGTACAGCGCGAACGCCAGCCCGGCGCGATCTTCACTGTCGGGCTTGGCGAGCTGCAGCTGCTGACGTAACTGATCGAGATGATTGCTGCCTGCAGTCTGACGGCGTAGCCGCGCACGCGTCAGCGCGGCGCGGCCATAGCCTGGCGACAGCGCCAATGCGCGATCCAACGCCTGCGCTGCATCATCGAGGCGATTATTGAATTGCAGTTGCACCGCGAGGAAAAAGCGGAAGTCAGCACCATCGAATCCGCAGGCCTGCGCGCGCTGCATCATCGCCAGTGCTTCGACATGTTCGCCGAGCGATTGATGCACATGCGCCAGCAGCGCCAGCGTGGCGCCGTCATTGCACTGCATCACCGATGCGTGCCGCAGCAATGCATGGAGTGCGCGATGCTCGCCAACGCGCAACAAGGCTTGCGCCACACGGCAACGCGTTGCCACGTCGTCGCCAAGGTTTCTGGCGGCAAGCCGTAACTGCGCAACCGCCTCGCGCATCTTGCCGTTGGCCAACACGGTGCCGGCCAGCAGCACGCGTGCGGACACGTGGGTGGGGTCCACTGCCAGCAGCGCCTGCAATGCAGACGCCGCCACACCCAGGTCGCGACGTGCCAACGCGGCCTGGGCCGTCTGCCAGTGCACCGCGCCGGCGGACGCTGCCATCAGCTGGACAGATGCTCGATGGCGGCCACGCTGCCGAGGCGGTCGCCGAGCTTCTTCAGCAACGCGAGCCGATTGGCGCGCAGCTGCGCGTCCTCGGCATTGACCATTACTCCATCGAAGAACGCATCGACCTGCGGGCGCAGGCGCCCCAGGCGCGCGAGCACCGCGACGTAGTCGTGGCGGTGCAACGCATCGCCGGTGTCGCCGATGGCCGCTTCCACTGCTTCGGCCAGGGCTTCTTCGGCCGGCTCACGCAGCAGACTGGTGTCGATATCGCCGGGAATCTCGCCCTCGACCTTGCGCAGGATGTTGCGGATGCGCTTGTTGGCCGCAGCCAATGCTTCGGCCTCGGGCAGCGTGGCGAAGATGCCGATCGCATCGATGCGGCGGTCGAAGTCGTAAAGGGAGCCGTGGGTCGCGCCCAGGTGCGCTCCTACGCTAGCCGGTGTAGGAGCGCCCTCGGGCGCGACCGAGAACAACGCAGCGACCGCGTTAAAGTGCGTGGCAGGTACGCCTTTGTCTGTGTAGTAACCGCGCAGGCGGTCGAGAATGAATTCAAAGATTTCAGAAGCGAGCTGTGCGTATTGCGTGGAGTCGATATCAGAAATCGTTTCTTCGTTCTTTAGCGTAGCTTTTCTCACAAGGCGATCCCACGGCATCAACTTGGCCGCAGTCAGTAGCGTCGCCTTCAAATCCAGATCAAACCCACTCTCAATCACCGTCCGCGCCAACCCCAACGCATTACGCCGCAACGCAAACGGATCCTTGTTACCAGTCGGCTTCAACCCGGCCGCAAACCCACCGGCCAAGGTATCCAAACGCTCGGCAATCGCCAGCACCTTGCCCAACGGCGATAGCGCGATGTCGTCGCCGGCAAAGCGCGGTTGATACGCCTCGTCGATGGCCAGCGAAATCTCACTCGGCTCACCGGCGGACTTGGCGTAATGGCGCCCGGCAATGCCCTGCAATTCCGGAAATTCGTTGACCATGCGCGATTGCAGGTCGTTCTTGGCCAATGCCGCGGCGCGACGCGCCTGCACCGGATCGGCACCAACCTGCGGAGCAATAATTTCGGCCAGCGCCGCCACGCGCGCCACCTTGTCGGCCACCGTGCCCAGCTTGGCCTGGTAGGTCACGCTGGCCAGGCCCGCGCCCATCGCCTCCAGCCCCTGCTTGAGGTCTTCGTCGAAGAAGAACTTGGCATCGGCAAATCGCGGACGGATCACCCGCTCGTAGCCCTTGGCCACTTCGGCCACGTCCTTGGAGACGATATTGGCGATACCGATGAACTGCTCGGTCAACTTGCCGCCGGCGTCCAGCACCGGGAAGAACTTCTGGTTGATCTCCATGGTTTCGATCAGCGCTTCCTGCGGCACCGCCAGGAAATCGCGCTCGAAGCTGCACAGCACCGCCGACGGCCACTCGACCAGGTTGACCACCTGTTGCAGATTGTCGTCGCTGATGCGCGCGCTGCCACCGGCCTGTTTGGCAGCGGCTTCGACTTCTTCGACGATGCGCGCACGGCGTGCGTCCGCATCCACCAGCACGTACGCGGCGCGCAACGCATCCACGTAATCGCCCGGTGCTGCCAGCGCTATCTCGCCCTGATGCATGAAGCGGTGCCCGCGGGTGAGGCGATCGCCACGCACGCCCAGCAACTCGGCCGGAATCACCGCATCGCCGAACAGCAGCACCAGCCACTGCACCGGCCGCGCGAAGGCGTACTCGTGCGCGCCCCAGCGCATCGGCTTGGGGATCGGCATCGCAGCGATGGCTTCGCGCAGGACGTCGGGCAGCAAGTCGGCGGTGCGCGCGCCCGGCGTCACCGCGCGGTGCACGAAGCGCTCGCCCTTGGCGTCGCTGGTGCGCTCCAGCGCGGTCCAGTCGATGCCGGCCTTGGCGGCGAAACCGGCCAGCGCCTTGGTCGGCTTGCCCTCGGCATCCAGCGCGATGTTGAGATACGGGCCCAGCACTTCGGAACGCTGTTCGGGTTGCTCGGTGGCCACGCCCGGCAGCAGCACCGCCAGACGGCGCGGCGTGGACAGCGGCTTGGCCTCGCCACGGGTGACGGCGACGCCGCGCTTTTCCAGACCGTGCAGCACGCCATCGAAGAAGGCCTGCGCCAGACCCGGCAGCGCCTTGACCGGCAGCTCTTCGGTGCCCAGTTCGATCAGCAGGGGAAGTTGTTCGCTCATAAGACGTGGACCTTGACGTGTTCCCTTCTCCCGTCGGGAGAAGGTGCCCCGAAGGGGCGGATGAGGGGACGGGCAAAGCCTATGGAGTTTGGGTGCAAGAGGGCGACGCCTCGGACCCTCACCCCAACCCCTCTCCCGAGGGGAGAGGGGCTTGCTGGTCCCTTCTCCCGTCGGGAGAAGGTGCCCCGAAAGGGGCGGATGAGGGTCCGGGCGAAGCTCTGTGGAGTTTGGGTGCAGGAGGGCTGCGCCTCCGTACCCTCACCCCAACCCCTCTCCCGGGGGGAGAGGGGCTCGGTTACTTCTTTACTCCGGGAAAGCCCAGCTTCTCGCGCTGTGCGTAATACGCCTGCGCCACGCCTTGCGACAACGTGCGCACGCGCAGGATGTAGCGCTGGCGCTCGGTCACGCTGATCGCGCGGCGCGCGTCCAGCAGATTGAACGCGTGGCTGGCCTTGGTCACCTGCTCATACGCCGGCAGCGGCAAGCCGACCTCGATCAACTGCTTGGCCTCGGCTTCGCAGGCCTCGAAGCGGTGGAACAGCTCGGCCACATTGGCATGCTCGAAGTTGTAGGCGCTCTGCTCCACTTCGTTCTGGTGGTACACATCGCCGTAGCTCACCGGGGTGCCGTCCGGGCCGTAGGTCCACACCAGGTCGTAGACGTTGTCGCAGCTCTGCAGGTACATGCACAGCCGTTCCAACCCATAGGTGATCTCGCCCAACACCGGTTTGCACTCCAGCCCGCCAGCCTGCTGGAAGTAGGTGAACTGGGTCACTTCCATACCGTTGAGCCAGACTTCCCAGCCCAGGCCCCAGGCGCCGAGGGTCGGCGATTCCCAGTTGTCCTCGACAAAGCGCAGGTCGTGCACCAGCGGGTCGATGCCCAGCGCCTGCAACGAGCCCAGATACAGGTCCTGGATGTTGTCCGGGTTGGGCTTCATCGCCACCTGGTACTGGTAATAGCGCTGCAGGCGGTTGGGGTTTTCACCGTAGCGGCCGTCGGTGGGGCGGCGCGAGGGCTGCACGTAAGCCGCATTCCACGGCTCCGGCCCCAGCGCGCGCAGGAAGGTGGCCGGATGGAACGTGCCTGCGCCCACTTCCAGGTCCAGCGGCTGGATCAGCACGCAGCCTTGCTCGGCCCAGTACTGGTTGAGGGTCTGGATCAGGCCCTGGAAAGTGATTGGAACGCGCCGGGAATCGGACATGCAGCAAGGGCCGTGCGGAAGGGGTGCGCTAGTATACCGGCCGACCCGCAGCGCTTTGCCGCGGAGCACTGCGGCAGGGGAACATCGAGCATGGAACAGCGGCGTACGGCCGATCCTGAAGGCGCAGTGGCACTGCTACCGCGCGGCCGGCTGATGTTCGACCCGATCGCTGCCGCGTTGCTTGCCGATGGCATGGTGGTGCCGCACGAACACGAGCGCGTGCAGTTCTCCGCCGCCGGCGTGCGCAACGCCAGCGAAGTGCATCCGCTGGTGCTGCTGGCCAACCTCAAGCTGCATGCCGCGCAGCCGCCGGCCGGCGAACTCGGGCTGGAACGGCTGACCGAATGGCTGGCCACCCGCACCGGCCTGCGCTATCTGCGCATCGATCCCACCCGCATCGATGTGGCCGCAGTCACCGGTGTGGTCTCGCATGCGTATGCGCGCCGCCACCGCATCCTGCCGCTGGCGCTGGATGCCGAGCGCGTGCTGATCGCCACCAGCGAGCCGCTGGCGCTGGACTGGCTGGCCGACGTGCAGCATCTGAGCCGGCGTCGGATCGAGCTGGCACTGATCAACCCGCTGGACCTGCATCGCTACACGATGGAGTTCTTCGGCGTGACCCAGTCGGTGCGCGGCGCGCGCGGCGATGTGCGCAGCGCCGAGCCGGGCGCGGGCCTGCCCAGCTTTGAGCAATTGGTGGAGTTGGGCCGCGCCGGCGACGTCAATGCCGACGACCACCACATCGTGCATATCGTCGACTGGCTGCTGCAGTACGCCTATGAGCAGCGGGCAAGCGACATCCATCTGGAGCCGCGTCGCGAGGCCGGGCGCATGCGCTTCCGCATCGACGGGGTGCTGCACAAGGTGCTGGAAGTGCCGCCGTCGGTGATGACCGCGGTGGTCAGCCGCATCAAGGTGCTGGGCCGCATGGACCTGGCCGAACGCCGCCGCCCGCAGGATGGCCGCATCAAGACCCGCTCGCCGGGCGGGCGCGAGGTGGAAATGCGCCTGTCCACGATGCCCACCGCGTTCGGCGAGAAGTGCGTGATGCGCATCTTCGACCCGGATTCGGCGTTCAAGAGCATCGAGCAGCTCGGCTTCAGCCCGGAAGAAGCCGCCGGCTGGAGCGCGCTGGTCGAGCGCCCCCATGGCATCGTGCTGGTCACCGGCCCCACCGGCTCGGGCAAGACCACCACGCTGTATTCCACGCTCAAGCGCCTGGCCACGCCGGATGTGAACGTGTGCAGCGTGGAAGACCCGATCGAGATGGTCGCACCGGAATTCAACCAGATGCAGGTCCAGCAGAACATCGACCTGGATTTCGCCAGCGGTGTGCGCACGCTGCTGCGCCAGGACCCGGACATCATCATGATCGGCGAAATCCGCGACCTGGAAACCGCGCAGATGGCGGTGCAGGCCTCGCTCACCGGGCATCTGGTGCTGTCGACGCTGCACACCAACGACGCCGCCTCGGCGATCACCCGTTTGCTGGACCTGGGCGTGCCGCATTATCTGGTCGCCTCCACGCTCAACGGCGTGCTGGCGCAGCGGCTGGTGCGCACCCTGTGCGTGCACTGCAAGCGCCCGCACACGCTCAGCGACGACGACTGGTCGGCGATTCGCGAACCGGGCGAAGCGCTGCCGGAGGTGCTCAATGTGCACGCCCCGGTCGGTTGCCTGGAATGCCGCCGCACCGGCTATCTGGGGCGTGTGGGCTTGTACGAATTGCTGCCGGTGACCCCGCGCCTGCGCAGCCTGATCCGCGCCGACACCGACCTGGCCAGCTTCAGCCATGCCGCCCGCGGCGAGGGATTGCGCACGCTGCGCCGCACCGGCATGGAGAAGGTCGCCGCCGGGCTGACCACCATCGAAGAAGTGCTGTCGGTGTTGCCACCGCGGGAATAAACGCGTCCTCCATCCTACTGAGCACGCCGCTTGCGCGTGTTTGGCAGCCGGCACGCGCGTGCATGATCGGTGCGCAGACCATCGACGTCGCAAGGCATCGAGGGCCGTCAAGGATCGGGAAAAATTTGCTGTCTGACAGCGAGACCGATCCCTGCCGATCCCTGGTTTTCGCTCAGGCACGCCAGGCGTCCGGTGAAGCATTCCACCAGCGCGTTGTCGGTGAGCAGGACGCCCAGACGCATCCGTTTCCTACGCGGTTCTCGCACACCCTGACGGTCGATTACCGTGCCGGCGATCGACTCACTGGCCGGCCGCTGCGAGCCCCTTTCTCCCTGGCGTTCCCGCAGCAGTGGAACTCGGCGCCCATGCCTTCATGGTCGAGACGGCACCTGGCTCGCAGCTCCATCTTCTCAACAGTCGCAATTCCCCACGTTCCGGGGGGTGGATTGGCCCTCATGCGCGCTCCCCCAGACGCTCGACGCCGACAGGCTTGCCCACCTTAGCGGTCATCTCGTGCATCGCCTGTGTGTGCGCTGCGATCTCCTGCGTCAGTTTTGCCTGCCTGACCGGATCGGGCTGAGGTTTTTGCCGCTCCCTGTCGAGTCGTGTCTGCGCCAACTGCATCCGCTTGTACGACAGATGTGTTTGCGCCTTGGCGTTGAAGCTCTCGGCAGTGTGGAACTGCACTTCAAACGCGTAGCCCTCGGCATCGGTGAAGCGGGCATTGATGCCCCGGTAGGTGCCGTCTCCTGAGGTAAAGTAATTCTGCAGCTTCACGCACGTCGTCCCTTGCCGACGCAGCGTCTCCTGTGCCGCCAGCACCTTGACCACGAAATCCTCGGACGGCAGCTCAAGCGCATAGCGCAGCGCATCGCCCACGCTCTGCGTGGCCTGTTCTGCTGTCATGCCGGCGCGCAGATGGCGCCGGATCTTGTCCTTGATCGAGGCGACCGATTTCTGGAACGGGGCCTGTTGCACCTGCTCGATCCGGCCCTGTTTGGCGTCGTAGCGCACGTTGCCCCACAGCCGCGCGCCCAAGCCTTCGGCCAGCGTGTTGAGCACCGGCGTCAGTGACGCTTGCTTGCCTGCTGCGGCGTTGAACACGCTGTGTGCCAGCGATGCGTCCGCATAGACGGGTGTCTGTTCGGAGGCGAGCGCCGGCATTGTGCTTGCCAACGCCGGCACGGTCTCTTCCTGCCAGTCGTCGATCTCCTCGCACCCTGGCGGCGAGGCCACGCGCTTGAAGGCCTCCAACGCAGGCTCCTGCAGCTTGCGCTGCTCGGCCCGCGACGCGCCGCCAAGCGCCAGCGCATGGGTGCGCTTGTACAGATCGTGGAAGCGCTCCTTGAGCTCGAAGGTCTCCGGCGTGTGGAACTGGATCTCCCACAGCGCATCGTCAGGGCTGCGCAGGGTGACATTGATGGCCTTGAAGGAGGGCGGGTAATCGGTGAATTGATTGGTCAGCTTGACCCGTGCATGGCCCTGATCGTCCAGTGCGGCCAGCACAGCGCGCAGGCCGGCTGTAAAGTCCTGCGGTTGCAGCACCACGCTATAGCGCAGCGCATCGTTGACGCCCGCCGCCGCTTCTTCCAACGTCTGCTTTTTCAATACCACCCGCTGCTTGAGCTTTTCCTGCAACGAGCCGTATGACTTCAGTTGATGCTGTGTGCCGGCCAGTTGCCCGCCATGGCGGGCGGCAACGCGCTTGAGCATGTCGGTGACCTGCGGTTCCATCTGGCGCGCACGCGTCGACAAGGCCTGCGCCTTGAGCGCAATGTCCTGCGGCTGCACGGCGCGCAGGCGCTCGGCCGGCGGCTGCGGACGATCGATCCAGCCGGCCTGCTGTAGCGCGTCAAGCGCGTCTTCCATGACGCCGGCGGCCATCGACGGCATGCGCTGCAGCAGCAGCTTGGTCTGTTCGGGGTTGAAGCGCCCGTCCTGCATGGCTCGGGCGGTTGCCCTGCTGTAGGGCACATTGCGGACCCGCTCGGCGAAGCTTCGCTCGGACCGTTCGCAGGCCTCCACGATCTTGGCGAACAGCGCCGTGCCGGTGTCGGACTTCAGCGCATCGGTGCCGACCTTGATGGCGATGGTGAACAGGTTGCGCATGGTCAGTTCCGGCTCGTCGGGGATGAGCCCGGGTTGCCCATCCGGGAACTGCGCATGCGATAGCCGGCACACTGGGTAGTTGTCCAGGATGGCGTGGATGCGCGCCTCGACACCAGAGGCGGCCGCGTAGGCCTCGGCCAGTCCGGGAAACGCCTCGGCCAGGGCCTCGGGCAACGCCGGCGCGGCGCTGCCGGCCTCCGAGCCTGCCTCAAGCGCAAGCAGCTGCGCGTGCAGCAATTCGGCCGCCTGGCGCGCCTCGGACAGGTGGGCGCGCTCGATCGCTTCGCGCGCCTGCACACGCAGCGTCGCCAACACCTGGGGATCGCGGGCCTGCTCTTCGAGCAGCTCGTGCAAACCGGTGCGCAACTCACGCTCGATGCCATCGTAGGTGCCGAACATCATCGCGCGCGCCATCGCCTCGCGCAGCTCGTCCGGTTGCGCCATGAAACGCGCCGCCAGCGTGGCCGCTGCCGCGGTGACGCGCTGACCGCGCTTGAGGGACATGATTTCCGACAGCCGCCCGGGCTGGTAGTGGCCGCTGACCGGGTCGATGGCCGGAGTGGCCGTCTTCGGCGGTTTGAAGGACTGCTGCCGACCGCGCCGGGACTGGCGATCCACCATCACCCGCGAAATCAGCGCGGCCAGCTTGGGGTAGCCTGCGTAGACAAACGCATCGTCCCCGTCGGTGTCCATGTTGCGTTTGCGCAACTCGTCGATCGGCAGTGCGCCCAGGCGCCCAGGCTCCACGATGTCCTTGAGCCGCAGGCTGCCGGTGCTGAGGATGTCGCCCGGCAAGGCACCGCGGTCGCGGCCGTTCGTCCAGGACGACAGCGTCTTCAGATCTTCCTTGGAGCAGGCCAGGTCGGTGTCGGAAAACTCAGCCGGCCACTGCTGCTCGGGCACGACAACCAGCATGCCCTTGCTGTGCAGCATCTGCGGATCGACGCCGGAGCGATCGTCGAAACCGGTGTAGCTGTACTGGATGCCGAAGCACTGGGAGAGGAAGGCGGCGGTGGCGTCGCCCTTGGCCACGGTGGCGATGCGTTGCTCCGGCACCGGCAGCAGATTCTCCTTGTCGTAGGGGGGCTTGCCGAGCAGCAACGGGCCGCCGGCCAGGTCGAAGGCCTGGCTGCGCTGCTGCGGCAGATGCACCTTGTCGTCGGCCGACGGCACCGCCCGGACCCGCTGGCCCCGGTAGCCGCCGCCGATGAGCGGCCTGTACACCCAGAGAGGGTCATCGCCTGTCGGCTCCAGTGTCTGCAGCCGATCCTGCATCGCCGCGTGCGCCTCTTCCAGCGCAGCCGCATCGCGCGGGTAATGCTGCAGCGCCTGCGCTGGCATCCGCGAAGGGCCCTTGTCCTTGGCCACCAGATCGCGCTGCTCCTCGGTAGCCTGGTTCGCCTGCACTGCCTGCCAGGCATCGTAATGCTTGCGGAAGGCCGGAATTGACAAGGCCACCTCCAGTTTCAGGAAACCGCAGCCATCGTTGGGGCAAAGCGCCAGGGGTGTTCCATCCACGGCCAACGGCTTGAACGGATGCGCAGGGCCCTCGACGTCGTCGAACATCCCCAGCCGCAGCGTTCCCTCCACGACATGGTCACTGGGCACCATCTCCAGCAGCGAGCGCTGCATGCGCGACCAGTCCTCGCGTTGCGGAGCGAGCTTGGCGGCCAGTTGCATCAGGCTGCTGCCCGGGGCGGTGTCGGCATAGCGGAATGCCGGCAACAGCGACGCCGACTCCTTCCTGGAAGACGTCACGAGACTGCTGCTACCGGATTTGCTGCGCGCAGCGCGGCTGCCGCCGAACAGGTCAAAGCGCCAGGGCTCACCGGTGTAGTTGAACGTCCGCGCCAGCATGAAGGTCGAAATCTCCCCGGGCAGCTGGACCTCTACTAGCGGCAGCCCGGTCAGGCGCGCAAACAGCGAGTACGGCTTGTCCGATGCGCTCTGGTTGGTCGACAATTCCTTGCCCAGCAGATCGACCACCACATGGATCGTGCTGCCACGGCCGGGGGCCGGCGCCACTGGCCGACCGGGTGTCGAGGACATGCTCAAGCGCCCACTGTCCAGGTCAAAGCGGGTCGGTGGATGGGCCTGGGTAATCGTCGGCGCGTCCTTGGTCATGCGCAGGTCCAGGGCGTCGAACACCTGGTCGCCGGCCTCGATCTGCGCGATCAGGTTCCAGCTCATCTCGCCCAGGTCCGCCTGGATCGCCTCGCGCGTCCGTGCCAGCGTCAGGTCCACCCACTTCACCAGTTCGTCGCGGCGCTGGCGCTGTTCCTTCCGCGGGCCGTCAAGATGGCGCGCTTTCCATTGCCAGCTCACCACCGCGTAGGCTTTGAGCACCTGGTAGAAGGTCAGCGCCGGGCAGCGCGTTGCATGCTGTTCGATGTCGGCCGAAGCGCGCGTACCGTCGTCGCGCAGGTACAGGTCGATCTTGCGCGCGGCGATGGGCTGCAACGTATCGAACACGCGCAATGCCTGGCCCCGGTGGCGGGGGCTCAGCTCCGGACTGCGGATCAGCGGCAACAGTCCCATGCAGAGGCTGCCGATCCCCTCAAGGCTGGTCTGGCGTAATCCATCATCCCCGATCAGGGCCGACACCCGCTCCAGCGCCGGCTGCCCCAGCGGACGCATCTGGCGCTGCAGCCGCGCCGCCGCAAGGGCCTTGAAGAGCAGCCCGATATCGGCGGCCGAGGCGGACGCAAACCGCTCGCGGTGCAGGTCCAGGTGCCCGGCCATCGCCTGCAGTTTGGCCACGCCCAGGGGCCGGAACTGCTCATCGCCCTCATCGTCCAGCTGCAGCAAGCGGGACATCGCGTTGGCCACCATGGCGATCCCGCGCATCTCGAACTGCCGCCAGGGCAGCTCGGTCGAGCCTGCGCGCTCGGCGAGCAGCACGAATGCCGTTTGACACGCCGGCCTGGCGAGGCATTTGCTCAGCGCGTTGAGCGCGATGGCCACGCCTAGCGCGCCCAGGGCGCTGCGCAACTCGCGATCGCCGGCCAGCCTCGTCGCCAACAGGTCGGTGGCCACCTCGCAGGCCGGAGAGGCGGTCCATTTGCTCATGGCGTTGAGCGCTGCGGTCACGTCGATAGGGCCGAAGGCCTCGCGCAGGTCCGGCTCGTCGGTCAGCCGCGCGACCAGCGCCATGGCGGCCGCCGTACAGCTCGCGTCAGCGGGCCATTTGCTCATGGCGCCCAGCGCATTGCTCATGCCTTGCGGGTCCAGGGCATTGCGTAGCCCAGGATCGTCGGCCAGCCGCGCGGCCAGCGCACGGGCGGCGTCCGCACAGAGCGCATTGTCGGGCCATTTGCTCAGGGCGTTGAGCGCGCTGGCCAGGCCGTGCGGGTCCAGGGCATTGCGCAATTCGGGACCGTCGGCCAGCCGCGCGGCCAGCGCACTGCCGGCGGCTGCGCAGACCGGCGAGCCGGGCCATTTGCTCAGGGCGTTGAGCACGGTTGCCACGCCATGCGGAGTCAGGGCCTTGCGTAACTTAAGATCGTCGGCCAACCGTCCGGCAAGCGCACTGGCGGCGGCCGCACAGACGGGCGTGCCGGACCACTTGCTCAGGGCGTTGAGTACGGTCGCCACCCATTGCGGGTCCAGCGCCTGGACTAACCCAGGGTCGTCGGCCAGCCGCTCGGCAAGCGCGCTGACAGCGGCCCCACAGACGGGCGTGTCGGACCATTTGCTCAGGGCGTTGAGCACGGCCGCCACCCCTTGCGGGTCCAGCGCCTGGACTAACCCAGGGTCGTCGGCCAGCCGCTCGGCAAGCGTACGGGTGGCGGTCGCACACACCTCGTTGTCGGGCCATTTGCTCAGGGCATGGAGCGCGTTGGCCACCTCTTGCGGCTTGAGGGCTTGGCGCACATCGGGCTCGAATGCCAGCCGCTCGGCCAGCGCATGGGCGGCGGCCGCACAGAGCGCGTTGTCGGGCCATTTGATCAGGGCGTTGAGCGTGATGGCCAAGCCTTGCGAGTCCAGAGCCTTGCGCAACCTAGGGTCGTCGACCAGCCGTGCGACCAGTGCACTGGCGGCAGCTGCACAGGCCTCGTTGTTTGGCCATTTGCTCAAGGCATTCAACGCGTTGGTCACTTCTATCGCGTTGAGTGCCTCGCGCAAGCCGGGATCGTCGGCCAGCCGCCCGGCCAGCGCGCTGACGGCCTCAGCGCCATCGGCCATGTCGGGCCATTTGCACAGGGCGTTGAGAACGACGACCACGCATTGCGGTTGGAGTGCCTTGCGCAACTGCGGATCGTCGGCCAGCCGCTGGGCCAGTGCGCTGGCGGCGGCCGCACAGATCGCCTTGTCGGACCACTTGCTCAAGGCTTTGAACGCGCGGGTCATCGGTTGCGGGTCGAGCGTCGCGCGCACATCAGGATCGGTGAGCCGCTTGGCCAGCGCGCTGCCGGCGGACGCACGCACCTCGTCGTCGGGCCACTTGCTCAGGGCACCCAGCGCTTGGGTCAGGTTGATCGCGTCGAGGGCCGTACACAACTCCGGCTCGTGGGCCAGCCGCCAGGCCAGCGCACTGACGGCCTCCCCACAGATCGGCGTATCGGGCCATTTGCTCAGGGCGTTGAGCACGTTGGACACGCCTTGGCGGTCCAGGGCCTGGCGCAACTCGGGATCGTCGACCAACCGCTCGGCCAGCGCACTGGCGGCCTCCGCACAGACTGGCGTATCGGGCCATTTGCTCAGGCCGTTGAGCACGTTGGACACGCCTTGCTGGTCCAGGTCCTCGCGCAGCTCGGGATCGTCGGCGAGCCGCCTGGCGAGCGCAGCGACGGCGGCCGCACAGACCGCATCGTCGGGCCATTTGCTCAGGGCGTTGAGCACGTTGGACACGCAGTGCGCAATCAAGGCCTTGCGCAACTCGGAATCGCCGGCTAGCCGCCCGGCGAGCACGCTGGCGGCGGCCGCACAGACCGGCGAATTGGGCCATTTGCTCAGGGCGTTGAGCGCTTGCGCCACGTTGATGGGATCGAGGGCCGCGCACAACTCGGGCTCGTCCGTCAGCCGCCCGGCCAGCGCACTGGTGGCGGCCGCACAGACCGGCGAGTTGGGCCATTTGCTCAGGGCGTTGAGCGCGGTGCTCAGTTCTTGCGGACTGAGGTCCTTGCGCAGCCGGGCCTCGTCGGCCAGCCGCTCGGCCAGCGCGCCGACCGCGGCTCCACAGACCGACGTGTCGGGCCATTTGCTGAGGGCGTTGAGCGTGGTCGCCACGCCCTGCGCATTCATCGCACAACGCAAGCGGTTGTCGCTGGCGAAACGTGCGGCGAGCCGATGCGCCGCGGCCTGGCAATCCGGATGATCGGACCACTTGCTGAAGGTATTGAGTGCCAGGCTGATGGCCTGCGCACTCAGGGACTGCCTGGCTTGGTCATCACGCAGCAGGTGACGTGCCATACGCGCCACCGCGCGTTCACACCGCCCGCTGTCGATATTTTTTGCGAAGGCGTTCAGGAGCAGAGAGTACGGGTAGCCACCCAGCCCCACAAGATCATCGGCCTGATCGAGTTGCCCGGCGATCCACGCGATTGCCTCCATGCAGGCGGGCTGGTTCGGGTGCTTGCTCAGCTTGTTGCCCACATGCGCCAGCTGCTTCAGCGATGCGCCTTCGAACCACCCGGTCTGGTAGAGGTACTGCGCTGCAATTTCGGTGCAACGATCGAGATCGCGGGGGGTTGCTCCCCTGGCGCACTGTGCATTGGCAACCAGCTGAAGGTATTTGTCGAGCCGACTGGCGTTGACTTGCGCATGGAGACTTTTTTCCAGGAAGGGCAACGCCATCCCGCCGCGCATGCGATCGGCCAGCTCGTTGTCGTATGCCATCGATACGCACAGGCCGGCGTTGTGGTTACGCCCGATTCCGTGGGGCTCGCTCAACTGTCGCCGCTGCTGCTGTCGCTGCGCCTGTAGCCGTTTTTGTGCCGCCGAGTCCAGATGATCTTCGACCCTGCGCAGTTCGGATATCAGCCTAGTGCCATGGACTGACCGCTTTGACTGCCGATAGGGCTCTTGCTCTTCGCGCGGACGTTTTTCTACGATTCGGTCTGGTTGCAGTTCGGTCGGTCGATAATTTTCCCCAGCTTCCAAACCATGATGCGTCGGTCGTTGTGGCCGACGATGCGCTGACGACGCGCCGACGTCGGCGGTCACCTTGTCCGGGTACCGCTCGGTTTTGATGCGCTCGTTTTTTACGGCAGAGGGCTGCCAGTGCCGAACGCGCCTGTCCCATGCGCCCTCGCTGGCATCGGTTTGCTCTTTTTTTACGTCGCTTGCCGTCGGGGGCTGTCTGTCTCGCGTCGACGCCCCTGGGTCATCCGACTCTGTCCTCTGCCGTTTTCTAGGCGGCCGTTCAAGCGGTTGATACGTGCCGCTGGTGCTTGCTGCTGCCTGATCCTCCGTTAGGGTAGGCTTTTTTTCGGCATGGGCGTAAGGCGAGTTTGTGCGGAACGCAATTGGATTGGTGGCATGAGTTTTCATGCCCGGAAATTTAGTCAATCTGCCCGCGAACGACTTCTCCAATACGAAGCGCCGACGACTTGTGCGACGCCCGCTGCGCGTTGGGCCAATGTCCTCAACACATTGCATGGATTGAACGCATGGGATGCAGCACGCCGGCACGGCACGTGCTCCGCAGCCGTCAAGCAAGGTGTTCCGATGGTTATGCACGATTCGATGTTTTTCCATACCAATCCGGCCGAACCTTGCGTCGACCTGACCACAGCGACGGCGTAAAGGCACCGTCATTCCAGCCGTGCGTTTTTCTGCCGATATCCGAGACATGCAACGGTCGGCAACCACCGCTACCATCATTGGCATCTCGCTGCGAGGGAATCAGGACATATCATTCGGCAATGACCCGCGGAGCGCGTCTTGGGGTGCCGCTTGAAAAAAACGCCTCGCTGCCGCCTACAATCGAGGGCATCTGTTGTGTCCGGATCTTCGCGCATGTCTGTTTTGCCGTTCCTGATCATCGAAACCGGGCACCCCGTGCCGGAGATGAAGCGATACGGCCGTTTTCCGCACTGGATTCGCGTGGCGGCCGGGCTGGCCGAGCGCGAGACCGTGGTCATCGACGTCGCCAACGGCGACCGCCTGCCCAACCGCGACGGCTTTGCCGGCACCATCGTCAGCGGCTCGGCCGCCTATGTCACCGACCGCGCCGAGTGGAGCGAACGCAGCGCCGACTGGCTGCGCGAGGCTGCCCACCAGGGCATGCCGCTGCTGGGCATCTGCTACGGGCACCAGTTGCTGGCGCATGCGCTGGGCGGCGAGGTCGATTACAACCCGGCCGGGCGCGAGTCCGGCACCATCGCGCTGGAACTGCACCCGCCGGCCGAGCAGGACCCCTTGTTTGCCGGCCTGCCGGCGCATTTCCCAGCGCACGCCACGCACATGCAAACCGTGGTGCGCGCACCCGATGGCGCCATCGTGCTGGCGCATTCGCGCCAGGACCGCTGCCATGCGTTCCGCTGGGGCCAGGCCACCTGGGGCGTGCAGTTTCATCCGGAGTTCGCCACCCACCACATGCGCGGCTATGTGCAGGCCCGCGCCGAGTGCATCGCCCGCCATGGCCACTGCGCCCGCACGGTCGCCCGCGAGGTCAGCGCCGCGCCGATCGCCCGCAAGCTGCTGCGCCGCTTCGTGCATCACGCACGCGGCCTGCAAACAGTGATCGCTCATCCCGCCGCGCACACCTAAAAGCAGCGATAATCGCTGCACGCCGGATGGTCCGGTGCGTGTCGATCCGGAATGGGAATGAGCGAAATCCGCAAGGTGCCGGCGTCTGCCGGCGCAGAATGGCTGTTGACCGGTTTCTCCCTGCTGAAGCGGGCGCCACTGGCGCTTGGCTCGCTGGGGGTAATTTGGAGCGTGACCGCCACCCTGGTGGTGTCGCTGTCGGTGCTGGTGCCGCTGCTTGGCCCGGCGTTGCAGTTCCTGCTGGTACTGGCCGGCCCGTTGTTCATGGGCGGCATGCTGTGGGCGATCCGCGAGGTGGACGAAGGCCGTATCGCCAAACCGTCGCATCTGCTGCACGGCCTGCAGGACGGCCGCGCGCCGCATCTGCTGGTGTCGCTGCTGCCGCAGCTGATTGCCGGCCTGCTGCTGGGCGTGCTGCTGCTGGTAATGATCGGCGCCAACGGGCTGCAGCAATTGTCCGAGGTGATGGCCAAGATCAACCAGATCAGCCAGTCCGGCGCGCAGCCGGACCCGGTGCAGATCGAGCAGCTCGCCGCCAGCCTGCCGGCCGGCCGCATCCTGCTGTGGCTGCTGCTGACCATCGCCACCTTCGCGGCGATGACGCTGGCGCTGTTCGTGATGCCGCCGCAGGTGATGTTCGACCGCAGCACCGGCGGCCACGCGCTGCGCGAGAGCCTGCGCGCCAGCCTGCACAACCTGCCGGCCATGCTGGTGTTCTTCGTGCTGGCCTTCATCGCCATCTTCGCGATCTATTTCGCAGTGATGATCGTGGCGCTGATCGTCGGCCTGGTGGCCGGGCAGACCGTGGCGATGTGGCTGGCCCAGCTGCTGCTGATGGCCGTGCTGATGCCGGTGTTCGCCGGCTCGGTCTACGCGGCCTGGAAACAGATGTTCACGCACGAAGGCGCCCTTGCGCAGCCGGCCCCGCCGTCGCGCCCGGACGTGTTTGCCGCCTGAAATGTAGGAGCGCACTCATGCGCGAAGAAGCTTTCCCGGGAAAGCCTCTATCGCGCCCGGGTGCGCTCCTACGATGAGCCCCACCTTCGGTGCGAGCTACCTGCGTTGGCCTGGCGCCTTGTGCAAACAGGCGTCCATTTTGCACATCCAGCCGTCGTCCTGACACGTCAAAGCACGGCGCTTTGGCTATCAAGCGACTATGTGCGTGCGACCGGATCACTCGGGATCGTAGGAGCACGCTTGCGCGCGATGGAGCTTTCCCGGGAAAGCTTCATCGCGCACAAGTGCGCTCCTACAAGGAGAGGCCTGGCACTGTCGGTGCCTGACGCGGGGCGCGCTAGGCGGCCTTAGGTCCGACCGCCCGCGAGGCGACGATGCCGAGCTCGTAGAGCAGGCACATCGGGATCGCGAGCATCAGCTGCGAGACCACGTCCGGCGGGGTGAGGACCGCGGCCAGGATGAAGATGCCGACGATGGCGTAGCCGCGGCCTTCGCTCAGTTGCTTTGGGCTGACCCAGCCCAGCAGCACCAGGATCACCAGCGCCACCGGCAGCTCGAAGCTCGCACCGAAGGCGAAGAAGATCGCCAGCACGAAATCCAGATAGGAATTGGCATCCGGGGTAATGGCGATCACGTCCGGCTTGAACGTGGTCAGGAAGTGGAACACCGCCGGCAGCACCAGGAAATATGCGAAGGCACAGCCGATATAGAACAACGCCACCGCTGAGGCCAGCAGCGGAAACGCCAGCTTCTTTTCGCGCTGATACAGGCCCGGCGCCACGAAGGCCCAGGCCTGATACAGCAACCACGGCACGCTGAAGAACACCGCCACGAAGAAGGTCAGCTTGAGCGGGGCGAAGAACGCGCCGGCCGGGTTCATCGCGATCATCGTCTGCCCCAGCGGCAGCTGCGAAATCAGCGGCGCGGCCAGCCAGGAATAGATCGCGCGCGAAAACGGCAGCAGCGCCAACAGCACCACGCCCAGGCCGATCAGCGCGCGCACCAGGCGTGCGCGCAACTCGACCAGATGCTCGATCAGACTGCTTTCGGCCTGTGCGTCGTCGAACAGGCTCACGGCTGTTTCTCCTGGATCTTGGTCGGCTCGGTCGGCTCTGTCTCTGTCGCGGTGCTCGGCTCGAGCGGCGTGCTCGCATCGATGGGTGCGGCAGTCACCGGCGCATGCGCGCTGGTGAGATGTGCGGCATGCGGCGCTGGCACCACGGGGTCATGTGGGGCCGGTACCAACGTTTGATGGGGCGCCGGAGCGATTGGCTGTGCCTGTGCAATCACCGGTGCCGCAGCCGCTGGTTCAGCGACGGCGGCCACTGCCGGCGTTCCTGCCGCCGACGTACCTACGATCGACTCGGCATTAGCCTCAGCCGACAGATCCGCATGCGCCAGCTCCAGCGGCGTCGCCACCGCTGTCGCACCACTGCGGATATCGATATCGCGGCCCACCTCGTCATGCAGCGCGCGGGCGCCCTGCTCCAGGTGCTGCTGCTTATTGCGCAACTGGTCTTCGGCCTCGCGCAGCGAGGTCTGCACGTCCTGCAGGCTGCGCTTGAGCTCTTCGGCCTCCAGCTCGCGCTCCAGCTCCTGCTTGACCGAATCCCACTGCATGCGCGCGCGGCGCACCCACAATCCGGCAAACCTGGCCGCCTTGGGCAAACGCTCGGGACCGAGCACCACCAGGGCGACGATCGCGATCAGCGTCAGTTCGCCAACACCTATGTCAAACACGCACGCCGCTCCGGATCAACGTGCGTCGCGGTCGCGCTCGGCCTGCGCCTCACGCGCCTGCTCGGCCGTGCGTGCGTCGTCGCCGAGCTTTGCGGCCGGCTTGTCGTCGTCATGCATGCCTTTCTTGAATTCCTTGACCGCGCTGCCGAGATCCTTGGCACCGCTGGTGAGCCGCTTGGTACCGAACACCAGCAACACGATCACCAGCACGATCAGCCAGTGCCAAATGCTGAAACCGCCCATGATCTGCTCGCTTGCTGAAAAGAAGGAAGACGCAGGATACCCCAGCGCACCGCGCAGGGGGATGACAGCGGTTTAGCGGTTGCCGTCCAGCGATTCGGTGCGAATTTCGCCATCCGAGACCGGCTGGAATCCCTGTTGCGGCGGCGGCGTGGCGCTGGGCTGCATCGGCACGGTGCTGGCCTCGTTGGCCGGCGGCGGCGGTGTGCTCGCGGCCTGTGCCGGTGGCGGGGTCTGCGGACGCGGTGCAGGTGCGGTGCCCTCGGCGGCGCCGTCGGTGCCGCGGTTGGCGCGCGCGGTGTAAGTGGCCTCTTCCAGGCGATCGCGGAAGGCGATCACGTCGGTGGAGGCACGCTCGTTGGTACGCCCTTCGAAGATCATGCGCGGCGTGGCGCCGCCACCGTAGGCGTTGAGGTCGGCGGCATCGTCGATCTGCAGCACCGCACCGTCCAGCGCCACGCCGGCGAACAGGCCGCGGGCACGCGACCACGACCAGATTTCGGCCTTGAGCTGGCCATCGGTGGCCGCGGCGGCATTGCGTCCCACCGGGCCGGCGGCTACACCGGCATCGGCACCGAGGGTGAACTTGCCGTTGACGATGTTGTCCAGGCTGCGGTCGTTGCGGAACACCAGCACCACGTCGGAGGACTGCACGCCGGCCTGGAAGCCGATGCTGCCGCCGGTGAGCTTGACGAACACCGGCTGCGACCAGCTGCCGTCGGCGTTCTTCATCGACATCAGGCCGTGGCCGCGACGGCCGCCGATCACCAGACCGGCCTTGAGCGTGTCGGGGATGACCACAATGGCGCGCGCTCCGTCGAGCAGCTTGTCGGGGATGGCCTGCTCGGGGATCTTCATGATCTCGTTGAGCACGCGAACCGCGTTACGCGCGCGCTGGTCCTCTTCCGGGCCGGCAACGGCATGGCCGGCGGCGAAGGTCAACGACAACAACAGGGCCAGGCGCGACAAACGGGGCATGACAAGCTCCAAAGGACGATCCGTCAAAGATAGCAATGGCGCGACGTTAGTGGTGGCGCAATGAATCGGTGGTGAGCGCAACCGGACGATCAAGAGGCCGTCAATCAGGTCGATCGGTGCGCTGTCCTCGGCAGCGCTGCTGCGCTCTGCCAGAATGCCCGGCATGAATACCACCTCCGATACCGCCCTGCTGGTCGTCAATCTCGGCACCCCCGAGTCGCCCACCGCCCCGGCCGTGCGCCGCTACCTGGCCGAGTTCCTCAGCGACCGCCGTGTGGTGGCGATTCCGCCGCTGTTCTGGAAGCCGCTGCTGTACGGGGTGATCCTGCCGATCCGCGGGCCCAAGTCGGCCGAGAAATACGCCAAGGTGTGGCTGCCGGACGGCTCGCCGCTGGCGGTGTACACGCGTCGCCTGGCCGAGGGTCTGAAGGAGGTGATGCCGGACTGGCATGTGGAATGCGCCATGCGTTACGGCCAGCCCGCGCTGCGCAAGACGCTGGACGGCCTGCGTGCGCGTGGCATCAAGCGCATCGTGGTACTGCCGCTGTATCCGCAGTATTCGACCACCACCACCGCCTCGATCCAGGACGTGATCGATGCCTGGCGCCCGAGCGCGCCGGAGATCGCGGTGGAGGTGATCCAGGACTATTGCGAAGACGCCGGCTGGGTCGCGGCGATCGCCGATTCGATCCGCGCGCATTGGCAGGCGCACGGACGCAGCGAGAAGCTGATGTTCTCCTTCCACGGCCTGCCGCAACGCGTGGCCAATGCCGGCGACCCGTATCCGCAGCAATGCGAGCGCAGCGCGCAGGCGATCGTCGCCGCGCTGGGCCTGGGCGCGGACGAATGGGAGATGGGGTACCAGTCGCGCTTCGGCGCGGAGCGCTGGCTGCAGCCCTACGCCGAGCCGACCTTGTGGAAACTGGCCGAAGGCGGCGTGCGCAGCTTCGATCTGGTCTGCCCGGGCTTTGCCACCGACTGCCTGGAAACGCTGGAAGAAGTGGCCTTGGGCTTTGCCGAAACGCTGGCCGAGCGTAACGCCACGTTGAGCTATATCCCGTGCCTCAACGCCAGCCCGGCGCATGCGCAGGCACTGGCCGCGTTGGCACGGCGCGCGTGAGGTTGGAGCCGTTTGCGTGCGAGCTGGCGATTGGTCGGATCACAGGGTTACGCAATCACGCGCGCGGCCCGCGCCGGATGTTGGCCCTGCATGGCTGGCTCGACAACGCGGCCAGCTTCCTGCCGCTGAGCGCGCATCTGCATGCGCAGGATCTGGATCTGGTGCTGCTCGATCTACCCGGTCACGGCCATAGCGCGTGGTTGCCAACCGGTGCCGAATACACGCTCAGCAGCGCGATCGGGATTCTGCTGCAGGTGGCCGATGCGCTGGGCTGGGAGCGCTTCAGCGTGCTCGGCCACTCGCTGGGCGGCGGCGTTGCCAGCCTGCTCGCGGCCGCGGCGCCGGAACGCGTGGAAGCCTTGATCGCGATCGAAGCATTGGGCGCGCTGGCCGAGCCGGTGGAAAGCACTGCCACCCGCCTGCGCGATGCGGTGGCCTCGGCACGCACGCTGGCGCAGCGGCCGTTGCGGGTGTTTCCATCGATGGAGATGCCGGTACGCGCACGCATGATGGCCAACCAGCTCACCGAACCGGCCGCACGCCTGCTGGTGGAGCGTGGCGTGTGCGCGGTCGAGGGCGGCTATAGCTGGTGCAGCGACCCGCGTCTGACCTTGCCCACTGCGATCCGCATGACCGAAGCGCAGATCGACGTATTGCTGGCCTCCATCGCCTGCCCGACCCAGGCCATCTTCGCCACGCCCGCGCAGGTGTATTTCCCGGATGCGTTACGCGATCACCGCGTGGCGCTGATGCGCGATGCGCGCCTGCATCTTCTGCCGGGTACGCACCACGTGCATATGGAAACGCCGGAAGCGGTGGCGGCGGTGATCAATGGGTTTTTGGCCGAGTTGCCGCCGCGCGAGTGATGGTGGATGCGGGTTGTGCATGCACCCGAACACGCATTGCCATCGCAGCATGGGTGTCATCAGGTTTTGTGACGGGCGGTGCGACACACCGCCCGTCACTCGGCCTGCAGCAACCGCCGCAACTGCGCCTTGAGCTGGCGGCCGTGTTCGTGGAAATAGCTGCGCTCGTCGCGCCAGGCCGGAAAGCGCTGTTCCACTTCGGCCCAGAACGCGGGCGAGTGATTGGCCTGTACCAGATGGCAGAGCTCGTGCACCAGCACGTATTCGAACGCGGACGGGCGGCCGAGTACCAGCGCCAGATCCAGCGCCATCGAGCCATCCGGTGCGAGCGAGCCCCACTGCGAGGACATCACCTTGAGCCGCACGCGTGCCGGTGCGCGCGGCAAACCCGGCAGATAGCTCGGCAGCCAACGGCCGACATCGGCACGTGCCTGCGCTTCGTAAAATTCCTTCAACGTGCGGCGCAGGCCTGCATCGCCTAGTCGCGTGGGCGCGTGGAACTGTGCGCCGTCATCAGTGATGTCGATGCGTGCGTAGCGCCCGTCGTGCCAGCTAAGCGGCAACAAGACGCCGCGTAACGGCAGCAGCCCCGGCACGCCACGCTCCAGCGCGGGAAAGGCATCCACCTGCTGATAGCGCGACAGCTGCGTGCTCAGCCACTCCAGGTGCGCCAGCAAAAACCGTTCGCCGGACACCAGGCTGGCGCGGATCGGCAGCGTCAGCCGCGCGCCGCGTTCGTCCACGCTGAGCTTGATGCGCCGCGCGCGCGGGTCGCGCACGCGCAGCACCTCGATCTGGCGCCCTTCCAGTTCAAGACGCACGCAGTCGCGTTCGACAAGCTGCGGTGTGGGCGCGATGAGACGGCGGACGGGCTTGAACATGGGCACAGGATAGCGCTGCGATGTGTCAGGTTGTGAGATGGAATGATTGACGCATTCGATGACGGCGCGCGCGTGATCTGTGGTGGCACTGCATCCATCACGCCATCCCTGGCGCAATGCGCAACGCGCAGCTCAACGCGCCCTCAACCGCTCGGCTTGGGAACATCCAAACAACGCTGACGCTCAAGCTCTCGGTTGTCTTGAGAGGTGGTTAAACGGTGTGGATGGGTCGGTTGTGGAGCGGATGATCGGCGGCTTGGCTGCAGGGCCCTTGCCCACCCACCGTCGCGGGACACGTCGCAAGTACGTCCTGTAGCTCTCGGTCACCTTGAGAGGTGATTGAAAGGTGTGGATGCGTCGGTTGTTGGGCGGCTGATCTGCGGCTTGGCTGCAGGGCCCTTGCCCGCCCACCGTCACGGGACACGTCGCAAGTACGTCCTGTAGCTCTCGGTCACCTTGAGAGGTGATTGAAAGGTGTGGATGCGTCGGTTTTGGAGCGGATGATCTGCGGCTTGGCTGCAGGGCCCTTGCCCGCCCACCATCGCGGGACACGCCGCAAGTACGTCCATGTAGCTCTCGGTCACCTTGAGAGGTGATTGAACGGTGTGGATGCGTCGGTTTTGGAGCGGATGATCTGCGGCTTGGCTGCAGGGCCCTTGCCCGCCCACCATCGCGGGACACGCCGCAAGTACGTCCCTGTAGGCTCTTACGCGGCATCCATGCCGCGTAAGGTCCCGCGACGGTGGGCGGGCAAGGACCAGTCGAGATGGTCGGTGTGCAGAGTGCAAGCAAAGCACGACCTGCGTTGTTTGGATAACGGCGCGTCCGCTCAGCTTCCCAAAACAAGCCGAGCAACGGACAAGCTCTTAATAAAACAGCCGACTGACTGTCTGGTGCGGTGTCCTCACCGCTTGCGGGACCATGTGGCGGCATGGATGCCGCCACTGAGCCTCCACGGACGGATTCACGGCGTGTCCCGCAAGTGGTGAGGGCACCGCGCCCTCGACTCACCGAGAGCTTTTGACTTACGCCCCGGATTGCGCCTCAACGACGCCACTGTCCGAAGGCCTGGTTACTCGGCCTTGCTCAGCTTCAATGCGGTTTCCAGCAACAGGAACAGGCGGCGCACTTCGGCGCTCATCAGCGCGAAGCGGGCGTCGAGTTCGGCGCGTGCGCCGTCGTCGTCGCTGTGTTCGAGCTGGTCCAGTGCGCCGTCGAGGAACTTGAGCTTGCGGATGACCAGATCGTCGCCGAGCACGAACGACAGATTGTCGTCCAGCACCAGCGCCAGCTTGGTGACCTGCTTGCCGGATTCCAGATGCTTGTCGATCTCCTCGCCGCGCAGTTCCTGGTGCTGGCACTTGACCACCGCGCCACCTTCGATCGGATCCTTCATCTCGCACTCTTCGCCCAGGCTCAGGCCTTCGGGCAAGGGCTCGCCGGCGATCCAGCCGGTGAGGATGGCGCGCGGTGCGACTTCGGCGTTCAACGGCAGCGCCGGGAAGCTGCCGAGCGCGCCGCGGATCTCGCTCATCACGTTCTCGCCGCTCTTGCGGCTGGAACTGTTGACCGCGATGTAGCCGTGCTGCAGATCCAGGATGGCATCGGTACGCGAGCTCTTGACGAAGGCGCGCGGCAACAGCTCATGGATCAGGTCGTCCTTCAGGCGCTTGCGGGCCTTGCCGCCGGGGCGACGGCCTTCCTTCTCTTCGATCTCGGCGACCTTGCGCTCGAGCAGGTCGTTGACCACCGCGCCGGGCAGGATCTTATCCTCGCCACCGACGGTGAGCCAGAGGAAGTCTTCCAGACGATGCGAGAGCACTTCCTGCTCGTCGCGGCCGAACGGGGAGATGAAACCGCGCGAGCTCATTTCCAGCGGGCCGACCGGCTTGAGCTGCACTTGCGGCAGCAGCGTGTCGATTTCGGAAAAATCCAGCGTGGTCGGAAAGCGAAACAAGGTGAGATTGCGAAAGAACATGCGTAAGACCGAAGAGGAGGAAACGTGGAGGGTGGAAGACGGACGGCGGCCGGACGGGCCGCGTCAGTCGCTGTCGTGTGTGATATCGCTTGCGGCAAGCCAGGCGTTGGAATCGGGATCGGGATCGGGATCGGGCGATGCTGCGTCATTGCGGCGGCCCAGCGACAGGAAATCGAACAGCGTGCGGTCGGCCAGTTGCTCGGGCCGCACATCGCCCAGCGCGCGGGCGATCTGTTCGACCCGCCCGGGCTGCTCGCGATCCCACTGCTGCAACATGCGGCCGACCTGCTGGCGCTGCAAATTTTCCTGGCTGCCGCACAGGTTGCACGGAATGATCGGGAACTGGCGCGCCTGCGCGTAGGCGGCGATGTCGGCTTCACGCACATAGGCCAGCGGGCGGATCACCACGTGCTGGCCGTCGTCGCTGCGCAGCTTGGGCGCCATTGCCGCGAGCCGGGCGTGGTGAAACAGGTTCATGAAAAACGTGGCCACGATGTCGTCGCAATGATGGCCGAGCGCGATCTTGGTTACGCCGTGCGCCTGTGCGTAGGCATACAGCGCGCCGCGCCGCAGCCGCGAGCACAACGAACACATGGTCTTGCCGGCCGGAATCACCCGGCTGACCACCGAGTAAGTGTCCTGCTCGACGATGTCGAACGGCACGCCGAGGTCGCGCAGATAGCTCGGCAACACGTGGGCAGGGAAGTCCGGCTGCTTCTGGTCAAGATTGACCGCCACCAGGGTGAACGGCACCGGCGCCTTGCGCTGCAGGTGCAGCAGCATGTCCAGCAAGGTGTAGCTGTCCTTGCCGCCGGACAGACACACCATGACCTTGTCGCCGGCGGCGATCATGCCGAAATCGGCGATCGCCTGGCCCACCTGCCGCTGAAGCCGCTTGCCCAGGCGCAGCTGCTCACGCTGCAGCCGCTGGCGCGGGTCGCGCGGCGCAGGGTCGGCCAGGGGTTGCGGCAGCGGCAGGACAGCGGTCATAAGCCGGCCATTGTAGCTGCCCCGAGCGCGGCGGGCCGGGGCGCGGCGCGTGCGGCTGAATGAGCGGTCAGTCGCTTGTGGGTGGGGCGTGCTGCGGTCGTTCGCCGTGCCGCATGGCGAGCGAGCCCGTCACGGCTGCGCGGTGCGCAGCGAGGCCGGTTGCACGGCGGACATCTCGCAGCGCAGCAAGCCTTTCTGCGCCGGGCTGGGTAAAGTCCGGCAGACCGCTTCACTCGGGATCGGCATGGCATCTTCGGCTTCGCTGCATGGCGCGGCTTTTTTCAGTCGCAATTTTGGTAGCGCTAACATTTGCAGGAGTTCGACCGTATGAGCAACACCGTCTACATCCGCGCGAAAGAATATTTCCCCGGCATCGGCAAGATCGGCTTCGAAGGCCGCGACTCCGACAACCCGCTGGCGTTCAAGGTCTACGACGCCAACAAGCAGATCGGCGACAAGACCATGGCCGAGCATCTGCGCTTTGCCGTTGCCTACTGGCACAGCTTCTGCGGCAACGGCGCCGATCCGTTCGGTCCGGGTACGCGCGCATATCCGTGGGATGTGGGCAACACCGCGCTCAATCGCGCCGAAGCCAAGGCCGATGCCGCGTTCGAGTTCTTCACCAAGCTCGGCGTGCCGTATTACTGCTTCCACGACGTGGACCTGTCGCCGGATGCCGACGATATCGGTGAGTACGAGAGCAACCTGAAGCACATGGTGGCCATTGCCAAGCAGCGTCAGGCCGACACCGGCGTCAAGCTGCTGTGGGGCACGGCCAACCTGTTCTCGCACCCGCGTTACATGAATGGTGCGTCGACCAATCCGGACTTCAATGTGGTGGCGCGTGCGGCAGTGCAGGTCAAGGCCGCGATCGATGCCACCGTGGAATTGGGCGGCGAGAACTACGTGTTCTGGGGCGGCCGCGAAGGCTACGCCTGCCTGCACAACACCCAGATGAAGCGCGAGCAGGACAATATGGCGCGCTTTCTGACCCTGGCACGCGACTACGGCCGCGCGATCGGGTTCAAGGGCAACTTCCTGATCGAGCCCAAGCCGATGGAGCCGATGAAGCACCAGTACGACTTCGACAGCGCCACGGTGATCGGCTTCCTGCGCCAGCACGGTCTGGACCAGGATTTCAAGCTCAATATCGAAGCCAACCACGCCACGCTCTCGGGCCACAGCTTCGAGCACGACCTGCAGGTCGCCTCCGATGCCGGCCTGCTCGGCAGCATCGATGCCAACCGCGGCAATCCGCAGAACGGCTGGGACACCGATCAGTTCCCGACCGACCTGTACGACACCGTCGGCGCGATGCTGGTGGTGCTGCGGCAGGGCGGGCTGGCACCGGGCGGTCTGAATTTCGATGCCAAGGTGCGGCGTGAATCGTCCGATCCGCAGGATCTGTTCATGGCGCACATCGGCGGCATGGACGCGTTCGCACGCGGTCTGGAAGTGGCCAATGCGTTGCTGACGTCTTCGCCGTTGGAGCAGTGGCGCGCCGAGCGTTACGCCAGCTTCGACAGCGGCGCCGGTGCGGCATTTGCCGATGGCACCAGCACATTGGTGGACGTGGCCCAACATGCGGCCGGCAATGTGCCAAAGCAACTCAGCGGCCGCCAGGAAGCCTACGAGAACCTGATCAATCAGTATCTGACGCGTTGATGCTGTGCAGGTGATCGTCTGCACACGCAGGCGATCACCTACTGCCTGCGCGTTTAAAAGCGTGCAGCGTTACGGTTGTTCTGCTGCATCCGGCGCTGCCGGTGCGGCTACCGAATCCCGCTTGACCAGCAGGTGCGCGACTACATGATCGACCATCTTCGCCGTACGCTCCTTGGCACGAATCGTCTTCAACAGGATATCCAGTGCAGCGTCGGCCATGGCGGCGATGGGCTGCTGCACGGTGGTGAGTTCGGGCCACACTGCGGTGGCGGCAGAGGTATCGTCGAAACCGACCACCGACAGATCGCGCGGCACATCCAGACCGCGCCGGTGCGCAACCGAGATTGCAGCGGCGGCCATATCGTCGTTGCTGGCGAAGATCGCGCTGGGGCGACGTTTGCGCGCCAGCAATTTTTCCGCAGCGACCAGACCCGACTTGTAGGTGTAGTCGCCCGGCTGCACCAGATGCCGATCCAGCCGCAAGCCGGCTTCGGACAGCGCCGCTTGAAAGCCTTCGAAACGGCGTGCGCTGGCGGACAGATTGGGATGCCCGGCGATGTAGCCGATGCGGGTATGCCCCTGCGCGATCAAATGCTCGGTGATCTCCTTGGCGGCGGCGAATTCGTCGATGCGCACGCAGGCAACGTCGGGGCTGAAATGGTTGGAGGCGATCGCCACCACCGGCACCTTGGCGCGTACCAGCTCCAGTACCGCGGCCTTGGACTCGCACAGCGGCGGCGGCAGGATCACCCCGGCCACGCCCTTGGCGAGCTTGCGTGCGGCCTTGCGTTCGGCGTCGGCATCCAGGTCATCCCAGCAATCGATCACCAACTGGATCGAGGTGCGCGAGGCCACCCGCAACACGCCCAGCAGCAACTCGCGCAAATACGCGCCACTGGGGTCGCTATAGATCAATGCGATACGCAGGCTTTGCGCGGCGGCGAGTGCGCTGGCGGCCAGGTTGGGCGTATAGCCGAGCTTGTCCACGGCGCGCAGCACGCGCGCACGGGTGGCATCGCGCACGCTGCCGTTGTTGTTGACCACGCGCGAGACCGTCATCGGCGAGACCTTCGCCAGCGCCGCCACCTCATTGATGGTGATCGCGCGGCTGGTGCGGCGGACCGATTTCCTGACCTTCTCCAAGCGTGGCCTCTTCAAGTGGGTGGCGAATCTGCACGATGCACACATGCTGCAGTGAGAACGCAAGCGCCGCATGCATGCGTGACGATGCGAGGCATGGTACCGGGAAGCAGGCACAGCGGCGATACACGGCTGGATGCGTTCGCGCCGATGGAGCATGCCGCATGAGCAGATGTTTGACTGGTTGCCGTGTCGCGGATTGCCGTGCGTTGTTGCTGCAGTGGCTGCTGGTGATGACACTGCTGTTGGCAAGCACCAGTGCGCAAGCCGAAGATGGCTATGATTTATGGTTGCACTACCAGCCGTTGGCCAATGCGGCGCAGCTGCGTGATAGCGCGAGCGAATTGATTGTCGCTGGCGACTCGCCGAGCCTGCACGCAGCGCGGGACGAGTTGCAGCGTGGGCTGTCGGGCCTGCTTGGCAGCGCGCCGCATCTGGCCGATGCCGTGACCCGCGATGGTGCGATTGTATTGGGTACCGCCACGGCGCCGCAGATCGCTGCATTGAAGCTGGACACCGCGCGCCTGGGCCGCGAGGGGTATCTGATTCGCAGCGTCAGCGCGGGCGGGCATCGCATCACCGCCATCGTCGGCGGTAGCGACATCGGCGCGTTGTACGGGGCGTTTCACATCCTGCGCCTGCTGCAGACCGGCCAATCGCTCGCCGCACTGGATGTGCACGAGTCGCCACGGCTGCAGCTGCGCCTGCTCAATCACTGGGACAATCTGGATGGCGTGGTCGAGCGGGGCTATGCCGGTGCCTCGTTATGGAACTGGCAGACCCTGCCCGGCTATCTGGACCCGCGTTACACCGACTACGCACGCGCCAATGCATCGCTGGGCATCAATGGCACTGTGCTCAACAACGTCAATGCCAAGGCATGGAGCCTGACACTGCAGTATCTGGACAAGGCAGCAGCACTCGCAAATGTGTTTCGTCCCTACGGCATTCGTGTGTTTCTCAGCGCGCGCTTCAGTGCGCCGATCGAGATCGGTGGTTTGAAGACCGCCGACCCGCTGGATCCGCAGGTGCAGCGGTGGTGGCGCGACAAAGCAAACAAGATCTACGCACGCATTCCGGATTTTGGCGGCTTTTTGGTCAAGGCCAATTCCGAAGGCCAGCCCGGCCCGCAGGACTATGGGCGTAGCCATGCCGATGGCGCCAACCTGCTGGCCGACGCGCTGGCGCCGCATGGCGGTGTGGTGATGTGGCGCGCGTTCGTCTATTCGCATGAGCAAGCGGACGATCGCGCCAAGCAGGCGTATAGCGAGTTCGTCCCGCTGGATGGGAAATTTCGCGACAACGTGATCGTGCAGGTCAAGAACGGCGCGATCGACTTTCAGCCGCGCGAGCCGTTCCATCCGCTGTTCGGCGCGATGCGCAAGACGCCGTTGATGCCGGAGTTTCAGATCACCAAGGAGTACCTGGGCTTTTCGACGCATCTGGCCTACCTGGGCACGCTGTTTGCCGAAACCCTGCAGGCCGATACCTATGCGCGCGGCAAGGGTTCGACCGTTGCCAAGACCGTGGATGGCTCGCTCTTCAACGACACGCAACGCGCGCGGCTCACCGGCATTGCCGGCGTTGCCAACATCGGCGCGGACCGCAACTGGAGCGGCTCGATCTTCGATCAGGCCAACTGGTATGCGTACGGGCGGCTGGCCTGGAACCCGGAACTGTCGCCGCAGACGATCGCGCAGGAATGGGTACGCATGACGTTCTCCAACGATGCTGCCGTGGTCACGCCCGTGGTCGACATGATGCTGCGCTCGCGCGAGGCGGTGGTGGACTACATGACCCCGCTCGGCCTGCATCATCTGATGGGACGCGGCCATCACTACGGCCCGGCGCCGTGGGATGCAGGCAGCGAGCGCCCGGATTGGGACCCGGTGTATTACCACCGCGCCGACCGCAACGGCATCGGCTTCGACCGCAGTGCCAGCGGCAGCAATGCGGTGGTGCAATACGCCAAGCCGGTGGCACAGGTGTTCGGCGATGTGCAACGCGTGCCGGAACGCGATCTGCTGTGGTTCCACCATGTGGCCTGGGACCACCGCATGGCCTCCGGGCGGCCGTTGTGGGACGAGTTGCTGTGGCATTACGACCATGGCGTGGACGAGGTGCGTGCAATGCGAACCACCTGGCAGAGCCTTGCGGGCAAGATCGATGCGCCGCGTTACCGGCAGGTGGCGAATTATCTGGCGATCCAGCAGGACGAAGCGCAGTGGTGGCGCGATGCCAGCATCGCCTACTTCCAGAGCGTCTCCGGGCGACCGTTGCCTGCCGGAACGGCGCCACCGGCGCATCCGTTGACGTATTACCAGGCATTGAAATTTCCGTATGCGCCGGGGAATCCGAAATGAGCGCGCGTGGTTTGGCTGTGGTCATCGCCACGCTATCGGCCTCGCTGCTCCCACGCATCGCGCTTGCGGCCGATGCACCGCTGCTGCATGCGCTGTTTCAGGAGCATGTGGTACTGCAGCGCGATGCGCCGATCCGCGTGTGGGGAGACGCACCCCCGGGCGCGCGCGTGAGCGTGCAACTGGATTCGCAACAGGTGCAGGCACGCACAGACCGGCAAGGTCATTGGGAGGCGCGACTGCCTGCGCATGCCGCTGGCGGCCCGTATACCTTGAGCGCACGCACGAATAAGGGCGTGGCACAGCAGGTCAACGACGTGCTGATCGGCGATGTGTGGCTGTGCTCGGGCCAATCCAATATGGAATTGCAGGTGCATCGCACATTGGATTCGCGCAGCGAGATCGCAGACGCCGACAACCCGCGCATCCGCATGTTCAAGGTGCCGGCGCAGTCCAGCCCGACGCCGCAGCGCAGCTTCGGTAGCGATGCGGCGTGGCAGCTCACCACGCCGGAGACGGTGAAGGAGTTCTCTGCCGCCTGTTACTACTTCGCGCGTGACTTACAGAAGACCGTCGATGTGCCGATGGGCTTGATCAATGCCTCGTGGGGCGGCTCGCAACTGCAGGCCTGGATCGGCGAGAGGGCATTGCGTGCTGCCGGCGACGATGGCCCGGCGCTGGATGTGCTGGCGCGTTACGCCGTCGATCCGGTGGATGCTGTGCCGCATTGGGCTGCGCTGTGGGAGGCCTGGTGGCATGCGCATGGCGAAGGCGAGCCCTGGCAACCGGATGCGCCCGGCGATTGGCAAACCGCACCGGCGGCATTGGGCGCGTGGGACGACTGGGGCGTGCCGCAGCTGGTCGGTTTCAACGGCATGGTCTGGTATCGCACCAGCATCGAGTTGACCGAGGCGCAGGCCGCGCAAGACGCCAACTTGCTGCTGGGGCCGGTGGACGAGCTGGACCAGACCTGGGTCAACGGGCGCGGCGTGGGCAGCAGTTACGGCGCCGATCAATCGCGTCGCTACCGCTTGCCGCGCGGGCGCCTGCATGCCGGGCGCAACAGCATCGTGCTCAATGTGCTCAACACCTATCGGCGTGGTGGCTTGCTGGGCGATGCGCAATCGCGTGCGCTGCAGTTCGCCGATGGCAGCACGCTGCTGCTGGCCGCGCCCTGGCAGTACCGCATCGTGCCGCCGCAGCTGGGCTCGCCGCCGCGCGCGCCATGGTCGTCGGCGGCCGGGCTGACCACCTTGTACAACGGCATGATCGCTCCGCTCGGTCAGCTCGGCCTGCGTGGCGTGCTGTGGTACCAGGGCGAATCCAATGCCGGCGATGCCGCGCATTACCCGGCCTTGCTCACCGCATGGCAGCGCGACTGGCGGCAGCGCTTCGGTGCGCAGTTGCCGCTGCTGATCGTGCAACTGGCCAACTACGGCGCGCCGCCCACCCAGCCGGTCGAAAGTGGTTGGGCGCAACTACGTGAGGCGCAGCGCCGGTTCGTGGCCAACGATGCGCATGCAGGTCTGGCAGTGGCGATCGATATCGGCGACCGCTACGACATCCATCCAGCCAACAAGCAGGAACTGGGCCGGCGTCTGGTACGGGCAGCGCGGCGTGTGGTGTATGGCGAGGCGATTACGCCTTCCGGCCCGGTGCCGCGCAACGTGCGGCGTGACGGCGACGCACTGCGCATCGACTTCGATGACGTCGACACCGCATTGCTGAGCTACAGCGCCGATGCACCGATCGGCTTCGAAGTGTGTGGTGCTGCGCCCGGTAGTTGCCGCTATGCCGCCGCCACCTTGCGTGAGCGCGCCATCGGCCTGCGCATCCCTGCCGGCCTGGATGCCACACGCGTGCGCTACTGCTGGGCCGACAGCCCGGCCTGCACCCTGTACGACCGCAGCGGCCTGCCGGCCGGCCCGTTCGAACTCCCCATCACTGCCGCCACTTCTCCCTGAGCGAGACCACGATGTCACAGACCCCCGACTCCCCTGCTCCGCTGCAAGGCTCGGCCCGCGATCGCGAGATCGTCGAGGCGCGGGTCATCGTCACCTGCCCCGGCCGCAACTTCGTCACCTTGAAGATCCGCACCCGCTCGGGCATCACCGGGCTGGGCGATGCCACGCTCAATGGCCGCGAACTGGCGGTGGCGGCGTACCTGCAGGAACACCTGGTACCGAACCTGATCGGCCGCGATGCGGGCCGTATCGAAGACATCTGGCAATTCTTCTACCGCGGTGCTTACTGGCGCCGCGGCCCGGTGACGATGAGCGCGATCGCCGCAGTGGATGTGGCGCTGTGGGACATCCTGGGCAAGATGGCCGGCATGCCGCTGTATCAGCTGCTCGGCGGGCGCTCGCGCGAGGGCGCGCTGGTGTACGGCCATGCCAATGGCCGCGACATCGCCGAAACCAGCGAGGAAGTCGGCCGCTTCCGCGAGCTCGGCTTCATCGCCATTCGCGCGCAATGCGGCGTGCCTGGCATCAAGAAGACCTACGGCATTTCCAGTGGCGGCAAACCATATGAGCCGGCCGAAAGCGAACTGCCGACCGAAACGGTGTGGTCCACGCCACGTTATCTCGGCGTGGTGCCGAAATTGTTCGAGCAATTGCGCAACGATCATGGCGATGAAATCGAACTGCTGCACGACGCGCACCACCGGCTCACCCCGATCGAAGCTGCCCGCCTGGGCCGCGACCTGGAGCCGTACCGGCTGTTCTGGCTGGAAGACGCCACGCCTGCCGAGAACCAGCGCGCGTTCGAGATCATTCGCCAGCACACGGTCACACCGCTGGCGGTGGGCGAGGTGTTCAATTCGCTCTGGGATTGCAAGCATCTGATCGAGCAGCAGCTGATCGACTACATCCGCACCACCATTGTCCACGCCGGCGGCATCACCCATGTGCGCCGGCTGGCCGACTTCGCCGCGCTGCATCAGGTGCGTACCGGCTTCCACGGCGCCACCGATCTGTCGCCGGTATGCATGGGCGCGGCATTGCACTTCGACACCTGGGTACCCAACTTCGGCATCCAGGAATACATGTTCCATTCCGACGAAGCGAACGCGGTGTTCCCGCACGACTACGTGTTTCGCGATGGCCGCCTGCACTGCGGCGAGACACCCGGGCATGGCGTGGATATCGACGAAATCCTGGCCGCGAAGTATCCGTACGTACCCAAGCAGTTGCCGGTGGCGCGGCTGGAAGACGGCGCGATGTGGGACTGGTGATGCGGTTCGTCACGGGCGCCTACGCGACGCGAGCAAACGCATCACATGCAGATGCTGTACAGCCGCCAGGCGGGCTTGGCCGTAGTGCGAGACCCGCATCTGCCAGGCCGACACTGCAGCTTCTGCGCGCCGCCTGCGCTGCTCTGATGCCGGCTCGCCACGTGGTGTTGGGCGCTGTCATCGTAGTCTTCGCACCTGCGACTGTGCAGGCGCAAGCCCAGGCCGATGTTGCCTTTGATTGGTTCGAGTATCGCGGCGACGATACGGCGTTCGCCACGCCGTTGCCGGCCGGCCATTACCGCAACCCGGTGCTGGCCGGGTTCTACCCGGACCCCAGCGTGACGCGCGTGGGCGAGCGCTACTACCTGGTCAATTCCACCTTTGCGTATTTCCCGGCAATCCCGGTTTTCGAGAGCACCGATCTGGTGCACTGGACCCAGATCGGCAACGTGGTCGAGCGCCGCGAGCAGTTGAACTACGATGGCCTGGGCGTGTCGCGCGGCATGTTCGCCGCCAGCATTCGCCATCACGACGGGCGCTTTTATGTGGTGGGCACCTCGGTCGATAGTGGCGGCAACTTCATCGCCAGTGCCAGCAATCCCGCAGGCCCATGGTCGTCATTGACGTGGTTGCCAGGCATCGATGGTATCGACCCATCGCTGTTTTTCAGCAGCGATGGCAGCGCGTACCTGCTCAACAACGGCCCACCGGAAGGCGCGCCGTTGTACGAAGGCCATCGCGCGATCTGGATGCAGCGTTTCGACCTCGCCAGCAATCAACCGATCGGCCCGCGCAAGGTGCTGCTCAACGGCGGCGTGGATCTGGCCAGCAAACCGATCTGGATCGAAGGCCCGCATCTGTTTCAACGCAACGGCTGGTACTACCTCTCGTGCGCCGAAGGCGGCACCGGGCCGCAGCATTCGCAGGTGGTGCTGCGCAGCCGCAACGTATGGGGTCCGTATGTCGCCTCGCCGCACAATCCGATCCTGACCCAACGCGACCTGCCCGCCGAGCGCCCATACCCGATCAGCAACGCCGGCCATATGGATCTGGTGGACACGCCGGACGGGCAATGGTGGGCGGTGTTCCTGGCCAGCCGCCCGTATGCGGGCGAGCGCTACAACACCGGGCGCGAAACCTTTTTGCTGCCGGTGCAATGGCGCGATGGCTGGCCGTCGATCCTGCCGGCCGGCGTGCCGATTCCGTATCACGCACAGAGCCCGCGCGGCGGGAAGACACTCGCCGATCAAGCGCCGTTGTCGGGCAACTTCACGTGGCGCGATGACTTTGCCAGCACCTCGCTACAGCGCGACTGGCTCTATCTACGTGTGCCCAAACATGATGTGGCCGATCTAAGCGCACGCCCCGGTTGGTTGACGCTGCATGCCAGTGCACACGGCCTGGACAGCACCGCCACACCGGCCTTCCTCGCGCGGCGCCAGCAACACACGCGCTTCACCGCGAGCACCGCGTTGGCGGCGCCTACGCAGGCCGGCGCCATTGCCGGGCTTGCCGCCTTTCAAAATTCCAACGCGTGGTATGCGCTGGGCGTACGACGCAACGGAGATGTGCTGGAAGTATTTGTGGACAAGCGCGATGGCACGACAACCACTACGCTCGCACACACCCGCATACCGGCAATCACACAGTTGCGCTTGCAGATCAGCGGCGACGGCGGCGCCTACAGCTTCGCCTTCGATGCCGATGGTCGCGGCTGGCAATCGCTGCGCCGCAACGATGACGCTGGCATGCTCAGCACCGCACAGGCCGGCGGCTTCGTCGGCAGCATGATCGGGCCTTTTGCCCAGCTGGAACCGGACCCCACCAAGGAGGACTGACCATGCATTCGCACTTCGCTCCATCGGTTGCTCGCACACCCCGTGCACGCGCACACCCCGTGCTGCTGGCGATTGCACTTGCCGCGACCACTGCGCAGGCCGCAACACCACCGCCGTATCTGGACACGCAACGCCCCTTCGACGCGCGCGCTGCCGATCTGGTGTCGCGCATGACGCTGGAAGAAAAAGCCGCGCGGATGCAGAACGCCGCCCCGGCGATCCCGCGCCTGCAGGTGCCCGAATACGATTGGTGGAACGAAGCGCTGCACGGCGTGGCGCGTGCCGGCGGCGCCACTGTATTTCCGCAGGCGATTGGCCTGGCGGCCACCTTCGACACGCCGTTGATGGCCGAGGTGGCCACCGCCATCGGCGACGAAGCGCGCGCCAAGCACCACGCGTTCCTGGCACGCGGCGAACACAAGCGCTATCAGGGACTCACGTTCTGGTCGCCCAACATCAACATCTTTCGCGACCCGCGCTGGGGCCGTGGCCAGGAAACCTATGGCGAAGATCCGTTCCTCACCGCGCGCATGGGCGTGACCTTCGTACAAGGTCTGCAGGCGCAGCAGGGCCCGTATCGCAAGCTCGATGCAACCGCCAAACACTTCGCCGTGCACAGCGGGCCGGAGGCCGACCGTCATCACTTCGATGTGCATCCCAGCGAGCGCGATCTGCACGAAACCTATCTGCCTGCATTTCAAGCCCTGGTGCAGGAAGGCAAGGTTGCCGCGGTCATGGGTGCCTACAATCGCGTCAATGGCGAATCCGCCTCGGCCAGCACGCGGCTGGAAGGCATCCTGCGTCGCGAGTGGGGCTTCGATGGCTACATCGTCAGCGACTGCGCCGCCATCCGCGATATCTGGCAGAACCACAAGATCGTGCCCACGCCCGAGGCCGCCGCCGCGCTCGGCGTCAAGCACGGCACCGATCTGGATTGTGGCGACACCTATGCCGCGTTGCCGGCCGCAGTGCGTGCCGGTTTGATCGACGAGGCCACCATCGATACCGCGCTCAAACGCCTGATGACTACGCGCATGCGGCTGGGCATGTTCGACCCACCGGCCAAGGTGCCGTGGGCGCAGATTCCCGCCTCGGCCAATCAATCGCCGCAGCACGATGCACTGGCGCGCCGCACTGCGCGCGAATCGCTGGTGCTGCTGAAGAACGACGGCGTGTTGCCGCTCAAGCCCACACTCAAGCGCATCGCCGTGGTCGGCCCCACCGCCGACGACCCGATGTCGCTGCTGGGCAACTACTACGGCACGCCGGCCGCGCCGGTCACCATCCTGCAAGGCATCCGCGACGCTGCACCGCAGGCGCAAGTGATCTACGCGCGCGGCAGCGATCTGGTGGAGGGACGCGAAGACCCCAACGCCGCCGCACCGATCGACACGCGCTATCTGCGTCCGGCCGCTGGCGCAACGCAGAACGGGTTGACCGGTGAATACTTCAAAGGCCGCGCATTGGCCGGCACGCCGGTACTGACCCGCATCGACCCGCGCATCGCCTTCCGTTGGGACCGCAACGCCCCCACCGACGATGCGGTCGGCCGTGGCGAACTGCATGCCGACCGCGCACTCGACAAGGACGACTTCAGCGTGCGCTGGCATGGCCAGCTGCTGCCGCCGGTCTCGGGCACCTACGAGTTGCAGATCGCCGCCGACGATGGCGTGCGCCTGTCTCTGGACGGCAAGCTGCTCATCGATCAATGGAGCGAGGCTCCGCGCATGCGCGGCGGCAACGCCAGCGTCGCGCTGGAGGGCGGCAAGGCCTACGACTTGCGCGTGGAATACTTCGAGGCCACCCGCGATGCCGGCGTGCGGCTGGCCTGGCGCATGCCCGGCGCCAAACCACCGCTGCAGGAAGCGGTGGACGCCGCACGCAATGCCGAGGTAGTGGTGTTCGTCGGCGGCCTCACCGGCGATGTCGAAGGCGAGGAGATGGACGTCAACTATCCCGGCTTTGCCGGCGGCGACCGCACCGACACCCGCCTGCCCAAACCGCAACGCGAGCTGCTGCAGGCACTGCAGGCCACCAGCACGCCGGTGGTTGCGGTGCTCACCACCGGCTCGGCGCTGGCGATCGACTGGGCACAACAACATGTGCCCGCCATCCTGCTGGCCTGGTACCCCGGCCAACGCGGCGGCAGCGCAGTGGGCGATGTGCTGTTCGGCCAGGCCAGTCCCGGCGGCCGCCTGCCGGTCACCTTCTACAAGGAAGACGAGCGCCTGCCCGCCTTCGACGACTACGCCATGCGCGGCCGCACCTATCGCTATTTCCAGGGCAAGCCGCTGTACCCGTTCGGGCACGGCCTGTCGTACACGCAATTCGCCTATTCGGACCTGCGCCTGGATCGCAGCACCGTCGCTGCCGATGGCACGCTTACCGCCACGGTCATGCTGAAGAACACCGGCCAACGCGCAGGCGATGAAGTGGTGCAGCTGTATCTGCATCCGCTGAAGCCGCAACGCGAACGCGCCATCAAGGAACTCCACGGCTTCCAACGCATCACCCTGCAACCAGGCGAACAACGGCAACTGCGCTTCACTATCAAGCCGCAAGACGCCCTACGTATCTACGACGACCAACGCAAAACCTACGCAGTGGACCCTGGCGCCTACGAGGTGCAGATCGGCGCCTCAAGCGCTGACATCCGCAGCAAACAACGCTTCAACGTCACCGACGACTAGCGCCTTTCAAAGCGCCTCGCCCTGCGGACGTGGGCAAAGAAACCCTCCGGCCGCGATTGCCCTAAGCCCCTCTCCCCTCGGGAGAGGGGTTGGGGTGAGGGTACGGCGCAGGCGACTCCCCAAACATCCCTAATGCGCAGACACCACGATGCACGCCCCACGTCTTTCGCTCGACACCCTTGCCACCCTGCCGCCAGTAGTTTTAACGCCCGCTTATGGCACAGCTGCAACCACCATCGGCATCGTCCACCTAGGCGCAGGCGCCTTCCACCGCGCCCACCAAGCCGTCTACATCGACGATCTGCTCGCCCACGACCCCACCTGGGCCATCTGCGCCGTCTCGCTACACAGAGCCCAACGGTGCGCGACGCCCTACGCCCACAAGACGGCCTCTACACCCTTGCCCTGCTCGACGAACACCCGCAACTGCGCATCATCGCCTCCATCCGTGAAGTGCTGTGCGCCGCGGACGAACAAGCTGCGGTGCTCGCACGTATCGCCGACCCCGCCGTGCGTCTGGTCACCCTCACCATCACCGAAAAGGGCTATTGCCTCGCAGGCGACACGCTCGACCTCGCACACCCAGACATCGCGCACGACATCGCCCACCCGGCCACGCCGCGTAGCGCCATCGGCTATCTCGTCGCCGGCCTGCAGCAGCGCAGGCAGCAAGGCACCGCGCCGTTCACCGTCCTCAGTTGCGACAACCTGCCAGACAACGGCAACCTGCTACGCCGAGCGGCGTTGCTGCTCGCACAGCAGAACGATCCCGCGCTTGCGGGTTGGATCGACCGGCACGTCAGCTTCCCGCGCTCGATGGTCGACAGCATCACCCCCGCCACCGACGACGCGCTGCGTACGCAGGTCCACGCGCAAACCGGTCTGCACGACGCCTGGCCGATTCAACGCGAGCGTTACACCCAGTGGGTGATCGAAGATCGCTTCTGCAACGGCCGCCCCGCCTTCGAACGCGCAGGCGTGATTCTCAGCGACGATATCGCCGGCCACGCACGCGCCAAACTGCGCCTGCTCAACGGCCCGCACTCCGCGCTCGCCTATCTCGGCAGCCTGCTCGATCTGGAAACGGTCGCAGACGCCATGCGTCACCCGCAACTGGCCGCCTTTGTCGAAACCCTGATGCGCGAGGACATCGCCCCCACCCTGCAACCGATGCAAGGCTTCGACCCGCAGCACTACTGCGGCGCCATCCTGGCCCGCTTCCGCAACCCTGCCATCCGCCACCTGCTCGCCCAGATCGCCTGGGACGGCTCGCAGAAGATCCCAGTACGCTTGCTCACCACTATCGGCGACGCATTGGATGCCGGACGACGGATCGACCGGCTATGCCTGCCGGTCGCAGCGTGGTTGCACTTCGTGCGCAGGCAGGCACGTAATGGCGTGACCTTGATCGATCCGTTGGGCGAGGTGCTGAGTAAGATCGGGCGCGACGCAACCGGCGATGCCATCCACGACGTGGCAGCGTTTCTCACTCTCGACGCCGTATTTGCTCCGCTCTCTGGCGATGCGCGTTTTGTGGAGGCATTACAGCACGCATATGCCGCGCTGCATGCCGGAAGTCCAGCAGACGTGCAAAGGTTGCTGTAGAAGCTGAGTTAGAACGGATGCTCTACACACTGGATCCATACACATGCGCTACTCAAACAGCCTCTTGCTGGCCGCTGCAATCGCATTCGCCCAAACTGCCCAAGCATCTTCAAGTGATGCGCTCAAGGATGTTGACTGGCTTGCAGGATGCTGGCGCGCAGAGAATCAAGAAAAAGGATCGATAGAGCACTGGATGTCACCTGCGGGCGGGACCATGCTTGGCATGAGTCGTACGGTGCGGGGCGGAAAGACGGTGCAGTTCGAGTTCATGCGCTTGCAGCTGGGTGGCAGTGGGCAGCTGGAGTTCGTGGCGTTGCCATCTGGACAAGCCGAAACGACATTCAAACTGTCCAAATCTGGCCAGAACTTTGTCTCCTTCCAGGCACCGAATCACGATTTCCCGGAGCAGGTGTCCTACCAAGAACTGGCAAAGGGGCGTATGCAAGCCCGCATCGAAGGCACTGTGGAAGGACAGCCGCGCACCATCGATTTCACCTTCAAGCGGGTGCCGTGTAAGTAGCTACCGTGGCCCTGCTTACGCATGACTCCCTTTCGTCCTGCCAGGCCTTGCCATCGAGTCAGGTCTTGATCACTTGACCTACCCGGATCAAGTTGCCGTTCTCATCGACAATCGCGAACTCCCGCATCCCCCAAGGCTTGTCCCCGACAGGATCCAGCCGTGGAACGCCATGTGCCGCAAGTCCAGCGCCACGCATGGCGGCATAGACCGCATCGACATCGCCAACCCGGATGTAACACCCCGCATAGCAGGCAGCAGGGTCAAGGTCTGGGTGTGCGAAGAAATGCAGCTCCACCTCGCCACGCGTCAGGATCGCGTACCCCGCATCGTGCGGATGCGCGTCGCCGACAAAGCCAAGTTGTCGATAGAAGGCAACCGTGCGTTCGATTGAGCGGCCTGGTAGCAGTGGAATCGTACGGTCTGGTGCTGCGGCATTGGAAGTCATCGCTTTCTCGTATTGGGATAACGAAGTCGTCTTTGGGTGCAACGATACGCCACATCAAAGGGATCGGTTGAAAGCCGTCGTCATGTATTGACTCGATCCATTGGCCAGTAGCAAGATCCCTTTGCTGTGGCACATTCCGCAGCCGGGTTTAGCAGCCCGCAATCACAAGGCGCACCAGCGCCCATTGCACGATGTCGGCGCTTTTATTTTGCTCGATTCATCGTATGGGCAAGCGTGCTCGCTTTACGGCGGGCGGTGCGCGGAGACCGCAAGGTCTGCCGGTTCCTTGTGACCGGTCTGCTAACCGCGCATCGTTCGCCACCCTCGTTTAGCAGCGAGGTGGCGGACTTCCTATCGCACAAGGAGTTCGATATGACACGTCCCAAAGCAACAGCCCGTGCAAGCTCTGCATCGCCCGCCAAACGCGCCTCCGTTGTGCGCAAGACTGCAAAGCAGAGTCCGGTCTTCACCAGCACTACCGATGAGACATCGGTCGATCCATCGCTTGCGCCTACACCGCCCTTACGCAAGCCGTACTTCCGCATCCCGGACCAGGTCACCATGAGCCGCCAGCACTACAACGTGCGGCGTGCCGAAGATGTGGTTGGCTGCGCGGTGCCCAAGCTGCGGTTGTCCGGGCGTTGGTTGGAGCAATGCGGTTTTGCTGTCGGCGATGCGCTGCGGGTAACGGTGGGGCGTGGCGTGTTGTTGATCAGCCGCGTGGCGCCCGCTATTGCTGCGGCAAGACCACGCAGAAGGTGACGCGCTTTGAGCGTGCGCGCGTATCCGGCGCTTTGCGCCCCTTCTCCCGTGCAAGGGAGAAGGGGAACTGTCTGTGCTGGCGCAAATGGCAGAAAGTTAGCTGCGTTATGTTTGAGCGGCTTGAGACCTGCGCAGCTAAGAAGACAGCTACGCCACGTCGCTCAACATGACATGCTTGGCTCACCCTTGCTCCCGTCCATGTTCCGTCAGGTGTGAAGCCCGCATGACCATGCGCAAGAAACACGAGTTGCCGGAAAAGCCCTGCATGCACTGCGGGCGGCCGTTCCGTTGGCGCAAGAAGTGGGAGCGCGTGTGGGACCAGGTGAAGTACTGTTCCGACCGTTGCCGTGGCGAGAGCAAGCGGACGCGTCCGGCTCCATGACCAGCGCGGGCTGTTGATCGCCGATCAATAGCCCGCGCGGCACCGCTACCAGGCCGGTTCGCAGATGTGCATTCCTCTAGTGTTGGAACTCGATATGCAGAAGCGAAGCTCAGTGCCAGGCTGACTTCGTGCAGCCGCTTGAGCTCACCGTGTTCGCACTGGTTGGCGAAACGCGGTGCAAGACGCGTGGCGGCTGGTGAGCTACCGTGTTCTCGCACCTATGGAGTTCTCTGCATGAAAATGGCTGTCTTCAGCACGCGCCCTTACGACAAGCGATTTCTCGAAGAAGCGAAACTGCGCTTGAAAGAGGACTCCACAGCCGAGTTCGTTTACTTCGAAGCATCGCTCGATCTGCAGACTGCAACGCTGGCGCAGGGCTGCGAAGCAGTCTGCGTGTTCGTCAACGATCAACTGGATGCACCTGTGCTGCAGGCGCTGCACGCGATGGGCGTGCGCGCGGTACTGCTGCGCTGCGCCGGCTTCAACAACATCGACCTGGTCACCGCCAAGGCGCTGGATTTCTTCGTCGCACACGTGCCGGCCTACTCGCCCGAAGCAGTGGCCGAGCACACCCTGGCACTGGTCATGACGCTCAACCGCCAGACGCACCGTGCCTACAACCGCGTGCGCGAGGGCAATTTCATGCTCAATGGCCTGCTCGGCCGCACCTTGCACGGCAAGACGGTGGGCCTGGTCGGGCTGGGCAAGATCGGGCTGGCGACTGCGCGTATTTTCCAGGGGATGGGCTGCGATGTGCTGGGCTACGATCCCTATCCCACACCTGGCTTCGAAACACTCGGGCAGCGGGTCGAACTGGAGACGCTGTTCGCACGCGCGGATATCGTCTCGCTGCACTGCCCGCTGACGCCGGCAACGCAACACCTGATCGATGACGCAGCGCTGACCGCGATGAAGCCCGGCGCGATGCTGGTCAACACCTCGCGTGGCGGGCTGGTGGATACCGATGCGGTGATCCGCGCGCTCAAATCCCGCCAGCTCGGTCATCTGGCCATCGATGTCTACGAGCAGGAAAGCGCCCTGTTCTTTCAGGACCGCTCGGGCGAGATCATCGACGACGATGTGTTTCAACGCCTGATGACCTTCCCCAATGTCTTGGTGACCGGGCACCAGGGATTCTTCACCGCCGAAGCGCTGCAGGAGATCTCCGAAATCACCCTGCGCAACCTCGCTGATTTCGCTGCGGGCACTGCGTGCGCGAATCTTGTTCCGGCACCTTAGCGTCACCTTTTCCGCTCACCACCCGCGCAGGCCCGACCATGTGGCAACAACTCTACGACCCGCTCGGTAACGCCAACCTCTCGGCCTTGCTGGCTGCCTTGCCGGTGGTGTTCTTTCTGTTGGCGCTGACGGTACTGCGGCTCAAGGGGCTGACTGCTGCGTCCCTGGCGATGCTGGTCTCGGTGGCGGTGTCGTCGCTGGTGTTCGGCATGCCGATGGCAAGCATCGTGGGCGCCGCGCTGCTGGGGATTGCCAACGGCATCTTCCCGATCGGCTTCATCGTGCTGATGGCGGTGTGGCTGTACAAGCTGGCGATCCGCAGCGGCAAGTTCGAGGTGATCCGCGGCAGCATCGCCACAGTATCCGAAGACCAGCGCATCCAGGTGTTGCTCATCGCGTTCTGCTTCGGTGGATTTCTGGAAGGCGCTGCCGGTTTTGGCGTGCCGATCGCGATCTGCGCGGCGCTGCTGGTGGAGCTGGGCTTCCGTCCGCTCAAGGCAGCGATGTTGTGCCTGCTGGCCAACGGCGCGGCGGGCGCCTACGGTGCGATCGGCATCCCGGTGCTGGTCGGCGCGCAGCAGGGCGGCGTGCGCCTGGACGAGATGTCGCTGATGCTGATCGCGCTGGTGCAGGTCTGTGCAGTGTTCGTGCCTGCGGGGCTGGTGGCGATGCTCGATGGCTGGCGTGGCGTGCGCGAGACCTGGCCGGTGCTGCTGTTTGTCGGCGCGGTGTTCAGTGGCGTGCAGACATTGACCTTGTACCTGCTGGGGCCGGAACTGGTGGACATCCTAGGCCCACTGGCCGGCATGGGCGGGCTGGCACTCTTCATGCGGTTCTGGCGCCCCAGGCGCATCTACCGCGAGGCGCAGGCACCGCCCTGCTCCACCCAACGCTGGACGCTCAAGCAGGTGCTGCTGGCATGGTCGCCGTTCTACATCCTCACCGGCGCGATCCTGGTGTGGAGTTTGCCGGCCTTCAAGGCGCTGTTTGCCGCAGACGGCGCGCTTGCAGCCACGGTGCTGCATCTGCCCATCGGCCTGCTCGATCAACGCGTGCAGGAAGTTCCGCCACTGGTCGCCAGCGTGCGTACATTGCCTGCGGTGTGGAACGTTGGTTGGCTCAACGCTTCCGGTACCGCAATCCTGATCGCGGCGGTGCTCACGGTGCTGCTCTCGCCGCGCTTGAACCTGCGCTCGGCAGCCGGCGAGTTGGCCCAGTCTGCGAAAGAGATGTGGAAGCCGCTGGCCACCGTGTCGCTGGTGATGGCGGTGGCCTATGTCACCAACTATTCCGGCGCGTCTTCGTCCATCGGCCTGGCCCTGGCGCAGGCTGGCGGCGTGTTCCCGCTGTTGTCGCCGGTGATCGGCTGGATGGGTGTCTTCATCACCGGCTCGGTGGTCAACAGCAATACCTTGTTTGCGCACCTGCAGGCAGTGACGGCAGCGCAGATCGGCGTGCCTGCCGCCTTACTGGTGGCGGCCAATACCGCCGGCGGCGTGATGGCGAAACTGGTCTCGCCGCAATCGATCGCCATTGCCGCGGCTGCGGTCAAGTTGTTGGGGCAGGAGTCGGCGATCATGCGCACCACCTTGGCCGCAAGTCTTGGGCTGCTTGCGTATGTGTGTCTTTGTACGTGGCTGTTGTCGATGGTGTTGCAGTGAAAGCAGTCGCTGCGTGCCGGCTGGCTGCATTGATTTTTCGAATGCATCGGCACGCTTCTTTTCAGCGCGACGTGTGGGTTGCTTCAAGCGCATGCCATGCTCTGCCTGCCGATGCCATCGCCGAGCGATCGGGTACGCGTGTTTTTTGAGTCCGCCATGGCGTGTGCCCAGCATTTTTTGCTTGAGAAGTCCTGCACGGCCTCGCAGGCTGCCGCATCGCGATACCGATACACTCACTGCACTTCGCACTCAGAGAGCGACCTTCCATGACACCGTCAGCGAACGCATTCCGTGTGGCTGTTCTGTTGCTTGCATCCGCATGCGTGCCTGCGTTTGCCCAGACTGCGGTACATGCGCCGGGAGTGCCGTCGGCGCAATCTGATGCGCAGTGGAAGAGTGTTTCTGGCGAAGGCAAGCCGCATGCGCGTCACGAGAACAGCCTGGTCGCCATCGGCGACCATCTGTACCTGATCGGTGGGCGCGATAATCGGCCCTTGGACATCTTCGATACCAACACGCACCGCTGGTCCAAAGGCAGCCCGCCGCCGCTGGCAGTGAGCCACGCGCAGGCGGTGGTGTCGTCCGGAAAACTCTACTTCGTCGGCGGCCTGACCGGTGACTATCCGGAAGAAGCCGCGCTGACCCACCTGTTGATCTACGACCCTGCCACCGATCGCTGGCAGGTGGGTGCGGAGATCCCGAAGGACCGCCGCCGCGGCGCTGCCGGAACGGTGGAACACGATGGCGTGCTGTACCTGGTCGGCGGCAATACGCGCGGCCACATGAGCGGCTATGTGCCATGGCTGGATGCGTTCGACACGAAAACGCAGCAATGGACGCAGCTGGCCGATGCACCACGTGCGCGCGACCATTTCCACGCGGTGGTGATCGATGGCAAGGTGTATGCGGCCGGTGGACGACGCTCGGCGCATGAAAGTGGCAACACCCTGGCGCAGACAATCGGCGAGGTCGATATCTACGACATCGAGCGCGGCACCTGGGCTGTCGCCTCGGCTGCGTTGCCGACCCCACGCGCGGGCACCGCAGCCATCGCGCGCGATGGTCAGCTGCTGGTGATGGGCGGCGAGAGTACGCGCCAGGTCAAGGCGCACGACGAAGTGGAGGCCTACGACCCGGCCACCGCCACCTGGAAGACGCTGCCTGCGTTGCCGCAAGGGCGTCACGGCACACAGGCTGCCGCCGTCGACGGCGATCTCTATCTGGTTGCGGGAAGCGCCAATCGGGGTGGCGGGCCGGAATTGGATGACGCGTTGGTACTGGATGGCCGCCGCCAACCCTAGTCTCTGGAACGCTTGTGCCGTGGCAGACGGCCAGCGAGCGGTTTGAACATTGTGTGCCCGGAGATGAGCATCTAATCTGCTTACTCGCTGTTCAATGCATAAGACCAGGGAGTGGTGATGCCGAAACGCGGATCAGACAAGACACGTCCGGTGGTGTCCGGCGTAGAGGGGCAATTTTTGCTCCCTCTTGCGCAAGCAAAGGGCGGAGTAGCGACGCCCCCACCGTTGGCCACTCAAAACGCTCAATACAGTCACTACATCGTTTACGTCGATGAGAGTGGCGACCATGGTCTGGAGACAGTGGACCCGAACTATCCGGTGTTTGTGCTGGCTTTCTGTGTTTTCCACAAAGGGCACTACGCGCAGCACGTGGTTCCTGCCATCGAGTCGTTCAAGTTCCGGCATTTCGGACATGACGTCGTGATTCTTCACGAGCACGAAATCCGCAAGGAAAAAGGACACTTCCGTTTCAATGATCGGTCGGAAAAAATGCTCTTTCTGGATGAACTGACCAGCATCATCGAGGCAAACAATTTCATCCTGATCAGCTGCGTCATCGACAAGACGCGACTCAAGGAACGGGCCCAGATGGGGAACAACCCTTATCACTTGGCGCTGGCATTTTGCCTGGAAACGCTTTTTGAGCTGATGCAGGAAAAGAAGCAGGACGCCGTTCCGACGCACGTGGTGGTCGAATGTCGCGGCAAGAAGGAAGATCGTGATCTGGAGCTTGAATTCAGGCGGATCTGCGATGATGCAAACCGCTGGAGCCGGCCACTTCCTTTCACCCTCGTGTTTGCGGACAAGAAAGCCAATTCTTCTGGCCTGCAATTAGCCGACCTGGTTGCACGTCCCATTGGCCTATCGGTCCTTCGTCCGGATCACGCTAACCGAGCATTCGATGTGCTGCAGCGCAAATTCTTCTGCAAGGACGGCAGGCGCAAGCTGGGAATGAACTACGAAGGCTGGGGCCTGAAAATTTTCCCACCGCCAGAAAGCGAAAAGCCCCGGTGATCTCACCGAGGCTATGACGCCGACCGGGAACCCCCAGTCCACTTGGGTTGCGAGTCTAGGGTTCTAGACCGAGGAATTCAAGGTCACTCCGTTACAGAACGAATCTCGCGGTGGGCATCACGCCCAAGAGAGGCCCTGTCGACGGAAACACTCCGTGGCAGAACTGTCTGGCCGCCCGGCAGGCTACTGGGCAAACTGCAAGCCCAGCGCCTTCACCCGCACCCGCGTCAGCATCGCGTGCGAGGTCATGTACAGCGTGTGGCCGTCGTTGCCGAAGGCGCAGTTGGAGATCGGCTCGCCGGTTTCGATGCGGCCCAGTCGGCGGCCGTCGGGGGCGAACACGATGACACCGCCGGGGCCGGTGGCGAACAGGTGGCCGTCGGCGGAGACCGCCATGCCGTCGGGCAGGCCGGGGGCATCCTTGGCAACCAGATCGGAGGCATCGGCGAACACACGCTTGCCGGTCACCGCACCGGTTGCGTCGAGCGCATAGGCCATCCAGATCGGGCGCTGCGGATCGGAGTTGGCTACGTACAAGGTGCGCTCATCGGGCGAGAGCGCGATGCCGTTGGGAAGGCTGAGGCTGTCATCGAGCAGATGCACGCTGCCATCGGTATCCAGGCGATAGACGCCGTTGAAGCGCAGCTCCTTGACCGGCGAATCGTTCATGCCCTTGAGACCGTACGGCGGGTCGGTGAAGAACACCACGCCGTCGCTGCGGCGGACCAGATCGTTGGGGCTGTTGAAGCGGTGGCCTTCGAACTGGGTGGCGAGCGGTGTCTTCTTGCGCGTGGCCGGGTCGAGCCTGGCGACGATGCGCGTGCCGGAATCAGCCAGCAACACAGTGCCGCCCGGTTCGGCGCACAGACCGTTGGCGCCGGCCTCGCGCAAGCTCGCCTGCTCCGGGCCGCTATAGCCGGAGGGCGACAGGAAGACCGACAAGCCGGCGTCTTCGGACCAACGATAGAGCTTGTTTTCCGGCACGTCGGTGAACAATAGATAGCCGCCGTTGCGCACCCATGCGGGGCCCTCGGACCAGGTGAACCCTTCGGTGAGCTTTTCGATACGCGCGTCGCTTGCAATCAGATCGCTGAAGCTGCGATCGAAGGTTTTCAGCTGCCCGATCACAGGAAAGCGGGCGGCGGTGCGTCTTTCTTGGTGCAGGCGGCAAGGATCGCCAGCAACGGAACGGCCAACAACAGATAGGGCGGCAAGCGCATCGGGAAGTCCGGTATCGAGGTCGGGTCATGATGCCATCATGGCTGTGCAGATTTTCCAGAGCGCTAGCAACTTGCCTATCGCGCGCTTGAGTCCGCCGGCACCGCCAACACCGCATCCAGTGCAGGTTTAGGCTGATGCTTGCGATCGAACAACAGCGGGTAATTGGTGCGGCCGGGTACCGGGTAATCGTTCTTCCACGACATGCCGTCGGTAACGCCCCAGACGCTGACGCGGGCCAGCTTGTCGCGTTTGCGCCAGAACAGCGCGAACAGCTCGGCATAGCGATCGCGTAGTTGCGCCTGCACCTCAGGCGGCAAGCCATCGCGATAGGGGTCGAGAAAGCGCTTGAATTCCGGCAGTTGGAACTGCTTGTGCGCAAGCCCGGTGCCGATGACCTGGCCTTCCTTGGTGAGCGGCAGCACATCGACATCCAGCTCGGTGATCATGACCTTGATGCCGAGCGCGGCGTAGGCGTCGATGGCGTCTTCGATATCGCGCAGGCTGGGATAGTTCAGCCCCCAGTGTCCTTGCATGCCGACGCCATCGATGCGGATGCCGGCTTGCTGCAGCATCTTGACCATGCGCACGATACCGTCGCGCTTGGCCGGCCGCCAGGCGTTGAAGTCGTTGTAATACAGCTGCGCATCGGGTGCATAACGCTGCGCGAAAGTGAAGGCATTGCGCACCACGGTATCGCCGTCGCCCACGCGCTGCACCCAGTTGGTGGCGCGGTAACTGCCGTCTTCGTCGATGATCTCGTTAACCACGTCCCAGGCCTGCACTTTGCCCACGTAGCGACCCGCCACCAGCGCGATATGCTGGCGCATGCGCTCCAGTTGCTGTGCCGACGTATTGGGCCGGCCATCAGCGGAGGTGAAGAACCAGTCCGGCGTCTGGTTGTGCCACACCAGGGTGTGACCGACCACGAACATGTGCTGCGCACGCGCGTAATCGACGAAGGCATCGGCTGCGGCAAAATCGTTGACGCCGCGACGCGGCGACACCACTTCGGCCTTCATCACGTTCTCGGGCGTGAGCGCATTGAAGTGGCAGGCGACCAAGACCGCCGACGCGGCATCGTGGCCTGACACGATCTCGGCATTGACGGCCGTGCCGATCAGGAAAGCATCGGCATAGACCTGCTTGAGCGTGTGTCCCGGACAGGGAGAGGTGGCGACCGCCGACGGCGCAGCGCTGGCGGTCGCGCTGCCACCCACCATGCCGGCCAGCAACAAGAAGGAAAACCGGTGACGGGCGAACATGGCGGCAGCTCGATGAGGAAGGGACGGGCAACTGACCGGCACGCAGGGACGGCACTGGAGTGCAGCGTGCGTCGCAGCGGACGCAAGGCCATGGCACATTCCGCCTACGGCAAACTACGGCGGTGATGCAGCATACCGGGATCCCCGCGGCCGCCGGCAAGTCCTACAACGACAAACGCCCGGGAAGGCCAAGGCCTTCCCGGGCGTTAAGCACGCATTAGTTGCTTTGGGTGAAGCTGATGCGCGGCGACGAGCCACCGGAGGCGGCGCAACTGCCGAGGGTCAGGTTGTTCTGCTCGAACGTGGTGCCGGCATTGCCCAAACACGTCGGGGCATTGGTCGTGCCGTCGTTGACGGCCACGTTCACGGTAACACTCGAGCCACGATTGAACGACACCACCGGATTGACGCTGCCATTGCCGAAGATATTGAACTCGGACTGCCGCCAGATCTTGTTGATGTTCAATGTCGAGGCGGGCTGGTTCACGCTATAGGCCTGGCCGTTGACCGAGAACGAGACGGTGTCCACGCCACCAGCGGTCGCCGAGCCGGTCAGCTTGATGCTACCGATGTTTTTCACCGCGACCAGCGGTGCGTCCACTGCGTCGCTGTTGCGATAGCAGGCGTTCTGGTCGGGATAGGCGTCCCAGCCGGATGGGCAGCCGACCGAGTTGTACTGCGAGGTGCTACGGGCGAAGAACCAGTCCTGGATGAAGACAATCGGAGTGCGACCATTGCTGGCGTCGCCGTCACCATCGGTGGAGTAGATGAACTGCTCCCAGGTCCAGCACGTGGAGTAACCGAACTGCGAGCAGGTGGTGGGATTACTGGCGGTGTCGGTATTGATCTGCAACGAATAATCGGCCACGCCGGTGGTCACGCCGCTCACGGTGGGGAACGAGCCCACGGCAGAGCGCGTGGACCTGCCGGTGCGTGCAGCGTAGTCGGTGCCCTTACCGACCGTGAAGGCACCACCGCTGCGCGTGGCGGCGGTGCGGCCGTTGCCATTGGCGACGGCCGGTGGTACCGACACGAGCTTGGGTGGCGCCGCGCAACGTGTTGCCTGCCAGCCATTGTTCGGGAACGCCGAGCGGAAGCAACCCTCCATCGACGGCGCTTGCTGATGGATTGTCGCTTCCCAGGACGACATTGCCTCGGCGCGGCCGGCGGCGTTGATCGCCGAACTCTGCGTCGCGGCCCCTGCGCTGGCCACACTTCCGATGATGCAGGCAACAAGCACTGACGTTGATCCGAACTTCTTCATTACAATTCCTCATGAAGGTGGAGTAAACGATCTTCCTCGCACGGCCAGGCCGGCCATGCACCGACAAGAAGTGATGTCCGGGAAAGCGAAGTCAACAATGCGGCAAACGCGCCAACTTTGGGCTCTGTCACGTTCTTGTGTTACATGCGCATCCGCCCGGCGTTGATGCTGCGTTACGGCATTTCCCAATCCGGGCCGCCGATACGCGCAGGCGACGTCTCCACCATTGCCGTTGCCATGGCTAGTAACCAACTACGTGCCTAACGGCGCCATGCGGCGCACGCGTCATTAAGCCGATATCCATCACGCGAGCTTCTCGACGACGTCGGCTTTCATAGAATGATTGCCACTGCATGTCAGACTAATTTGGCCGCAGCAGAACACGTTCCCTTATCTAGGGAGATGTTGTTTCTACCGCTGCCTGGCGGTCGGCGACCCTACGCCTGGTGCTCGATCCACGCATACCAAGCGCCGGCTGCAACCATAAGGTCACGTCGGCGCTAGCTGGATGCAGGGCCACGCGACTTTCGACAGGTCATGCGCACTCCCATCACTGCGCCACGATCTGCGCCTGCGCAGCATCCAGGCTGTCCGATTCGACATACAGCGTGATGGTGCCGCGTGCGCCCGCCTTCGCCCGCACGATCGCCAGACACAGCCCGTTGAAGGCGTTGCGTTGCGGCGAGACGAACGATTCCAGATTGGTCGGATCGCCGTTGTCGGTGGCAACCAGCTCGCCCGGTCCTTCGATGCGGAAACGCAGACGATCACCGGCGGTTGGCGCAGGACGTCCGGCGCGATCGAGCAAACGCACGGTGACGAAACTCAGATCCTGCCCGTCGCCACGGATGCTGCTGCGGTCTGGCGTCACCTACATGCGCGCGGCGATGCCGGCGGTCTGCACACGGTCGCTGGCCCAGGGTTTGCCAGCCTTGTAGGCCTGCACACGCAGCTCGCCGGGCTGATACAGCACATCGTCCCAGCGCAGCCGGTAGTGCAGCGGGCCCTTGCGCTTGCGCCCCTGCGACACGCCATTGACGAACAGCTCGGCCTCGTCGCCAGAGGTGAACACATGCACCGGCGTGACCTGGCCCTCGCGACCGGGCCAGGTCCAGTGCGGCAGCAGATGCGCCATCGGCAGGTCGGGGCGCCAACGCGATTGATACAGCCAGTAGCGATCCTTGGGAAAACCGGCCAGATCGAAGATGCCCGAGTAGGAACTGCGCGAGCTGTAGTACGGCGTGGGTTCGCCCAGATAATCGAAGCCGGTCCAGACGAATTCGCCGGCAACATACCGATGCTGGTCCTGGGCCGCGAACACCTTGTCGGCGCTGGAGCCGAAGTCCACCGCGTGCAGTTCATAGGCGCTGACCTGGTGCGCGACCGAGTCACCACCGCGCCCATCGCGCACCGGCGCGCTGATGTCCGGCGTCACCGGAAACAGATACACACCGCGGCTGCTCAAGGCCGAGGCGGTCTCGCTGCTGAGAATCGCTTTGTGCGGAAACTTGCCATGGAACGCCGGATACTGCGGTTGCTTGCGTATGCGCTCGGTGCCTGCGAACTCCGGCGTGTCGCGGATGCCTTCGCCCTGGTAGTTGAGGCTGATGACATCCAGCGCAGCGGGCAGTGGCATCTCGGGCGAAGCGTAGTTCATCACCACCGTGGCCGGGCGCGAGGGGTCTTCCTCATGCACGATGGCGTGCAGTGTGCGTGCGATCGCGGCGCCCTGCTCGCCGGTGTATTGCTCACCGACTTCGTTACCGACGCTCCACAGCATCACCGAGGGATGATTGCGGTCGCGCCGCAGCATCGCGCGCAAGTCGGCTTCGTGCCACTGCGGGAACACCAGGTGGAAATCCAGCGGGGTCTTCTTCATCTCCCAACTGTCGAACACTTCATCCACCACGAGAAGGCCCATGCGGTCGGTCAACTCCAACAGCTCGGGCGCGGGTGGATTGTGGCTCATGCGGATGGCGTTGGCGCCCATCTGCTGCAGCAACTGCAGTTGCCGTTCGGCAGCGCGCACATTGAACGCGGCACCCAGCGCGCCGAGATCATGATGATTGTTCACGCCGCGAATCGGCACGTGTTCGCCGTTGACCAGCAGGCCCTGGTCGGCATCGAACACGATGCTGCGGATGCCGAATGGTGTTTCGGTGCGATCCACCAGGCGCCCGTTCTGGCTGACCTCGGTCACGGCGACATAGCGATGCGGGCGCTGGGTTGGCGGCGGGCCCCACAGACGCGGCTGGTCGATCTGCGTGCTGCCCTGTACGCGTGCCGTGCCGCCGCCAGCTAGGTCAACCTGCACAGGCGCAATACGTGCAACAGGCTCACCACTACGCGTGCCACGCACATCATCAAGCACATAGATCGCGGTACTGACTTGCGCTTGCACATCGCTGCGGGCGGCATTCTCCAGCGTGATCGCCAGCTGCACCTGCGCAGTTTCGGCCGACACCTGCGGCGTGGTCAGCTGCGTCCCCCACTGCGCGACATGCAGCGGTGCGGTCTTGGTCAGCCATACGTTGCGATACAGCCCGCCACCCGGATACCAGCGCGCCGAATCGGGCGGGTTGTCCAGACGGATCGCCAGCTGGTTGCTGGCGCCAAACACCACATACGGACTCAGGTCCACGCGCCAGGAGCTGTAGCCATACGGCCAGCCGCCGACCAGCTTGCCGTTGAGCCAGACCGTGGCATACGCCATCGCGCCATCGAGATCCAGAAACAGCGAGCGCCCGCGATCGCTGGCCGGAATGTCCAGGCGCTTGCGATACCAACCCACGCCCCAGCTCGGCAAGCGCCCCATGCCACCGTAGGGACCATCGGCCAGGAATGGCCCGGCGATCGCCCAATCATGCGGTAGATCCAGTTGCTGCCAACCGTTGTCGTCGAACTGCGGCTGCACGAAGGCCAGCGTACTGCCGGGATGGCCAGGTGGGCGCTTGTGTCGTTGTGCGGGATCTGCAATCAGGTTGTTGGCCGTGGGCAGGATCCACGGCTTGAGCACGCGCACTGCGGCGGCATCGACATGCTGTGCCTGCTCGGGCTGCGCGTCGGCAACCTTGCCGTCTTCACTACGCACCACGTGCGGACGGACGTCATAGTCCAGGGTTTCGCCAGTGCCTGGGGGATCGCCGCGATGGAAGCGCCATTGCGCATTGAGCGAGACACGCTCGCGTGGTTGCTCGACCGGCGCCGGTGGTGTTGCCAGGGCCGGCAATGCGATGCAGAGCCAGAGGACGGCGACACCTGCCAGGCATGCGCTGTGCTCGAGGAGATGTCGCGTCACCGCATCTGCCGTGCCTGTACGTGTCATATCGCGCGCCCACCCGACCATGCCTGCACGCGTGGCAGATCCGCCCCACGTGCACACGTGGGGCCATCACCGCACGGTGTCTCGCTCGTCCTCACAAGTTGTAAGCCCGCTTGGGCAAGCGATACGCCAGATCGATCGCAACCTCGGCCGCTTCATCCTCATCCAACCGATGCTCAGCGACCAGCTTGGCAAGAAACGCGCTGTCCACGCGCCGCGCCACATCGTGCCGCGCCGGAATCGACAGGAACGCACGCGTATCGTCGTTGAAGCCCACGGTGTTGTAGAAACCGGCGCTGGCCAGGGTCTGCTCGCGGAAGCGCCACATGCCCTCCGGCGCGTCATGGAACCACCACGCCGGCCCGAGCAGCAGCGAGGGATAATGCCCGGCCAACGGCGCAAGTTCGCGGCTGTAGCTGGTTTCGTCCAGCGTGAACACGATCAGCCGCAGACGCGGGTCGTTGCCGAAGCGATCCAGCAAGGGCTTGAGCGCGTGCACGTAGTCGGTGCGCATCGGAATATCGGCGCCCTTGTCGCGCCCGAAGGTCTGGAACAGCTGCCGGTTGTGATTGCGGAAGCAACCCGGATGCAGCTGCATCACCAGGCCGTCGTCCAGGCTCATCGCCGCCATCTCGGTCAACACCTGCGCGCGGAACAGCTCGGCCTGCGCGGGTGTCGCCGCACCACGCACAACCGTCTCGAACAGGCGTTGCGCCTCATCCGCCGACAGATCGGCGGTAGCGGCGCTGGGATGCCCGTGGTCGGTCGACGTCGCACCGTGCGCGGCAAAGAACGCGCGGCGCTGCCGGTGCGCACGCAGATAGCCCCGCCATGTCAGCACATCTTCGCCGGTAAGGGCGCCGAACTGCTGCAGCGCGCCGGCGAACTGTTCGTGTTCGGGGTCGACCACCGGGTCCGGCCGGTACGCGGTGAGCACGCGCCCTTTCCAGCCGCTGTCGCGAATGGCCGCGTGGTGCTGCAGCGTGTCCAGCGGCGATTCGGTGGTGGCGATCACTTCGATATTGAAACGCTCGAACAAGGCACGTGGGCGATATGCCGGCGTCTGCAGGGCCGCGGTGATGTAGTCGTAGTAATGATCGGCAGTACCGGCATCCAGCCGGATGCGTAGATCGAACACGTCATGGAAGACATGGTTGAGCCACAACGCAGAAGGCGTACCGCGCAGCAAACTATAGTGCTCAGCGAAGAGGCGCCACGCCGCGCGCGGATCCACCGCCGCGCGCGACCCATCCGCACGCGGAATCCCCAATGCATCCAGTGAGATGCCCTGGCTGTAGAGCATGCGGAACACATAGTGGTCCGGCACCAACAACAGCTCGGTGGCATTGGCAAACGGCGCATCGGTGGCGAACCATGCCGGGTCGGTATGGCCGTGCGGGCTGATGATCGGCAACGCGGCGATCTGCCCATACAGGCGGCGCGCAATCGCACGCGTGCCGTGGTCGGCCGGAAACAGGCGGTCGTCGTGCAGGGTCAATGGTGTGGGCGTGGGCATAAGTCAGTCAACAAACGAGAGATGAGTGGTACAGCGTTCACGGCGTAGCAGTGCGGTGCGCGGCCACGTAGTGACGCAACCAGGTCAGCGCCGGCCGCTCGCTGCCATCGGCGCGAATCAGATAGGCCGCTTCCTTGTCGCGCCACAGCCCGGGACGAAAGCCCCACAGCGTGATACCGCGTACGCCGGGGGTGCTCCCAGAACACCGGAAACACGCGTTGGTAGTCGGCCAGCTGCTGCGCATCGCTGGGCCCGTCCAGATCGAACTCGGTGATGTAGATCGGCAGGCCGGTTGCAGCCAAGGCATCGAGATTGGCGCGATGCACCGACATCGCCACATTCGGGGTGGTTTCGAAGGCGTGCTCCTGGATGCCAATGGCATCGATCAGTTGCTCGCGCTGCAGCAGCTGCACGATCTGCAGATACTTCTGCGTGGCCTGCGGGTTGTTGGTGATGCTGTAGTCGTTGATCATCAGCCGCGCACGCGGAAAGTGCTGGCGGGCGAGCCGAAACGATTGCAGCACCCACTCCCAACCGCTGGCGCCGTTGCCGCCCAGCGCCTGCAGATAATTGCCGCCGCCGGTGTCGTCTTTGCTGGGCGGGTCGTTGAGTGGTTCGTTGACCACTTCCAGCAGGTCGATCTGCGGATACCGCTGCGCCACCGCAGCAAACCACTGCTCGATCTCACGGCGTTGCTCGGCCGGCGGCAACGCCTTGATCCACTCCGGTTGCTGATTGCCCCACACCATCACATGCATCTGGAACGGCATGCCATTGGCCTTGGCCAGCCTGTAGGCAGTATCCAGCCCGCTCCAGTCCATCTGGTCGCGCACCGCTTCCACACTGCCCCACTTGCCGCTGTTTTCCGGGGTGAGCTTGTTCCAGTACTGCGCGAATCCTGGAGCCTGTTGCGGGCTGTAGGCGCTGCCCAGGAACTTGGACGCGCCGGATGCCAATGGCGCAGCAGATGCAGATGTTGCGAGGGTGGCTGCGAGCAACAGACTGGAGAAAACGACCCGCATACGCATGGCGATCACCTCAGGACGAAGGGGAGGACGCAACGGCAGCGTCGGCCGATAGCTGCGCTGGATCCAGGCGTGGCGCCAGCGTGTGCACGACCGTCAACGCCAGCAGGTAGGCCGAGCCCGCCATCAAGAACACCGGCACGTAGCTGCCGGTGGCCTGCAACAGAAACCCGATGAAAGTAGCGATCAGCATGCCACCCACCGCGCCGGCAAAGCCACCGATACCGACCACCGTGGCGACCGCATGGCGCGGAAACATGTCCGACGGTAGCGTAAACAGGTTGGCCGACCAGCCCTGATGCGCGGCGGTGGCCAAGCCGATCAGACCGACCGCGACCCATAGATTGTCTGCGCGTGCGGCGAACACGATCGGCACCACCGAGATGGCGCAGATCAGCATCGCGGTCTTGCGCGCACGGTTGACGCTCCAACCGCGCGCCCAGTTGCAACAGACTCAAGCCGTATTCGGCATGCAGGAACTTGGGCAGCCAGAACAGGAAGAACCACCAGATCGGGTCGGTGATGAACTTGCCCAGCACGAAGGCCCAGGCCTGCCGATGCCGCAGCACCTGCAACCACGACAGCCGCCGCTGCACCGGCTCGTGCGCATCGCTGCGGATATGTGCCAACTCCGCAGCCGACAAACCCGGTTGCCGCTCGGGCGGGTGATAGCTCAGCCACCACACCAGCAGCCACGTTGTGCTGAGTACGCCGGTGAACAGAAATGCCGCCTGCCAGCCCCAGGCGGTGGCGATCACCGGCACCAGTAACGGCGCGACGATGGCGCCGATATTGGAGCCGGAATTGAAGATGCCGGTGGCCAGTGCGCGCTCGCGACGCGGGAACCATTCCGCCACCGTCTTGAGCGCGGCGGGGAAGTTGCCGGACTCGCCCAGCCCCAGAAAAAAACGCGCAATCGCAAAGCCCACCACGCTGGTGGCCAGCGCATGCCCCATCGCCGCCAGGCTCCAGATGCCGATCGCCAGCGCGTAGCCGACGCGCGTTACGAACCGGTCGATCACCGCACCGCTGCACAACAAGCCCAGCGCGTAGGCGGCCTGGAATGCGGTGACGATGTAGCCGTACTGGATTTCGTTCCAGCCGATCTGCGTCTGCAGAAACGGCGCCAGCACGCCGAGTACCTGGCGGTCGACATAGTTGATGGTGGTGGCCGCAAGCAGCAATGCGCACACGCGCCAACGCATGCGGCCCAGGCGCGTCGGCGTGCCGGCTGATGCAGCAGTTGGCGGCAGTTGGTTCACGTGCCCGACTACCGCAACCGCGCCGCAGGCAGTACGCACTGCGCAATCGCGTAGCGAAGGCTGCAACGTGCTGCTGCATGTCGCGGGCAGCTTGGCACATCGCTGCTGCGTTTATCGGTTCGATTCATCGACCACTGCACCTGCACGAAGGTGGCCTTGCGCCACGGGTGATAGCGCTACCATTACCACGCTCCTTGGCAAAATCCATCGCGCAGTGCAGCACGCCAGGTAGGCACCAACGTTCAAGACCGCCTCGATGAGCGCTACTGCCATATTCGCCGCTATGCCCCGTCATCTATGCTGCCCTGCAGCGTGATGTTCTGAATTTGGTAGCGCTAACATCCAGCGCCACTGATCGCCCGTTCTTCCCCACCGCACCATCGCCGCGCCACGTATCGGCAGCGGCACTCCCTGCGCAGGGGCGATGCGTGGGACATCTGCTCACCTGTTAGGGAAGGGATTACGGTGAAGAACAGCTATGCACGAACCGCGTTGTCCTGCGCGTTGGGGTCCATCCTGCTGGGCATGGCCAGCACAGCCGCCTTGGCTCAATCCACCGATGCCGCCGACGCAACGACCACGCAACCCCCGCCGGCCGCAACGACCAGCGGCGATGCGGTGACCCAGCTCGACACCGTCACCGTCTCCGGCTACCGACGCAGCATCCAGTTCTCCACCGATGCCAAGCGCGACTCGGTGGGCTTTGCCGACACCGTGTTTGCCGAGGACATCGGCAAGTTCCCTGACATGAATATCGCCGAGTCGCTCAACCGCATCCCCGGCGTGCAGCTGGCGCGCGACGTCAATGGCGAGGGCTTGAACATCGCCATCCGCGGCCTGGGCACCAGCTTCACCAAGACCACGCTCAACGGCGCCAGCATCGCCACCGCCTCGATCGGCCTGAACGCGCAGAACCAGAACCGCGAAGTCGATCTGAACCTGTTTCCCACCGAATTCTTCACCCAGCTCACCGTGAGCAAGACGCCCACCGCCAGCATGCTCGAAGGCGGCGTCTCCGGCGTGGTGGACATGCGCAGCGCGCGCCCGTTCGATCGCCCCGGCGTGCATTTCACCTACCAGGCCCAGGCCGACTGGAACAGCACCAGCGAAAAGACCACCCCGCGCGGCGCCTTCATGGGCAGCTGGACCAACGAGGAAGGCACCTTCGGCGCATTGCTGGGCGTGGCTTCGGTGCGCGGCAAACTCGGCGTGCGTGGCTTCGAGAGCGTGGGCTGGACCAACCCCGGCCTCACCTATACCCAATGCGGCCTCACCCCGCCTGCCGGCACACCGACCACCAATCAACCGGCCGCCTGCAACGTCAACGGCGGCGGCAACTGGCGCATTCCCGATCGGGTGCCAGCCACCGCCGGCAGTGGCCTCACCACCGGCGAGACCATCGATGCGGCGTGGTTGCTCGCACGCAACCCGGGCCTGAGCATCGACCAGATCAGCGACGCACTGATTCCGCGGCTGGGCCGCAGCGTCTACATGAATGGCGATCGCGACCGCGATGCCTCGGTGATGTCGCTCGAATGGCGCCCGTCCGACAGCATGCATTTCTACCTGGATACGCTGTATTCGGAAGCCAAGCGCACCACCGAGCGCATCAGCATGAATCTGATCGGCCGCAACGGCAACATGATCCCGCTGGGCATGCAGCTGGACCAGAACAACGTGGTCACCAGCGCCACCTTCGCCAATGCGCAGTACTTTCTGGAAGCGCGCCCGTACCGCGAAGAGGTCAAGTTCTGGAGCGTCAACCCGGGCGCGGAACTGTTGTTCGGCGCCGAGCAGGACATCAAGCTCAACGTGCAGGCCAATGCCACGCGCAGCTGGCTGGATCGTGAGTCGCCCAGCATCCTGGTCACCTCGCCGTTCACCACCGTCGACTACCGAAACGAAGGCGGCGACCGCCCGTCGATCAGCAGCCCGCTCGATCTCAACGACCCCAATCTGGGCTGGGGCTGGAACGGCGGCCGGGTCAATATCCAGAACGAAAAACGCGTGACAGAAACACGTGGGGGACGCGCCGACCTGCAGTTCGGCGAAGACAAGCGCAACATCAAGATCGGCGCCGCCTACGACCAGGCCGAGCGCACCATTCGCGGTTTCGACAACAGCATCGCCTGGGAACAGGTGGTCTGCCGCGGCGGTGGCGGCAACATCTGCAACGGCGGCCCCGGCTCGGCAGTCCCGAATGCGGCGCTGGCCGGCTATCTGCGCCCCGGCCCGGATGGCTTCATCACCGCCGATTTCAACCGCTTCCTGGGCGACACCAACTACTACGCGCTGCGCGATTCCGCCCCGGAAACCAACTCCGCCAACACCGGCGCCTCGGCCGGCGGCATCCGCGAAAAGAACTGGGGTTTCTACATCGAAACCAACGCCGAAACCGAAGTGTGGAACCGCACGCTGCGCTTCAATGCCGGCGTGCGCTATGTGACCACCGACCAGACCATCACCGGCCCGGTCACCATCAACGGCATCCGCCGCATCCAGGTGCTGGATTCGGACTACAAGGAAACCCTGCCCTCGTTCAACGCTGCCTGGGACGTGGCCGACAACGTGGTGCTGCGCCTGTCCAGCTCGCGCACGCTCACCCGGCCCGATCCCAGCGCGATGTTGCCCAACACCAACTTCAGCGACCCGTCCGCGCAGACCGCAACCCAGGGCAATCCGAACCTGGCGCCGTACCTGTCCACCAACGTGGATTTCGGTGGCGAGTGGTACACCGGCGGCGAAGGCTATGTGGGCCTGACGCTGTTCAACAAGCGCATCAGCGGCTTCACCGTCAATGGCGTGCGGCGCATTCCCTTCAACGAGCTGGGCGTACCGTATGAAAGCCTGCTGCCGATCCAGCAAGCCGGCCTGGACCAGCGCGGCGGGCCGAATGCGGCCACCGTGGATGTGCAGACCCAGGTCAACGCCGACGGCGTGCTCAACATCCGCGGCACCGAGGCGATCTGGGTGCAGCCGCTGGACAAGCTAGTCGACGGCATGGGCTTCAGCGTGAACTACACGCACGTCACCCAATCCTCGGAAGGCGAAGGCATTCCGGCAGTGGCGGTCGGTGTTGCACCGAACCTGTGGAACGGCACCGTGTACTGGGAAAAGGACGCCGCCTCGGTGCGGCTGTCCTACACCTGGAACGACGACATGGTGATCTCCGGCGCCAACCAGAACGGCATCCCGTATGCGCGCCTCAACGCCGACGCACGTGGGCAGCTGGATCTGTCGGCCAGCTACACGCTGGAATCGCTGCCGTCCAAGCCGCAACTCACCCTCAACGTCACCAACATCACCGACGAGCCGCTGCGCACCACCTACGCCTGGCCCAACGCCACCTACGATCTGTACGAGCCCGGGCGCACGGTCATGCTCGGCATACGCGGCACGTTCTGAGCGTGGTCATCGACACGACAGCACAGAGGCCAGGCGGGTGTGGCCGACCCGTGGGGAACGCATGGCCTTGCCGCATGGCCCGCGCACCGCATGCCGGTGCCCTGGCGACGGCGCACGCGGTTTTGCCGGACACTTCAGGCGCCATGCCCGCTGCCGCGATCCGGACCGATCGCGGTCGGCGGCATCGCGCGCACTGCGGCGTTTCCCGCAGCATTCGACGAGACCGCCCCACCTCATGAACGATCGGTCACAGCAGCTCTCCTTGCGCGAAAAGGTCGGCTATAGCCTGGGCGACCTGGCCGCCAATCTGATCTTCCAGACGCTGGTCACCTTCCTGGCGTTCTTCTACACCGATGTGTTCCGCATCCCGGCGGGTGTGGCCGCCACGTTGATCTTCGTGGTGGGCATGCTTGGCGCGTTCGTGTTCACGCCCATCATCGGCATCCTGGCCGACCGCACCCGCACGCGCTGGGGCAAGTTCCGCCCGTGGATCCTGTGGACGGCAGTGCCGTTCGGTGCGTTGTCGCTGGCCGCGTTCAACACGCCCGCCCTCGGCGAGCAGGGCAAGATCGCCTACGCCTTCGCCACCTACACGCTGCTGATGCTGGTGTACGTGGCCAACAACCTGCCGTATTCGGCGTTGAGCGGCGTGCTCACCGGCAGCATGGAGCAGCGCAACAGCCTGTCGGCGTATCGCTTCCTGTCGGTGACCTTTGCGCAGTTCATCATCCAGGTGCTGCTGCTGCCGCTGGTGCTGATCCTGGGCAATGGCGACAAGGCGCAGGGTTTTCGCAACACCATGGCGCTGTTCGCCGCCGTCGGCACGCTGTGCTTTTTGATCACCTTTTTCACCACACGCGAGCGCGTGCTGCCGATCACCGAACAACGCACCAGCGTGCGCCAGGACCTCACCGACCTGGTCCGCAACAAGCCGTGGCTGGTGATGCTGGCGTTGACCATCCTGGTCTTCATCAATCTCGCCATGAAGGGCGGGATGTACATCTACTACTTCAAGTACTACCTAGACGCGGATGCATTGACGATGTTCCTCGACAATGCGGGCTTCAACCGCTTCATCGCTGCAATCAATAGCGTACTCACCGGCGCCGGCATGAGCGCACTGCAATGGCCGCAGGACGCGCCGACCTCGGCCTTCAGCGTGTTCAGTGCCGGCGGCATTCTGGCGATGATCGTGGGTATCGGTTTTTCCAAGCGCCTGGCCGATCGCTACGGCAAGCGCAATGTGTTCGGCGGCGCGCTGCTGGTTTCCACGCTGTTTTTGCTGGCGTTCTACCTGTATCCGCCGGCGGCGATCGGCTGGGTGTTCGTCTCCTACGTGCTGCACGGCTTCTTCTACGGCATCACCATCCCGCTGCTGTGGGCGATGATCGCCGACGTGGCCGACTACTCCGAGTGGAAGAACCACCGCCGCGCCACCGCCATCATCTTCTCGGCGATGTTGTGCGGGCTGAAGATCGGCCTGAGCGTCGGCGGCGCATTGGTCGCCGGCATTCTGGCGTTCTATGGCTACGACGCCGCGCTGCCGCTGCAAGGCGCTGCGGTGACGAGCGGCATTCGCCTGGCCATCAGCGTGTATGCGTCCATTCCGTTTCTGCTCGGCACCGCGTTGCTGGCGCTGTACGAGATCGACAAGACGCTGGAAACCCGCATCGAACACGAGCTGGGTGCCCGCCGACAGACCGCAACGCCCGCTACTCACTGACGCCCTCCCCTCCACTTCATGCACAGGTACGCGCATGTCCGATGAACTGCACACCGCTGCACTGCAGGCGCTGGCGCGCACCGCCATTTCCGCACCGCTGGTCACCCACCTCTACACCGCCGACCCGTCCGCACACGTGTTCGACGGCGCGTTGTACCTCTACCCCTCGCACGACATCGATGCCGGCGTCGCCTTCAGTGATGACGGCTCGCATTTCGACATGGCCGACTACCACGTGCTGCGCATGGCGCACCCGAATGCGCCGGTGGAAGACCTGGGACAAGTGCTGCACGTACGCGACGTACCCTGGGCGCAGCGGCAGATGTGGGCGCCGGATGCCGCGCAGCGCGACGGCAAGACCTACCTGTATTTCCCCGCGAAGCGTGCCGACGGCATCTTCCAGATCGGCGTGGCGGTCGGCGATGGCCCGCACGGCCCGTTCGTCGCCGAACCCGAGCCCATCGCCGGCACCTATTCGATCGACCCGGCCGTCTTCGCCGACGACGACGGCGCGCATTACCTGTACTTCGGCGGCATCTGGGGCGGCCAGCTGCAGCACTACCGCGACAACGTCTACGCGCAGACCCATCAGGAACCCGCCGACGACGCGCCCGCACTCGGCCCGCGCGTGGCCCGCCTGCACGAGGACATGACCCAATTGGCCGAACCCACCCACGAGATCGTCATCCTCGACGAACACGGCACCCCGCTACGCGCCGGCGACCACGCCCGTCGCTTCTTCGAAGGCCCCTGGGTCCATCACCACGCCGGCCGCTATTACCTGTCGTATTCCACCGGCGACACCCACCTGATCTGCTACGCCACCAGCGACACGCCGTACGGCCCGTTCACTTATCGAGGCGTGCTGCTCGCACCGGTGGTCGGCTGGACCACCCACCACTCCATCTGCGCCTTCGAAGGCCAGTGGTATCTGTTCTATCACGATGCTGTCTTGTCGGGCGGGCAGACGCATCTGCGCAGCATCAAGATGGCACCGCTGCAGCACGACGCGGATGGAAGGATCGCGACGATTTATCCGTATGGGGAGGGAGCGGTGTCGCCTTGGTAAATGGTCGCCGCTGTGCGGTCAGTTGCAGACGCTAGTCATTGGCTGGCGCCAAGGCAAGTGAGTCATGGCCCGCTCGTTGCCGCTGACGGGCGATCCTCCGGGGAGCGTCCTGTGGCGCGTCGATACTGCATTGCATGCTTTGTGCAGCCAGCCACTCAGGTCTTGTCTCCATCGCGCACGCCTCACGCCTCGCGCATGGCCACCACGGGACGCAGATCGTCCACAAGGCGCTTCCTGCTGCTACGCGCATACTCGACCGGGGAGAACGGCATTGCCGAGTCTGCGTAGGCATCGATGAGCTGCAAGAGTGCGTCCCTGCCAATCTTTTCCGGCGCGGGATTACTGCCGGCCTCGGTCAGCGATGTCAGCCGTTCCTGGAGCATTTCCTTCCTGGCGATCTCCATGCCGAGGGACGGATCTGCCACGCACAGGCCAAAGGTCCCATCAAGAAAATAGGGGATGAACCCCTGGATCTTTTTTTCGATGGCATCCGTGTCCTCGATGTGCGCGCGCAACCCTGTCTCCAATTCCCGACCCAATGCCGCAAGCACGGCATCACGCGCGTCCCCCTTTGCGGCTCGGTCGGCGATGTCCACCCATTTCCTGCATTCGGGACGGAAGTAGTCGCCCACAAGGCGCTCGTCGATGTGTGTGACTCCAAACGCCGCCGAACGGACGGAATGTCCGTCGCACGTATACGTCGGTTTTGGTATGGCATCCGCTTCCAGAAGCGCATCGAGCCGATCGACCGTGACGCCGGCAAGCGATGCGAACGTTGGCTTGTCGACGAAGTGCGTTTGCAGATAGTTTGCCAGCGTCAGCGACTGCTGCATGGACAATCACCCGTGTTCATAGAGGGGCGGGACGCTATCACACCGGTACGTAGGCAGGCACAAGATCGGCCTCAGTTCGCTAGAGCTGGACAGACGACGACCAAACGCTGCCACGACTTCTCGTACGTTACGGTCATGTCACTGGCACCGAGGGCCAGCTTGCGCCTGGGCCGGAACTGCATCGCATGGGGCCGCATCCAAGCGCTTTGCAGCTACGTAGGCCATGTACGTGCTCTTTTGATGGAGGTTGCCATGCGACATCGTTCGATGCTGTTGTTACTCACGCTTGCGGTCTATGGGAGTGCCAGCGCAAGCGACTCACGCGCTGCCCTGCTCCGCGCGGACACCGTTGACGTGCCACGCTTCATGGGCGACTGGTACGTCATCGCGCACATTCCTACCCGGCCGGAGCGCAAGGCCTACGATGCCGTGGAGCGCTATGCACTGCGACCGGATGGCCGCATCCAGACCACCTTCACCTTCCGCAAGGGAAGTTTCGAGGCGCCGCTCAAGTCCATGCATCCGATCGGCGAGGTGGCGAAGGAGGGCAATGGCGCGCTGTGGAGCATGCAATTCTTCTGGCCGTTCAAGGCCGAGTACGTGATCGCCTGGCGCGATGCGGAGTACACGCAGACCATCGTGGCACGCAGCAAGCGCGACTACGTCTGGTACATGGCGCGTACTCCGCAGGTGTCCGATGCCGACTATCAGCAGGCTGTTCAACGTATCGCCGCAATGGGCTACGACGTGTCACAGCTGCGCCGCGTCCCGCAGTCGCAGCGGTGACGCGGTGACGCGGTGACGCGGCAAGGGTGCAACGAGCTCAGCGATGCAGTGACTGCGTCGCCGGCTCTCGCACACGGGCTGCGTCAGGCGTCCTTGTCATCCACGGAAAATTCCCATCCGTCATTCAAACCTCCCAACGGCTTGGCCTCCGTTGCCAACTCTTCCTCGAACGCCGAAATCGCCTTGTGCGACGGGACCATGGTCGGATACACCGTCACGTCCATCGGAAACGCCGTGTTATCCGGGTAATGGCAGCAACGCACCTTCTGCTCGAAGCGCAGCAGCATCACCGAAAAATCCAGTGCCGACTCCTTCGTGGGGAAGACCACGGAGAACGCGATCTCTCGCGGCTTCGATAGATCCACTCCTTGCTGGGCAATGTGCCAGAGGGTGTCGCCGTTATCGTCGTTAGGATACAGATCCGGATTTCGTTGCATGGGAAGCTTCATTTTTTTGACCAATTTACCGAGGAGGAATCCTAGCGCCCGGCTTGTGTGGGGCCTGTCATTAACTGCGTGCATGAAATCAAATGGTGTCAGAATGCCCTTCGAGCTCACTATATTTCTGGCGATCACACCATTTCCCGCTTCATCAGCAGGCGCATTCGAGTCGCCTAAGTATTCCCCTGAGCTGAAATGTCTGCATGTTAATACCTACATCTCTGCGACACGGCATTGATAACCGAAAGGGCGCGAAGACTCCAGGCCTGCACCTTGACGCCTCCATGCATCGGTAGCACACTCCTTCACGGAGCGTAGCAACTCCGCAAACAGCGGTACCACCCCCGTCAAGCGGTGGTTTTTTGTGCCTGATGTTCGGGCACATGCTCGGCGTCTCCACGCCGGGAGGGCGGCGAATACAACACCCGCAAGGGAAATAAGCCCGCCGTCTGTTTGCGGTTGCTAACCTCCCGGCATCCCGCCGCACCGTGCGGCGGGAGCCTGTTCCGGAGGAGTGAGCATGGAGCAGTCTCTGTTCGGGTATTACCTGCTGCCGGAAAACGCGCAGCTTCGGTTGCTGCAAACGCGCGATCATTTGCGCTTTCTGGCAGCATTAGCACGGCCACGCGCCACGATCGCCAGTCATGTCAGTGAGCCCCATGTGAGCCTGGATGCAATGGCATTCTGCTTCGAGCTGTTGGCCGAGCAACTGGAAAACGTCTTGAACCAGACGCTGACGCCCGATGATTTTTCTAGGACCTAACTTGACGCAGTAGCGGCGGCAAGATCGGGGGGCTGGCACCCCAAGGTGCCCAGCCCGCAACTGCAGCCTCGCCTTCGATTATTCGAAACCAATCAAATTTATATAAGACACGCCCTTGACGCCCATCTGAGATTCGGTGTGGCCTGATTCAACGTAGGCGCGACTGACCCCACACTGGCAGACCTTCTTGATGTTGTTCTTGATGGCGCCTTCGATGCTGTGGTTGAAGCTAAATGCACTACTTCCTTCGACAACGCACACTTCTCTTTTCAGCCCACCCTCTATGGCCTGACTCTTTGTTTGATAGATCGTCACTTCGCAGCTGCCGCTCTTATAGTTGTTAGCTACGCCTATCATCCTCACCGATCCAGTTGCGCAACCAGACAGACAGCAAAAAATAATAGCTGAAAAAATTATTTTATTACTAATCAAGAAAATCTCGCTGTTTGAGCGGACCTGCCATGATGAAAGCGCTTCCGGCCAGGATCGTAAAATATTTTCAAGCACGCATTTCATTACATACCGCAGGACCAAATAAATTCATGAGACCTGGGCTTTATAGCCACCCAACGATGGAGCTAAAAAAGAGCGGATTAACTTGATAATTTGACCGTCTCAGCAAAAGCCAAGAGGCGGAGGCATCTATCCGCTCCGCCAGTGATTGTTACGGCACCCAAACCAGATTCATCAACTGCGGGTCGGCAGTGACCTTGACCAGCTTGCCGCTGGGACCGAACTGCACCTGATACTCGGAGAAGCTGTCGCGCCAGTAACGCCACAGCGAAGCTTCCAGATTCGGGTTCTCGCTGCTGATCGGGTAGCCGACCGCCATGAGCACCTGTTCGCGGGTCATGCCGCCGGTGAGTTTGCCATCGTTGATCGCCTGGCGAATCTTGGGCGGGAAAGTGGCGAGCTTGAGCTTGGGGTCGGCGGTGACGACGTAGCGGGCGGCGAAGGCGGTGTTGTCCAGGTCGCGGCTGTAGTCGTTACCGATGGATTGCTTTTCGCCGGCGATCTTGAGGTTGACGCGGTTGCGGCCGAAACCGGTGACGCTGACCGGGGTGCCGACGGGGAGCACGCGCTTGCCGTCTTCGGCGTAGTTGCTGTCGCTGATCCAGCTGCCGTCGGTGCGCAGGTTGCAGCACAGAAAACCGTCGTACTTGGCGACGTCGGCCGCGGTGGCCAGGGTGGAGGCGGTGAGCAGGCTCAGGGCCAGCAGGGAAGAACGCAAACGCATCGTAAAGACTCCTTTCTCGACGGCCGTGGCCGCGCGGCAATGATGAGGTAAGGCGCGCCGCCGTTTCCCCAACGGCGCGCAGGCATTGTCGCAGCCTCGGGCAGCTTGGCAAGCGCCGCGGGTGACGCGGCCGGCATCGGTTTGTGTATGCTCGGAGCCGTGGAAACCCTCTCACCCGCCGAGATTGCCGAGCAGATCGCCGAGTTACGACGCGCCCACCGCGCGTTGGACGAGGAGATTCAGCGCGTGCCCGCGAACCTGGAGGACGAGCTGCAGATGAAGCGCTTGAAGAAACGCAAGCTACACCTCAAGGACTGCATTACGCGGCTAGAGATGGAGTTGGTGCCTGACGAGCCGGCGTGAGGTTTATGCATGCGGTTGCTTGGGCTTGCTTTGCGGTGGTGGGCTCACTTGCCCCCGCCGCGCGTCCGGCCCCGCTTACGGCGCGGGCGCTCCAGAACAGGTGGAAAAAGCAGTTGTGTCGCCAGCCACCATCACCTGTTGTTGAAACGTCTGGGGGCGGAAGGTCGAGTCCGTTTGTACGCAGTTCATCCGGAACCATTCTTTCGCTGCGCTCATATGTCCGTGGGGGCTAATAAAACAGCGTGGCGGGCCTGCGCGATCTTCGCCAAGGCCTTCGTAACCTTCTCAAAAGATAGGTCGCGATGCACCAACTTTCTGTGGTTCCTGCCTTGGATCTGAAGCCGGTCACGCGTTATTGAAGAATCGCTGGAACTCGCTTTCGTAAGCGGTTGCGTGTTGAATCTCGTACTGATATGCAAGCGAATCCTCAAACGAACTGTACATCGGTTCCAGAGCTCCGCTCTGAGGATGCTCCTGAAGAAACCAGCGGTCAGGGTGATCGCCCTCTCCATGGGCGCGTAATGCGCCACGCGCTTCCTCAAAGATCTGGGCGCTCGACAGGCTGGTGTTGTATTCGATGCGCTCGAGCTCTCGCGCATAGCTGCTAGCATTGAATGCGCCGTATTGGGCAAGGCCGTACACGGCCTCTGCTTCGGAACTACGGGCCAGATTATTCATTTCGAACACCAGCGCGCTGACCAGGGACGGTCCGTCTCCACTCCCGGCATTTGACAACGTTTGCGGCGAAAGGAGAATGGCGCGATTGGTTAAATCCGTTGACGCGACGTTGACGTTCCCCTCGCGAATGTCAACCCCTCCTTCGTCCCGAACTTTTTCTGCCACAGCCCTGAATGTAGGCGAACTGCGGTAGAGATCACCAAGCACGTGAATGGCTCTCGTCAAACGACTATCCCTCGGGTCACTCACACGGAGACTGGTCCGGATGGAGGACCAATGAGAAGGCGACGTACGCGCTGCCGTCGAGCGCAGCGATAACCCACCAAGTACCGAAGACCGCGTGCTTTGGGTCGGACCCGCTGACGCACCTTGTGGCATCGGGCTAGTTGAAGCAGCGGAGGACGAATCGCCGCCGTAAACACTCGTCGAATTTTTGGATACACACAGTCCCATGATCAACTCCGTCTAGTACGTATTCGAACGTTAAAACACACCAATGGGCGACTGCGGCGCGCCAGCGAAATGGAGGAGTTCAAAGCGATTCTCGTAGATCTGCCTGATGGTGAACATTGGCAAGCTTCCTAGAGTAGCCCGCTCTCTTGCCCTAGCCCGCGCGTAGCAGGACCTTGCCACTGCGTCCCGGTTCGGCACTTGCTGCGGCGGCTTTGGCGGCATCTTCCAGATCGAACACGGCTTCAACGGGCAGAGCCAAGCTGCCATCGACGGCGGCCTTGAGCAGTTCGCCGATCATGCGGCGCTTGTCCTCGGGCTTGGTGGCGGCCATGACCTTGCTGCCCCAGAAGCCGCGCACGCTGGCCTGCTTGAAGATCACATCGCCGCTGGAAATCTGCAGCGGCTCGCCGGTCATCGAGCCGAACGAGATCAGCTCGCCGCCTTCGGCCAGCAGCGCCATCAACTCGCCGGCCGCGCTGCCGGCGACCGAGTCGATGGCACGCACGATCGGTGCGCCGCCGGCCAGCGCGCGCGCCTTGTCCTGCCAGCCTGCTTGCGCGGTGGAGATTGCGTTGCCGATGCCCAGCGCTTTCAGCTCGTCCACGCCGGCGTCGCGGCGCACCAGGTTGATCACGTTGATGCCGCGTGCGGCGGCGAGCATGGCCACGGTCTTGCCGACCGCGCCGTTGGCGGTGTTCTGCACGATCCAGTCGCCTTTTTCGACGTGCAAGGATTCGATCAGCATGAGGGCGCTCAGCGGCATGGCGATCAACTGGCAGCCGCGGTCATCGTCGAGTGCGTCGGGCAGCGGGACGACGCCGGAGGCGTCAGCAAGGAAGTATTCGGTCCAGCTTTCGTGCACGCCGGCTGCGACGACGCGCTGGCCCACTTGCAGGCCTTCGACGCCTTCGCCGAGTGCATCGATCACGCCCGCCGCTTCACTTCCGCCGATGGCCGGGAGTTCGGGCTTGTAGCCGTAGTTGCCGCGCACGGTCCACAGGTCGTGGTTATGGATGGGCGAGCGCCGCATCGCGATGCGGACCTGGCCTTTGCCCGGCTGCGGCGTGGGCCGCTCGCCGAGTTCGAGTACCTGGGCGGGGTCACCGAATTGGGTGTGGATGGCTGCGCGCATGGCAAATCTCCTGCCGGGCACGTCTGTCGTACAACGCGCCCGATCGTGCTGAAAGGTGACGCGATGCTATCGGCAGGGCTGCGAGAGGGGGATGAAACGGACGGAACTGTTGTGTGAAGTTCTGCGTGTTGGCGGAGTCCGCGCGTAGTTGGTTTGATCTACTGCAACGCTGGATGATTCGGGCGCTGACCGACCCTCATCCGCCCTTCGGGCACCTTCTCCCGGAGGGAGAAGGGAAGCGTCGGGGCGTCGGCGCTTACCTGCCATTGGCTCACCCTCACGTACTGCAGGGAGACGATGGCGGTTGCACCGCCGCCTTACTCAGCCGGCGGCGACACCACATCCGGCTTTGCCGCTTCCGGACTGACGCGCTCGATGGTGTGCCGCAGCTCGCGGCCCAGGATGAACTTGGCATCCTTGGCCCACGCATCCAGGCGCTCGTCGAACACCAGCTTGCTGTTCTCGTCCGGCCACACCAGGCGCAGTTCGCGCAGTTTCTGGATGAAGCTGCGGAACAGGGTCTTGTCGAAGAACTCCGGGGCGGCCGGGGCGTACAACAGGCTCAGGCGCTGCGCGGCCTGTTGGCACAGGCTTTCCAGTTCGCCGGCGCCGAGCACACCGGGGCCGTTCTTCACCAGCACCGAGATGGCGATGTAATAACGCTCGAACGCCTGCTGCAACGAGTGGCCGATCGCACGCAGGCGGAACACTTCATCGGTCTGCCCGGTGTTGCGGGTCAGCACGCCGCCATCGTCGTCGGCGACGTTGAGCAGCAGGCCCTCGCGCACGAACATGTCGATGGTCTGTTCGATGCGCTCGGCAAAGCGGTCCTCGCTCCACGGCAGGAACAACTCCGCCTGCAGGAACGGGTACACGGTGCGACCCAGCCGCAGCAGACCGGCACGGCTCATGCGGCGGTTGTTCTGGAAGCAGCAGGCCACCCACGAGGACGCAGTGAACAGGTGCAGCACGTTGTTGCGGAAGTAGCTCAGCAACACCGCGGTGTCGCCGCTGACGCTCAGCACATCGCCCAGCGGATGCGACACGCGCGTGAGCACGTTGATCTCTTCGGCATGGGTGATGATGCGCGCCGGGGTGTGCGGGGTGACGGTGACGCGGTCCGAATACGGCATCTCCGCCAGCAGCTTCTTGCACAACTCGATCTGCGCGATCAGGTCGGCCTCGCCCATCGCGTGCTTGGGCGTGGACAGCAGCGCCAGCGCCAGCAGGTTGATCGGGTTGACGTCGGCGGCACAGTTGATGCGCGTCTGGATCTGCGTGGACAACGTATCCACGGCCGGTGCCAGCCATGTGGGTTTTTCGTCGTCGGGCAGCGGTTGGCCATCCCACTCCGGCGCGTGCTTGGCCAGCACGTCGTTGAGCGCGATCGGCTCGCCGAAGTTCACCACCACCTGGCCGTAGTTCTGCTTGAGCACCTTGGGGATGGACCACAGCAGGCCCCAGATGGATTCCTTTTCCTTCGGCCGGCCAGTGAGCTCGTCCAGGTAGCTGTTGCCCTCCATCAGCTTCTCGTAGCCGATGTAGACCGGCTGGAACAGCACCGGCTTGCGCGGCTGCCGCAGGTAGGCGCGCAGCGTCATCGCGATCATGCCGCCCTTGGGCTGCAGCAGGCGCCCGGTGCGCGAGCGCCCGCCTTCGACGAAGTATTCGATCGAATAGCCGCCAGCCACCAGCTGGGCGACGTATTCGCTCAGCACCGCCGAATACAGCGCATTGCCACGGATGCTGCGGCGGATGAAGAACGCACCGCCCTTGCGCAGCAGCGTGCCCACCACCGGCAGGTTGAGGTTGATGCCGGCCACGATGTGCGGCGGCACGATGCCGCGTTCGTACAGCAGGTAGCTCAGCAGCAGGTAGTCCATATGGCTGCGGTGGCTGGGCACGTAGACCACTTCATGCCCGGGCGCGGCCTGCTTGAGCTTGTCCAGGTGGTGCACCAGCACGCCGGCGTAGATGCGGTTCCACACGTGGGTGAGCAGGAAGCTGGCCGAGCGCACCACCGGGCTGGAATAGTCGGCGGCGATTTCCCACGCATAGGCATGCGCCTTGCGCCAGGCATCGACCGGCTTGCTGCTGTCGCGCCGGGCCTGGGTGGCGATGGCCTCGCGCACCGAGTCGGCGGCCAGCACCTGGTCCACCAGCAGGCGGCGGGTGGACAGGTCCGGCCCGATTACCGCCTCGCGGATGCGCCGGAAGTGGGTGCGCAACACGCGCTGCAGCTTGCGCAGGGTGCGCTCGGGCGGCAGGCCTTCGGCCATGGTCTGGCGCAGCGAAATCGGCGGGGCGAAGCGCACGATGGTGGTGCGGCCGTTGAGCAGCACCGCCAGCAGGCGCCGGAAGCGGCCGACCAGCGCCCAGTTTTCCGAGAACAGCACCGCGAACCAGCCGCTCTGCTTGTCCGGCGCGCGGCCGACGAAGATCGACACCGGCACCAGATGCACGTCCAGGTCGGCGCGCACGCGGTGCGCCTGCAGCAACTTGGCCAGCGAGTCGGAATGGGTCTTGCCGCCGCGCTGTTCGGGAATCAGCGAGTTGCTGCTGCTGCGCCGCGACAGCGCCAGGTAGGCGCGCTTGCGCTGAAGCGGGTCGCCCGGCAGCGGCACCAGCGGCGAAGGCAGCCCGGCCTCGCGGCAGGCCTTGTCCAGGATCAAGGCGCTGGACAGGCCGTAGTCCTCCAGCACATAGACCACCGGCGTGCCGTCGTCGTAGCGGCTGGGTTGGTCCGGTTCGATCGTCAGGCTCAACCAGGGGTCGGCCAGCCGGCCGAGCAGGCGCGCCCACCACGGGCGCTTGGCGCTGCGGGCGGCGGCGACGGCAGGCGCGATCGACGGCGCAACCTCCGGCGGAACCGGTGTGGCGGTCGGCAATGCGGCTGCCGTGACGCCGAGATCGGCGGCGGCAGCGCTGGGCGGGGCGGGCTGGCCGTCCGGGAACGGCAGGGGATTTTGTTCTGGCATCACGGTCATTATCGCCCAGCCGGGCGTTGCCCGGCGGCGGCGGGCGTGGCGGGCGCCGCCGGCGGGGTGTCCGGCGCTGCAGCGGCGTCGGGTAAGGGCGCCGCCGGCGCGGCGTTGAGCAGCGCCTGCACCTCGTCCTGGGTTTGCTGCGGGTACCAGTGGCCTTCGCGCTTGAGCAGGGCGATGGTGAGGTCGATGTCATGCGCAGCCAGGGGATAGCGCAGCCGCACCTGGGCGCGCTCGCCCTCCTGTTTGATCAGGCCGGTGCGCAGCGCATCCAGGCTGCTGTCCAGCGACAGGCCGTAGCGCTCCAGCACCTGCTTGGCCGCTGCCCAGAACGGCCCCAGCCGGCGCAGGCTCTCTTCCATCCCCAAGCGCTGCAGATCGGCGTCCGAGCCGATGCCGGTGGCGCGGGCGGCTGTCACCAGGTCGGTGATGCTGGCCTTGGCACGGGCGCGATCGGCCAGCGGCGCGGTGGCGGCCCAGGCGCTCAGCGCATCGACCAGTTGCACGTAATGCGCGCGCTGCTCGGGTTGGTAGTCGTTGCGGCTGCGCAGGTATTGCACGCCGAACTGGCCCAGCGACTGCGCGGCCTGGCGGATGCCCTGCGCCTGCCCGGCCAGTTGCGCATCGAAGGCCTGTTGCAGCTGGCGTTCGGCACCGGGCGCCGACAGCGTGCCGAGCAGGTTGCCCACCTCGTTGGGCAGCGGCAGCTCGGTCAGCGGCCAGCGGCTGGCACCGCTGCGCCAGGCCGCTTCCAGCTGGGTGTACTGCGCAGGCGTGACCCGGATCCGCGCATAGGCAACCAGATCGTTGCGCCGCAATGGCATGGTCATCGACTGCATCGCCGCTGCCGGCTCGGCGGTGGCGCCGGGCAAGGCAGCGGCAGTGTCGCTGCGCTGGCAGCTGCTGGCGCATAGCGCCGCCAGCAGCACCCACGCGATGGACTGGAACCGGCCGGCGCGGACGGTGGATGGCGACATGCGCACGATGTTCCCCTGATCGATCGGCGCATCTTGCTGTCTGAATGGGTTGGCGGCAAGGCGCGCGACAACCGTGCGCTCGGGTACGGTGGAAAACGTTAGATTTTCGTAGTTCCAGGCATGTTGTCGTCCAGTGTCCGACATTGACCGCTGTTGTCTTATCCGGACAAACTTGTCCAGGCATTTGCTGCGAGCCCTTGTGCCGCCTGCGTTTGCTGCAATGCTGCAGCGCATCATGTAAGCGCTTGCAGTTCCTGCTAGCGTGCGCGCCATCTCGTTCTGAGATCGCCATCGGTCGGGGCCGATGTCATCCATGTGCATGTGTGGCACGAATGTTCTGCGCCAGCGGACCATGCGCCCTGACCCGGCGCGCGGCGCCAGGCGCGTTGTTTTGGGGAGTGCGAGAGCATGAGTCGACCAAGGTCCGAAGGCGGTAGCGTCACCATCAAGGATGTCGCGCGCGAAGCGCAGGTGTCGGTGGCCACGGTCTCGCGCACCATGAACGGGCATCAGCACGTGGCCGAGTCGGTGCGCGAACGCGTGTTGCAGGTCGCCCGTGCGCTGCACTACATCCCGCATCACGCCGCGCGCAGCTTGAGCAGCCGTCGCACCCACACCATCGGGGTGGTGTTGCCGGACCTGCATGGCGAATTCTTTTCCGAATTGATCCGCGGCATCGACCAGGTAGCGCGCGAGCAGGGCTATCACCTGCTGGTGTCCAGCTCGCACGGCGACCCGCAGGCGCAGCGCAAGGCGCTGGAACGCCTGCCCGGGCGCGTGGACGGGGTGGTGGTGATGTCGCCCTCACTGGGCGACTCCGGCGTGCACGAAGACGCGCTGCCCGGCGGCCTGCCGGCGGTGCTGCTCAACTGCGCCGGCAGCGCCAGCCAGCGCCCGGTGCTCAACGTGGACAACTACGGCGGTGCGCGGTTGATGACGCGGCATCTGCGCGACAGCGGCCATCGCCGCATCGCCTTCATCGCCGGGCCGGCCGACAACTTCGACGCGCATGAGCGTCTGCGCGGCTACCGCGACGAGCTGGCGCTGGATGCGCAGGCGCAGCCGTGGGTGCTGCCGGGCAACTTCGATGAAGAATCCGGCTACCGCGCCGGCCAGACGCTGGCGCAGGACACGCGCCCGGATGCGGTATTCGCGGCCAACGACATGATGGCGCTGGGCTGCCTGTTCGCGCTCGGCCATGCCGGGCTGAAGGTGCCGCAGGACATCGCGCTGGCCGGCTTCGACGACGTGCCGATGGCGCGCTACGTGCTGCCGGCGCTGACCACTATGCGGGTGGATATCGCCGGGCTGGGCGCGCGTGCATTGCAACTGTTGCTGGGTCAGCAGCTGGTCGATGCGCCTGCACCGCCCACCGATGCCGCCCCGCCGGCGTTTTCCGAGATGGTTCCCGAATTGATCGTGCGCGCTTCCAGCGCGCCGCGTGCTGCGCCTCCTACCTGAGACGCGCCACCGCGCTTTGCTGAGCTTGTGTTGCTTGCAGTCCCGCAGTTGTTGCCAGCTGTCCCGCCTTACGTAATACCGACGCGCCAGCCACTCCGCTGGTTCGCGCTTTACCCCTGGGAGGGGGAAAGTCATGAAGCATTACCGCACTGTCTCCACCCTGCCGGCGCGCAGCCTGTTGTGCTGCGCCCTGGCCGCCTCGTTGCTGGCCAGCACGCCAGCCATGGCCCAGTCCAGCAACGCGACGTTGCGCGGCCAGGTCGCCGCAGCACAGGCCGGCACCACCGTGACCGCGACCAATGTCGCCAACGGCGCCGTCCGACGCGTGCCCACCGGCGCCGACGGTAGCTACGCGCTGGTCGGCCTGCCTCCGGGCACCTACAAGGTGGACGCCGGCCCCGGCAGCGAGCAGACCGTGACCTTGTCGGTGGCCTCGTCGGTCACCTTGAACCTGGGCGGCGCGGCCGCAGCCGCACCTGCCGGCGATGCGACGACGCTGGACGCGGTGCAGGTCACCGCCACCACGCTGCAGGAGGTCAAGACCTCTGAAGTGGGCACCAACGTGTCGCTGAAGCAGATCAGCACCGTGCCGCAGCTGACGCGCAACTTCCTGGAGTTCGCCGACACCGTGCCGGGCATGCAGTTCGAGACCAACTCCAACGGCAACAGCCAGATCCGCGGCGGCGCGCAGGGCAGCTCGGCGGTGAACGTCTACATCGACGGCGTTGGCCAGAAGAGCTACCTGTTCGGCGGCGTGTCCGGCCAGGAGCAGAGCGCGGGCAATCCGTTCCCGCAGCTGGCGATCGGCGAGTACAAGGTCATCACCTCCAACTACAAGGCCGAGTTCGACCAGGTGGGTTCGGCGGCGATCGTGGCCTCGACCAAGTCCGGCGGCAACGAATTCCACGGCGAGATCTTCGGGCGCACCAGCAATACCGATTTCCGCGCGCGCCAGGCCGATGAGCGCGCCGGCGCACCCAATGCCGACGGCAACAAGCGCAAGACCCACCAGGACGAATACGGTTTTGCGCTGAGCGGGCCGATCGTGCAGGACAAGGCGCATTTCTTCTTCAGCTACGAAGGCAAGGGCTTCGAGGTCTCGGCCGATCCGGTGGCCGTACCGGATCGTTTCAGCACCTTCGCCGATGACCTGCCGGCCGGCGTGCAGAGCCGGCTCGGCTCGGTGACGCGTCCGTTCAACGAAGACCTGTACTTCGGCAAGATCGACTGGGATATCGGCGAGAACGATCGTTTGGAGCTCACCGGCAAGTATCGCGACGAAGAAAGCCGCGACAGCGTCGGCGGCCAGACCACCGCGATCGCCTCCAAGATCAATCTCAATACCGAAAAACGCTTCGACCTGCGCTGGCAGCATTACGGCGAGCGCTACGTCAACGAAGCGCGCGTGTCCTATGAAGACGTGCTGTTCAATCCCACCGCCTACACCCTGGGCAGCCAGACCGTGTACACGCGCGGCATCGCCGAAGACGACGTGCTGCTCAACGACGGCGCCACCAGCGGGCTGGCGATCCAGCGCAAGGGCCAGAAAGGTCCCAGCTTCCAGAACGATCTGACCTTCAACAACCTCGAGTGGCACGGCAACCACGTCATCAAGATGGGCGTGAAGTACAAGGAAGTGGAGCTGACCCAGAGCGAAAACTCTGCGGCCAACCCGTCGTTCTACTACGCAGTGGGCGATGGTGTCGGCACTGCGGCCACGCCCTACCAGGTGCGCTTCAATCTGCCGTTCGCCGGTGCCGCGCCGTCGGTGACCACCACCAGCAAGCAGCTGGGCCTGTACCTCCAGGACGATTGGGACGTCAATGACAAGCTGCAGTTGAACCTCGGCGTGCGCTGGGATGGCGAAAAGATTCCCTCGTACCTGGACAACGTGACCCCGCCGGAAGTGGTGGCGGCCTTGAACGGCGCCGGCACCGATCCGACCGTGAGTGCCACCTACGCCGAGCAGCTCGCCAAGGGCGGAGTGAACATCAACGACTACATCAGCAACGGCCGCAATCGCAAACAGGACAACAACAACTTCGCGCCGCGCCTGGGCTTTTCCTACGATTTCCGTGGCGATGAGTCGCTGGTGCTGTTCGGTGGTGCCGGCCGCAGCTACGACCGCAACCTGTTCGACGTGATGGGCCTGGAGCAGATCAAATCCGCGCTGGCGCAGTACACGATCCGCTTTGCCGAATCCACCGGTTGCACGCCTGCGCCCGGCACCTGCACCAACTTCAATCCGGCCTTCTTGAGCAACCCGGACAGCCTGGGCAACCTGGTCGACGCGCGCGTGCGCAACGGCGAGATCAATCTGCTCAACAACGATCTGAAAACCCCGTATGCGGACCAGTATTCGCTGGGTCTGCGTACCCAGCTGGGCGACTGGAACACCTCGGCGACGGTGTCGTATATCCACAGCAAGGACGGTTTCATCTTCACCCTGGGCAACCGCTATGCCAACGGCGATTTCTTCCAGAACGGCGGCCAGGCATTCGGACAGACGCCCAGGGGCTTCGGCAACCTGATCATCGGCAACAACGGGGTGGAGACCAAGACCGGCCAGCTGCTGCTGTCGGCGGACAAGGCCTACACGCAGGAAAGCGGCTGGGGCCTGACTGCGGCGTATACCTTCTCGCGTGCACGCGGCAATCGCGGCAACGACGATCGCTACGGGTTCGATGCGGCCACCATCGCCGACTACCCGTTCCTGGACCTCAATGCGGTGCCGCGTCACCGCCTGGTGCTCACCGGCATCTACGACCTGTTCTGGGGCATCAGCGGCTCGGCCAAGCTGACCCTGGCCACGGTGCCGCCGCGCAACGAGGCGATCTCCTACGACCAGTACGGTGGCCCGAATTCGGACAATATCCGCGTGGTCTCGGTGGATGCGCCCGGTGGCAAGTTCATCGCCGGCGGCGACATCTTCGGCACCCGCCAGCTGGATCTGTCGTTGTCCAAGGACATGCACATCACCGATGCGGTGACCGTGCAGGTGCGCGGCGATCTGATCAATGCGCTGAACTTCCGCAACTACGATCAGTACAGCATCGACTGGGGCAGTGCCGGCATTTACGACCCGCGCGTCAGCATCAACCAGTACGGGGCGATGTCCACCCCGCCCCGTACCTTGTTCATGAGCGCCCGCATCATCTGGTAACGGCTGGCTGGACGGCGCCCGGTGCCTCGGCGCCGGATGCCGTTGGTTGCCAAACCCGTCGTCGATCACTGCACGGCCCCATTGCACTGGGGAGGGGCCGCCTGCAGGTTTCATGCAGTTTGCTTATCGGCAGTGTGTCCACGCAGCGCGTTGCTTGATGCGAGCGATGCTGTAGGCAACACGCTTCCTTCGCGATCGTTTTTTGTTGTGTTTGCAGTCTCTGCTGTCTGTTGCCGCTGTACCCGTTCCGTCCACACCAAGCACCAACCTGACGCGCCAGTCACTTCACTGGTTCGCGCTTTACCCCTGGGAGGGGGAAAGTCATGAAGAATCACCGCACCGTCTCCACCCTGCCCGCACGTAGCCTGTTGTGCTGCGCGCTGGCTGCCTCGTTGTTCGCCACCATCCCGGCCATGGCCCAGTCCAGCAACGCCACGTTGCGCGGCCAGGTCGCGTCCGCGCAAAGCGGCAGCGAGGTCGTCGTCACCAACCTCGCCACCGGCTCGGTGCGACGCGCACCGGTCAATGCGAACGGCAACTACACCATCGTCGGTTTGCAGCCGGGCACCTACAAGGTTGAATCCAACGGTGCCAGCCGCACGGTGACCCTGTCGGTGGCCTCCAGCGCCACCGTCGATCTCGGCACGGAGGCGGCGGCAGCGCCTGCCGGCGATGCGACCACGCTGGACACGGTGACGGTCAGCGCGCCGATGATTCGCGACGTCAAGACGTCGGAAGTAGGCAACACCGTGTCGTTGCGACAGATCCAGCAGCTGCCGCAGGCCACGCGCAACTTCCTGGAATTTGCCGACACCGTGCCGGGCATGGTGTTCACCATCGACCAGGACGGCAACACCAAGTTGCGCGGCGGTGCGTCCAACGCCAGCTCCAGCAATCTGTACATCGATGGCGTGAGCCAGAAGAGCTACGTCTCCGGCGGCGGCATTGCCGGCCAGGACGAGACCCAGGGCAATCCGTTCCCGCAGTTGGCGATCGGCGAATACAAGGTCATTACCTCCAACTACAAGGCCGAGTACGGCCAGATCAGCGGCGCGGCCATCACTGCGGCAACCAAGTCCGGCACCAACGAGTTCCACGGCGAGGCGTTCTACCGCTTCACCAATCAGGACCTGCGTAAAGAGCGCCCGGACGAAGCCGACGGCAAGGTCGATTCGCAGACCAAGGAATACGGGTTTGCGATCGGCGGACCGCTGATCCAGGACCGCATGCATTTCTTTTTCGCTTACGAAGGCAAGGACAACGTCGCGCCCAAGAGCGTGCAGCCCAGTGCCGAAGCAACACCCTTCATCGGGCTGTTGCCGTCGAACCTGCGCGATCAATACGGCGCGTCGAACATGCCGTTTAGCGAGGACCTGTACTTCGGCAAGATCGACTTCGAACCGACCGACAACGATCGCATCGAATTGGCCACGCAGTACCGCGACGAAACCCAGGTCAGCAACGTGGGCGGCCAGAACGCGCCCGACCGCGCAGTGGACAAGGTCAACAAGGACAAGCGCACCAGCCTGCGTTGGCAGCACAGTGCCGATGGCTGGTTCAACGAAGCCATCCTCACCACCGAGGATTCGCGCAATCTGCCGACGCCGCGCGGCGTGGGCAATGGTTCGATCTACACCTACATCGATCGCACCCAGGCCGACCCGCGCCAGTGGGTGTTTCTCAATACCGGCGCCGCCAGCGGCGAAGACTTCAAACTGCGCAGCCAAAAAGGCTGGTCGTTCCAGAACGACCTGACCTTCAATGCGCTGGAGTGGCACGGCGAGCACACCATCAAGACCGGCGTGACCTACCGCGACATCAAGCTGACCTCGCGCGAATCCAGCTCGCTCAATCCGCAATTCAGCTACGAAGTCGGCCAGAACGGCGTGGCGCCGGTGCCGTTCCAGGTGCGCTACATCCGCGCGTTCGACAATCCCGGCCAGCTGCCGGTGGTCGAATCGCCGTCCAAGCAGTACGGCATCTATCTGCAGGACGACTGGGCCGCCACCGACAAGTTGATGATCAACATCGGCGTGCGCTACGACTACGAAGACACCCCGGCCTACACCGACTTCGTGACCTCGCAGCCGTTCGTGGATGCGCTGTATTCCGACGACCCGGCCAACCCCGGTCAGCCGTGGGCCAACCGCCTGCTGCCCAGCGGCGTCAACGTGGCCGACTACATCAGCACCGGTAACAACCGCAAGAATTTCAAGGACGCCTGGGCGCCGCGTCTGGGTTTCTCGTACGACCTGTTCGGCGATGAGGCGGCGGTGATCCACGGCGGTGCCGGCCGTTCCTACGACCGCAATCTGTTCGAGCAGCTGGCGCTGGAATCGGTCAAGGCCGCGCTGTCGCCGGTGGTGGTGTACTTCAGCGATGCCGCCAGCGGCCAGGGCTGCTTCCGCACCGACCGTGTCTGCGCCCCATGGAATCCGGCGTTTCTCAACGGTATCGATCAGCTCAATACGATCGATGGCACCAACGACAGCTCCGAGCTTTTCATGTTCAAGAACAAGCTCAAGACCCCGTACAGCGACCAGTACAGCATCGGCATCAGCAACCAGGTCGGCGACTGGCTGACCGATGTCACCTTCCAGCGCATCCTGTCTTACGACGGCCTGGTGATGAGCCTGGTCAACCGCTATCCGAACGGCGCGTATTTCGATGCCAACGGTGGCGTGCCGTGGGGCGAGCCGGTGCCCGGCTATCGCAATACGATCATCGGCGACAACGGTCTGGAGCAGCGCAGCAGCCAGGTATTGCTGTCGGCCGAAAAGCCCTACACCAAGGAATCGGGTTGGGGCTTGAACCTGGCCTATACCCACACCAGCGCGCGCCAGAACCGCAACATCGACGAGCCGTTCGCGTTCGACAAGGCCACCATCCGCGATTACCCATTCGTGAAGTCCGATGCGGCCTCTGCGCATCGCTTCGTGGCTTCCGGCTCGCTGGATGGTCCGTGGGGCGTCACCTTCGGCGCCAAGCTGGTGTTGGCCACGCCGGAGCCGATCAACACGATTGCCTGCTACGGCTTCACCGATCCCGATGGCGGCACCTGCCAGCAGGTCGGCGTCGTCCCGCCGGGCAACGGCAAGTTCCTGCTGGGCGGCAAGATCTGGGGTTATCGCACCGTCGATCTGCAGGCCACCAAGGACTTCACCGTGGCTGGCGACTTCAAGCTGACCGCACGGGTAAACGTGCTCAACGCGTTCGACTTCAAGAACTTCACCCAATACGAATACAACAGCTTCGGCAGCAACGGACGGCTTGACCCGGATATCACCGTCGTCAACAACGGCGAGATCAGCTACGTGCCACGCAGCGTGATCTTCGAGGTGGGCGCAAAGTTCTGATCCAACGTAACCTGCACGCGCATACGCTTGGATGCGCGTGATTCGAACGGGGCCGATTGGCCCCGTTCGCCTATCAGCTTCTGGAGCGGCTGACACAACGTAATGAGCAGTCGTCAGGTGGATGCGTCAACGCATGCAAATGGTGCTGCATGTCGCACCGGTTGCAACCGCCAGCTAGTGCGCGCAGACGTTTTGCCAGTGGCTTTATTTCTTTTGAGGACCGGACTTCCATGATCCCCGCTCCGCTTCGCAACATCGTCATCGTCGGCGGTGGTACCGCCGGCTGGATGGCGGCCGCCGCCTTCGCGCGCGTGCTTGGCCCCGGCTTCAACGTACAGCTGATCGAATCCGAACAGCTCGGCACCGTCGGTGTCGGCGAGGCCACCGTGCCGCACATCAAGGCCTTCAACAATCTGCTCGGCATCGACGAGGCCGAGTTCGTGCGACAGACCCAGGGCAGCTTCAAGCTCGGCATCGAGTTCGTCGACTGGCAACGCCCCGGCACTTCGTACATCCACGGCTTCGGCACGCAGATCGGGCACCCGCTCGGGCTGCTGCCGTTCCATCAGTACTGGATCAAGCAACATCTGCGCGGCAAGGCGCAACCGCTAGGTGCGTACACGCTCAATACCGTGGCCGCCGTGCGCGGCAAGTTCATGACCTCGGCCGGCGATGTGCCGGCCAATTCGCCGCTGGCCAATATCGCCTACGCGTATCACTTCGATGCCTCGCACTACGCGCGCTTCTTGCGCAGTTATTCGGAACAGCGCGGCGTCACGCGTATCGAAGGCCTGGTCGAACAGGTTCAACTCCATCCGGATACCGGCCACGTGCAATCGCTGCAGCTGGCCTCCGGACAAGTGGTCAGCGGCGACTTGTTCATCGACTGCTCGGGCTTTCGTGGGCTGTTGATCGAAGAAGCGCTGCACACCGGCTATCACGACTTCACCCATTGGATGCCGTGCGATCGCGCACTGGCGGTGCCGTGCGAAAACGTTGGCCCGCCCACGCCGTACACGCGTTCCACCGCGCGTGCGGCCGGCTGGCAATGGCGCATCCCGTTGCAACACCGCACCGGCAACGGCTATGTGTATTCCAGCGCGCACATCAGCGACGACGAAGCCGCCGCCACGCTGCTCGCCAACCTGGATGGCAAAGCGCTGGGCGATCCGCGCCCGCTGCGCTTCACCACCGGGCGGCGCAAGCAGTTCTGGAACCGCAATGTGGTGGCGCTGGGCCTGGCGAGCGGCTTTCTGGAGCCACTGGAATCGACCAGCATCCATCTGATCCAGGCCGGCATTTCCAGGCTGCTGGAGTTGTTTCCGCGCGAGGGCATCAGCCCGGTGCTGGTGCAGCGCTACAACGACCGGCTGGCGTTCGAGTTCGACCGCATCCGCGATTTCCTGGTACTGCACTACCACGCCACCGAGCGCGACGACAGCGCGTTCTGGCGCCACTGCCGCACCATGCAGATCACCCCGGAACTGCAGTTCACCCTGGACCTGTTCCGCGACAGCGGGCGCTTCTACCGCAATGCCGAGGAAATGTTTGCCGAGATCAGCTGGGTGCAGGTGATGGTCGGCCAGGGCGTGCTGCCGCAGGGCTATCACCCACTGGTGGACCAGGTGCCCGATCACGACGCCGAACGTTTCCTGGCCAGCGTGGCGCAGACCATTGGCCACTGCGTGGACGTCATGCCGACCCACCAGCAGTTCATCGATCGCTACTGCAAGGCGGCGCCGCCGCGCTGAGCGATGGCGCAGCGTCGCACTCGTCGCACGCACCGATCGGCAGGCAAAAAAAAGGATCGGGCACATGGCCCGATCCCTTCGAAAACCGGGACAAGCCCGGTGGACAATGAGTGGCACAGCTTCCGACTGACATCGGACGAGGGGCATCCTACGCAGGGTTTAACGTTAAAGCAACACTTTAATTTTATCGCTTTAACTTGTTGATTTCGCTCGATTGCACAGCGCGCGGCGCGCGCCCATCCCCAGCGCCGTCAGTGCTGCTCGGGTCCCACCACTGCCTGGATCTCGGCCTGGATCGCAGCCGCAGCAGCGGCCGGATCGGCGGCCAAGCGAATCGGGCGGCCGACCACGATGGCATCGGCGCCGTCGTTGAAGGCCTGCGCCACGCCCACGGTGCGTTGCTGGTCGTCGCCGACCGGGCCGCCGGGGCGGATGCCGGGGCAGACGATCGAAAACCCGGCACCGGTCGCGCTGCGGATCGGGCCGGCTTCCTGGCCGGAGGCGATCACCCCGTCGATGCCGGCGGCCTGGGCGGCCAGCGCGCGTTCCACCACCACCTCCACCGGTTCGCGGTCGATGCCCATCGCGGCCAGGTCAGGCCGACCCATCGAGGTCAGCACCGTCACCGCCAGCAGGCGCATGTCGCCTTGGTTGGCCTCAGCAGCAGCTTGCAGCATGCCGGCGTGCCAGCCGTGCACGGTGCAATAGCTCACCGGCCACTGCGCCAGGCGGCGGATGGTGCCGGCCACGGTGGCGGGGATGTCGAAGAACTTCAGGTCGACGAACACGCGCTTTTCGCGCTTGGCCAGCGCGTCGAGCACCTGGAAGTACTCGCCGGAGGCCAGCAGCTCCATGCCGATCTTGTAGAAGGACACCGACTCGCCCAGCCGGTCGACCCAGGCGATCGCCTCGTCATGCCCGGGCACATCCAGCGCGAAGATCAGCCGCTCGTGCGCGGCCAGCGGCAGCGGTGCGCGGCTCATCGGGCCACCTCCAGCGCGGCGCGCTTGGCATCGTGGCGCTGCTGCCAGGGCTGGCCGTAGTCGTTGTTGAACTGCGCCGGCTCCCAACCGCCGTAGCTGGGGTTGGGCAGCATCCACCAGCGCTCGCCGAACCAGTCGTGGTACTGCTGCAGCAATGCGCCCCGCGCCTGGCCGGTATTGGCAGTGACCTGCACGAAGTCGCCCAGCTGGTCGCCGAACTGCATCAGCACGCGGTAGGTCTGGCCGGCCAGCTGGCGACGGCAGTTCTTCTCGCTGCCGTTCTGCTCGCAGCCCTGCACCACCGTGCCTAACCCGAGAAACACGCTGTCATCGGCCACCGGCAGCCCGACGCTGCGCAGGTTGGCCAGCGTGGCGTCCTTGAGGTGCACCGCGCGGTTGGAGATGTAGATCAGGGTGATGCCGCGCGCGTTGGCGGCCTTGGCGAAATCCACCACGCCCGGGATCGCGGTGGCCTTCTTCTCGGCCACCCACTGGTCCCAGCTCAGCTCGTCGTATTCCTTGCCGTCGCGCAGCAGGCGCGCCTGGTAGGGCGAGTTGTCCAGCACGGTCTCGTCCACGTCCAGCACCACCGCCGGCTTCAGCCCGGTGGCGGCATTGCCGCGTTCTTCGGGCACCAGCGCGTCCCAGTTGGGCTGCTTCAGCGCAGCGTCCAGCTTGTCGGCAGCGGCACGGTAGGTCTGCTCGGCCACGGCGCGGTATTCCTCCGAGCGCTGCATCCACAGCACCGCGTTGAGGTTGTCGTCGCCGGCCGGCGCGGTGGTGGAAGCAGGCTGCGCGGCGGTCTTGTCTGCGGCGGCGCTGGCGGCGGCATTGGCCGGCACGGCGGCATCCTGCGCGCGTTGGGCAAGCGCCTTGTCGCTGGGCTTGCAGGCGCTCAATGCCAGCGCGGCGCAGGCGAGCAAGGACAACGGTGCGTAAAACGAGGGGCGCATGGCATCCACCAGGACAGGAGCGGCAATGAAGACCGCGATTTTAGCGGGTTCGCGCCGCCCCGCCCGCTCTGGCTGATGGCTATGCCGTCGGCAACGGCTGAGGCGCACGGATGGCTGCCGCTGCGACACGGGGCGTATGGCCAGCTGGCCGAATGGGTTTGAACACCACTGCGGCGAATACATGCTTGCGCCAGCCCGGCCCTGCTCAGGCTCATGGTCGCCGCACAACGCAGGCCTGCGCCATGCAAGCGCTACGAGCACCGGCTGGGCAGCGTGCTGGATCTGACCCGCCAGCAGGTCGCCCTGATCGGTCTGTTGCTGCTGCGCGGCCCGCAGACGCTGGGCGAGCTGTTCGCGCGCAGCGAGCGGCTGACGCGCTTCAACGATGCCGACGACGTGCGCCACCATCTGGACCGGCTGATCCAGCGCGGCCTGGCCGTGCAACTGCCGCGCGCCAGCGGCCAGCGCGAAGAGCGTTATGCGCATCTGCTCAGTGGCGAGCTGGATGTGGAGGCATTGCAGGCTGCGGCAGCGCGCGCCGCGCCAAGCCCACGCAGCAGCGCCGACAGCAGCGAGCTGGAAGCACGCGTGCAACGCCTGGAAGCCACCGTCGCCGATCTGCAGGACGCGCTGGCCGCGGTGCAGGCGCGCCTGGAGGCGGCTGGCGCCTAGGCCCACGGCCTGCTCCTGGAGATGCCCGCTTCACTTCGCCGCCCACGCGGAGCGCAAATCACGCAACGACCGGCCAGATCGCCAGACGACGCCCTTGCCGAGCGGTGATGGCGCAGGTTGCGCCCCGCCCCGCTCACGTCGGCGTATCCACCTCGTCCCAGTCGGCGTCTTCGAAGTGCAGCAGCCAGTTGAGGGTGTAGTGACGCTCGTAGACCACGCCCGGCACGATGCCGGCCGGTGGGGGTTGCTGGCTCTGGCCGGCCTGGCGCACTGCCCAATGCAGGCGCAAGTGCCGGTCCAGCGCATCCAGCAGTTCAGGCACCGGCCGTAGCGTCAGCGACGGCCGCGTCGCGGCTTCGGCGTGCTCCAGCGCGCGCTGGGCAGCCAGGGGCACATCGCACAGGTCGGTCGGCTCCGGCAGCGCGTCGGCCAGCCCCAGGACCCACTGCAGCACGGCCAGGCTCTCGTAGCGCCAGCCGAAGTTGGCGAGCTGCTGCGGCTCCGGCGCGGGTTGGGCAAAAAAGGCGCGCTCCTGCGGCGACAGTGCCGCCGCCACGCCGGGCAGGCGGGCGTCCATGTCTTCCAGCGACGGTGGCGTATCGCCGGCGGCCAGCATCTCCGCACGCAACGCCACCGCAAACAACGCCAGCATGCGCTGCGTCACCGCTGCGGCATCGCGCACCCGCGCTTCGGCCTCGCCGGGCACCGGCGGCAGACTGGGCGGCACGCGGATGCCTTGCGCGGTCAGCCGGGCCAGTTGCTGCGCACGTCGCTGCAACGCTTCCGGCGGATACGGCACCTGTGCCTCATTGTCGATCGCCGGCTCGCCCTGGCTGATCAGCACCCACCCGTGCGGGTCGCGCACGCTGCCGTCGGCCAGAAAACATACCGCGTTGGCTTGCTCGGCCCACTGCGCCAATTCCCCGAAAGCCGCGTCGTCGACCTCGAAGGTGAAGTGCTGACGCACCCGCTGCACATGCCGCATCAGGTGATAGCGCGGCTGGGTCATCTGGCCGTCGCCGGCCTGATTCACGTAGCCGACAAAGCCATGCAGATGCGTCGCCAGTTCCGGATCGGCGTGGTCGCGGTGCTGCACGGCGGTGCGCGGAAGAAAATCCGGCCACACGGGGTCGCGCAGGGTGGAATAGGCGTTGACCAGCAACGGCATGCGGGTGTCCTTGTTGGGGTGACGAACAAAACTACCGCGCTCACCATCAGGCGGGTGTCATCGGTGTTCGGTCCCTTATGTACCCCTCGTACACTGCGGTTGCTCCGCGCTGTCCGCGCCGAGCTGACGAACACTCGCCAGGTTTTGTTAGCCACTTTTGGCCGTGAGATAAGCCGGCAGGGTGCCGGAGGCACGCTCAGCTGTCCATGCCGGCGGGCGCAAGATCGATCGTGTAATACAGCACCGGATCGGCCCCCTTGCTCAGCACCCGCAGGCCTTGCCGCTGCAATCCGAGTTTTTCCAGCGCGCGGATCGAATCGGCATTGTCCGGCGACACGATCGCGCACAGCTGCGACAACTCCAGCACATCGCGTGCATACGTCAGCACCGCGCGCCCGGCCTCGGTCACATAGCCCTTGCCTCGGTAGGCAGGCAGTAGTGCGAAGCCGATATGCGGCACCGGCAAGGTATCGCGGCACAGTAGACCCAAGGTGCCTGCAAACGCGCCCTCGCGCGTCTCCACCGCCCAGTGTGCGAAGCCGTGTGTCTCCTGATGCGCTTGCGCCCACTCACGCAGATGATCGCGCGCCTGCTCGCCCGTGCGCACGCCGCGATCGTTGATGCCGGCGATGAAACCGGGGTCGTTGACCAAGACCAACATCGCGTCGGCATCGCGCTCGGGCTCGAGCGTGCGCAGGCGCAAACGAGGGGTTTCGATCACGACGGTCACGGCGCACTCCGGCATCAGGGAAAACCAGACTGCCGCGCAGATGCGTGAGTGGCAAGCCTGCCGACCTGCGACGCAGGCAAGAAGGACGCAGCTGGAACGGTTGCCAGAGCGTCCGCCACGACCAGGCGGTGTGTGCGGGGCCGTCACCTCGGGCGATCACGTCGCATCGAACACCGACACCACCTGCCTGACGGTGAGCGCAGTCGCGTCTTTTTTCTCTCTTAGTCGAACAACGCCTGGATCGCCGCCAGGCCCGCGCTGGCGCGCTCTTTCTTGCGCTCGGCATCGGCGACCGGGTCGGCGCCGTCGCGCTGCAGTTCTTCGGCCGGGATCTCATCGAAGAACCGGCTCGGCTTGAGCCGCACATGCTCGCCGAACTTGCGCGTCAATTTGCTGTGGCTCATCCACAGCTGCTCCTTGGCGCGGGTGATGCCCACGTACAGCAGACGACGCTCTTCCTGCAGATTGCCTTCTTCCAGGCTCACTTCGTGCGGCAGCACGCCGTCCTCGCAGCCGACGATGAAGACATAGCGGAATTCCAGGCCCTTGGACGCATGCATGGTCATCATGCGCACCTGGTTGCCGCCATCGTCCTTGTCGTTGCGCGACAACAACGCCAGCTGCGCGGCCAGATCGCTGGCGCTTGCGCCACGTGGGCCGCCTTCGAACCACTCGGCCAATTCGTCCAGATTGCGCTTGCGGCGCTGGAAGCCGGTTTCGTCCTTGGACTGGTTGCGCAGGTCGTTGAGCAGGCCGGATTTTTCGGCCAAGGTGCGTACCAACTCGCCCGCCGGCATCGTGGCCGAATGCTCGCGCATATCGCGCAGGATGTCGGTAAACGCGCTCAGGCCGTTGGCCGCACGCGGCGGCAAGTGCTGGAGCGCGCCCATCGACTCGGCTGCGCGCGACATCGGCACCGACTTGGCACTGGCAAGCTCGGCCAATCGCGCCAGCGAGGTCGCACCGACTTCGCGCTTGGGCGACTGCACCGCGCGCAAGAACGCGGCGTCGTCCTCGGGATTGACGATCAACCGCAACCACGACAACACGTCCTTGACTTCCTGCCGCTCCAAAAACGCGGTGCCACCGGTCAGGTGATACGGCACGCGCAGCAGCTGCAGCGCCTTTTCCAGCGGCCGCGATTGAAAATTGCCGCGGAACAGAATGCAGAAATCGCTCCACGGCACCTGCTTGGCAGTGCCCAGGAACGAGATCTCGGCGGCGACCTTTTCGGCCTCGTGCTCGCTGTCGCGGCATTCCCACACGCGGATGCGCTCGCCGTCGGCCTGATCGCTCCACAGCGTTTTCAAGTGCTCGTGCGGGTTGTGTGCGATCAAGGCATTGGCCGCGCGCAACACGCGGTTGGAGCAGCGGTAGTTCTGTTCCAGCTTGATGATTTCCAGGGCCGGATAATCGCGCCCCATCTGCTGCAGGTTTTCCGGATTGGCGCCGCGCCAGGCATAGATGCTCTGGTCGTCGTCGCCCACGCAGGTGAAGTTGCCGCGCGGCCCGGCCAGCATCTTCAGCAGCCGGTATTGCGCATCGTTGGTGTCCTGGCACTCGTCCACCAGCAGATAGCCGATGCGCTCACGCCAGCCCATCACGATCTCTTCGTTGCCCTCCAGAATCTGCACCGGCAGGCGGATCAGATCGTCGAAGTCCACCGCGTTGAAGGTGGTCAGCCGCGCCTGGTAGCGCTCGTACAGGCTGGCGGCTTCCTTTTCGCGATTGCTGCGCGCCGCGGCCATCGCCTGTTCGGGCGACATTCCGGCGTTTTTGGCGCGCGAGATCAGGTTCTTGGCGTCCTCGATCGCATCGGGCTTGGCGCCGTGCATCAGGTCCTTGATCTGGGCGGCGGCATCGTCGGAATCGAAGATCGAAAAGCCGCGCTTCAAACCGGCAGCGGCATGCTCGATCTGCAGGAACTTCAGCCCCAGCGCGTGGAAGGTGCAGATGGTCAACCCATCGGCGCCGTCGCCACGGATACGCTTGGCCACACGTTCGCGCATTTCCTTGGCCGACTTGTTGGTGAAGGTGATCGCGGCGATGCGCTTGGCCGGATAGCGGCCGGTGGCGATCAGATGCGCGATCTTTTCCACGATCACGCGCGTCTTGCCGCTGCCGGCACCGGCCAGCACCAACAAGGGACCTTCGCAGTGCAGCACTGCGGCGCTTTGCGGGGGATTGAGACCGTGCATAGAGGCTTCCAACAGAGCAGGCCATTGTACCGGCGCCGCCTGCGGCTGGCCGGTGCGCCGGATTCAGCTCGGCTGCTGCGCTGTCATGGTTCCCCGGATGGACGGGTTCGCTAGCGCGGAAGCAGCACCCGCCGCGGTCCGGTAGCCGGCGGCACCGCTTACCCGTGGTGCGCTGCATGCAGCCGCCCGGCCCGGTAAAATCGCCCGATGGCCAAGCTCTATTTCTATTATTCGGCGATGAATGCCGGCAAGACCACCACCTTGCTGCAGTCGGCGCACAACTACCGCGAACGCGGCATGCGCACGCTGATCCTGACGCCCAAACTCGACCACCGCGCCGGCAGCGGCGTGGTCGCATCGCGGATCGGCTTGCGTGCAGATGGGCGCGCGTTCGATCGCAACACCGAACTGCAGCAGCTGATCGAGCGCGACATCGCCGCCCAAGGTGCCCTGCACTGCGTTCTGGTGGACGAGGCGCAGTTTCTCGGCCGCTCGCAGGTCTGGCAGTTGAGCGAGGTGGTCGACCGGCTGCGCGTGCCGGTGCTCTGTTACGGGTTACGCACCGACTTCCGCGGCGAGCTGTTCGAGGGCAGCCAGTTCCTGCTGGCCTGGGCCGACGAGCTGGAGGAGATCAAGACCATCTGCCACAGCGGCAGCAAGGCCACCATGACCGTGCGCGTGGACGCGCAAGGGCATGCTGTGCAGGACGGCCCGCAGGTGGAGATCGGCGGCAACGAGCGCTACGTGTCGGTCAGCCGCGCCGAGTTCAAGAAGATCATGCGTGGCGAAGGCCGCATCGACCCGCTGCAGATCGCGTTACCGCTGCCGCCGGCGGGCTCGTAGCGCTCCACGGCGTCGCCCTGACTGAAGTGCAGCGCGATGCCGAGAATGTCACCAGCAGCGGGCAATGCCGATCTTCTGAGAGACCGGCCATCGACATGTCGCGCAATGAGAATGGCATCGTCATGCCGAGCCGTTGCGCACCCGACGAAGCATCGGGTACGCGCAAAATGCATCTATATGCGGCGGCCGTTACCCGATCCCGCCCGATGGTCTTGATATGCGGATCGCGATACGCCATTTCCTGGATGGGTCGGCATTGCCGCGCCGGATACTTGCCCGCCATCGGGCAGCTAAACCACCGTAGTAACTGGCTGAAGAATTCAGCCGAAATGCCGTTGACGCGCTTGCCCGGTATGCACTTGTGATGCGTCGCTAAACCCCTGCAGGCATTCGCTCGCCGCTGTATTTCCGCCACGCAGCAACAAGCGTATCGTTGCCGCGTCGTTGCAGCGATCCGCATGCAACCAGGCGCAACCGCAGTCCTGTAAACTGGCGACCATCCATTTGTCGGGAGGCAATTCATGGGTCCGCTTCCTCCCGAGTTACGCGCAGATATCGCGCGTGTTGGCCGGCTATCGTCGGTCCCCGATGTGCTGACCATTCTCACCCGCCTGACCGGCATGGGGTTCGCCGCCGTTGCGCGCGTGACCGATACGCGCTGGATCACCTGCCAGGTGCGCGACGAGCTCTCGTTCGGCCTGGCGCCCGGCGACGAGCTGCCGCTGGTCACCACCTTCTGCGACAGCGTGCGCACCCAGGGCAACGCGTTGTGGTTCGGCCATGCCTCCGAGCACCCGGTCTTCCGCGATCACCCCACGCCGCGGCTGTACGGCTTCGAAAGCTATGTCTCGGTGCCGATCAAGTTCGACGACGGCAGCGTGTTCGGCACCTTGTGCGCGCTGGACCCGTTACCGCGCGTCATGGACGCACCGATGGTGGAAAAGGTCGAGCTGCTGGCGCAACTGCTGGCAGCGCAGATTCAGGCCGAGCAGCGTGCCGAAGAAAGCGCGCAGGAGTCGCAGCGGGCGCGCAACGAGCTGGGCCGTGTCGGCGCCTCGGCGCGCCTACGCGAAGAGTTCATCGGCATTCTCGGCCACGACCTGCGCAACCCGCTGCAGTCCATGCATGCGGTGGTGGACATGCTGGCGATCGACCCGCTCAACCAGCGCCAGGGGGGCGCGATCCGCTCGATGCAGCGCAGCCTGCGGCGCATGGAAGAACTTATCGACTTCGCTTCCGATTTCGCACGCGGCATCGAACGCGACTGGCTGCAGCTGGACTACGGCAACGGCAGCGATCTGCTCGATGCCTTGTCGCAGGTCGTCGACGAAACCCGCGCCGCCTACCCGAACCAGGTGTTGTCCACGCATGTGGCCATCGACGAGCCGGTGCATGGCGATGCGGTGCGCCTGGCGCAGATGTTCGGCAGCCTGATGATCAACGCCGTGGTGCAGGGACAACAGAGTTCGCTGATCAAGGCGGTCGCGGTCACTGAGCAGGGCCGCCTGCGCATTGAGGTCTGCAATCTGGACGGCATCGATCCGCGCCGGCTCGACGTGCTGCAGGCCTCCACGCACGTGCACACAGGCGGACGCGCGTTGCCCGAGGTCGATCTGGGCCTGCATATGGCCGCCCAGATCGCCCAGGCCCATCAAGGCGAACTGCGCATCACCAGCGGCAAGAACGGCACCTGTTTCCGTGTAGAGCTGGCCTGCGTGCGTCCGCGTGCACGCATGCAACTGGTCGATAGCTCGACCCCGGCCTGAGCCGGGGCGCTTGGGTGACGCATCAGCGACTGTGCGGCTGTCACGCAGCTGCAATCGATACTCGACATCGGCCGACCATCATCACAGTGTGCTGTTTACACGTGCCTGACCATCGCGCGCCAGACCGGTCGCGCGACGGAGCTTGGCACTGCATGGCTTTGCGCTAGTAGATCTTGCGCTCGCTCGCCGGTGGCGGCGTCCACTGGTACAGCCAGGTTTCGGTCAGCGGCTTGCCGTTGGCGCGCAGGAACAGACGGATATCGATCTGCTGGGTGCTGTCATCCGGCGGCACCAGGTCGAACATCGCCCGATAGCCTTTGAGTTCATGCAGCGGACGCGCCGATACGATCTCGGTAGTTCCGCGCGACACCTGGATGATCGCCTCGACCTTGGCCTTGGGATCCTTGACCAATGCAGCCAAGTCGCCGCCCGCGAAATCCACCGCAAACCGCCAGGAAAAATGGCTGCGCTTCTGCCCGACGATGCCGCCCAGCCCGGTGCGCGTGGCCACGCAATGCGCCAGCGGCGAGCTGGCCGGCGGATGCGCGCCCCAGTACAGCCGGTACACCATCAGCAACTCCTGGCCCGGCTGCGGCTTGGCCTGTGGATTCCAGAACGCCACGATGTTGTCGAAGGTCTCGTCCACGGTCGGAATCTCGACCAGTTGCACCGAGCCCTTGCCCCAACCACTCTTCGGCTCCACCCACAGGCACGGGCGCTTCTCGTAGAACACGCCATCGTCCTGGTAATGGTCGAAATTGCGGTCGCGCTGCAGCAGCCCGAACCCGCGCGGGTTCTCGTCGACGAACATGTTGAAGCGCAGCTGCGGCGGGTTGCACAACGGCCGCCAGATCCATTCGCCGCCGCCGGTCCACATCGCCAACCCGTCGGTGTCGTGGATCTCAGGGCGCCAGTCCCAATCCATCCGGCTGTCGTTTTCGCCCACCTGGTACATGCTGGTGCACGGGCCGATGCCGAGCCGCTCGATGGCCTTGCGCGGATACAGCGCGCTGTCGATCTCCATCACCAGCACTTCGCCATTGGTGATGGCAAACCGATACGCACCGGCGACGCTGGGCGAGTCCAGTAGCCCGTACACCACCACGGTGTCCGAATCGTCGGCCGGCTGTTCCAGGTAATAGGCGATGAAGTCCGGAAACTCCTCCGGCCCGCCGGTGCCGGTATCGATCGCCAGGCCGCGCGCCGACTGTCCGTACTGACCTTCCTTGCCCACCGCACGAAAATAGCTCGCACCCAGAAACGCCGAAAAGTCGCGCTCGGTGTCCTTGCGCGTGTTGAGGCGGAAGCCGGCAAAGCCCAGGTCCTTGGGCAACTGCTTGCCGCCCAGCCCGCTGCTGCCGTAATCGAACGCAGCCGGGTCATAGGCCAGCTGCTGCGCCTTGCCATCGACGATGTCGTAGATGTGCACCGGGGTGTGGAAGTACAGCCCAAGGTGGAAGAACTTCGCCTGAAACTTGCCATTGCCATCGGCCCACAACGCGTGGTCCTGCCGATAGCGGATCGATTGATATTGATCCCAGTTCAACGCCTCCAGCGGGCCCGGCAGCACCTGCTTGTGGCTTTTGTACGGCGCCTTGGCCAGCTCACGCGACTGACCCTTCAGCCAGGCATAGTCGAACGGCTGCGGCTGCCCCAACCGACGCAGTCCTACCGCCTTGGCGGCTAACGCCCATTGCGGCAACGCCGGCAAACCGAGCGCGGCCAAAGCGGCAGCGGCATTTTTCAGGAAGTGGCGTCGTTGCATGCGCATCGATCTGATCAGGGAATGGCGACATCATAGCCACAGCCCGGCGTGCACGTGAATGCGACGCTCAGGGCGCCGCTGATGAAGACGCGCACGCGTTTCTCAGCCCCAGCTCTTTCGCCTTGCTGCACAGGAACTGTCGCTGTGCCTGCCGTTCGTCAGGGCCGCCATAATGCAGCAAGGTCCACTGCTCCTGCGCCTGCATCTGAGCGCCGGGGGCAAGCTGCCGATACGGCGCATGCACCTCCATTTCCAACAGTCCTTGCTCAGGGTGCTGTGGTGGCGCATCCAGATACAACTCCACCTGCCCTTGTTCAGGGTGAATCGCCGCCAGTGGCTGATGCATAAAGCGGATCACCAGCACCTGACCACCTGCAAAACCCGCCATCCAGCCAGCCGAAGGCTGCAGCAACAGCTTGCCGCGCTGGGTCAGCCCGTCCTGCCGTGTATCGGCGCTCAGCACGAAGACGCCCTCGTGATGGCGATACGCCGGCGCAGTCGTGCCAGCCTCCGTCGGCGGTTGAATGCGGATATCAGCCACGTTGGCCACAGGGACGAAGACACGCGTACCGGCTGCAACCCGCGTGTTGAACCACAGATCCCAAGCGATAGGCTGTTTGCCGATATTGCGTGCAGTGGCCTCCACCTCAACGGTATCGGCCCGGGTTGGCGAGAGGCCAACGCGCTTGCGTAGCTGCACACCGGTGACCGGACTGGGTATGCCTTCCAGGATCAGCTGATCGCCACTGCGTGTAACCGTGTGTGTGGTTGCCAACGACAGATACGGATCCGGCGGCCACACTGCAGCTGCGGCTTTACGTGCGGGGTTGACCTGTTGATGCAGCCACCACTGACTCTGCGGCCCTACCCAGACATCGTGGCCCAGATATGGGATATCGCCTGCAGTGGCAGAGACCTCCGGCGCAGGTTGCTGGTCTACGGCGATGCCCGTCTTCAACACGTTGGGGTGTCCACGCAGATTGAAGGACAGCACTCTCCCACCGAGCGCAGGCGTGGCGCTGAGCTCGATAACCTCGTTATGCAACTGGATGCGCTCGATCACGGCCTTGGGGCTGGACGCAAGCTCCTCGGCATACACACTTGCTGCAGGCTGCAGCGTAAATGCACCAACAGCAATGAGCGGCACGAAGCGACGCAATAAGGCAGACATGTGCAACTCCAATCGCAGGACGCAACGATTGTGGCGCGATGCAGAGCGACGCACCAGCGAGCCATCGGTGATTGCGGTTCTGAGCACACCCTTCGCATTTACCTCGAGGCTGCTCGCCAGACGCCGTCGCTGATCCAGAACTGGATACCGTTGTTTCGATCAGCGCATGTGACCCTAGCCCGCTGTCAACGTTGGCAACTTCCGCACCACACCGTCGCGCGTTGTCCGATGGTGGCGTGTTTCAACACGCCTCCACATTGCTTGCAGGCCTCACCCTCACGCCCATACACCGTGAGTTCCTGCTCGAAGTAACCAGGCGCGCCGTCCGGGCTAATGAAATCACGCAACGTCGTACCTCCGCGCTGGATCGCATATCCCAGAATGTCTTTGACCGCTGTAGCCAAGCGCCGGTAGCGGTCCAAAGATACTTTTCCAGCCTCTCGCAAGGGGCTGATTCCCGCGCGATGCAGGCTTTCGGCAGCGTAAATATTCCCCACGCCGACGACGACCGCTTGATCCATCAGAAAGGTTTTCACCGCAGCCCGACGGCCACGCGCCAGTGCATGCAGGTAATCGCCAGTAAATGCATCCGATAATGGTTCGGGACCAAGTGCAGCAAGCAATTCGTGAACCTGCGTATCGGATTGCCACAACAGGCAGCCGAATCGGCGCGGATCGTTGAAGCGCAGCACGCGCCCATTTTCCAAACTGATATCCACATGATCGTGCGCACGCGGCAATGTATCGCCAGGCAACACGCGCAGACTTCCGGACATTCCAAGATGCAGCAGCGCACTGCCGCCAGCATCGGTATCGATCAACAGATACTTAGCGCGACGCCGCACGTTGGTCATGGTGGCGCCAGGAAGCAGCTGCTCGATCTGCTCGGGAATCGGCCAGCGCAGATCCGGTCGTCGCAGGATGACGCCATGAATCCGTTGGTCAACCAGATGCGGGGCCAGGCCGCGCAAGGTGGTTTCGACTTCGGGAAGCTCAGGCATGCAGATATCCAGTAGGCGAGGCCGGCGATGTTACCGACGTGATGGATATGGTGGCGGAGCCACATAAACCCAAATCTCGTCTGAGCCAGATCTGTGCTTGGACGTCAGTGTGCGTGCTGCAGTCTCGTCCAGCAACGTTTCGCGGGTGTTCAAACGCAGTGGGGATCAGAGCGACATTTGCAGATTTTTCTGTCGCCTTCCAGTCAACTTTCGGTTGCCGGCCTCGGCCTCGGAGTATCGCGCCAGGTTTTAGTCAAAAAGAAACCCTCAGTCCAGTTGGACTGAGGGTTTCGGGTAAAGCCCCTGGCGATGACCTACTCTCGCATGGCTTGAGCCACACTACCATCGGCGCAGCTGCGTTTCACTTCCGAGTTCGGGATGGGATCGGGTGGTTCCACAGCGCTAATTTCACCAGGGAGACGGTTGGAGCGTCGCCAGTTGGAGCTTCCTCAAACGTGTGCACATTGCTGTGCAAGCGTTTGCGTGTGGAAGCACCTACGGCGCTCGTCTCGCATAGTTAACTTGTGACGTAGCTTGCGTTTGATGATCTACCAACGTTCGTTGGGACCAAGGCAACTTGAGGTTATATGGTCAAGCCGCACGGATCATTAGTATCAGTTAGCTCAATACATTGCTGTACTTACACACCTGACCTATCAACCACATAGTCTATATGGTTCCTTTAGGGGGCTTGTGCCCCGGGAAGTCTCATCTTGAGGCGCGCTTCCCGCTTAGATGCTTTCAGCGGTTATCGCTTCCGAACATAGCTACCCGGCAATGCCACTGGCGTGACAACCGGAACACCAGAGGTTCGTCCACTCCGGTCCTCTCGTACTAGGAGCAGCCCCTCTCAAACTTCCAACGCCCATGGCAGATAGGGACCGAACTGTCTCACGACGTTCTGAACCCAGCTCGCGTACCACTTTAAATGGCGAACAGCCATACCCTTGGGACCGACTACAGCCCCAGGATGTGATGAGCCGACATCGAGGTGCCAAACACCGCCGTCGATATGAACTCTTGGGCGGTATCAGCCTGTTATCCCCGGAGTACCTTTTATCCGTTGAGCGATGGCCCTTCCATACAGAACCACCGGATCACTAAGACCTACTTTCGTACCTGCTTGATCCGTCGATCTTGCAGTCAAGCACGCTTATGCCTTTGCACACAGTGCGCGATGTCCGACCGCGCTGAGCGTACCTTCGTGCTCCTCCGTTACTCTTTAGGAGGAGACCGCCCCAGTCAAACTACCCACCATACACGGTCCCTGATCCGGATAACGGATCTAGGTTAGAACGTCAAGCACGACAGGGTGGTATTTCAAGGATGGCTCCACTGCAGCTAGCGCCACAGTTTCATAGCCTCCCACCTATCCTACACAGACGAACTCAACGTTCAGTGTAAAGCTATAGTAAAGGTTCACGGGGTCTTTCCGTCTTGCCACGGGAACGCTGCATCTTCACAGCGATTTCAATTTCACTGAGTCTCGGGTGGAGACAGCGCCGCTGTCGTTACGCCATTCGTGCAGGTCGGAACTTACCCGACAAGGAATTTCGCTACCTTAGGACCGTTATAGTTACGGCCGCCGTTTACTGGGGCTTCGATCAAGAGCTTCGCCTTGCGGCTGACCCCATCAATTAACCTTCCAGCACCGGGCAGGCGTCACACCCTATACGTCCACTTTCGTGTTTGCAGAGTGCTGTGTTTTTGATAAACAGTCGCAGCGGCCTGGTTTCTGCGACCCTCTTCAGCTATAGCTCGCATGAGCCACCAAAAAGGGTGCACCTTCTCCCGAAGTTACGGTGCCATGTTGCCTAGTTCCTTCACCCGAGTTCTCTCAAGCGCCTGAGAATTCTCATCCTACCCACCTGTGTCGGTTTACGGTACGGTCTTCGTGAGCTGAAGCTTAGGAGCTTTTCCTGGAAGCGTGGTATCAGTGACTTTGCCATAAAGGCTCGTCTCGGTGCTCGGTCTTAAAGGATCCCGGATTTGCCAAAGATCCAAACCTACCGCCTTTCCCCGGGACAACCAACGCCCGGTACACCTAACCTTCTCCGTCCCTCCATCGCACTCACGCGAGGTGCAGGAATATTAACCTGCTTCCCATCGACTACGGCTTTCGCCCTCGCCTTAGGGACCGACTAACCCTGCGTCGATTAACGTTGCGCAAGGAAACCTTGGGCTTTCGGCGTGCGGGCTTTTCACCCGCATTATCGTTACTCATGTCAGCATTCGCACTTCCGATACCTCCAGCAGACTTCTCAATCCACCTTCGCAGGCTTACGGAACGCTCCTCTACCGCGCATAAAACAAGTTTTATGCACCCCAAGCTTCGGTTCACTGCTTAGCCCCGTTAAATCTTCCGCGCAGACCGACTCGACCAGTGAGCTATTACGCTTTCTTTAAAGGGTGGCTGCTTCTAAGCCAACCTCCTGGCTGTCTATGCCTTTCCACATCGTTTTCCACTTAGCAGTGAATTTGGGACCTTAGCTGTGGGTCTGGGTTGTTTCCCTTTTCACGACGGACGTTAGCACCCGCCGTGTGTCTCCCGGATAGTACGTACTGGTATTCGGAGTTTGCAATGGTTTGGTAAGTCGCGATGACCCCCTAGCCATAACAGTGCTCTACCCCCAGTAGTATTCGTCCGAGGCGCTACCTAAATAGCTTTCGAGGAGAACCAGCTATCTCCGGGTTCGATTAGCTTTTCACTCCTAATCACAGCTCATCCCCGTCTTTTGCAACAGACGTGGGTTCGGGCCTCCAGTACCTGTTACGGCACCTTCACCCTGGCCATGACTAGATCACCCGGTTTCGGGTCTACTGCCCGCGACTATGCGCCCTTATCAGACTCGGTTTCCCTTCGCCTCCCCTATACGGTTAAGCTTGCCACGAACAGTAAGTCGCTGACCCATTATACAAAAGGTACGCAGTCACTCTTGCGAGCTCCTACTGCTTGTACGCACACGGTTTCAGGATCTATTTCACTCCCCTCTCCGGGGTTCTTTTCGCCTTTCCCTCACGGTACTGGTTCACTATCGGTCGGTCAGGAGTATTTAGCCTTGGAGGATGGTCCCCCCATATTCAGACAGGGTTTCACGTGCCCCGCCCTACTCGTCTTCACTGGAGTGGCCCTTTTAAATACAGGGCTATCACCTTCTATGGCCAATCTTTCCAGATTGTTTTTCTAAAGCCATTCCAGCTTAAGGGCTGCTCCCCGTTCGCTCGTCACTACTTAGGGAATCTCGGTTGATTTCTTTTCCTCCGGTTACTTAGATATTTCAGTTCACCGGGTTCGCTTCCAGCAGCTATGAATTCACTGCAGGATACTGCCGAAGCAGTGGGTTTCCCCATTCGGATATTGCCGGATCAAAGCTTGTTGCCAGCTCCCCGACACTTTTCGCAGGCTACCACGTCCTTCATCGCCTCTGACCGCCTAGGCATCCACCGTGTGCGCTTATTCGCTTGACCATATAACCCCAAGTTGCCTCGGAGCTACATGCCGTGTTGTGTGGGGTACAAAGCCACCAACGCGAACATACGACTCAATTATTTAGGGACTCGAAGTCCCCGCCTTAGCCTCAACGACACGTTTAGATAGATATCTCAAACGCTCGCTACGTCACAAGTTATAAAAGAACATGTATCAGCCTCAACGCTGATCCATATAAATTCTTAAGTGTGCACTACATTCAGAGTGGTGGGTCTGGGTAGACTCGAACTACCGACCTCACCCTTATCAGGGGTGCGCTCTAACCACCTGAGCTACAGACCCGAAGTCTTTTCACTCAATATGGTGGAGCCTGTCGGGATCGAACCGACGACCCCCTGCTTGCAAAGCAGGTGCTCTCCCAGCTGAGCTAAGGCCCCAAAAGGGACTTCGCATACCGACCTGTGCCGGTATGAATCTCTGAATGCAGGTAATTTGTGAGGACGCCCGCAAGACGATGACGTCATGCTCAAAAGGAGGTGATCCAGCCGCACCTTCCGATACGGCTACCTTGTTACGACTTCACCCCAGTCATCGGCCACACCGTGGCAAGCGCCCTCCCGAAGGTTAAGCTACCTGCTTCTGGTGCAACAAACTCCCATGGTGTGACGGGCGGTGTGTACAAGGCCCGGGAACGTATTCACCGCAGCAATGCTGATCTGCGATTACTAGCGATTCCGACTTCATGGAGTCGAGTTGCAGACTCCAATCCGGACTGAGATAGGGTTTCTGGGATTGGCTTACCCTCGCGGGTTTGCAGCCCTCTGTCCCTACCATTGTAGTACGTGTGTAGCCCTGGTCGTAAGGGCCATGATGACTTGACGTCATCCCCACCTTCCTCCGGTTTGTCACCGGCGGTCTCCTTAGAGTTCCCACCATTACGTGCTGGCAACTAAGGACAAGGGTTGCGCTCGTTGCGGGACTTAACCCAACATCTCACGACACGAGCTGACGACAGCCATGCAGCACCTGTCTCACGGTTCCCGAAGGCACCAATCCATCTCTGGAAAGTTCCGTGGATGTCAAGACCAGGTAAGGTTCTTCGCGTTGCATCGAATTAAACCACATACTCCACCGCTTGTGCGGGCCCCCGTCAATTCCTTTGAGTTTCAGTCTTGCGACCGTACTCCCCAGGCGGCGAACTTAACGCGTTAGCTTCGATACTGCGTGCCAAATTGCACCCAACATCCAGTTCGCATCGTTTAGGGCGTGGACTACCAGGGTATCTAATCCTGTTTGCTCCCCACGCTTTCGTGCCTCAGTGTCAGTGTTGGTCCAGGTAGCCGCCTTCGCCACGGATGTTCCTCCCGATCTCTACGCATTTCACTGCTACACCGGGAATTCCGCTACCCTCTACCACACTCTAGTGACCCAGTATCCACTGCAATTCCCAGGTTGAGCCCAGGGCTTTCACAACAGACTTAAACCACCACCTACGCACGCTTTACGCCCAGTAATTCCGAGTAACGCTTGCACCCTTCGTATTACCGCGGCTGCTGGCACGAAGTTAGCCGGTGCTTATTCTTTGGGTACCGTCAGAACAATCGGGTATTAACCGACTGCTTTTCTTTCCCAACAAAAGGGCTTTACAACCCGAAGGCCTTCTTCACCCACGCGGCATGGCTGGATCAGGCTTGCGCCCATTGTCCAATATTCCCCACTGCTGCCTCCCGTAGGAGTCTGGACCGTGTCTCAGTTCCAGTGTGGCTGATCATCCTCTCAGACCAGCTACGGATCGTCGCCTTGGTGGGCCTTTACCCCGCCAACTAGCTAATCCGACATCGGCTCATTCAATCGCGCGAAGCCCGAAGGTCCTCCGCTTTCACCCGTAGGTCGTATGCGGTATTAGCGTAAGTTTCCCTACGTTATCCCCCACGAAAGAGTAGATTCCGATGTATTCCTCACCCGTCCGCCACTCGCCACCCATAAGAGCAAGCTCTTACTGTGCTGCCGTTCGACTTGCATGTGTTAGGCCTGCCGCCAGCGTTCACTCTGAGCCAGGATCAAACTCTTCACTTAAAATTACATGCCCGAAGGCAAATTACTTTAGCTGCAGAAGTTCAACCACTGACAACTTATCGCTTGCAAAGCAATTAATATGTTGCATTTTGATTAAACGTCTGCAAGATGGACAATCATCCTTCCTGCAGGCGTCCGCACAAATTACCTGCGCACACTGTCAAAGAACATTGGGAAGTGGCCTCAGCGCCGTTCCCGTCAGCTTCGTCGTTTCCGTCGAAGCGAGCCGCCCATTATAGCGGGCTTTTTCTTGCCGTCAACACCTTGTTTCCGAGGTGGTTGACGCTGCTTCGTTTCGACCCGAAGGTTTTCTGCGAAGCGAGCCGGCCATATTAGCAGGCTTTTCATCTTCGTCAACCCCTCGTGAAGAGGAAGTTGCCGCTGCTGCACTTAATCCGCCGAAGCGGCTTTCCGTGTAGCGAGCCCCCCATCATAGCCGACTTTCCTGCTTCGTCAACACCCAATTTCTGGGAGTTTTCGAACCCGTTCGTTGTTGCGGTGCTTCGAAAAGCGCCGCCGTCCTGAGCGAGGTCGCGCAGTTTATCGAGACTGGGCAGAAGTGCAAGCACTTTTTGACACCGGCATGACACGGCCGTCATTACGCCCATGCGCGAGGCCTGATCCCACGTGCTTTTGCGGCATATTGGTTTGCCTTCTCCAACCACGCCACACGACTCCATGCCCGCGTTGGAGCAAAGCCCATGCGTTCCATGCGGGACAAGAACGAGCGTCGATACAGAGCCAACCGCGCAAGGGGTTGCGGTATCGATCATCGACGCGCTCGGTAAGAATGCATGCACTAGATAGAGAACGCATCATGCCCTCCTCCCGCAGCCTGCTCCGCGATCTGTCCCTGCCTGCGGTTGCCGCAGGCTTTGTCACGGTATTGGTGGGTTTTGCCAGTTCTGCGGTGATCGTGTTCGAGGCGGCACGTCACCTGGGGGCGGACCAGGCGCAGATCGCCTCGTGGATGTGGGCGCTCGGGATCGGCATGGGGGTGACCTGCATTGGATTGTCGCTGCGCTATCGCGTGCCGGTGGTGACGGCGTGGTCCACGCCAGGTGCGGCGATGCTGATCGGCAGTGCGGCCGGTGTGCCATTGCGTGAGGCAGTCGGTGCATTCGTGGTGGCTGCGGTGCTTGGGATGGTGGCTGGTTTCTCGGGGTTGTTCGAGCGGGCGATCCGGCGCATTCCGATCTCGCTGGCCTCGGGCATGTTGGCCGGGGTGTTGTTGCGCTTTGGGCTGGATCTGTTCGTGGCGATGCAGAGTCAGGTGCTGCTGGTGCTGGCGATGCTGGCGACCTATCTGGTGGGGCGGCGCTGGTTTGCGCGCTATGCGGTGATTGCGACGTTGCTGATCGGCATCAGGATTGCGGCCAGTGGCGGGCTATTGCACTGGACAGCGGTGCAGATGGAATTGGCGCATCCGGTGCTGGTGGTGCCGTCGCTGTCGTGGGCGGCGCTGTTCGGGCTGGCGATTCCCTTGTTCGTGGTCACCATGGCCTCGCAGAACGTGCCGGGTGTAGCGGTGATTCGCGCCTCCGGCTATGCGGTGCCGATCTCGCCGACGATCGGCTGGATCGGTGCGGTCAATACGCTGCTGGCGCCATTCGGCGGCTTTGCCTTGAACCTGGCGGCGATCACCGCTGCGATCTGCATGGGACGCGAGGCGCATGAGGATCCGGCACGGCGTTATGTGGCTGCGGTCAGTGCGGGCGTGTTCTATGTGGTGATCGGCCTGTTCGGCGCGACCGTGGCGGCGGTGTTTGCCGCCTTTCCGCGCGAGCTGGTGATGGCGATCGCCGGGATCGCGTTGTTGGGCACGATCGGCAACAGCCTGGCGGCGGCCTTGCGCGAAGACAGCGAGCGCGAGGCGGCGCTGATCACCTTTCTGGTCACGGCATCAGGGCTGACGCTGGGTGGGATCGGTGCCTCGTTCTGGGGCCTGGTAGCCGGAACGATCACCTTGTTGGTGCTGCGGCCGCGGGCCTAGCCGCGGCACACCATCCAGTGGATGGGCGCCTTATCGGATGGACTCACTGAGACGCCGTGCCCGACCGCACCAAGCGATGCAGGCAACTGGACCACAGCCAGCATGTGCGAGCTTGCACCTGGCGCGGCACCGGCTCGCTTATTCGGGATCGCGTAGCTGCAGCAACCAGTGCGCGGTGACGCCGCTGGGGCTGGGCAGCGGTTCGAGATGGAATTGGCGGTAGACCGGTGAGCCACCGGGCGCGCGCAGCGGCAAGGTGACGTAGGCGGCGCGGCCTTGCCGCAGCGCCTCTTCGAGCAGTTCCACCTTGGACCGGGCGGCATCGCTGGCCAGCAGGGTCAGGATGTCGCAACCGATCAGGTCGGCCACTTCGGTCTGGATGAGTTCTGCGAACGCCGGGTTGACGAACATCAGCCGGTGCGCGGCCGTGGTTGCGCCACGTTCGATGATGGCCACGCCGTCGCGCAGACGCGACAGCGAGGCTTCGAGCAAGGTGAAATCCTGCTGGAAGCGCTTGCGTTCCATCAGTTCGATCAACACACGCAGGCTGCGGGCCGACTCCAGGTGCAGCGGCGACCAGCGACGCGCGCGGCCACGCACGGTTTCCTGCCAGAGATCGAAGCTCTTGCGTGGCGAAAGGCGCGAGTTGGGGATGTCCGCCAGCTTGGCCAGCTGCGGGTTGCCGGCCCAGTTGACCGTCTGCACCTGTTCGCGGCGGGTCCACAGCAAGGCGCTGCGCGACTGCGGCATCAGCGGCACGAAAATGAAACCGGCGGCCAGCGGGGCCAGATCGGCCAGCTCGGGAAATACCTCGCCGATCGCCTCCACATGCAGGGCGCCGACGGCATCCTCGCGCAGGGCGGCGTGGTGTGCGGATTCGATATGGTCGCGGATGCGCCGCAGCGCGGCGGCATCGGGCGTGGTGCCATGGCGGCTGATTTCCTTGCCATGGAAGATCGCCACGCCGTCGGCATCGACCACGTCCATCAGGTCAGGCGCCATATCGGCGAGCATCTCCACCGTCATCTGGGCGGCGTCGTTGAAGTCGGTGATCAACTTTTCGCGCACGGTAAGCAACACCGATTCCATGCGCGCACGCTCGACCGCCTGCAAGGCGCCGATGCGACCAGCCAGCGCGCGCGTGACCGCATCGGTGGCATCGCGCATGGCGTGGCTGGTGAAGTGCGGGCTGTAGTGGTGGCAAGCGATCAGCCCCCACAGCACGTCGTTGACCACGAGCGAGGAGACCAGGGTGGCACTCACACCCATGTTGGCCAGATATTCCAGATGCACCGGCGAGACGCTCCGCAGGCTGACATCGCTCAGATCCACCGGCGTGCCCAGGCGCGGATGCAAGGTGGGCTCGATTGCGGCGGACTGGTAGCCGACATCGGCGATCTGGCGGACGCGGTTGCGCAGGTACAGCGCGCGCGCCTGCGCGGGAATGTCGGTGGACGGGTAACGCTGGCCGAGATAGGCCACCAATTCGGGGTTGCGCGCCTCGGCAATGACTTCGCCGTTCCACTCTTCGTCGAAGCGGTAAATCATCACCCGATCGAAGCCGATCATGTTGCGCAGGCCCTTGACCGCACGCACCGCCGCTTCGTCGATGCCGGGATCACGCTCGATGCTGCGCAACAGCGGCAGCGCCTCGCGCAGGGTGACGTCCATCAGGCGGGCATCGCGCGGTTCGATTTCGACCAGCCATTGCTCCGGATACAGATGCCAGGCGGCCACCCATGGGTGATCTGTGGGCGCGGCGCGCCTGGGGAAACGCACCTCGGCATGTAATAGGTGTTGCGCCTGCTCGTCGACCGCGAACGGCTGCTCGCCGGGCAGTTCAAGCACTTGCGTGTAGGGCATGCCCAACAGCTCGGCCAGCGGCACGCCGAGCAACTCGGCAGCGGTGGTGCTGGCCTGCACGATGCGGCCGTCGGCCGGTTCGATCACCAGCAGCACGCCGTAGGGCTGGATCAGGCCAGGAATGTGGATCGGCTCGCGGGCGCAGACATCCATATTCAGGGGTTCGGTTGGCTGGTTCACGGGCGCGGCTCCGCTGCGAGGCAGGTGTGGAAGTGGGCAAACATGGCCTGCGCACCGTCGATGGCGGCGGCGCGTGCGCAAGGCGTGTCGAGACGTTGGTTGAGCACGGTCTGGAAATGGCGCCAGCCGGCCGGATCGTCGTCGGCCAGTTCGAAATAGCGCAAGGCATCGGCCAGACCGGGCTGCTGTTTGCGCAAGCTGCGCGCGATCATCCGGCCGCCCAGTTGCGAGCCTTCGATGACGTAGAGCATGCCCCAGCGCGCGGCATCGTTGCCGGCGGCGGGCGCTGCGATGGCAGTGCCTGGTTGCTGGCCGAGCGCGCGCAGGTCTTCGCGCAAGGCCGGCACGCGGCGGCGATACTGCCAGCCGGTTCCAGACAGGGTACTGAGCCAATTGCGCAGTTGCGCTTCGAAGCCGGCCAGCAGTGCATGGTGCCGGCGCAGGATCAGCGCATAGGCATCGCGATCGACGCGTCCCTGCCCCAATGCCTGCATCAGCGGGATCGCTTCGACCAGGCAATGGACGCCCTGGGTGGCATCGCGCAGCACGAACGCGGCCGAGGGCGGAACTGCCAAGGCGTCGGAAGACATAGGGACTCGAAGCGGTGCCGCGGCACGAAGGACACCAGCCTAGCAGCGCCTGCGCAAATCAGATAAAGCGGGCGCGAGTGCAACGTGAATAGGTTGGCATTATCGCGGCGTTGCGTGCGCGATGCCGGGCCCACGCCCTGCCCGCTTCCAGGCCATGACCCAACCTGCGGCAAGCAGGAGCCAGGGCGCGCCGGGCAGATGCAACGGGGCGCCGCTGCCGATAAACCAGGCGAACACGTTGGCGAACAACAACGGACCGGCGATGCCGGCCAGACTGATCAGGCTGGTCAACGCGCCCTGCACGCGGCCTTGCGCATCGGCGCCGACCTCGCGGGTGATCAAGGCCTGCGCGGACGGTGCGGCGATCGCCCAGAACGCGCTGATCGGCACGCCGATCAGGAACGCGGTGCCGCTGTCGGCCAGCCCATAGATGACGAAACCGATGACCCCACAGCCCAGGCCCAGCAACAGCGCGCGACGTTCGCCCAGCCAGCGCACCAGCCGGCCGACCAGCAACGCGTTGACGATGATGCTGCACACACCCACGCCAGCCAGCACCCAGCTCACTTCGCGCGGGCCCCAGTGATACTGGTAGCTGGCGAACAGCACGAAGATGCTGGGGTAGACGTAATGCGCCAGGTTGGCCAGGAACACCACCGAGGCCAGGCCGAATACCTGCGGGTAGCGACGCAGCAACTTGAGCGCGCCAAGCGGGTTGGCATGCGACCAATCCAGCCGCGCGGTGCGACGTTGGGCAGGCAGCGATTCGGGCAGCACAAACCAGCCGTACAACACGTTCAACAGCGCCAGCCCTGCGGCAAACCAGAATGGCCAGCGCAGACCGATGCTGCCCAGCCAGCCGCCGATCAGCGGGCCGGCGACAAAACCAATGCCGAACGCGGCGCCGAGCATGCCGAACGCGCCGGCACGCTTGTCGGCCGGGGTGACATCGGCGATATAGGCGTTGGCAGTGGAAAAGCTGGCCGAGCATACGCCGGAGATCACCCGCGCCAGCAGCAGCATCGGCAGGGAATGCGCGACCGCCATCAGGATGAAGTCCAGGCCCAGCCCCAGGCACGAGAGCAGGATCACCGGGCGGCGGCCGTAGCGGTCGGACAAGGTGCCCTGCAGCGGCGAGCAGACGAACTGGATGGCGGCGAATAGAAAGCCGAACCAACCGATCCAGCCGGCGGCCACGGCGTAATCGCCACCGGTGAAGTGCCGCACCAGATCCGGCAGCACCGGAATGATCACGCCGAAGGACAGCACGTCGATCAGCACGGTGATGAAGATGAAGATCAGCGCGGCGCGGCGCCGGCCCGGTGCAGGAGCGGATGCGGAATCGGGAGAGATGGACATCGCGCGGCACGCAGGGGCGAAGCGGCGAGTGTAGCGGCGGATTGAGCGGTGGGGATGGGCTTACGTACCCTCATCCGCCCTTCGGGCACCTTCTCTCGAGGGGAGAAGGGAAGCGCTTGGCCTGTGCGTCAGAAGAGCCTGGTCTCTGCGTCCAGCGCAAGATCATTGCGATGTCGTTCAAGCCCCTCTCCCGCCGGGAGAGGGGTTGGGGTGAGGGTATGGGGGCGAAACCACATGTGCACTCAAACTCCACCAGGCTTCGCGCGTACCCTCATCCGCCCCTTCGGGGCACCTTCTCCCGAGGGAGAAGGGAGTCATCGCTCCCTCTTTACCGTCTTGGGGAAGGCTGCGCGGGCTCTGCACGTGCCTTGGGCGAATCTTGCGGTTATTCGACGCTGATGGTCTGGCTCAGCGTGTGGCTGGCGCCGGGGGCGAGTTCGATCACGTCCGGGCCGGCATTGGCCGCTTCCAGGCAGACGTAGTCGCGCCAGCCATCGCCCACGTCGGCCATCTTGGCAGCCGCTTCTTCGCCCGGGTTCCAGGCCACCAGCGAGCGGCTGCCCTGGGTGGCGATGACGATGCGGCGGCCGAGTACCGGGTCGGTCAGGGTGTAGCGCCCGCCGGCGTTGGTGTAGATGCGGTCGCTGCGGCCGGGGTCGCGTGGGTCGCGCAGGCTCCAGTCGCCTTGCTGGCGGTGGGCGGTGGCGTAGTTCTCGTACTTGTCGAGGTAGTCCAGCCCGTCCAGGCCCTGCACGCTGACCTTGAGCGCGTCGCCGACGCGGAAATAGTTGTGCAGCGCCTGGGTGAACCGCACCGGGGCCGGGCTGGTGTTGTCGGTGATCAGGCTTTGTTCGAGCGTGCGGCCGATGCGCAGGGTCATGCGCAGGCGCAACGCCAGGTCGTCGAAGCTGGGCGGAGTCAGCGTGAGCACCAGCGTGCCGTCGTCTTCGCGGCGACTCTCGGTGAGCTGCCACGGCACGGTGCGCACGAAGCCGTGCGCGGGCACTTCGCCGGCCTGGTCCTGGCGGCCGAAATACGGCCAGCACACCGGGGCGCCGCCGCGGATCGGGGTGGGCGGCTGCTTGGCGGTGGGCGACAGCCACATCACGTCCTGCCCGCCCTTGGGCACGAACGACAGCAGCTGGCCGCCGAACAAGCTGATGGCCGCGGTGGAGAACGGGGTGTCGATCAACAGCGAGGGGAAACCGTGGAAATCGCCTATGGTCAGGCCGGTGGTGTCGGACATGGGGGATGCCTTGTGGACGATGGGAGATTGGGCGAACGCGGGATAGGCGGCCGGCAACTTGAAGGCGGTGGCGCGGACGGCGGCCGCGCCGGTCGCCGGCGGGGCGGCGCGCAGGGCGGTGAGGATGCGTTGGCCGGGGCGGCCGTCGGCCGGCTGCAGGCCCAGGCGGGTCTGTTCGACCTGGATGGCGCGCCGGCTGGCGGTGCCGATCATGCCGTCGGCCTCGCCGATCTGGTGGCCGCGGGCCAGCAGCAGCTGCTGCAGTTCGCGCCGTTCGGGCCGGCCCAGGCCGGGGTCGTCGGTGGGCCAGGCGGCGACCAGGCCGGGGCCGCCGCGCAGGCGGTCGGCGAGCAGGGCGATCGACAGCGCGTAGCTTTCGGCGGCGTTGTAGGCGTAGATCGCGTCGTAATTGCGGAAGACTAGAAACGCCGGGCCAGTCGGGCCGGCCGGCAGCAACAGGGCGGCCGGGGTATCGGCGGGCACACCGGTTGGCGCCAACGCCTTGCCATCGGTGCCGAGCAAGCCGGCGGTCTGCCAGGCCTGCAGCGGCTGGCGCCGGGTGCGGCCGGCCTTGCTGGTATCGAAGCCGGCCGGCAGGCGCACTTCCATGCCCCAGGGACGGGCGCGCTCCCAGCCGGCCTTGACCAGGTAGTTGGCGGTGGAGGCCAGCGCATCGGGAATGCTGGCGACCAGGTCGCGGCGGCCGTCGCCGTCGCCGTCCACCGCGATGCGGGCATAGGTCGAAGGCATGAACTGGGTCTGCCCGAAGGCGCCGGCCCAGGAGCCGGTCAAGCCATCCGGCGACAGGTCGCCTTGCTGCAGCAGGCCGAGCAAGGCGACAAACTCACCACGGAAGAACGGCTGGCGGCGGCCCGCGCACGACAGCGTGGCCAATGAGACCAGCAACGGGCGCTTGCCGGTGACGCGGCCGTAGTCGCTCTCCACGCCCCAGACCGCCACGATGGTGGCCGGATCGACGCCGGTCTGTTCGGACAGACGCGTGAGCAGGTCGCGATGGGTGCCCAGCATCGCCTGGCCGTCGGCCACGCGTTGGCTGTCGACCAGGCTGGCGAGGTAGTCCCAGATCGGGGTGGTGAACTCGGGCTGGGCATCGAGCAGCGGCAATACGCTGGGATCGGGTGCCAGGCCGGCGGTGAAACGCTGGAAATCGGCGGCCTGCACGCCCTTGGCGGCCGCCTGGGTCTGCAGGCCGGCCAGGCAGCGGTCGAAGGCCGGATCGGCGCAGGCGATCAGCGGCGCCAGCGCCAACAGCGCAGGCAGCACGCGCCGGGTCGGCATCACGGCGCGATCGCCGGCGTGTGGACGGAGGTCATGCGGTGGAGCGCTCCTGCGGCAGGTCGAGCCGCCGAGGATAGCCAACCTGGCTGGTTGCAGGCGTGCAGGTGGCGATGTCGCCGCGTCAGCGTGCTGCGCTCGCTGGTGGCAACTCGCCGGGGTGACTGTACGCCGCACGCTTTCCAGACCGATGTCCGCAGCCAAGACGCTGGATGACCCGATGAGATGATGACCTTCCAGCGAGCGATGTCGCGTGCCGATGCCGAGATGTCGAACCGGCGCGCCTGGTGGATGCGCTGCGCCAGCCCAGCGGCGTCGATCGCCGCGCTTAGCTGCCGTCGCCGGTGATGCCGGTCAGCAGCGACAACGCCGGGGCGGAGGCGCTCGCCTCGGACGCACGGCGGGCGCGGGTCCGGCGTGGAGCATCGTGACGGGGACCGAACCAGATCAGTGCAGTGGCCAGGCACGCCGGCAGCACGATCGCAAACACGGCGATGGCCACAAGCACCCACTGCCAGAGATTGAAGGTTGCCATGATCGTGTCCGCCCCGCGGCGAGCTCCGCCGAGGCGGCAAGCTTCCGGGATCGGCTGCGAACGTGGCGTCGAGAAAGCCCACCCGTGCGTGCCGTTCGTCGGGCTGAACGGCTTCACGGTCTGCGGCCTGGGCGCGCGACGCATCCAGGCCTGCGCCTGCTCAGCGCGCGTCGAGGTAATACCAGTGGCCGTCTTCGCGCACGAAGCGGCTGTGTTCGGTCATGCGCACCGCGCTGCCGCCACCGATGCGATAGCGGGCCAGAAACGCCACCTCGGCGGTGTCGGTGCCGGTGACGATCGCGCGTTGCACGGTCAGGCCGAGCCAGGTGGTGCGGCCGCCCTCGTCCAGCGACAACTCGGGTGGGCGCGTGGATGGATGCCAGCTGGCGAGCAGGTAATCCACATCGCGGCGGACGTAGGCGCTGTAGCGCGCACGCATCAGGGTTTCGGCATCGGGGGCGGCGGCGGCGGCGGCGGCGTGGTATTGCCCGCAGCACTGCGCGTAGTCGGCGGCGCGGCCGCAGGGACAGGGGTCGGTGGGGATGTAGATCGGCATCGGGCAATTGTGCGGGAAGGGATTGGGGATTGGGGAGGAAGCCGGTGCTTGGCTCCCGTACCCTCACCCCAACCCCTCTCCCGGGGGGGAGGGGCTTTTGAAGGCCGCTTGCTTGCGCCCCACTCCCCACCCTTGCTGTGGGATTACGCCGCGCGGTGCGGCGGCTATGCTGTCGCCCCGTCGTGCGGAGCGCCACCTTGCTGGAACTGATTCCCACCGAATTGCCGTGGCTGCTGTGCATCGCCTTCGTCGCCGGGCTGGTGGATGCAGCGGTGGGCGGCGGTGGCTTGATCCAGTTGCCGGGCTTGTTCGCCACGCTGCCGCAGCAGGCGCCGTCGCTGATTCTGGGCACCAACAAGTTCAGCGCGATGTTCGGCACCGGTGCCTCGGCATGGCGCTATGCGCGCAATGTGCGCTTTCCGTGGCGGCCGGTGCTGTACGCGACGGTAGCGGCGTTTATCTTCTCGTTTCTCGGCGCGACCGCGGTCAGCCTGATGCCCAAGCAAGCGGTGCGGCCGCTGATCCTGGTGCTGCTGATCGCGATGCTGATCTACACGCTGATCAAGAAGGACTTCGGTGCGCTGCATCGCCCACGCCAGATCGGCCGGCGCGAACTGGTCACTGCATTGGCGATGGGCGCGGCGATCGGGTTCTACGATGGGTTCTTCGGCCCCGGCACCGGCAGTTTCCTGATCTTCCTGTTCATCCGCTTTTTCGGGCTGGACTTTCTGCGCGCCTCGGCCGCGGCCAAGGTGGTGAACCTGGCCACCAACCTGGCGGCGCTGTCGTTCTTCCTGCCCAGCGGCCAGGTGATGCTGGCGATCGGCATTCCAATGGCGGTGGCCAACGTGGCCGGTGCCGTCGCCGGCACACGGATGGCGCTACGCGGCGGCACGCCGCTGATCCGCACCTTGTTCCTGGTGCTGGTGATCGTGCTGATCGGCAAGATGGGCTGGGATCTGCTGCACGGCGTCTAGAAATCCACGCTCAGCGTCGCCGACAAGGTGCGCGGTGCGCCGGGATAGTTGGTGGTCTGCGTCACGGGCTGCTCGATGTAGAAGCGGTTGGCGACATTGCGCAGCATCAGCGCCAACTGATAACGGCCACCGAAGCGATACGCCGCCGAGGCATCGAAACGCGTGTAGCCGGGAATGCGGTAACTGTTGGCGAGATCGCCTTCGCGCTCGCCCACATGCACCGCGCCGGCGCCCAATGTCAGGCCATACAGCGGCCCGCTGGCGACGTGGTAGGTGCTCCACAGACTGGCGCTGACCCGCGGCACGCCGCGCAGGCGGTTGCCGGCCGGGATGACGGTATCGCGGGTGACCTGCGCATCCAGATAGCCGGCGCCCAGGATCAGCCGCCAGTTCTGGGTGAGCTCGCCGGTGATGTCCAGCTCCAGCCCGCGCACGCGTTGCTGGCCGGTGACCAGCACGAAGCCGCTGTTGTCCGGATCGCTGCTGGCGACGTTGTCCTTGGTGATCTGGAATGCGGCAGCGGTGGCGAGCACCCGGTTGTCGAACAGCGCGCCCTTCAGCCCGAGCTCGTACTGGCGGCCGGTCTCCGGTGGCGCGCTGCCGCCGGAAAACAGCGTGGCGCTGCGCGGCCGAAACGAGGTGGAGGTGTTGACGTACAGCGACAGCTGCGGCGCCGCCTTCCACACCACGCCGATGCGCGGCGAGGCACGTCGGCCGTCTTCGCGGGTGCGCGCGCCGTTGTCGATGGTGGTCTGCTGCACGTCGTCCCAGCGCACGCCGGCCAGCACGTCCCAGCGCTCGCCGATGCTGATCTGGTCCTGCAGGTACAGCGCGGCATAGCGTGCATCGACGTCGATGTCGCGCGCCGGCACATAGGTGCCCGGCAAGGCGCCCTGCACCGGATTACGCACGCTGATGCGGGCCAGCGGCGCGCGCGCTTCGTCGGTGTGGCGATGCGCATCGATGTACTCGGCACCGGCCAGCACCTGATGGCGCAGCGGGCCGGTGGCAAAACGCGCCAGCGCTTCGGTCTGCGAGGTCGTGGCGCGCACCTGCTGGTCCTGGCGCACGGCGCGGCGCTGCAGGAAGGCGCGGTCGGCGCTGAAGCCGGTAAAGTCGGCCACGTCGCGGCCGCTGTCGCCGTCCTGGTGGTTGAGGATCTGACGCAGCGTCAGCCAGTCGTTGGCGTCGATTTCGATGCGGCCGCGTGCAGTGCGCGAGCTGCCGTGATTGCGCGACCATGGCTCGCCGAAACTGCGCTCGGCCGGGCCACGCACCACGCCGTCGATGGCGACCAACCCGCGATCGCCCGGGCTGGTCTGGCGGGTGTATTCCAGATCCAGATCGGCGCGCAGCTGCGCGTTCGGCCGCCAGGCCAGCGAGGGCGAGACGAACACGCGATCGCCATCGGCCTGCGCGGCGCGAAAGCTGCCGGTTTCCTGCGCGGCGGCGCTGAGTCGTGCCGACAGCGTCGGGCCCAGCGGGCCGGTGACGGTCGATTGCACGCGGCGCAGGCCGTGTTCGGCCACCTGCACCGATGCGTTGCCGCCGAACACCGCATCCGGGCGCAGCGTGACCAGATTGATCACCCCGCCGGGTTCGCCGCGTCCGTACAGCACCGCGGCCGGGCCCTTGAGCACTTCCACCTGGGCGACATTGGCCAGATCGCGCACGGTCTCGGTGAAGTTCTGCGCCGGGTTGAGCAGGATGCCGTCGACTGCATACGAGGACGCCTCGAAACCGCGGATGACGAAGGTTTCCGAGCGATTGCCCTGAGTGCCGCCGGGCTGCACGTTGGAGACATTGGCCACCACATCCACCAGCCGGGTGAGCTGCTGTTCGTCGATCACCGAGCGCGGCACCACCTGGATCGCCTGCGGAATGCGCTCCACCGGCGTCTGCGTGCGGGTGGCACCGGCAGCCTTTTCCGGCCGGTACAGGGCGCGCTTTTCGCTGACCACGATGGCGTCGAGCAGGCTGGCCTCCTGGGCGGCAGCCGGCATGGCGGCAAATAGGGACACGAACAACAGGTGGCGAGGCGCAGGCAGTGGGGTCATCGGGATCTTCAGCGGGACGATGTGCGCTAGCGGGCACATCCGGGCCGATAATGATAACGATTCTTATCTACGCATGCCGGCTTGCGGTGCCCTGCCCCACGACGCCTGCGACCGCAGCGAGCGAGGTGAGGCAGGCTCCCCGGGCGCAGCGCGCTCAGCGTTTTCTGCGCGGCTTGCTTGCAGACCCGCGCGTGGACGCAGGGCGCGCCTTGGCTGTCGTGGTTTTGGCCGGCGCGGGCCTGGCAGTGCGCGCCGCGGTTGGCTTGGTTGCGCCACGCAGCGCTGTGGTGGCGCGTTTGCTCGCCGCGGCCGGCTTGGAGGCAGGCGACTTCGGCGCTGCAGTGGTTGTCGCGGCCTTGTTCGGCTTGGCAGTCGGCTGGACGGACGCGCTTGTGCGCCGGGAAGCCGCCCTGTTGGTTGCCGGCGTCTTGGCGGCTTTGGTCGGCGTTGTCGGCTTGCGCGGTGGGCTCGCGGCAGGCGATGCACGCCGGGCTGAGGCAGATTTAGCTGCTGCAGGATTAGCTGATGCGGCCTTGGGCGCTGCAGTCATTGCAGATGCCGACTTGGGTGATTCCGCACGTTCGCTGGACGCAGTTTTCGAAGACTTCGGCGCGGTTTGCACAGCCGGCGCCGATGCCGGCGTGACCTTGCTGGCGCGTTTGCTCGTCTTGGCTGCCAGGTCGTCCTGCGCAGGGGCTTCCTGCACTACCGCAGCCTCTTCGCCAGAAGCGGGACCGACACGGTCCACCGGCGCCTGGCCCTGAGTCGCATGCGCTGCATCCTCGCGCTGCGTAACGCTTGCAGCCTGCTCCTCGCTTGCAGGACCAACCTCGTCCCCGCGCGAGCGCTCGGGCAACTGGAGTCGCTGCGCCTGCGCGTCGTATTCGATCAACAGCACGCCGGAGTTGTGCCGGCCGCTGATTTCCACAAAGCAGGCACCGCCGATGAACGGCTCCAGCGTCATCACCGATTTCAATGGCGTGGCCACCACCATCTGGAAACCGAAGTTCTCGAAGATGTTCATTGCCAGCGCAGTGAATTCGTTGTCGGCCTTGTCGAAGGCTTCGTCCAGCACCACCGCGCAGTAACGCGGCAACTCACCGTCTTCGCCGCCGAGCTGGTAGCGCAACGCAGCGGCCAGGCAGGTGGTTGCCAGCTTCTGGCGCTGACCACCGGATTTGCCGGCGCCGCTGCGGTAGATCTCCACCTGCGCGCGGGTCTGTGCGTCCAGTTCAACGCCGATGAATTCCACATGCAGGCGCACGTCCAGCACCTGCTCGCGCCAGCGGCGTGCGTCCGGTTCCTGCGCGCCCAGGCGTGCCACCAATGCGCGCAAGGTGGAAAACTGCGCTTCGGCCAGTGCGCGGTCTTCGGTCTGCTGATGCGACAGCACCGCACGCAGCTGTTGCTGGAAGTCCTGCACCTCGCCCAGGCGACGGTCGCTGACCTCGATGGTCAGCAGCGTGCCGCGATTGAACGGCACCTGCTCCAGACTGGCGTTGACCTCGTCCATGCGCTGCTTGATGCCCTTGTGGGCCTCGGCGGTGTGGCGCTGCAGGGCCAGCAGATTGTTCTTGCTCTGGGTCTGCAGCAGATCGAAGAAGCGGTGCTCGTGGCGCGGCAGGCCATCGCTCTCCAGGCGATCCAGGCGCGCGAGAAAATCGTCGGCACTGGCCAGGCTCACGGTGAAATCGCCGCTGTCTTCCGGCCATTGCTGGCAGTACTTGCGGAAGCAATCGAGCAGCTGCGCGCTGAGCCGGCTGTCGCGGCCCTGGCTCTCGGCCAGTTGCTCGGCCAGGCCACGCTCCACCACGCGGAAATGCGCCTCCAGATTGTCCAGCGACAGCGGTGCCAGCGCCGCCAGGCGTTCGCGCAGGCCCTGCAGCTGGGTGGGCGTGAGCGCGGCGGTGCCGGCACGGCTGGCACAGGCAGCGTGCTGCTGTTCCAGCCGGACCCGCTCGCGTGCCAGCTGCGCGCGCTCCAGCCGCACGTCCTCGTAGGTGCGCTTGGCCTGGTCGCGCAAGGTACGTGCGGTCTCGATCGCCTGGCCGAGCGCGCGCAGGCCGCTGTTGCCTTCGCGCAGCTGCTGCAGCTGTTCGTCGATATCGCTCAGGCGCTGCAGCTTGGGGCCGACATCGATCTCGTCCCAGTCGCGCTCCACCAGCGTGTGCGCGGCCAGCTGCCGTTCCTGGTCCTGTTCGCGTTGCTTGCGCAGCGCGGCCACGTCGGCATCGCAGCTGGCGATGCGCTGGGCAAGCGTCTGCGCTTCGCGCTCGAACACCTTGAGCTTGTCGCGGTTGTCGTGACCCAGCAGCCAGCGCTTGCGGTCGTTGACCGCGTGGCGGTCGTCCTTTTCGTAACGGTCGCCGGGATGCTTGACCTGCCCTTCGCGGGTGATGGCGCGGTCGGCATTGCGCAACGCGGCGGCGTTGTCGACGCATTCGTAGTCGAAGCGGCGCATCAGCTCGTTGCGCAGCCACTCGGTAAAGGCATGCTCGCGCAGCTGCAGCTTGCCCGGCAATGCACGCGCATCCGGCGTGCGCGCATGCAGCGCATCGTTGCGACGCACCCGGAAGTACACCAACCGCGTGCCGATGTGGGTGCGGTTGACCCACTCGCTGACCTGCGCGTAATGCCGGTCGTCCACCAGCAGCGACTGCGCGAAACCGCTCAGCACGCGCTCGATCGCCCCGCGCCAGGCGGACTGATCCTCGCGCACCTGCACCAGCTCGCCAACGAACGGCAGCGCGGCTTCGGCAATACCGGTGTCCTCGCACAGGCGCGCACGCAAGGCCTGCATCGGCGCCGGCATGCTCGATGGCGCGCGCTTCAACGCCTCCAGTTCGGCGCGGATCTCGGCAAAGCGCCGCTCGTCGTCGCGGCGCGCGCCCATGCGCTCGGCAATCGCCTCATCCAGCGCGCTGGCGTCGTGCTTGCCGTTCTCGAGCACGGTCTGGGCATGCTCTACCTGGGCGGCAAAGCCGCTGGCGCCTGCGGCCAGGGCCGTGCCGAGCTGGCGGCAGGCCTGTTCGATCTGCACGCGCCGCCGCAGGCGCTCGTCGCGCTCGCGCTCGACCCGGGCGCGCTCGCGCTCCAGTTCCTCGATCTGCTCGCCACCGGCGGCGCGTTGTTCGCGTTCCAGCCCGGCCAGTTTCTGTTCGTGATTGTCCAGCGATTCGCGCCGCTGGCCTTCCTCGCCAGCCAATCCACGGTCCTGGCTGTCGAGCTCCTGCAGGCGCGTCTCCAGCAAGGCCAGACGCTGCTGTTCGCGGTAGCTGTCCACACCCAGCTGCAGCTCGCGCAGCTCGCCGACGCTGTGGCGCAAGGCCATCAGTGCCGCATGGTGTTCGCGTGCCGGGCTCAGCGTTTCCACCTGGCGGCGTGCGGTGACCACCGCATGATGGGCGCCATCGAGTTCGGCGAAGTCTTCCACCAGCCGGTCGGCGGCCTCGAACGTGCGCGGCTCGTCCAGCATGAAGCCGCGCAGGAACACATTGAGATCGCCCAGATTCTTGGCCGACTGGGTCTTGTGCAGCAATCGCAACGCCATCTCGTTGCCGATGCCCAGCACATGCCGGAAGCGCTCTGCGTAGCCGGCGAAACCGTCGAAATGCGCAACCTCCTCGCCCAGACGCGCCTTGAGCTTGCGCAGGTCCAGGTCGAAGCCATCCAGCTCGCTGGCCACATCGAAGCTGCGCGGCGCGACCATGTAATGACGGCGCACATCGGCCGCGGCATTGCCGCTGCCGGCGATCCAGAACAGGCGAATCAGGCTGACCGTCTCGCCGTGCGCGTTGCGGTACTCCAGCACCAGCGCCGACCAGGTAGCGCCCTTGCGCAGGTATTGGGTGGCGATTTCGCCCGAGGCACTGTCCTGCTGATCGGCCCAGGCGCCACGCACATACGACACCAGGCTGCGATCGCGCCCACTGCGCTCGGCCTCGCGTGCGGCGGCGTTGAAGTCGACGATGCTGGGCGGGGTCAGCAGTGCCGACATCGCATCCAGCAGGGTCGACTTGCCCGAGCCGGAGCGCCCGACGAACAGGAAGCCTTTCTCGGCGATCGGCACCTCGGTCAGGCCGTTGAACGTGCCCCAGTTGTGCACCTGCAAGCGCCGCATGCGGAACTGCTGCGCGCGCTGCTCGGCAAGCGAATCAGTGAACAGGGACGCGCCCGGCTGCGCCGGCGACAGGTTGGACTGGGAATTCATGGCTCACTCACCAAAACGGGATGACGGGTAACGCTGAAGACGAAGCACATCACGCGTGTTTGAAGCGGGGTGTCGGGTGTCGAGTGTTGCTGGGGACGGTGGGGCAGTGGTCTGGCTGTGGTACGGGGACGGCCCTTCGCGGCCTGGGCCGCTCCTACGGGGGGTGATGCGCTGTCGACACTGGTAATGACGAGACCGAGTGCCATTCGATGGAGGGAAGCTGATGCCTCAGTGCAGCCCATGAAGAAATCACTCGCGTTCGACAGAGCGTGCCAGTTGCTGACTTTCTTCGTGCAACGCATAACCACACATACTCCACACGTCACACGTCGGGCATCGCTATTGGCCGTACCCTCATCCGCCCTTCGGGCACCTTCTCCCGGTGGGAGAAGGGATGGGCCGTCCGGGGTGCAGGCGCCATCACTCCAACGCGACGTCCCCCTCGCGCAAGCCGCGGTACGCCACCACCAGGGCCTGCACGTCCTCGGCCGAGAACAGCAACTTCAGCACCGGCGAGACCTCGTAGCGCTCTTCGCTGCCGCGCAGGCGCGACAGCAACTGGTTGTCGCGCATCTTGCCGATCGCCGTCATCACCCGTCGCGCGAATCCCGCGCGGTCGGTGGACACGTTCTTCTCGTAGACAGACAAGGCCTCCACCAGCTGTGCCTCGTCCACCACCGCACGCTCGCCGCGCGTATCGGCTTCGGCCAGTTGCTGGCGCAGGAACAGCAGCAGCACCGACTCGATGAAGGTCAGCGGCGCGCTGCGCAGCAAGGTCGGCGATTCCAGCTCGGCGGTATCGGCCTGACGGGTGAAGGCCACCCCGCCCTCGCGGTCCAGCACCAGCTCCAGGAACAGCTCGCACAACACCTGGCGGATCGCCGCCTCGTTGCGCAACAGCGCCGGCCACAGCGCACCGTGGCGTTGCGCGTCGATGCTGGGGCCGGCCAGCAGCTGGCACAGCGCGCGCCGCGCGTCGAACGGCAGCGTGCCGGTGTCGCCCAGAAACAGTTCGCCGCGCGGCTGTGCAGGCGATGTCTCCGTCAGCGGCGTGCGGCCGGCAGCGGCCGACGCGCCGCTGTCCTCGTCCGCGTCCAGGCGGGTGTCCTCAGTCCAGTTCATTGCGTTTCTCCCGGGTGAACCACACCAGCGGAATGCGTGCGCGCCGCAGGGCGCCGTCGCCGCCTTCCCATTGCACCGTTTCCATCTGTCCGTCGATCACCACGCCGTGGCGCGTGCCCAGCGACAGGTAACCGATCACACTGCCCAGGCCCTGCGCGGCCGGGCGCTGCTGCAGCGCATCGCCGATGGTCAGGCGCGGGCGTTGGCCGAGCAGCTCGTGCAGGTCGCGGCGCAGGCTGCGCACGTCGATCTCCGATTGCGCGACCAGATCGCCCACGCTGTCGAGCGAGATGTCCGCCGCATCGGCGGCCTGCACGCGGCCGTCGACCTGGGTCAGGCGCGGGTCGTGCAGGCGCCATTGCGACAGCGACCGCAGGCGGGCCGCGCTCAACGCCTGGGTGTAGCCGGTGGCGGTGGTGGCATGCAGGCTGTCGCGCAGCTGCAAGGCTTCGCCCTGTGCCTGCTTGAGCAGTTGATTGAGCCGGCGCTGCTCCAGATAGCCGCGGCTCTGCACGAAACCGCGCAGGCTGCGGGCGAAGTGCTGCATCACCGTGTGCACCTCGCCGCCGCGCTCCAGCAACGTGCCGGTCAGCCCGCGCAGGAAGGCGCGTTCGCGCCGGTCCAGCTTGCGCGCGAAGCCGCGTGCCAGCAGCGCATCCAGCGCCTGATCGAGCTGGCTGCTTTGCTGGGTGTCGTTGAGCAGGCTCCAGAACGCCTCGAAGGTGCGCCCGGCCTCGCTGTCGGCGATCACGTCCACGCCGTTGAACAGCTGCTCCAGCACATCGCCGCGCGCGCCCTCGTCGTCGATGATGCGTTCGCGGAACTGGCGGTTGAGCTGTTCGAAATCGTCGCGCACGCGATGGAAATCTTCGGCCAGCTCGTCGGAGAGATGGATCAGGTCGCGGGCGCGCTCCAGCGCGCGCTTGCCATCCAGCGCGGCCACGCGGCCGGAGGCCACGCGTTCGATCTCGGCATCGATGCGCGCGCGTTCGTCGCGCAGGGCGGCCAGACGCAGCTCCGGATCGGCTTCGGTCTGGCCCGCCAGCTGCACCAGCTGCTGGATCACCAGCGACAGGCGGCTTTCGGTGGCGCTGCTGCTGCTCTCGCGCAGGCCGACGATGAAGCGGATGGCCTGGGTGGCCGCGCGCGACAGCTCGTATTCTTCTTCGGCCGCGCCTTCGGGCAGGCGCCGTTCCAGCCAGCCCTGTGCCAGCCAATGCGCCAGATAGGCCTGCGCGGTGCGCGGCAACTCGCGCGAGAGTTCGTCGGCGCGCAGCGCGTCGAGCTGGCGCTGCAGGCGCTCGTGCAGCACGCCCGCGGGCAGGCGGCGTTCGCCGTCCAGCAACACCGTCTGCAGCAGGCCGATCAGCTCCGGCGCGTGGTCGGCGGCCAGCAGTTTCCACACCGGCTGCTCGCGCAATTGGCGATAGCCGGCGATACGTGCCTGGTGCTTCATGGCGACGGCAACGGCTGCCTCAACGCTTGCCGCCCACTTCGATGAACTGCAGGAACTCGGCGCGGGTGCGCGCGTCCTCGCGGAAGCTGCCCAGCATCTTGGAGGTCACCATGCTGACGCCGCGCTTGTGGATGCCGCGGGTGGTCATGCATTCGTGCGCGCCTTCCACCACCACGCCGACGCCGCGCGGCTGCAGCACGTCCTGGATGCACTGGGCGATCTGCGCGGTCATCTTTTCCTGCACCTGGAAGCGCCGCGCATAGCTTTCCACCACGCGCGCCAGCTTGCTGATGCCGACCACCTTGCCGCGCGGCAGGTAGCCCACGTGCACCTTGCCGATGATCGGCGCCATGTGGTGCTCGCAGTGGCTTTCGTAGGAGATGTCGCGCAGCACGATCAGCTCGTCGTAGCCGGCCACTTCCTCGAAGGTGCGTTCCAGGTATTCGCGCGGTTCCTCGCGGTAGCCGCTGAACCAGTCGCCATAGGCTTCGGCGACCCGGCGCGGGGTGTCCAGCAAGCCTTCGCGGGCCGGGTCTTCGCCGGCCCAGCGCAGCAGGGTGCGCACGGCGTCTTCGGCCTGGGCCTGGGTGACGGGGGAATCGGGCTGGTCGGACTGGCTCATGCGCAGGTGCACCCAAAGGGGGCGAGCATGGTACCCGAGGACGGGCCGGCGGCCCCAGTGGCGGTTGCGCCGGCTTGCGCGGGTTCAGCGACTATTGATTCATTGTTGAATTGATAGCATCCTATCTATTATGACGAACAGCGTTCTCTCCCCCCGTGCCCAGCTCAGCTCCGGCCTGCTGGTCGCCGCCCGCCAATGGCAGCGGCTGGCCGACCAGGCATTTGCCGACTTCGGGCTGTCCAGCGCCTGCACCGGGCCGTTGCTGATGATCGGCCGCTCCGGCGGCGGTATCCGCCAGGTGGCGCTGGCCCAGCAACTGGGCATGGAAGGCCCCTCGCTGGTGCGGCTGCTGGACAAGCTGGCCGCGCAGGGCCTGGTCCGGCGCGAGGCCGACAGCAGCGACCGCCGCGCCAACCAGTTGTGGCTCACCGACGCAGGCCAGGCGCTGGTCGGGCGCATCGAGATCCGCCTGGATGCGCTGCGTGCGGAGGTGTTCGGCACGCTCAGCGAGGCACAGGTGCAGGTGGTGCTGACCTTGTGGGAGCAGATCGCGCAGGCGCATGCGCGGCTGGGTCAATCCGACCCGAGCGGCTGACGGAACGCGGCAAGCGGCCGTGCGGCAGCAGCCGACAGCACGGAGGCACCGTCCCCATGCGTGGATCGTGCCGCTTCCGCACTGGCCGCGCCGGCCTGGCGGCCACGCAGCAGGTCTGTTGGTCGCCATGCGCGGTGAGCGTGCAAGGCGGCGTACCTGCGCTGCCCAGTGGTGGTTTTTTTCTTTAGCTATTGCAGGACGTCCCGATGTACGGCGAATTCAGTCTCTACGGTGTGTTCGTTCCCACCTTGCTGGCGTTGATGACGCTGGCCTACCTGCTCAACAGCGCCATCGGTGCGCTGCTGACCCGGGCCGGCGCCTACCGGCACATCTGGCACCCGGCGCTGTTCAATCTGGCGCTGTACATCGCGCTGCTGGGCGGCCTGTTTTTCCTTACCCGTTGGATGCAATCGTGAACAAGCTGATCAAAAGTGCGGGGCCGGCGTTGCTGACCCTGGCAATGGTGGTGGTGGCCGCGTTGGTGCTGCAGCACCTGTGGCGTTACTACATGGAGGCGCCGTGGACGCGCGATGCGCACGTGGGCGCCGATGTGGTGCAGGTGGCGCCGGATGTGTCCGGGCTGGTGGAGCAGGTGGCGGTGGCCGACAACCAGGCGGTGACGCGCGGGCAGCTGCTGTTCGTGGTGGACCGCGCACGCTACGCGATCGCGCTGGAACAGGCGCGCGCCGCGCTGGCCGAGCGCCAGGCCACCTTGAGCCAGTTGCGCCGCGAGATCGCGCGCGACCGCAGCCTGCAGGACCTGGTCGCCGCCGAGGATGCCGAGGTGCGCTGCTCCAACGTGCAAAAAGCACAGGCGGCCGTCGCCACCGCGCAATCGGCGGTGGATCTGGCCCAGCTCAATCTGGACCGCACGCAGGTGCGCAGCCCCGCCGATGGCCACATCAGCGACCGCACCGTGCGCGTGGGCGATTACGTCAGCGCCGGCCGCCCGGTGGTGGCGGTGCTGGATACCGGCTCGTTCCGCGTCGATGGCTATTTCGAAGAAACCCGCCTGCACGGCGTGCATGCCGGCCAGCGCGTGGACGTGCGCCTGATGGGCGAGCCGGTGACCTTGCACGGGCATGTGCAGAGCATCGCCGCCGGGATCGAAGACCGCTATCGCAGCGGTAGCGCCGGCGCCTTGCCCAACGTCACCCCGGCGTTCGACTGGGTGCGGCTGGCGCAGCGCATCCCGGTACGTATCGTGCTGGATCAGGTGCCGGCGCAGGTGCAGCTGATCGCCGGGCGCACCGCCACTGTGACCATCCTGCCGGACGCCGTGCGCGACGCTACCGCCACCGCGCCTGCCCGCGTTCAGGCCAAGGCCGCGCCATGAACCGCACCGTATTGCGTCCCCTGGGACTGGCCACGCTGCTGGCCGCATTGAGCGCATGCACCACGGTCGGCCCGAACTACGCCGTGCCGGACGATTCGGTCTACCAGCGCCCGGCCGCCAACGCCGCATTTCTCGACACCGGCAACGCCCAGGTGCAGGCCGGCGCGCCGCTGCCGGCACGCTGGTGGGCGCTGTATCAGGACCCGATGCTGGATGGCCTGATCGAACAGGCCTTGCGCGACAACGTCGAGCTGAAGGTCGCCGGTGCCAACCTGCGCCGCGCCGCCGCGGTCTACGAACAGGCGCTGGACGCGGGCGGTTTCGATTACGAGGTGGAGGCCGGCGTCAGCCGCGCGCAGGTCTCGGCCGAGGCCTTCCTGCAGCAGGAAAAGCTGCCGGTGTTCAACCTGGCCGACGGCAAGTTCGGGGTGTCGTATCAGTTCGATCTGTTCGGCAAGCTGCAACGCGGTGCCGAGGCCGCACAGGCCGATACGCAGGTCGCCCAGGCCGCGATCGACCTGGCGCACGTCAACGTGGCCGCGCAGGTGGCCGGCAGCTACGTGGAGATCTGCCACGCCAACCACGAGCTGCACGTGGCCGAGCATTCGCTGCAGTTGCAGCAGCGCAGCCGCGACATCATCCAACGCCTGATCGCTGCCGGCCGCGGCACCCCGCCCGATCTGGCCCGCGCCACCGCACAGGTGGCGATGCTGGAAGCGGCGCTGCCACCGCTGCGTGCGCGGCGCCAGGCCGCCGGGTATCAACTGGCCGCGCTGCTCGGCAAGACGCCTGGCGAGGTGCCGGCCGGCGTGGACAGCTGTGCGCATGCGCCGGCCTTGCAGCAACCGATTCCGATTGGCGATGGCCGCGCGCTGCTGGCGCGTCGCCCGGACGTGCGCCAGGCCGAGCGCCGGCTGGCGGCGGCCACTGCGCGCATCGGCGTGGCCACTGCCGAGCTGTATCCGGATATCCGCCTGGGCGGCTCGATCGGTGCCACCGGCCTGCTGGCCGACTTCGGTGAGCCGGCCACACATGCCTGGTCATTTGGCCCGCTGATTTCCTGGACGCTGCCGTCCAGCGGTGCGCGAGCTCGCATCCGCGCCACCGAGGCCGGCGCCGACGCGGCGCTGGCGCAGTTCGATAACACCGTGCTGCAGGCGCTGCGCGAGGTGCAGACCAGCTTGTCGCGCTATGCGCAGGACCTGGACCGCCTGCACCTGCTGGAACAGGCGCAGCAACAGGCCGAGCTGGCGTCGGCGCAGAACCGGCGCCTGTATCAGGGCGGGCGCACGCCGTATCTGTCCAGCCTGGATGCCGAGCGCACGCTGGCCACCGCCGACATGACGCTGGCCAATGCGCAGGCGCAGGTCTCGCAGGATCAACTGCACCTGTTCCTGGCATTGGGTGGCGGTTGGGAAGCGGCCGCCGGCCACACCGACGCCACGGCCGCGCGATGAGCGCGCTGCTGCGCGATCGCCAGGCCTGGCTGTTTTCGGCCAAGACCTTCGCCGCCTCGATCGCGGCGTTGTACGTGGGGCTGGCCGGCAATCTGTCGCGGCCGTACTGGGCGATGGCCACGGTCTACATTGTCTCCCAGCCGCTGCTCGGCCCCACCCGCGCCAAGGGCGTGTACCGCGTGCTCGGCACCTTGCTGGCCGGCGTGGCCACCCTGGTGATGCTGCCGAACCTGGTGGAGACGCCGCTGCTGCTCAGCGCGGCGATGGCGCTGTGGCTGTCGGCCTGCCTGTTCCTGGCGCTGCTCAATCGCGGCCCGCGCGGCTATGCGTTCCTGCTGGCCGGCTATACCACCGCGTTCATCGGCTTCCCTGCGGTGACCGCACCGGAGGGCATCTTCGACACCGTGGTGGCGCGCAGCGAGGAGATCATCCTGGGCACGGTGATGGCGGTGCTGTTCGCGTCGCTGGTGTTTCCCGCCTCGGTGCGACCGATGCTCACCGCGCGCATCGGCAACTGGATGCGCGACGCCGCGCAATGGTGCCGGCAGGTACTGCAGCGCGGCCCATCGCAGGCGCCGCGCAATCGCCTGGCGGCAGACCTGGTGCAGTTCGAGGCCTTGATCGCCTTCGTGCGCCACGACGACCCGCGCCATGCCGGTGCCGCGCCCACGCTGGAACACTTGCGCGCACGCATGCTGATGCTGCTGCCGGTGCTGTCGTCGATCGCCGACCGCCTGGATGCGGTGCGGCGCGACGGGTCTGCGTTGTCGCCCGATATCGCTGCGCTGCTGGACGACGTCGCTGCCTGGGTGGATCAGGGTGACCAAGCGCGCAACGAAGATGATGTTGCCGCATTACGCGCACGTATCGCCGCGCACCACCCGTTGGTGGATCAGGACATCGAACATCTGCTGCTGGCGAGCTTGCTGTTGCGGCTGGAAGAGCTGCTCGACCTGTGGCAGGACTGCCGCGCGCTGGAGCAGGCGTTGGTACAGGGCACCGCGACTCCTGTGTTGCGTGCACTGCCGGGTGCGGCGAGACAACCTGCAACGGCGGAATCATTCAACCGGGGTAACACTGCGCAAAGCGATCCCCCTGTGCGTTCTCGCACGCGGTCTTCGTTGCTGCAGATTCTGGGCTGGTCGCGACGCGATGCTGTAACGACTGAATCAACCGAACGGGCTCAGGCTGCGCAGAGCGATCCCGCTGCGCGTTCGCACATGCAGTCTTCGTTGCTGCGGCGCCTGGGCTGGTCGCGACGCGATGCTGCAACCGCAGTTCCTCCAGAGCAGGCTGAGGCTGCATTGCTTGGGCACACTGGGCAGCTACGTCAGCGCTCCTCACTAGTGCAGCGACTTACCGGGTCACAGCGCGACACAGCTGATGCACCGGCACCTGCCAGCACCGCACGCCATATCGATTTCGGCATGGCTGCGTTTTCCGCATTGAGCGCGGGCTTTGCGCTGATGGCGTACTGCGTGCTGTGGATCGGCATCGGTTGGGAAGGCGGCGGCAACGGCGCGATGATGGCCGCGGTGACCGCCGCGTTCTTCGCCGCGCAGGACGACCCTGCGCCGAGCATGCTCTCGTTCCTGACCTGGGCGGTGGTGGCCAGCGTGGTCGCCGGTATCTATCTGTTCGGTATCTTCCCGGCCATCCACGATTTCCCGATGCTGGTATTGGTGCTGGCGGCGGTGTTCCTGCCGATCGGCGCGCTGCTGCATCGCCCCAAGACCATGTTGATCGCACTGCCGCTGGTGGTGAACCTCACCGCGCTGCTGAGCCTGCAGAACACCTACAACGCCAATATCCAGAGCTTCGTCAACGCGGCACTGGCGATGGTGCTGGGCATTGGATTTGCCGTGGTACTGACGCGCTTGTTCCGCTCGGTGGGTGCCGAATGGAGCGCGCGCCGGCTGGTGCGCCAGGGCTGGCGCACTCTGGCCGAGGCTGCGGAAGGCCACGGTGCACAGGACCGGCAACACTTTGCCGCGCGCATGCTGGATCTGCTTGGCCTGCTCGCGCCCCGGCTGGCCTTGACGCCGGAAGGTAGCGAGCTGGCCTCGGTGGATATGCTCAACGAAGTGCGTGTGGGCTTGAACATCCTGCAGCTGCGCGGTGCGCGGCAGGGTTTGCCGCAGCCGAGCAGGGAGGCTGTTGACGCGATCCTGGCCGAGGTTGCGGCGCACTACCGGCAGCAGGTTGCACACAAGCGGCCATTGCCTGGGCCGGATGCGCTACGCGATCGCCTGGATGCGTCGCTGGCGCGCGTCGGCAAGGTGCCCGCGGGTACGCATCGCGATGATGCGCTGCTGGGTTTGATTGGGCTGCGTTACAGCGTGTTTGCAAAGACAGTACAGCAGCCCAAAGACATCACACAGAAGCCGTCTGCTTTAGCCCCTCTCCCGTCGGGAGAGGGGTTGGGGTGAGGGTACGGGTGCCAATCCACGACCGCAACAGCGATGCTTCACCTTGGCGGCGCGTGGCGACGCGTTTACCACGGCCGGTATGCCCGTCACCTGAGGCGCACCCTCATCCGCCCGTTCGGGCAGCTTCTCCCGACGGGAGAAGGGAGCTAGCGATCAAGCTTGCGGTTGCATCAACACCTCAGCGCTTGCGCTGATGCATCGCCGCTTCGTCGTCCAGCCAGTTGCTGCCCTTGTTGGTCAGGAAGAACATGTACACCACCAACGACACCGCGATCACCGCCGTCGCATAGATCACGAACTCGCTCACGTGGCCGGTCTTCAACGAGGCCTGATACAGCAACGGCGCAGTGCCACCGAACGCGGAGTTCGCCAACGCATAGCCCAGGCCCACGCCCAGCGCGCGCACATGAGTGGGGAACAGTTCGGCCTTTACTACCGCGTTGATCGAGGTGTAGCCGGTCAGGATCACAAAGCCCACGGTGAGGATGGCGAACGCGGTCAGCCAGTCGGTTTGCTTGGGCAGCTCCATCACCAGGAACCAGGTGTAGAGCACCCCGCCAATGCCGAAGAACACCAGCAGGCTCTTGCGCCCGACGATGTCGGACAGCCAACCGCCAATGGGCTGCATCAGCATCAGCACCGTCAGCGCGACCAGGTTGATGATGGTGCCGGCCATCACGTCGCCGCCGGCGAACGCGGTCTGGATCATCTTCGGGCCGGTCACCGAGTAGGTGTAGAACGCGATCGTGCCGCCGGCAGTGATCAGGAAGCAAAGCAGCAGCGGACGCCACTGATTGACGAACAGCTCGCGCATCGAGCCCGACGCCTTGGCCTTGCCGGTGCGCGAATCGGCAATGGATTCGGAGCTCAGCGACTCGTCCATGGTCTGGCGCAGCCAGAACACCACCAACGCGCCGATACCGCCCAGGCCGAACGCCACGCGCCAGCCCCACTCGGACACCTGCGGCGCATCGAAGAAATGCAGCATCACCAGCAACGTGGTCTGCGCCAGCACGTGGCCACCGACCAGCGTGACGTAATGGAACGAGGACAGGAACCCGCGCCGGCCGGGAATCGCCGCCTCGGACATGTAGGTCGCGCTGGTGCCGTACTCGCCGCCGGTGGCAAAGCCCTGCAGCAGGCGCGCCAGCAACAGGATGATCGGCGCGGCGATGCCGATCGTGGACACCGTCGGGGTGATCGCGATGACGAACGAGCACAGCGCCATCATCGACACCGAGATGGTCAACGCCAGGCGGCGGCCGTAGCGGTCGGCGAAGCGGCCGAAGTACCACGCACCGATCGGGCGCATCAGGAAGGTCATCGCAAAGATCGCCCACACGAACATCGTGGCGTTCTTGTCTTCCTTGGAGAAGAACTGCGATTCGAAATAGACCGCAAACACCGAGTAGACGTAGACGTCGTACCACTCGACCAGATTGCCGGCCGAGCCCTTGAGCGTGTTGGACACCGAACGGCGAAGGCTACCGGGGGCTGCGCCAGAACCGGCGGCAATCGGGGACGTTGGGGGTGCGCTCATGCAATCGGAACCTTGTAGGTGGGACACCCGGCAGTATAGGTGCGTGCTTGTGTGACGCATGTAAGCATTTCGGCGCATATACACGCCGCGCAACAGGCATCACTGGCAACCGCTTCAGCCCGCTTTCGGAATCGGCCGCGACGCCTGCGGCCCATCATGGGGGTGACCGCCCTGGATGCCGATCGACGGCTACGGCAACACCTGCTTGAGCGTCTCGATAAATGCGCGCAGCCCGGGCGGAACCTGTCGATGCCCTGGGTAATACAGCACCAGCCCCGGAATCGCCGGACACCACTGCTCCAGCACGCGCACCAGCGTGCCGCGCGCCAGTGCGGCCATCGCCGCGTGCTCGGGCACATAGGCGATGCCAAGGCCCGCTTCGGCAGCCTCGCTCATCATCAGAATCTGATCCAGCGTCAGCCGCCCCGGCACATCGATCGCCACCTCCTGGCCGCGCCGCTCGAACTCCCAGCGATACAGCCTGCCGCTGGGCATGCGATGCCGGATGCAGGCGTGGCGATGCAGATCGTCCGGCGTGTCCGGGCTGCCGGCATGCTGCAGATACGCAGGTGCGGCCACCGCGATGAAACGCGTCTGCCCACCGAAGGGCACTGCAATCATGTCCTGCGGCACCGACTCGCCCAGACGAATGCCGGCATCGAAGCCGGCCGCCACGATGTCCACCAGGCGCCCTTCGCTCACCAAGTCCACCGACAGCGCCGGATACCGCGCCAGCACCTGCGGCACCACCTGCTGCAACAACAGCCGCACCACCACTTCGGGGGCATTGATGCGCACCGTGCCGGTGGGCCCGCTCCGGAAGGCATCCAGTTCGCTCAGCGCCTGTTCGACGTCCTGCAATGCGGGCACCAACTTGGCGTAGAGCCGTTCGCCTGCTTCGGTCAGCGACACACTGCGCGTGGTTCGATGCAGCAGGCGCACGCCGAGGTTGCGTTCCAGCGCGCTGATCAGATGGCTGAGCGAGGACGGTGCCAGCCCCAGCTCGGCCGCCGCACGCCGAAAGCTGCGATGCACCGCGACACTGGTGAATGCGGCCAGGTCATTGAAGGTCGGCTTCGGCATTGGTGGCAATTTCACATCAACTCATTCGGATTCTATGGCATAGACCCATCAATTCCCCGCACCTAGAGTGGAATTCCCTTCCACGCAAAGGCTACCCCCATGTCCCGGACCTGGCTCATCACAGGCGCATCCTCCGGCTTCGGCCGCGGCCTGGTCGAAACATTGCTGGCGCGCGGCGATCGCGTCGCGGCCACCGTGCGGCGCGCAGGAGCGCTTGCCGATCTGCAGGCCGCGCACGGCGACGCATTGACCGTCCTGCAGCTGGATCTGCGCGACAGCGCAGCGGTGCGCGAAGTCGTCACCCGAGCCTTCCAGGCCCTGGGCAGGATCGATGTGCTGGTCAGCAACGCCGGCTACGGCACGCTCGGTGCCGCTGAGGCCGCCACCGATGCCCCGGTGCGCGACCTCATCGACACCAACCTCCTCGGCTCCATCACGCTGATCCAGGCCGCGCTGCCGCACCTGCGTCGCCAAGGTGGCGGGCACGTGGTGCAGGTGTCGTCCGAAGGCGGCCAGATCGCCTACCCCGGCTTCAGCCTGTATCACGCCAGCAAATGGGGCATCGAAGGCTTCGTCGAAGCCGCCGCGCAGGAAGTGGCCGGCTTCGGCATCCACTTCACCCTGGCCGAACCCGGCCCGGCACGCACCAACTTCGGCGCCTCGCTGGTCAGGACCGACATCCCGTCCGACTACCTCGGCACACCGGTCGACGCCCTCAGCCGCGCGCTGGACGACGGCAGCTGGGTCATCGTCGGCGACCCGCAGCGCATGGTCGCGGCAATGATCGCCTGCACCGAGTCATCCCCCCCGCCCTTTCGCTTGGTCATGGGCGGGGCGGCGTACCACGCAATCCGCGAGGCGTTGACCACGCGGCTGGCGGCGCTCGAAGATCAGCGCGACATTGCGTTTTCCACCGACAGCCCGGCTGCCGCCGGATGAAGGCAACAGCGCTGCAGCGCGCGCGTTCTGCAGCGTCATCAGCGCCGATCCGCAGCTGGACGCCCCACCCTTCACGGCCTCCATGCCGCCCGGCTTGCCAGAATGCGGGCCGCTTGGGGCCGTCGATGGCAGGGGAACAGGGGTTGGATGCATGACATGGATCATCGTGGCCACGGTCGTCACCACGCTGGTGGTGGGGCTGCTGCTGCTCAACTTCGCCACGCCCGAGAAAAAGCTCGAGCACATCCCCAGCCATTGCTACGACGTGTCCGACCCGCAGTTCAAGCGCGAGATGTCGGTGTTGCTGGGGCCGGCGATCCTGCCCGGCAACAAGATCCAGGTGCTGCATAACGGCAGCGAGATCTTTCCGGCGATGCTGGCCGCCATCCGCAGCGCGCAGCGCACCATCACCTTCGAAACCTATATCTACTGGTCCGGCGAGATCGGCCGCGAGTTCAGCCAGGCGCTGTCCGAGCGCGCGCGCGCCGGGGTCAAGGTGCGCGTCACCATCGACTGGGGCGGCAGCCTGAAAATGGATGCCTCGTTGGTCGAGGACATGACCGAAGCCGGGGTGGAAGTGCATCGCTACCGCCCGCTGACCTGGTACAACCTGCACCGGGTCAATAACCGCACCCATCGCAAGCTGCTGGTGATCGACGGCCGGATCGGCTTCACCGGAGGCGTGGGCGTGGCCGACCAGTGGATGGGCGATGCGCAGGACCCGGAGCACTGGCGCGACTCGCATTACCGCATCGAAGGCCCGGTGGTGGCGCAGGTGCAGGCCGCCTTCAACGACAACTGGATCAAGAGCACCGGCCGCGTGCTTAACGGCGCCGAGTACTACCCCGAGCTGGCACCGGCCGGCGACAGCGACGCGCAGCTGTTCGTGGCCTCGCCGGCGGGCGGCAGCGAGAGCATGCACCTGATGTACCTGATCGCCATCGCCGCGGCGCGCAGCTCCATCGACCTGGCCGCCGCCTACTTCGTCCCCGATGCGCTGATCACCCGCTCGCTGCTGGAAGCGCGCGCGCGTGGCGTACGCATCCGCGTGCTGCTGCCGGGCAAGCATATCGATGCGATCTCGGTGCGGCTGGCCTCCAAGGCCAGTTGGGAGCCGCTGCTGCAGGCCGGCATCGCCATCCACGAATTCCTGCCCACCATGCTGCACACCAAGCTGCTGATCATCGACGGCCTGCTGGTCTCGGTGGGCTCGACCAACTTCGACATCCGCTCGTTCCGCCTCAACGACGAGGCCAGCCTGAACGTCTACGACCGTGACCTGGCCGCGCAGATGACCGAGGTATTCGAGCGCGACCTGCAACGGGCCGAGCCGTACACGCTGGAGCGCTGGCGCAAGCGGCCGCTGCGGCAGAAGCTGGGCGAGAAGCTGGTCGTCCCGTTTCGCTCGCAGGTGTGATGCAGCGCGGACGCCGCAAACAGCTGCGGCGCCCCACAACCCTCATGACAGTGCCGGCGGCACCGCGATTGGCGCAGCCTGCAAGCGCAACTGGCGCAGCCGCCACCACAGCCCGCCCAGATGCACCAGCGAATACAGCACCAGCGCCGCGGCGATGCCCAGCGTCAGCGGGCTGGCCTGCGCGCCGGCCACCGCCGCGCCCGCGCTGAACGCACCATCGGCCCAGCGCCAGGCCAGGCGCCCGAGCAGCACCAGCATCAAGCCACCACCGATCCACGGATTGGGCGTATACCAGCCGCGCCCTTCCACCCATTCGGCATGCGTGTAGCGCAGCGATACCGCGCCCAGCCCGATGCCGACCAGCGTTCCCGCGGCGATCCCTGGGCGGACCTGCGGCAAGCCATAGACCGCGTACGCCAGCGCCGCCGCGGCAACGACCAGCACCACGCCACGCAGCGCCGAGCTGATCGGCTTCCAGCGCTGGCGGCCGAAGCTGCGCCGGATGCGCCGGTAATAGAGGAAGCCGATCGCCGCCATCGACAGATACGGCGTCAGCGGTGCGATGGCAGCAGCGGGCATGGCGATTCCTTTGCGGGGTAAGGTGACCACCGCAGAATGAAACCGCCCCCGGTAGCGAACAAGGTGCCAAGTGTCACTTTCTGCACGCGCAGGCGGCCTGGCCGGGCCGCCGCCGCCACGCGCGGCCATCGCGACGGACGAGAGGCCTTCGCGCAGGACCGGCTTCCCTGCCACTGCCGGTAAACGCCCCAACCGCGCGCCAGCCATTGCCACACGCGAACCAGAGCCGCACGGGTAGACTTGCCGGCAGAGCTCCCCCACCGCAGTGCCATGTCCGCCATCAAGCAAGAAGCCCACACGCTGATCGACACGCTGCCCGAGACGGCAGGATGGGACGACGTGGTCCGCGTCGTGGACACCGCCAGCTTCGAGGCCGCCGTGCTGGAGGGCATGGCCGCAGCGGATCAGGGCGCCTTTGCAGCGCCGGCACAGGTGACGGCACTGTTCGCCAGATGGGGCGTTGATGTTGCGGCGTGACTGGACCGTCCCGGCCGCCAGGCAACTCGCACACGCCCAGGATCACTACTACGCGCTCAACCCGACCGCCGCCGCCGCGATGGCGCGGCAGGTGCTGGACGCCACCCGCACCCTGGCCGAGCAACCGGGCCGCGGCCGCGCCGGCCGGGTCGCCGGCACCCGCGAATGGGTGGTCAAGCAAACGCCCTACGTGCTGGTCTACCGCGTGCGCGACGACGCGCTGCAGCTGCTGCACGTTCAAGTCGACGCCAAAGACTGGCTGCCACGCACCGAGCCGAAAGGCGAACGCCTGGAGCCGTGGATCGCCTCACTGATCAGCGCCCTGCTGCACGTGCTGATGCTGCTGATCCTGCTGTCGGCCTCCACGCCCACCATGACCCCGCCGCAGGGCTCGGCCAGCGGCGGCCGCACCAAGGTGGATTTCGTCGGCGACACCTCCACGCCCGACCAGCCGGTTCCGTCCCCGACGCCCACCCCGCCGTCGCCAACGCCCGCGCCCGTGCAGCCGCCGCCGGCCGCCTCGCCGGTGCAGTCCACCCTGGTCAAGACCGCCAAGAACCCGATCCCGCCGGCAGGCAACACCCGCCGCGGTGGCCTGGTCGAGCAACGCCAGGCGCAACCGGTGCAGCGCCCCACTCCGCCGCAACCGCCGGCAGAACCGTCGTCACCGCCGCAGCGCCGCCCCCAGACCTGGACCGGCCGCCCACCGGGCATGCTCGAAGAAGAAGCCGATGCCGCCGAAGACGGCATGTCCAACACGCCCACCATCAGCGAAGGCCGCCGCCGCGACCGCAACAAGGCCCAACCCAGCATGGATGTGGGCGGCTACCAGGTCTATTACGAGGTACGCAGCGAAACCCAGCTGCGCAACTGGCGCGACCAGGGCATGAAGGAACTGGCCATCATCCTGCCCGGCACCCAGTACCGCATGGTCTGCCCGCTGGAAGTCGCGCTCAAGCGCGGCTCCAGCAAATGCCGCCTGCTGCCGCCGGACTCGCCGGAACTCAAAGACATCGGCGATGCCCGCGAGGTCATCAACATGATGGAGGTCTACAAGCAGGGCGAGCCGGTGTGGCGCGGGCCTGGGCCGTATCGGTGAGTGGTGGGGCCAGGTTGGCCCCGGATTTCACTACTGCTGGTGCGATGATGACTGCAACGGCAGCCGCGCAAAGATTGGCCGTTGCCACTCGCGACACGGCACCGTTCGCGGCGATGGCGTTGGACGTCATTGACCCGTGGAGTTGATATGGAGCTTGCCTTGATAAACCGCCCTTTCGGCACCGATTTCTAGAGCATTGTGTTGAAAGCAGCAGCAGCCGAACGAGCCGAAGATGTTTTCAGCTCGTTCGTCGACTACGCAGCGGTCGCAGACATCAGCGGCCCTGGTCTTGTCCCAGCTTCGTACCCAGTGCTCCCTTGAACGGCGCCGGATTGCTGGTCACCAGGCAGTTGTAGGGTTTGTCGCTGTTGAGAACCAGCACGGACGACTGCGGCCCCTTGAAATCCAGCCCGACCGAGAACAGCACATAGGTGTTGGGCAGTGCGCTCGGTCGAAACGCACCGAAGGCATACTCCCCAGCCACGCCCAACGGCGCCAGCGGTATCGTCAGCATCAGCGGCTGTGTGGCCACAGGAGAGGGCAGCGACGAGGAGGCAGACATGATCTTGGACTGCACGTCGATCGAATACTTGGTCGTAACTGTCACTCCCAGGTACTTAGAACTCGGCGCCGAGACCTGCTTGCGACACGCCGCGATGTCCTCCGGCTTCTGATCCTGCTGACCGGTCTGCAGCGTGGCAAAGACGTGGGCCAGCGTGACCGTGTCCTTCCCGGGGACCGGTGCGGCAACGGCAGCGTCCATGCACAACGCGGCCACGACGAGTGAAAGGCCACAGGCCGCAAACGCACCGCGATAGCTGGTTTTACGTTTCATTTCGATCACTCCTTTGGTGTGTGATGCAAGGTTTCGGCAGCGGCTGCTCGCGCGGTTGCCGCTTGCGCCTTGAATAGATAATCGCAACGGCACCTGTGTATAACGCCAAGCGGCAGATGATCGATTGCGTACGATGACGCCCTGCGTGTGTGTGGGAAGCACCACACCTACGCCACCCAGCTGGCCACGCCGCTGGTGTGTTCATCGTTGAAGACCAAGGCCTCGCAAACCCGGCAAATCGTCTCAACAACCTCGTTGCGTGATGCATTGTTGAATTCGGAGCAAACACCGTGTCTGTTTCTCGCATCAGACATCAGTCGAGACCGCACGCAACGCATTTACCACAGGACCAAACATAATCTGCCGCAGCAAGCGCGCCTGACCGGAAACAAGTGAAATCTGGAACCAACATTAGATTGGCTGTCTGTCAGACATTTACCAGGTTGAAACTAACGCTGGCTTTAGTTTTTAGTTACTTGGGCTGGCCCAGCTTCATGCTGTGGCTCGCGATGCCGGCCGGAGTCTGTGTCGCGTCCGGTTGAGGACGTGAGTCCTGGACAGTCAGATCGGATACGGTGACCAGACCTCGCGATGGCGGCGTACGTTCGGCCAGGAACTGGCTACAGTCTGCGCAGGGCCACATGTGCCCGCCTCATCCACCTGCGCTCCAAAGGATCTGCATGTCTCTGCATCGTCTTGCCCCCCGCCTGGGTCTGGCCGTTGGCCTGTTGTGCGCCTGCTGCGCGTCACGCTGGACGGGGCGAGCGACCAGCCCGTGTCCGGGCGCCTGCTGGTCTTCGCCACCCTGGCCAAGGACGCCCAGGCCGCGGCCAAGGATGGAAAGGACGGCAAGGACGGCAAGGTGGAAGAGGTAGACGTCAGCCCGTTCCGCCCGACGGCGGTGGCCGTGGCGGCGCAGGAGGTAACCGCGCTCGCCCCCGGGGCCAGTGTCGAGATCGACCTGGACACTATCGCCTTCCCTAGCGCGTTTTCCGCGCTGCCGGCCGGCGAGTACCTGTTCCAGGCGGTACTGGATCCGGACCACAGTTACAGCTATGGCGGCCGCGATGGCGGCGATCTGTTGAGCGAGGTCACCGCGGTGACGCAGGGCAAGGGCAAGCCGTTGCCCACGCTGACGCTCAGCAAGCAGGTGCCCGCGTCGGACGACCCGTGGCAGGTGTCGCCGCGGGCGCCGCAGGCAATCCGCGACGCCATCCCGGAGGCCAAGCTGCATAGCGCGGACGCCTCGCTGGTCAGCCCGTCGCTGAGCGCGTTCTGGGGGCGGCCGGTGTCGCTGCGCGCCCGCGTGCTCACCCCGCCCGGCTACGATGCCAAGGCCCGCACGCGCTACCCCACCGTGTATGTCACCCACGGCTTCGGCGGCAACTACAACCGCTTTGCCGGCAGCATCGCCGCCACCTGGAGCGCGATGGCGGCCAAGCAGATGCCGCCGATGATCTGGGTATTCCTGGACCAGTCCACGCCCACCGGCACCCACGAGTTCGCCGACTCGGTCAATAACGGCCCCTGGGGCACCGCGCTGACCGAAGAGCTGATCCCCGCGCTCGAACGCCAGTACAAGATGGACGGCAACGCCAAGGGCCGGTTCCTCAACGGGCATTCGTCGGGCGGCTGGGCCACGCTGTGGCTGCAGACGCGCTACCCCAAGCTGTTCGGCGGCACCTGGTCCACCTCGCCCGATTCGAGCGACTTCCACGACTTCACCGGGCCGGATCTGTACGCGCCCAATGCCAACGTCTACCGGCACCCGGACGGCAGCCAGTTCCCGCTGATCCGCGACCAGGGCAAGGTGGTGGCCGACCTGGAAACCTTCGCCAAGCTCGAACGCGTGTTAGGCCCGTATGGCGGGCAGATGGCCTCGTTCGACTGGGTGTTCTCGCCGCGCGGGCCCGAAGGCCGCCCGGTGCCGATGTTCGACCGCGACACCGGCAAGGTGGACCCGGCCGTGGTGGCCTACTGGCGCACGCACTACGACATCGCCGCGCGCGTGGCCGCGCAGTGGCCCACGCTCAAGCCGGATCTGGACGGCAAGATCCACCTGATCGTCGGCACCGCCGACACGTTCTACCTGGATGGGGCGGCGCGCAGGTTCCAGGCGGTGCTGGACGGCCTGGGCGCAAAAAGCGACTTCCGCTACCTGGAGGGCCGCAGCCACTTCGACCTGTACAAGGAGGGCGAGGACAGCAACGCGCTGATGAAGAAGATCGCCTGGGAGATGTACGCCGTGGCGCGACCGAAGCAGTAAGCGCGCCCACGCAAGGCCGGCGCTGTCGATACGGCGGGCCGGCCGCGCGCATGCCCAGCGCGACGGTGGCCGGTGCCGATGCTCAGGCCGAGCGCTTGGGCAACTCCCACTCCAGCTGCTGCCTGAGCACCAGCAGCAGCACCTGCAGGCGGCCGCCGCGGACCAGCGCGGCGGGCGTCTGCCCGTCCAGCGCGTTCATGGGTTTGCGGAACCAGCCGATCAGCGCCTCGTTGTTGCCGCCATTCAAGGCCCAGGCGTGGCAGACGATTTCGCCCAGGTTTTCGATGCCGGTGCTGCCCAGCAGCTTGAGGTGTTCCGGTGTGAAGGCGAACAGCGACAGCACCAGCTCGGCATCGGCCGCCTTGCCGTGGTCGACGGCCATCTGCTGGCTATGCGCGGTGCTGTAGATCGACGCCTGCGCACGGAAATCTTCGGCACGCCGCATGCCGGTGAGCAGTGACGCAATGAGGTCGGCCCGTTCCATAAAGCAGTCCAGCGGTGTGATAGCGCGCACGCTATCTGCGTCACCGCCGCCGCTCAATCAGGAGACTCCTGACAGCGGCGATGGGCGTCAGCGGCCGTTATATTCCGCGCCGGCCGGGGTGGGCGGCGTTGCTGACCCGTCGGCGGGTCTGGCGGCCGATTCCCGCTTGCGCGCGCCTACCCAGAAGCGGCGCCGACCATGGGCCGTGCTTAACGTCCGCATTGCTAGGATCCGGGCGCGTCACTGGCAGCAGCCCGCCCGCAGGGCTGCAGTATTGGAGTGTCACCTCATGAGGAGTTGTCAGATGCCCTGGAAATCCGCTCTCGCCGTGCTTGCCCTGTCCACCGCCGCGCTGCCGGCGCTGGCACAACCCGACCGCCAGGTGGTCGAGGACATGCTCACCCGCTCGGCCAATGTCTGCCCCGGCCACAGCACCGACCGCACCGGACCCACCGTCAGGGCCGTGCCCGTGGGCGCGCTGCGGGTAATTCTGGAACGCGGCCTGGTCATGTGCCCTGACCGCCGTCTGGATGCCGCCGCGCCAGCGGTGTTCTACGGCCGCCTGGGCGTGTTTGCCTGGAACCCGGAAGTGCCCGCCAGCTCGGCAGTGATCGTCAAGCAGATCGGCAACATGACCCGCAACGAGGACTACCCGGTCGAGACGCTGGTGTGGGACGCCAAGGGCACCGCGCTCAAGCAGCAGACCGTGCCGATGTTCGAGCCCAGGCCGGGTGCGGCGGTGTTGTACAAGGTGCGCTAAGCGCAGGCACACGCCACCGATGCACGACCCATTGCAACCACACACCCTGCGCCCGCGCGATCGCGCAAGGGGACACAGGCGCAGGGTGTGGCTGGGCATCGGCATCGTCCTGCTGCTGGTCGCACTGGGCGGCTACCGCTGCACGGCAAGCCCGGCCGAGCAACAGCAGCAGACGTATTGGCGCAACAAAGCCGAGCGGGAACTGACACCCGGCATGTCGCAAGCGCAGGTACTGGCCTGGGCGGAGCGCAACGCGCTGCGCACCGCCATGGGCATTGGTCCCACGCTCATGGCTGCCCCCGTGCGAACGCGGTGGCCGCATTTTCCCTGCGCAACCACGTTCACCATGATTTCGCTGACGTTCGATGCGCGGGGGAATCTGGTGTCCTTCAGCGTTGGCCGAGGGGGCACCTGTCTCTAACGCGTCGGTTGCCGCCGGGTCCACGCGTGCTGTGCTGGCTGGTTGCGCAGGGACCGTGTCAGCGGGCGTCAATACCGGCGCTGGCACCTAGCCGGGCTGCGGACAATCGCACGTCTCCTCGCGCGGCGTTGGCGATTGTGCTCACCACCACATGGATCAGCAACGGCACCGCCCAACTGGCCCATAGCAGCGCCGCAATCGTGCCCGGCGACGGCGCAATGCCGGCTCCCACCGCCGCGTAGAGCGCGATGCGAAACACCACTGGCGCCAGGGTCACCAGGTACGCCAGCACCATCCAGCGCCGGTGCTGGCGTACCTGCCCGCGACGGATGGCCACCAGGCCAACGGAGGCCACCACCAGCCACGCCGCTTCAGTCGCCGCGAAGGCCACGCGGATGACCATCGGCGCTGGCGAGGTGGCAATCAACCCAGTGGCGCCAAGCATCGCCACCAGCATCCCGGCGAAATAGGCACGCCCGACCCAGCGGTGCGCCCATGCGTGCCTGCGCCAGCGTTGCGTGAGGAACTGCAGCGTGCCCAGTGCAATGCCGGCGGCGCCGCCACCCAGATGGCACCACAGCCAGCCGCGCCGGGTCAGGAACATCGCGTATGCCGGCGACTCCAGCGCGGCGTACTTCAGGTACACGTGCCGCACGAACTCGGCCGCGAATGCGGCCAGCGCAAGCCACAGCAGCGCCCACGCCACACGGGCGACCGGCCTGCCACCAGCAACCGCAACACCGTCGCGCATCGGATCGACCCGCATGCCCCGCTCCTTCGGCCAGCCGGCTCTCGGCAGCGGCACGCTAGCATGGACACGCCGCGGGAGCGCTGGCGCAGATCCTGGGAGCGATGCGGGACGAAGGCCTAGGCGTGCCGCTGCACGTCATGCGACACCGGGTCCCGCCACTCGCTGCCGAGCCGCTGCTCATAGATTTCGTCCACGACACTGCGCGCTGCGCGGGCGGCATTGAAGATGCTCTCACCCAGAACCGACAAGCTGGTGGCATCCAGTGGCTTGCCGCTGCACACCGCCACCATGTCGCTTTGCGCGGTGATCGTGCGCAGCAGCGTGTGGAACTGGTCGATCTGCTGCAGGGTGACGCCGAAGGTGAAGGGATCTTGGTGCGGTTGCAGCTTGGCCGCTGGCGTGGCGCGTCGCCGAGCGGTAGTCGAAAGGGCTTTCGAAGCAGTCATGGCGTCCATCCTCGACGTGAGCGGACGGGATGTCCGCAAAGCCAGCGTAACGCGCTCTTTCGGATATCTGAAAACCAGATATTTCGCCTGGATTTCTAGCGAAACGGAGGCTCGCGTCTCAAGCCAATTTTGTCGGTTCGACTGTCGCGGTGAAGAGCCGAGGATCACCGGTGATCGGATCATCGAACGCCAACGTATGCGCGAACAACTGCAGCGGCCGTTCCGGATCATCGGGCCGCTGATCTTCCAGCTCTGGATAGAAACGGTCATGCAGGATCGGGGCGCCAAGTGCGGCCATGTGCACGCGCAACTGGTGCTTGCGCCCGGTGACCGGCTCCAGCCGATACGTCCACATGTCTGCGCCGCGCGCAATCACATCGATCACCGTCTCGCTGTTCGGCTCGCCCACGCCCTCGCGCATGCGGAAGAACGGCTCACCCGGCTCCAGCCGGCTGCGATGCACATATGGAAAGGTCAGCCCAGGCAGCGGCGGCGCCACCGCCAGGTAGTGCTTGCGGATGCGTCGCTCGCGGAATAGCGCTTGGTAGATCCCGCGTGTGGCCGGGTTGGCAGAGAACAGCACCAAGCCTGCAGTGTCGCGATCAATGCGGTGTAGCGGCACTAAAGCGGGATTATCGAAGCGATGCACGAGACGGTTTAGCAGCGTCTCGCGTGCATACGCGCCTGCGGGGACGACAGGCAGGAAGTGCGGCTTGCAGGCGACGACCAGCTGTGAATCTGAATGCACCACTGTCTCGTCAAACGGAATGAGGGGCTCGTCCGGGACCTCGCGAAAATACTGGACTTCAAAGCCGATGCGATAAGCCGTTGATACATTTAACGTATTACCATGCCCGTCAAGCACGCGACCGCGGGCAAAGCGATCATGCCAGGTTGATATGTCAATTCCCGGAAAGCACGCGCATACCGCCTCAAATACGGTAACCCATGGTCCTGACGGAAGCTGCAAGTGACTCGAAACGATGCAATCATAGATGGGGCGGGAAATAGACATCGCGATATCAAATAGCGAAGGCGGCATCCATCTTAACGTTCGGTCGCGCGCTTGGGGACGCCTCTATGACGCCGCTAAAGTTGCCGATGAGCTTACAAACCTCTAGAACCACCACTGATACACGCTTGCCAGTTGACTAGCCAAATATGAAATTAACAGATTTACATAAACAAGCACCACAGCTTTAGTTATTATCGAAAAATTAATCACTTGCATGGAAGCATTTCTTCCAGTCGGAGACCATCTTGAAGCGCCACGTAGTTTTTCTCTTGTCCGACAATAACAACTAGAAGCGGCCTCCCTGCCTTTAATGACCTCAATATCCATCCAGCTTTATCTATAAAAGAGGGACTTGGATGCACCTCGGGATGTGTGTGCCATTCGCCTATGTAATCTAGTTCCCCCCCACTTTCCTGCCAGCGGATTTGCACCGGCTGTTGATGCCCATCCGACTGCCTATTGAAGAAAAAACGACCCCGCCTATCATTGGTTTGAGGTGTTGTGACCTCAGTCACCGCCAAGGACTCGGGCCGCGTCTCACCGATCAGGATGCCGCCGGCCTCTGAATCGTCGCTCTCAAGCTGGCGAAGTTTCCTCATTTTTGCGCAAGCGCTTTCTTCCAAGAATGCGTAGAACCTACGCGATTGCAACTGATAGATTTCCATCGCTACTGGGCGGCCGTGTGATCGCAAGCGGGCGGTGTATCACATAGGCTTCGCCCTCGCTTTAGGTCAATAGCAATTGATCGGAAAGAAGGTCCAACACGGCCAGCGGCATTGTCTAGCAAGTGAGCCAGGGCAAGCGAACTGGCCATCATCGGTGCGGCGACAGAGTAGGGCATGAAGGATTCTCCGCATGGACCAACCTCAATTCCCGGAGCCTCGCCATCATGAGTAACTGTCACGTTCCATTTGGAGTGTCCATCCGCTATTCCCAAGCAAGCTAGGCATGGCGCTTCAGCGTCTATTTGTAGATATGCTCCAACAGCTGCGCCGTGGCCGCCTATCCATGTGAAGAGAACTGGCGGCACTAGACCTTGTGCACGCATCTCTGAGAGCCATGTGGAGTAGCCGTGATCTCCAGTAGCGTCGATAAGAATATCTGCGATATAAGCTTCAGGGTCATAAGGTGCCGTAGCGGGTCGAGCCTCTACAACAGCACCAATCGTCGAATGGCGAAGCATCTGTACAAGCGCGTCTACCTTCTTCATTCCCAGATGGCGCGCGTCGTAAAGAGATCGCCCTAAGTTTTCGGGGCCGACGTCATCATGATCAATAATGAGAAGACTTCCACCAAGGCTTCCACCCCCGCTCCTAACTAGGGCGCTGCATAAGAAGCTACCAACTGATCCTGCTCCGATCACAATGATCTTCTGTCCCGCAAGTGACACGTCTGTGCTTCCCATAATTCTGTTAAGCAAGCTCTCCGGTTTAATATCGATCATTCGACACTGAGTAGTATCCAGCACAGATGCTGAAACCAAGAGGCGTTCGACCTGTCTTGCGCCTCGCTGTATATTCCGACGCTTTCCGCGAGGGATCCATGCCAATAGACCAGACGCAGCGAACAAAATCCCGAGGCTTCCTTTCTCATGATGCATAAGAACAAAGATAGAACCATTGAAGCTCTTACCTGATGCAACCGCCACCGCTAACTTCTTTACTCTTAGAACCATTTGTTCAGCAGCGCTCGAATCAATCTGATTAAGCCATGAAATCAAATTTTTGAGTGGCCGAATTGGCCAACTCTCGTTGGATGCTCTGAGCTGGCCAGAGATCGATACTTCTAGTAATACGGGGCAAGAAACCTTCGTTACAGCGCCAAGCCATTTACTTACACCGTCGGCAAGGTCGGCAGGAACTATGCATATCCACTTCTTACTTTTTGAATTCAAGAGTTGCCAGCTAAACGAGCCGTCAGTATCGCTTGAACTCATAAATCCCAATGGAACTCTTTCCGGATTATTACCCCATAAAAGAATAAACTCATCCTCAACAAGTCCACCATTGGTGACTAACTTCTCAAGTAAATCAGCCCCGCGAGCGAGTACATGATCAATTACTTTAGTCGGAACTCGTCGATCTGGAGACGAGATTGTTCTATCAGTGCAACACAGTTGATTGTACTGGTTGAGATGGCTACAGAGTTCTGGCAGCCAGCGTGGCTTTTTTTTTAAAAAAATCTTTGGGTAGTCGATTAAAATCTGATCGACGCTTAGCCAAATATCAACCTTTCCAAAGGCGCACTCAATCACGCCTTCGTAAAGGTCTTTGGTGCTGCTGGTTGATGTGAATCCCAACCCCAGCAAGTGTGATTCAACAGACTCGCTACTCACTTAAGCGTTGTTCTGATGACCGACGAACCCTGCAGCAATAGCCCTAACTGGCTGTGCAGACTCTTTTGAGTCCATCAGGACTGCTTTAACGTCAACGGGAAAGCGGTCTCCGAGATGCTGCTGTATTTGACGACATGCTTCCTCTGCAGTTATCGAGTGATTAAGAGCATGATCGATGCTCCGTGCAAACCCTATCAATCGGCTGATCACCAAAGCCCGTAGCTGAGGTGAGTCATCTAGTCGATCCGCAAGATCTTCGTTCTCGTCCCAAGGCGCGACCAGGGAGCCGGCCAGACTGGAAGCCATGCCACGGACCACGGATATGAGCGCGAGATCGTCTCGTCCATGAATAGCTTGAAATTCATTCGCAACCGCCACCATCAAAAGTATCGACTTCGGGTCATTTCCGTCCTCCCAATCCTGGAAGTCACGCCAAGCTTTCATATAGCGAATAATCCTACGAAGCTGCACTCCCTTTTGTTCAATTTCATCGACCACCCAATCACGGATTGGCCGAGGGTCTTTGGCAAGCCAGCCCCGATCCCGGGTAGCAAACAGGACGCAGTTCGACGGCAATTCTTCCCACTCGATCTCATCGATTGCGCTATCTAGCGCAACAGATTTTGCAACCCTTGCTTCCGCAAGCATGCGGAATTGGCTGTCCGGGATTCCATAAATAGGAAGATCGATGTGCATTTCATCGGATACAATCACCCGCGTGCAGCTTGGGTTTTTTTCATCTACCACCCAGCCATTTCTATCAGCAACTTGCTGGGCACATGCCTTTACCGCATCAAAGAGAGTCTCAGAGGCTACAGCGGGCTTTCCAGTTTCCTGTACAAAGCTGAGCGGAAGGTACACTCCATCGTCGAGATCGGCCTGCTGTGGCGGGCGGCATGGGCTGTTGATCGTTTTGTAAGCAAAAGAGCCTTGCGTCAAGAACTTCGGTCGAACCTTTTCTGGAGATTCTCCAGAAATACGCGCAACCTCATGCTCAAGATCGGATCGTAGTCCATCCCGTAGTTCCTTCCTGGCGTCTGTTAGCCGTGTTACCTGGCCATCATTCAGCGTGATGGCGCTTAGAAACGTTCGCCTGTTCTCCACTGTGGTATTAAAAAGGCCTGACAAGTTGTATGCCATTTCGTCCCCCCTAAGTTTGATCTTCCTGGAGCTAATTATGTATAAAATTTTAAGCGTCAAAGCAAGGATCTGGGTACTTCTTGTCTCGATAGGAGGCATTTACTTTATTCTAGCGCTCGCTTATCCGTACGCTCGTGGCAAAATTTTCGGTGAAGTCAGCTCCTGGATCGCCGTGGGATCTTGGACCGTGATGCTCACGACCCTCTTGGCTACATTGTTTTCGAGCGAGGCAGTCTGTTCGTTCTTGATTCGTGACAGCTCATTGAAGCTTTTGGGTGTTCCACCGTTTAGAGGCAAATACAAGGGTCAGCTCAGATCGAACTACAGCCGACTGGATGCCTTGCGATCCGCGGCGCGGTCAGTTGATGAACCGCGCTTGGACGCTGACTCCCCAGATTTCATTGATGCCATCGAACCTCTAAACACTGAGGCTGAGCTTGAAGTCAAAGCATCCCTTTGTAAGGTCAGCATAGTTTTGACGTCCTATCCTGCCAAGGATGGACATCTAGGAATCGTCTCGAAGTCCTCGGTGTCTGGTCTTGAATGTGGGGAAGAGAATACCGTTGTCATCTCTTACCTTTACACCGCTGTCAACATAGGACAGCCAAGAGGCAATGACCAGCTAAGACACGAAGGAGCAGCGTCGCTCACCTTTGCACTGAACGGTAGCGCCAATGGACTTTACTGGACCGCTCGAAACTGGAGCAAAGGTATGAATACGGCCGGGGAAATGCGCTTCGTCAAAGACTAGCGACAGCTTCTCGAGTTGGCTACAGTTCTTTAAGAATTTTGGCCGAACTAGATTTCACTAGGTAATTAAGAAGCGAAGTTTTTTGATTATTTCTTGAACGATGACTAGATTTGATTTTCCTTTTTGAGCAACGGTCCTGACTCTTGACCTCCCATACATCCCCCACCCGCCATCCTCGCCTTCAGCCTCAACCGGAGAACGCACGATGATGAAGTGGATGGGCACCGCGCTGGCCGCGGCACTGCTGGTGAGCGGTTGCGCCAAGGAGGAAGGCGAGAAGTTCGTCGGCCACTGGGTCAATGTGCAGACGCAGGAAGAGACAATGGACATCGAGCGCAATGGCGAGACCTTCATGGTCCGCAGCACCACGCCGAAGTTCTTCAGCCGCAAGCCCAAGACCGAGAGCTACCCGGCGGTCTACAAGGACGGGGCGCTGCAGGTGACCAACGATGGCGAGACAGTGAACTTCGCCATCGACGCGGCCAACGGCCACCTCAACACCGGCGGCGAGCAGTACCAGCGCGTGCCGGCCAAGTAATGCCGCCGCTGTCGCCAGCGCCCGCCTGCCGACCTTTACCGTCGCACGCGGGCGTTTTGCGTTTGTGGCCTTGCCGGCGGCGCCGAGGGTCTTTATCGGCGCCCGCTGCTTTGAGGAAACGCCGCGCCGGGCGCACTGCTCGTCGCTCCGCCTTGCTCTCACTCTGACCTACACAGCGCGCAAGCCTTACAGGTCAATGACATTGAACTTAAACACTGAACAGGCTTGACGCCCGCTCCAGTCGTGCTGCTTCACCAGCCAGGCAAGAAGTAGGCGCTTATGTGCTGGGTCTACAGTTTTAGGGCGATGACATCCTTCAGTGCACCGTTCTCTGTTGCGGCCCCGCATGCATGCGTTTGAGCCTGTGCTCGATTCTATGGGTCGCAAAGGAGCTGCACATCAGCGTCTTTCATGCCGCCGTGATTGGCCTTCCGGATGTAGTAGGTCGCCCCAACTCACGACACATATCTACCTTTACCTAGATCAAATCTAACGGTGCAGATACTTATGGCCTAAATTCGTTTCCGCGCCGTTTTTCTGAATTTCATTCCAAAAGCAATGAGATTTTTCTTCTCAAATCGCAAGAACTTGAAATTATCGCATGGAGGTCGCCCCCCTCAATCGCGTCTGAGATCGCGCGCGCTTCCGGCTTAAAGAGCTTGCGAGCGCTCTCTACACAATTCCCGTATTCCTGCGCCATGGCATCAAAATTTCCTAGCCTGGCCATGCTCGCCGTCATATGAAATGTCACCCCTCTTTCACGATAGAGAAGTGCCAATCCAAGAACAAGGTAAATATTCGGCCCTTTTGCCCTATATATATGCGAAGCAAAAAGCTGTCGAAAAACCCTTCCATTCCCGTCAGAATATGGGTGAATCGTCAGCAGAATGAAAAAAAGCGCAAGAATAGTCGCAACATCGCTACCCACTTGCTTACCGACTGACACTTGCTCCCAAAAATTCCTCAGAGAAAATGCACATGCAGCGGGAACTTGAGGGGCGGCAGGGGGGATGAATTTTTGAGTAAAAATATTATCACTTTTGATCGCGATCGTATTGCTTCTAATCTTAGGCATAAAGCCTGTCAATGAATTCGACGCACCACTAATGCCCTTTATATCTCTTGCTCCAGCTAGTGTTGCGAGTGCCTTAAGGGTATGATCCTCATTTCCTGATACTTGTTGAACACGCTGAGAGAAATAAGCCTCCGAGCGTAACGATTCGTGGTCAAGAAGGCATAGCACTGCCAAAAATACATTGGACTCAGTGGCGCATGCTGCCACTGAGTCCAGCCGCACTTCAGATGCTTGAAAGAAAATCTCCTTAATCCAAGATTTTGATGCGGAAAAATGCATCTTTAAATCCTTAATTAACTACATTTTTTCGATCATAAACAGTGATTGGGATGTCTGGACTCTGCTGACCTGCATCAATCTTTCCCCATTGCTCAGCATTAGGTCTTGGATCCGGGCCAGGTGGCCTGACGCCAGTGAGCTGTGCGGATGCGCCTGCCTGCCGTAGAAATTCTGTAACTTGCAACTGTATAGCGTTTCCGTATTCCTGACGATTAATTTTGGCGGCTGGGTGAGATGCGATGGCGGAGTAGGCTCGGTGATCCCCCAAGATTTTTGCAGTCTCCACTCCCGCAACAACAATAGCTAAATTGTCGCCGGAAATCGAAGCCGAGTCGCCCATTCGCTTTGCGAGAAGTTGGCTTTGTGCGATGGCCAGTTGTTCTCGTGCATAAATCGATCCGCGATCAGCCGCTTTTTGAAGCACTGCAACTGCATCCTCTGTGCGACCTTCTTTTAGCAACCTTAAACCATAAAGCGTTTGAATTTTTGGATTAAAAAAATCCTTCTCTTTTGTTAGCGCTGTTAACGGAATATTTAAAATATTATCTATTTCTGACTGAGTGGGAAAGTAATGTTTTTCTAACCATTCAGCTTCCAAAGCACTCAGCGCTACAAGTCTTTGATCCTTGCCTTTGAGCTCACCTACGTATAAAGAGCTTGGAGTAAATTTTTCACGGATCTCGCTCTGCGCGCTTCCACCCACATCTACTTCAACTCCCTGCTGAGATAGATTGTTATGGGCATTTACAGTTGAAGGAACCGCGGTGGATTTATATTTACCCTCCCCCCCATAGAGAAAAATTGCAGTCATTACAACTAGTATCAGTCCAGTTATTAGCGCTATTTTTTTCATTGTGGATCCAGGATGAACCAGTCGCTGCAATATTCCTTGACAAGCTCACGGTGATTCCGGCAAGACGCTTCACTTTGTGCCTTGCTAAAAGCTTCATTGGAAAAATTATTGGAAACAAAATAATTTTGTAACCCGTATGCATACACCTGCGCTTGAAGTGCAACGTATGGACCTAAAGCAATGTAGGGAGTGTATGGGATACTTTGTTGTCCTGCTCGATTCATATCTTCCGCAAGATTGTTATCGCAGCGGTCTTTTTGAGCCCCGAAAGTCCCATAACACTGGTCATGTATGTTGCAAGCTGCCGTGAATATGTTCCCATATTGTATAGCTTCTGCCTGAAGGGCCGGCGCTGTAACCAAATAATCTGGCATAAAGTCTGTGCCCGTGGAACCGCAGCCATCACAGTGAGAGGCGGAGGTCTCGTTAAATCGCAGTTCGCAGGTAAAGTCTCATACAAATCAACACAGACTTGAGGCGGCAAGGGGTAACCAGTGCAGGTAAACCATCCGGAATACCATGAACAGTGAACTGTATTGGGATCGGTAGAGGATCCGCCCCAGCCGCCGCCTCCACCACCTCCGCCTCCTGGGTTAGTCAAAATTGGCGGGTACACAGTACAACCACTGATATTGCACCAGCTCTGCGACACTGCTGTTCCGACAACAAGAGAGGCAGCGCCTCCTAACAGGGTAGCTACAACATAGGGAAGAATCTTTGAAGAATCCATGGTCTTTCCTTAGCCATATGATCAACACGGCAGCACATGTGCCTACCTTTAACTTCTTTGCACGTGTGCCAACTAGAGAAACCCTGATTCAAGTAGTTCTTTCAGATTTGCCCGCATGCTTATAACTCTCCGACTCCTTGAGATTATAATTGTTGAAAGCAGCCCCGAGTAGGCCGTTAGGGCTAGCTTGATACGTGGCGGATCCCCATGGAGAGATTAGTCGGCGTACCCATTGGTGTCCAGTCTCGGGGAATTGGGACAAAAGTTTTTTGCGCCGTGGTTGGAGCCAAATAATTTCTGGCTATGTCTGGAAAGATAGCCATTGCGCCTGTCTACACGATGGCCCAATCCTTGACCTCCCATACATCCCCCACCCGCCATCCTCGCCGCAGACTCAACTGGAGAACACACGATGATGAAGTGGATGGGCACCGCGCTGGCCGCGGCACTGCTGGTGACCGGTTGCGCCAAGGTGGAGGGCGAGAAGTTCGTCGGCAACTGGGTCAACGTGCAGACGCAGGAAGAGACGATGGACATCGAGCGCAATGGCGAAACCTTCATGGTCCGCAGCACCACGCCGAAGTTCTTCAGCCGCCAGCCCAAGATCGAGAGCTACCCGGCGGTCTACAAGGACGGGGCGCTGCAGGTCAGCAACGATGGCGAGACGGTGAACTTCGCCATCGACGCGGCCAACGGCCACCTCAACACCGGCGGCGAGCAGTACCAGCGCGTGCCGGCCAAGTAAGGCCGCCGCTGCCGCCAGCGCCCGCGTGCTGACCTTGCCGGTCGCACGCGGGCGTTTGCGTTTGTGGCCCAGCCGGCCACGCCGAAGGTCTGCCGGCGCACGCTGCGTCGCGCAGACGCCGGGCCGGACGTACCGCCCGTCGCCCGGCCTTGCGCTGCCGCTGCCATTCCACCCCGCGCAAGTCGTACAGTGCGCAGGCACGCCGGGGTCATGGCGCTGCCCGACCGATCAATCCAGCAACTACGAGGGTGTCATGAGCAAGGGGATGGACCAGAAGAAGAGCCAGAAGAAAGAGCCGACCAAGACGCTGAAGGAAAAGCGCGCGGCCAAGCAGGAAAAGAAGGGCAAGTAAGCCGCCCGGCCTGCCAGACGGCAGACGAGGTCAGGCGCAGGCCTGGCCTCGCGTTTTTTAGGCGTGGCGCGTGGCGCTGAGCGTTGGCCTGTGAACCCGGCCTGTCAGATTCTCTCAAACCCCAACGCGCTGTGACCGAACAACGGGCCGGCCAGACCGGCTGTGCTAATGTGGGTTTGTGCGGAATTCGGAGCGCGTCATGAGCCGTTTGACCATCGACCTAAGCGATCAGCAGCACCAGAGCCTGAAGGCGCTGGCGGCTTTGCAAGGCAAGACCATCAAGCAATACGCCCTTGAACGCCTGTTCCCTGGCGATATAAACGCTGATCAGGCATGGCATGAGTTGAAAAGCCTGCTTGGGGAACGTGTCGAGGAGGGCCTTGCCGGCAAGGTTTCTACCAAGAGCATCAGCACCATCCTGGATGAAGAATTGGCCGAGGGCCGTCGCGGCTGATGCACGACTACGTCCTCACCGACGCAGCCGAAGCCGATCTGCGCGGGATCATCCGCTACACCTTGGCACGCTGGGGCCAGGCGCAGGTTCGCCGATACATCGCAGACCTGGAACAGGGCATTGCCCATCTCGCAGCAGGAGAATGCACTTTCAAGGATCTGAGTGCGCTGTACCCTGCGTTGCGTATGTCGCATTGCATGCACCATTACATCTTCTGCCTGCCGCGTGAGCACGCTCCATCGCTGATCGTGGCGATCCTGCATGAGCGCATGGATCTGATGGTGCGTTTGGCCGGCAGGTTATAGCGCACGATCCACGTAGCGATGGTGTGGCTCTCAACTCAAGCCGCCAGCCGCTTGATCCGCGACGGCAGATCGCCCAGCGCGCGATGCGCCTGTTCCAGCTCGTAATCGGCTTGCAGGCCCAGCCAGAACCGCTCGGTCGTACCCAACGCTGCGGCAAGACGCACGGCGGTGTCGGCGGTGATGCCGCGCTTGCCCAGGACGATCTCGTTGATGCGACGCGGCGGTACATCGGTAGCCCGCGCCAGTGCGTTCTGGCTGATGCCCATCGGCTCGAGGAACTCCTCAAGCAGGATTTCCCCGGGGTGGATGTTGGGTAGGACTGTCATGGACAGATGCCTCGTGCTCAGTGGTAATCGACAATTTCGACCTCGGCGACATCGCCCTCCATCCATCGGAAGCAGATGCGCCACTGGTCGTTGATCCGGATGCTGTACTGCCCGCGCCGCTCGCCCTTCAACGCTTCCAGCCGGTTGGCGGGCGGAATGCGCAGATCGTCGAGGTGCGCGGCAGCGTTGAGCATGCGCAACTTGCGGCGCGCGACCGACTGGATGTCGGCCGGCAACCGGCGGGAGCGCTCACCCAGCCAGATCTTTTCGGCTTCCTTGTCGATAAAGCTCCTGATCATGTGCTGACCATAACGTGATCCGTTATATGACGCAAGCCGTCATAGCTGCGAGATCGCCCCTGCCGCCTTGCCGCTTTGCCGAAGCTCTGGAGCGGCGCAACCTCCATCAAAACAATGCACCCTGCACCGGCTCGCTGGGAGTGGCTCCAGAACCGGCACTGGATGAGGAGCACGGCTTGCCCGACGTCTTGACGCTTCCTGCATCACCTCGATCTAGCGCAAGTCGTCGTCGGTGCCGTCCGCTCCTGCATCAAGCTGCTGCAACACGCGATCGAAATCGCTCACGAACAGCTGGTCCTGCACGATGCGGTACTTTTCGAACTCGCTTTCCGCATGAGCTTTGGCGATCTCGGCGGTGACGCGCCCTGTGTCCTGCAACACCTGCCGGTCGGTCGCTTCGATGAAGCGATTCAGACGTATTTCCCAATCCTGCATGGTCATCGGAATTTGCCGCAATGCCATGTCCTCGGCCAGGTCAAGATAGGCCGATACGAGGCGTTGCAACTGCGCCATCTCGCCGGTGGTCAGGTAGTTCTTGGCGACGGCCACATCGAACTTCTGGATCTTCCCACGTGGTGCATCGGCCCAGGTGGTCAGACCCATGTGTTGCTTGCCGGCATCGGCACGGTGGTAGACGACTTCCGCCGCGGTGCGCCCATGGATGGCCCAGTGCAGCTTGTTCTGCACTGTGGCGAAGAACCGCTGGGTTGCCTGCGCGGTGGCATCGTAGTCCAGGGCGGTGGCGTAGATGTCGGTGATCTTCTGGTAGAACTTGCGCTCGGAGAGACGGATCTCGCGGATGCGCTGCAGCTGCTCTTCGAAGTAGCGCTTGCCGAGCACTGTGCCATCATTCTTCAGGCGCTCGTCGTCCATCGCGAAGCCCTTGATCGTAAAGGACTCGATGACGGAGGTGGCCCACTTGCGGAACTGCACCGCGCGCTCTGAATTGACCTTGTAGCCCACGGCGATGATGGCCGCGAGGTTGTAGTGCTTGGTGTCGTAGCTCTTGCCGTCGGCGGCAGTTATTCGAAAATTTCGAATAACTGCATCTGCCTGCAACTCGTTGTCAGCGAACACCTTTTTCAGATGGTAGTTGATGGTGTGGGTTTCGACATCGTAGAGCTGGGCCAGCATCTTCTGCGTCAGCCAGACGTTTTCGTCGGCATACGCCGCTTGTACGCCGCCCTCGCCTGCGGCGGCCACGAAAGTCAGGTATTCGGCCGCGGACGAGCGGACGAGCGAAATTTCATGCTTTTTCGCCATCGATGCCTCCCATGCTGGCGATACCGCACAACCAGGCGTTCTTCGGCCACGAGGTTATCCGGGCACGCCCGATGACGGTGATAGGCGAACGTGCCGTTCTGCCGTAAGTGATCCTGCCATTGCGCCAGATCGCATCCATCAGAACAACGACCCCTGCACGGGCATGACAGTGGCTGGTTCTGTTGCTGGCCTGGCGGGTGCCGCCTGCTGCTCCGCACCCAGCCGCCACGCCAGGCCCGAGATGCGTGCGGCGTGCCGGGCGAGTGCGCTGCGGATGACCGCTTCGCTGCCGGCCAGGTGCAGGGCGCGGCGGGCGCGGGTGATGCCGGTGTAGAGCAGTTCGCGGCTGAGCACGCGGGCGTCGCGGGTGGGCAGTTGCAGCCAGACGGTGTCGAACTCGCTGCCTTGGGCCTTGTGCACGGTCATGGCGAAGGCGCTTTCGTGCGCGGGCAGTGCGGCAGGGTGGAAGCCGCGCACCTGGCCGTCGCCGTCGCCTTCGAACCAGGCCACCAATGGGCCCTGGGCACGGCTGTCTGTGCCTGGGTCGTGGCGGTTGGCGGTGGCGCCGGACTGGCTGGGCCCTGAAGACGGGCTTTCGTCACTGCGCCCCGAAGAGGGACTCGCGTCGCTTCGCAGGCAGATGCCGACGTCGCCGTTGAACAGGCCGTGGCGGTAGCTGTTTTCGGTGATCAGCAGCAGGCGGCCCTGGAACCAGGGCGAGGCGCTACCGAGGCGGCGGGCGCCGGAGCCGGTTTCGGCCAGCAGTTGTTCGGTACGGGCGTTGAGGCCGCGTGCGCCCTGCGGGCCGGCGCGCACGGCGGTGAGCAGGCGCAGGCGCGCAGCATCGCGCAGGGCGGCGGCCGGGTCGTGCGCGTCGGCCAGCGCGCGCCAGTGCGCGAGCAGTGCGTCGCGGCCCAGGGTGAGCGGGTCTTCGCCGTCTTCGTGGAAGTGCACGCCGGCCAGCTCGCCGCTGCGCAGCAGGGCCAGGGCGGTGTCGGCGTCGCCGGCGCGCACGGCGTCGGCTAACGGGGCGAGTGCGAAGTCGTGCGCTTGCCGGTAGCCGCGCAGCAGGTGCACGCGATGGCCGGCCAGGCCGCCGCTGTGGGTGTGGCTGACGGTGTGGCCGCCTGTCTGGGTGCTTGCAGGCGTGCTGCTAGTGGGCGTACTGCCGAGCAGCGGCTGCAGCGCGTCGGCATCCTGCGGCTGCAGGGTGTCGCCGGGGCCGGCGGCCTGCAGGATGGCGGCGAGCACGTCGCCGGCTTCCACCGAGGGCAGCTGGTCGGCGTCACCGAGCAGGATCAGCTGGGTGCCGTCGGCCACGGCTTCGACCAGCTTGCACATCAGCGGCAGGTCGACCATCGAGGCTTCGTCGACCACGATCAGGTCGAACGGCAGCGGGTTGTCGGCGTTATGGCGGAAGTTCGGGGAATCGGGAATGACGCCGAGCAGGCGGTGGAGGGTGCTGGCGCCGCTGGGCAGGGCATCGGCCAGGGCCGGGTCGATGCCGTTGGCGATGGCGCGCGCGACCGCAAGGCGCAGGCTTTCGGCCATGCGCTCGGCGGCGCGGCCGGTGGGCGCGGCCAGGGCGATGCGTGGGGCCGGGGTGCTGGCTGCGTGTGCCTGGGCGATACGCAGCAACAGCAGGCGGGCGATGGTGGTGGTCTTGCCGGTGCCGGGGCCGCCGGTGACCAGCAGCAGGGTGCGGCGCAGGGCCAGGGCTGCGGCCTGGGCCTGGCGGTCTTGGGGGTGGGATGGGGCGTTTGAGTGCCTGCCGTCTTGGTGGTGGGATGGCTTGGGTGGGGCCTTACCTTTTTGGTCGACAGATGGCTCGGGCAGGCCCGTACCCTCACCCGCCCTTCGGGCACCCTCTCCCGGGGGGAGAGGGGATGAGGCGGCTGCGTTCGGGAATAGCTGCGCGAACAGCGGGGCCAGCGTGGCGGCGTCGAAAGGCGGCGGCGACTGGGCGGCGATGCGTTGCAGGCCCAGCGCCAGGCGGCGTTCGTACTCGCGGTAGCGGCGCAGGTAGAGCAGGCCGTGTTCGAGGACCAGCGGGCAGTCGGCGGCGGCGGGGTCTTCCGGGTTCGGCTGGTCGACCCAGCGCGAGGCGGCCAGGGTGCGTTGCCAGTCGGCGGGGTCCGGCAGTGCGGGCGCTGGGCCCTCGCGCGCGTCCAGCAGCATTGCGGCGCGGGCGGGGTCCAGCCCTGCGTGGCCGCTGGTGACGGCCAGCGAGGCGAGCGCGGCGCCGGCCAGGACCTGGGGGTCGGTGTCCGGGGCCAGGCGTTGCAGGCTTTGCGCGAGTGCCAGATCCAGCGGGCGTAGCGCGTCGGCCTTGATCAGCGCGCTGAAGAGGTTTGGCTGGTTCATGGAGTGGGCGCCTGGTGGACGGAGGCGCCTCGGGCGAGTTGTCGATCGGCACATTTCTGACCCTGCACGACACCCTCACCCCAACCTCCGCTCCGCATCCCGGCCCGCGCGGCGTGGCGCAGGCCCTGCCAGGCACGCGCGCCTTGGCGCGCAAGCGGCGTCTGCTCGCCCCGAGGGGAGCGCGGCTTGCGCAAGGCGCTGATCGGGAGTGCGGTCTGTTGGGTCATGGCTCGGATGCTTCGGCGGCGGACGTACCCTCACCCCAACCCCTCTCCCGGGGGAGAGGGGCTCCTGCCCGTCGGGGGAATGGGGCGCTGCTGCGTCGCTGGGCAGGGGCTCGGTGGGATTGCTTTACGAACAGGGCGTCCAGGGCCTGGACCAGGGCCGGGTCGAAGCGCCAGGCATGGATGCCGGGCGCAACGGAGACGGATGCCGCTTGGATGCCGGGTGCGGGCGTGTCGGACATGGGGTCGCTGGCGGGGTCGGTTGCGGCGCCGCGGGCAGGGTCGGAGCCTGGGTTGGCTGCGGCGTTACGAGCAGGGTTGGAGCCGGGGTCCGATGCGGGGTTACGGCTGGCGTCCAGGCCGCGGCAGAACAGGTAGCGCACGCCGCCGAAGTCGCGGGCGTAGTCGTAGGCCTCGCCCAGGCGGAAGCGCAGCCAGCGGTGCAGGGCGACGGTGTAGATCAGCGCCTGCAACGCGTACTCGCTGTGCGCCATGGCGCGGGCCAGGGCGTCGGCGTCGTAGCTGGGCAGGCGGTTGGACTTGTAGTCGAGCACGTACCAGCGCCCGTCCACGGTGTAGGTGAGGTCGATCAGGCCGGTCATCAGGCCTTCCAGGCGCTGGCGCGCGCCGAAGGCCTGGCGCTCGCCGACCACGCCAAACCGGTGCAACAGTGCGAGCAGTGCCTCGACGCGGGTGGGCCGCATGGCGAAGTGGAATTCCATCTCGTTGCGGCGCTGCGGCGCGGGCACGGCGGCCAGGGGGGTGCCTTCGGGCAACATCACGGTGAGGGTGTGGCCGATCAGCGTAGTGAGCATGGCCAGGCCGTCGTCCCATTCCTTTTCGACGTAGCCGCCGCGTTGCAGCGCCTCAAGGATGGCGGCGGCCTGGCCCTCGGGTGCGGGCAGGCCGGGGCGCCAGGTCTGCCAGGCGGCGAAGTCGCAGCGTTCGAACACGTCGTGCATCACCACGCCGAAGCGGTTGCCGGCAAAGCGCGGGTCGAAGGCGTCGACCTCGGTGGCCACGGCGATCGCCTCGCTGCCGGCGGGCTCGTCGCTGCCGCCGCTGCCCACCACCGTGGCACTGGCCATCGGGTCGGTGGCGGCGCCGGCATCGGCATTGGCCAGCTGGGTGAAGCTGTAGACCCACCACTCCGGGGCGATATGCCGCTGCGGGGTGCGCGCGGGCGGCACCTGCGCCTCGATTGGTGGCGGCAGCCGCGGCAGGGTGGCCGGCGGCGTGGACGTGTCCACCACCACCGCGCCCTCGCCGGCCGCGCCCTGCAGCGCGTCGAGCGCGCGCAGCATGCCGGACAGGGCGGTGCGCTCGTGCTGGTGGAACGGGCCGCTGGCGATCCACAGCGCGTGCTCGGCGCGGGTCAGGCCGACATAGAGCAGACGTGCGTCTTCGGCGCGCTGTTCCTGCTTCCAGGCGGCTTCGGCGGCGCTCCAGCTTGGGTCCTCTTTGTCAGTCTTCCAGTGCAGCTGGCGGCCGAGCTCCGGTGCATGCACCACGCAATGGCGGCCAGCCCCCTTGTCGCTGCGGCCGATGCCGATGTACGGCAGGAACACCAGCGGGTATTCCAGGCCCTTGCTCTTGTGCAGGGTGACGATCTGCACGCGGCGCGCGTCCGATTCCAGCCGCAGCTGCTGGGCTTCGTCGTTGTCGTCGGCATTGGCGATGCGGCGCGACAGCCAGTCGACCAGGCCATGCGGGCCGAGCGCGCGGGCGTCGGCTTCCTGCAGCAATTCGGCCAGCTGCAGGTAGTTGGTGAGGCGGCGTTCGCCATCGGTCAGCGCGAGCAGACGTTGCCCGTGCGCGGCGCCCAGCTCGCCGATCAGGGCGAGGGGGCCGCCGCGTTGCCAGCGCTCGCGCCAGTCCAGCGCCTGCTGCTGCCAGCGGCGGTGACGCTCGCCGTCGTGTGCGAGCGCGGCGATGGCGGCGGCGTCCGCGCCGATCAGCACAGTGGCCAGGGCGGCGCGCAGGCGGCTGTCGTCACCCGGGTCGAGTAGGGCCTGCAGCAGGGCCAGCAGCTCCAGCGCTTCGTCGGTGGCGAACAGGCTCTGCTTTCCGGCTGCCACGGCGGGGATGCCCACTGCGCCCAGCGCCTGTTGCATGCGCGTGGCCTCGCCGTGGCTGCGTACCAGCACGGCGATATCGCCGGCCTGCACCGGGCGGCCATTGACGGTGGCGGTGCCGTCGCGGCCACCGGCCAGCCAGCCGCGGATCGCCGCCACGCAGGCGGCGGTGGCCAGCTCGCGGGCGCGGTTGGCGCTCCAGGGTTTGGGCTTTCCTTTCGCAGGCGGCGGCGGTTCCGGCGCACGCCACAGCGTCAGCGCCGGGGCGGCGGCGCCATCGCGTTGCAGGTCGGCATCCAGCCGCTTGGTGCCGGGCCGCACCGGGTGGAAGGCGATGCCATCTGTGAGGAAGGCGTCGGTGTAGCCGGCCTGTGCGTACAACGCGTCGATGGCCGCCAGCACGCCGGGGCGCGAGCGGAAGTTGTGGCTCAGCGGTGGGGCGAGTTCGGCAGTGACGGCCGCGGCCAGATAGGTGCGCACGTCGCCGCCACGGAAGCCGTAGATGGCCTGCTTGGGGTCGCCGATCAGAAACAGCGCCGGCTCCAGGCCGGCCGCGCGTGCGAGCGAGCCTTCGCCGAACACGTTGGAGAAGATCGCCCACTGGCGGTCGTCGGTGTCCTGGAATTCGTCCACCAGCGCGATGGCGTATTGCGCGCGCAGCCGCGTGACCAGGGCGTCGGCCTGCGCGCCTTCCAGTGCGTGCGCAACGCCATCGACCAGGTCGTCGTAGGTCTGCACGCGGCGCTGGCGCTTGAGCAATGCCAGTCGCGCGATGGCGTCCTCGCGCAGGGCGTGCAGCAGGCGGATGCGACGACGGGTGCGCCATTGTTCGACATGCGCCTGCGCGGTGAGATACCCGTCGATCTCGTGGCTCAGCGGCGAGGCCGGCGTGCGCTCGACGAACTTCTTGTTGGTGCCGGCGGCCAGTTCCGCAGCGGTCAGCTTGATCAGTTTGGGGTGCGGGGCGGCGTTGACCGATGGCGCGGCGGCGAAGCTGTCGAACCAATGCCACAGCGAGGCCAGCCACTCGGGCTTGTAGCTGACCTTGCTCAGGATGCCGCCGTCGATGGCGGACATGATGGATTCGAAAAACGCGGTGCCCTGCGCGTAAAACGCACTTGCCAGCGCGCGGCTTGCATCGTGCACGGCCTGCAGCAGTGCGTCGGCATCGTCGCTGCCAGCGTCGGAAGCTGCCGGCAGGATCGCCGGATGCCGCACCAAGGCGCGCAGGTCGGTGGCCAAGGCCGGCGGGCCGCCCGACCACAACGCGATCAGGTCTTCGGCCATCGCCGCATCGGCGGCGCGCTGGCGCCATAGATCGGCGGCAACTTCGCCCAGCAGTTCGCGGTCGTTGGCGAGCAGTTCCGGCGCGGCGAAGGCCTGGCCGCTTTCCAGCGCATGTTCGCGCAGCACGCGCGCGCAGAAGCCGTGGATGGTGAACACGGCGGCCAGGTCGATTTCTTCCACCGCCTGTTGCAGGCGGCGGCGCAGGGCTGCGGGTGTTTCGGTGCCGGTGGCCAGGTGGGTGGCGAGGACGGCGCGCGTAAGCAGCACATCGGGCGCGTCCTGTAGGAGCGGCCCTGGTCGCGACGGGTCATCGGCGAGGTCGGTCGCGGCCGGGGCCGCTCCTACAGAGGCAGATGGAGCGCCGGGTGCCTGCGTTGGGGCTTGCTCGGTCGCGGTCGCGGCCTGGGCCGCTCCTACGAAAGGCGATGGGGCGTCGGGGACCAGGGTTGCGGCCAGCACCAGACGCTCGCGGATGCGGCGGCGCAGTTCCTGGGTGGCGGCCTCGGTGAAGGTCACTGCGAGGATCTGGCCGATGCGCAGCCCGCGCTCAATCACCAGCCGGGTGAACAGCGTGGCCAGGGTGAAGGTCTTGCCGGTGCCGGCGCTGGCCTCGATCAGGCGTACGCCATGCAGCGGCAGGTGCAGATACGGGTCGGTGACCGGGCTGGCGCTCATTCGGCCTCCTCCTGCGCGCCGTGCCACTGGCGCCAGCTGTCGACCAGACGCTGCGGATCGAGCATGGCGTCGGCGTTGCCGCGCTCGAGCAGGTCGTACACACGATGGCTGGTGGTGGCGAACTCGGCGAAGCGCTGCGCGTCGGCGAACGGGTCGCGGCCGCGGTTGACCAGGCGCAGTTCCGGGCTGTGCGATTCGCTCCAGCCGAAGCTGGACTGCCACTGCCCGGCGGCGTCCTTGATGGCCTTGTCCAGATCGTCGCTGCGCGCGGCCTGGTGGTATTTCCAGCTGCTGTAGGGCGCGAACGCCAGCGGCGTCTGCAAGCCCTGCCGATACACCTGCAGCAGTGCGGCCAACGCGCTCTGCGCCTGCGTTTGCGACAGCGGTTCGGGGTCGATGGGATGCGGGCCTAAACCGTCTTCGTCTTCGAAGAAGCGCACATACGGCGCGAGCTCGCCGGCGGCGCGCAGCAGCAGCCATTCCAGGCCGTGGCGGATCGCGCTGCGGCCGCTGAGTGCGCCGACCTGCACCCGCCCTACCCCGCTCGCATACCAACCCGGCACGCGGCCATGCACCTCGACATCGCCGATCTGCACCTGCAGCCGGCGCGACTCAGCCGGCGCCTCGCCACGCCATTGCCGGAATGCCTCGGCATACGGACGCAGTTGCGCCACCCGCTCATCGAGCTGGCGTCGCCCCAGCGGCCCGGACGGCAGCAGCGCGCGCGCGCGCAGGCGCTCGTAGAGCCGGTCGGTGTCGCCGGCCAGTGCGGCGTCGAACACATGCTGCTGCAGGCCGTATTGGTCCAAGCCGCGCGTGGGGGCGAGCAACGGTTCGAGGTCGCTGTCTTCGCCGGCCGGATCGGGCAGACGCATGCCCAAACGATGGCGCAGAAACTGCCCGGCCGGGTCAGCGAACAGGCGGCGTAGCTCGTCGATCGAGACACTGGTTGGCACTGCGCTGTCGTCGGCCGGCAACGCACCGGCCACCCATGGCGCGAGCGGCTGGCGCTGGCCGACCAGGCTGTCCACCGACGGCCGCCATTGGCGGCGATAACTGAAACGGCGCGGGTCGGCGCCGTGATCGCCCGGCGCACCGAAGGCAGCGGCGGCAAACGGCTGCAACGGGTGGTGCACCACCAGCGTGTCGATTGCCGCCGGGTCGGCGTGGTACTGCGCGGCGCTGCCCAGCAACTCACTGACCAGCACCGACGGTTCGCGCGCGCTGCCGTCGCGCGCATCGGCGCCGAGATAGCTCAGGTAGAACACTTCCTGCGCGGAGGCGAACAACTGCAGGAACAGGAACCTGTCGTCCTCGCGGGTTGAACGGTCGCCATGCCGGCGGCGCTCGGTGCCTAGCTCGGCGGTGAGGCGATTGAGCCCGGCGGCCGGGTCGCGGCGCGGGAAGTCGCCATCGTTCATACCGAGCAGGCAGATCGCGCGGAATGGCAGCAGGCGCATCGGCACCATGCGGCCGAAGCTGATGCCGCCGGTGAGCAGCGGCGCGCGCGTGTCCGATTCGCCAAGCACCGCAGCGAAGTGCGCACGCACCACCTCGGCCGGCACGGTGCCGGCGTAGTCGGCACGCACTGCATCGCGGGCGAACTGGTCGATCAAGCTACGCAAACGGTCCAGCGCGCGCTGCGCACGCGGTGCCGAAGGCGCCTTCGGAATCAACGCCTCCAGCAGGCCGAGCAGACGCTCGCGCCACTCGACCGGCGTCATCGCCTCGGCCAATAAAGATTGGTGGCGTTCGAGCACGCGCAGCAGCTTCAACAGGATATCGAGTGCGGCCACTGCGCTGCCTTCCAGCTGCGGCCAGGGCGCCACGCCCTCGATATCGTCGTCGGCGCCGCTGGCATGGCCGAGCAGCAGCCGGTCCAGCGCGAAGCGCCAGGTGTAGGCGTCGTCGCTCGGTGCCTGGTGCTGACGCCGGTGCGCCGCATCCAGCCCCCAGCGCGCGCCGGCCGCGTGCAGCCAGCCGCGCAGGCGTTCCAGCCCGGCTTCGTCCAGGCCGGCGGCCTCGGCGATCGGCGCGCTGGCCAGCAGGTCGAGAATCTCGTGCAGACCGAAGCGTGCGATCGGCAGGCCGAGCAAGGTCAGGAACACCTCGGCCAGCGGCTCGCTGGCCAACGGGCTGGCATCGGCCAGCGCGTACGGCAGCGCGTCGTCGTTGCCGTGGCTGCCGAACACCGCGTCCAGGTACGGCACGTACGGGTCGATATTTGGCGACAGCACCGCGATCTCGCGCGGCTGCAGCGGCGGGTCGAAGCGCGCATCGTCGAGCAAGGCGCGCAGTTGGTCGTGCAGTACCTGCAGCTCGCGCAGCCGTGTGTGGCAGGCGTGCACCTGCAGGCTGGGGTCGTGCAGATTCACCGCCGGCAACACCGCAGGCGCGCTGGGCGCGCGGCGATGGAACAGGTCGCTCTGCATGCGCCGCAGCAGGCTGTCGCCCAGGCCGCCGTCGGCCAGTGCGCGGCGGCCGGACTCCAATGGGTCGGCGTAGGCGGCGATCTCGGCCAGCGGGTGCACCACCTCGTAATCGCCGACCAATGCCATGAAGTCGCGCCCGGCCGCGCCCCAGGCCTGCAGCAGCGGGTTTTCCTGCACCTGCTCGACAAACAGCTGCATCGCACCGTCTTCGCGACGGCGCTGCCACAGGGTCTGCAGATCGCCCCAATAGCCTTGCGTGGGCGTGGGCAGATAGAAATGCAGCGTGCCCACGCGCGCCTGCGTGGCCAGCACGCGCAGCACGTCGGGCGAAATATTCAAGATGGCGAAGGCGAACAGGCGCCTGGGCAAGCCCTGCGGCAGCGGACCATCCGGGCGCGCGTAGCGATCCAGGTACTGGCCGATGCGGCGCGCGCGGTATTGCCGGCCGGCGGCGATGCTGCGCCACAAGCGCGCCTGCGGATCATCGGGGTCGGCGCCGCCTTCCCAGCGCAGCAACCAGTCGCGTCGCCAGGCCTGGTACTTCTCGAACACGTTGCCCAGCTCGCCGGCCAATGCCCAGGGCTTGAGCGCATCGCCGTCGGACAGATAGCCAGCCAATGGTGCCAGCGCCGCATCGCTGCCCAGGTCGGCCTGCAATGCGGCATACAGCCGCCACTGCGTGGTGGCCATGTCCAGATCGTCGTCGGCCGGGCCGAGATTGCACTCCAGCGCGCGCGCGACGAATTCGCCGGGAGTGAGGAATTCCAGATTCGCCGCCACGCCATGCTCGGCCGCCAGCGTGGATTGCAGCCAGCGCCGCATCGCCACCTGCGGGATCAGCACCACCTCCGGCTGCAACAATGGCTGCTCCGGCACCGGCCGGCGCAGTTCCTGTGCGAGCAAGGCGGCCAGCGTATCCAGCGCGTTCGAGGGATAGAGGCGGAAATCGGGCGCGGAAGTGGCGTGCATGCGTGCGTGCATTGTGCCGGATGCGGCCGTGCTGCGCTGTTTGCCGAGGATCTGCATGCAGCGATCGGTGCCGATGCCCAGGGCTGTCCTGTGACATGGGCAACCGCACAGCCTAGCGTGGCGATCGACTGCCGACGCGTTGCGGACCTGACCAAACCCGGCACCGGCACCGGCAGGAAAGCGGACAGGCGGACAGGCGGACAGGCGGACCAGGCTGCACATTGGCGTCGATGCACTGCGGCCGATGCGCTTGGCGGTCTGTCTATAACCCACCGTCAACCAACGCGCATCGCAGCGCCAACGCAGCCATGCAATACATACCTCCGGCGGCATCACAAACGCGATGGGCCGGGGTATTCGCCCGGCCCATCGCGTGTCTCATTGCATGACGCTCGCCGCGATCAGTATTTCTTTTCCAGATTGATCATCCAGGTCTGATCGTTGTTGTTGTCGCCGTCGGTGATGCCGCGGTATTCCAGGCGTGTCGACAGGCCCTGCTCGGTCAGCAGCGCCGCGCCGATGCCGACCATCAGGCGGTTGCGATCGAACGCACTCTGCCCCGCGCGATAGAACGGCCCGCCGTTCAGATCGGCATAGCTCAGCGTGGCATCGCCGCGGCCCTGGAAGTCGCGTTGGTATTCCACGCGCAACTGCGGGGTCAGCCGGCCCCAGGCCACTTCGCGGCGCCATTCCAGGCGCAGGCCCAGGTTGCCGGTGGTGGTGGCCACGTCCATGTCGTCATAGCGCAGCGCGAACGGCGCCACGCCGTCCTCGACATAGCCATCCAGCGTGGCGCGGGCGACATCCACACGCGCATACGGGGTGATCTGCAGCTCGCCGCGTTGCAGGTCCGCCCCGGTGGACAGCGAGGCGATCCACTGCTTGCCGTCGCGGTTGCCTTCGGCCATCGAGGCGTCATCGGTGACATAGCGACGCAGGTCGTAGGACAGCAGCTGGTAACCGACCAGGGTGTCGAAGAAGAACGCCTTGCCCGGATGGAAGCTGGCATACAGCGCCATGGTGTAGGCGGTGGCCTTGGAGTGACTGCCGTTCCTGCCCACATCGCTGTCGTCGCGGCCCCAACCCAGGCCCGCACCGATCGCCAGCGACTGCGCCACCCGGTAATCGGCGCCCACACTCAGGCCGTCGGTCTGGAAGTCCACCCCGTTGTTGTTGGACTGCCTGTCCAGGCTGCCCGAGCGGATTGCACCGCCCACCCACAGCCCCAGATCGCCCTGGCCCTGCGCCGTGCTGTTGCCGCTGCTGGCCATTGCCGGCGCATCGCGGAAGTCGTTGTCGGCCTCCTGCGTGTCCGGGCTGCACGGCTGCGCACTGATGCCGCGGTCGGCCTGACGGCAATGCGAGGTCGGCTGGAAGCTCACCGCGTTGCTGAAGGTGCTGCCGCCGCGATGGGTGGCTTCCAGGCGGCGCTGGAAGTTGTCGATCTGCGCCCGCGCAAACCGCCGCGTGGACTCGGACTGCGCATCGATCAGGCCACGCACTTCCGCATCCACGCTGGGGTCGCGGCGCGGCGCGATGGTGAACACCACGCTGGCCGGGGCCGAGGTGGCGAACGCATTGGACAAGGTGAACTGCACCGTGGCCTGGCCGACGAAGGCCGGGTTGGGGGTGAAGGTCAGCATGAAGCTGGGCGATTCGGCCATTGCAGCCGCCGCCGGCGACGGGCCGGAGGCACGCGCGGCTGCGGCCGCAGCCGAGGCACCGCCCACCTGCGTGATCGTGGCGGTACCGGCCGAGGCCGGCAGCACCGCGACCACGGCCGCAGCCACGAACGGCCCGCCGGTGGCATTGCGGGTCAGGTCGATCTGCTGCGCCTCGCCCGGCACGGCCGCGGCAGTCACCGACACCGCCACCGGCCGCGCATTGACCGTGATGGTCAACGTAGCCGGCGCCGAGGTGCCACCGTTGCCGGTGACCGTGTAGCTCACCGCATCGGTGCCGACGAAACCGGCGGCCGGCGTGTAGACCAGCTCCAGCCCGTTGACCACGGCGGTGCCGTTGGTCGGCGCAGTGGCAATGCCGATCGATGCGATGTTCCCGGTGTCGTTGGCGGTCACCGCCACCGACACCGCAGCATCGGACATGGTGGCCGCCACATCCGCCACCGCCACCGGCGCCGCATCGCTCACCGTGAAGCTGTAGGCCTGGGTGGCGCTGGCATTGCCGGCGTCGGCCACCGCGATGGTGAAGGACGAGGTGCCCTGCGTCGTTGGCGTACCCGACAGCGTGCCGTCGCTGGCCAGCGTCAGGCCAGCCGGCAAGGTGCCGCTGGCGATGCTGTAGCGATACGGCGCGACGCCGCCACTGGCCGTGAGCACCTGGTTGTACGCGCTGCCGCGCGTCGCCGGTGGCAGGGTGGGCTGCGCCAGCACCAGCGTTGCCGCTGCAATGGTGACCGCATAGCTGCGGCTGGCCTGGGCGGCCGGACTAGGCGTGCTGTCGGTCGCGGTCAGGGTGAAATTGAACGTGCCCGACAGGGTCGGCGTGCCACTGAGGCCACCGGTCGCCGCATCGAGGACAACACCGTTGGGCAATGCACCTGCAGTCAGTGCATAGCTGTAGGGCGCGGTGCCGCCGGTGGCCGGAGCAATCGTCGCCGCGTAGGCCTGCCCGGCCGTGCCTGCCGGCAGGTTGTTGGCGGGCAACGCCAGGTTCGGGCCGGCCACCGTCAGCGCATAGGCCTGCGCAGCGGTGAAGCTGTTCGCGTCGGTCGCCGTCACGGTGAAGTTGAAGCTGCCTTCCACCGTCGGGTTGCCGGACAGCGTGCCGTTGCTGGCCAGGGTCAGGCCGGCCGGCACACTGCCTGCGCTCACCGCATAGGTGTAAGGCGCAGTGCCGCCACTGGCGCTCAGCGTCTGGCTATAGGCCGTGCCGCGCGTGGCCGCCGGTAGCGCGGTGGGCGCGACCACGATGACGGGTGCCGCGATGGTCAGCGTGTAGCTGCGGCTGGCCTGCGCCGCCGGGCTGGGCGTGCTGTCGGACACGGTCAGGGTGAAGTTGAACGTACCTGCCACGGTCGGCGTGCCGCTCAGCGCACCGCTGGCCACGTCCACGACAACCCCCGTCGGCAACACGCCTGCAGTCACTGCATAGCTGTAGGGCGCGGTACCGCCGGTGGCGGGTGTGATTGCCGCGGAATACGCCTGCCCGGCCGTACCGGCCGGCAAGCTGCTTGCCGGCAACACCAGGTTCGGGCCGGCTACGGTCAGGCTGTAGGCATGATCGCCGGTGAAACTGCCCGCATCGGTCGCGGTCACGGTGAAGTTGAAGCTGCCTTCCACCGTTGCGGTACCCGACAGCGTGCCATTGCTGGCCAGGGTGAGGCCGGCCGGTAACGTGCCGCTTGCCAGCGTGTAGGTGTACGGCGCGGTTCCGCCACTGGCGCTCAGCGCTTGGCTGTAGGCAGTGCCACGCGTGGCGGCCGGCAGCGTGGACGGCGCAACGACGATCGGTGGCGCGGCGATGTTCAGGGAGTAGCTCTGCGTTGCCTGCGATGGCGTGCCGCTGGTGCTGTCGGTGGCGGTCACGCTGAAGGCAAAGCTGCCCACGTTGCCGGGCGTACCGGTCAAGGCGCCGCTGCTGCCATTGAGCGTGATGCCCGCCGGCAGGGCGCCAGCGGTGACGGCGTAGGTATATGGCGCAATGCCGCCGGTTGCCGGAGTGAGCGCGCCCGAATAGGCCTGGCCTGCAGTGCCTGCCGGCAAGCTGGTCGCCGGCAGGGTCACCGTCGCGCCGGCCACGGTCAGCGTGTAGGCACGGTTGCCGCTGGTGGGGCTGCCGCCGCTATCGGTGGCGGTCGCGGTGAAGTTGAAGCTGCCGGTGGCGATGGGTGTGCCGGACAGCACGCCGGTAACGCTCAAGCTCAGCCCGGCCGGCAACGCACCGGCCGTGACGGCGAAGGTGTACGGCGCGGTGCCTCCGCTGGCGCTCAGGTTCTGGCTGTAGGCGCTACCTGCGGTGGCCGCCGGCAGCGAGGCCGGCCCGACCGTCACCACCACGTCGTCGTTGAGGATGGTGCCGGTGCCGGTGGCACGCGCAATGCCGGCGTTGCTGGCGCCGGACAGGCCGACGCTGAAGGTCTCGTTGGCTTCGACCGCGGTGTCGCCATTGACGGTGATTGCCACGCCCTGCGCGGTGGTGCCCGGCGCGAAGGTCAGCGTGCCGGAACGCGCGACATAGTCGCTGCCGGCGGTGGCAGTGCCGTCGGCGGTGGCGTAATTGACCGACACGGTCTGACCGCTGGCCGCGCTCAGGCTCACCGTGAAATTGGCCGTGGTGGTGCCGCTGTTGCCTTCGTTGACGCTGATATCGTTGATCGACAGCGACGGCACTGCATCGTCGTTGACGATGGTACCCAGGCCCTGTGCATCGGCTACCGTCGCGCCGCTGACGTTGCTGACGTTGACGAAGAAGGTCTCGTTGGGTTCGCTGAGCGTGTCGCCGTTGACCAGCACGGTGAAGGTGGCGCTGCTGCTGCCCGCGGGGATGGTCTGCCCGGACAGGCTGGAGGCGACGTAGTCCACGCCCGCAGTGGCGGTGCCATCGGCAGTGGCGATATCGAAACTGACGCCGCCGGCGCCGGCCGGCTGGCTCAACGAGACAGTGAAGGTGGCATTGGTGGTGCCGGCATTGCCTTCGTTCACGGATACGTCGTTGATCGACAGCGACGGCTGGTCGTCGTTAGCGATGGTGCCGGTGGCGCTGTTGGGCGACCCCACACTGTAGCCGCTGCCCGCAGCCAGGCTGATCACCACGGTCTCGTCCGCTTCGATGGTGGCATCGGCGGTGGGATTGATGGTGATGGTGCTGCTGGTCTGCCCGGCGGGGATCGTCAGCGGCGAACTCACGGCCGCGTAGTCGGTGCCCGAGGTCGCGCTACCGCCGACGCTGAAGGCGATCGACACCGCGCTCTGCGCGGCCTGGTCGAGCAAGACGGTGTAGATCAGGTTGGCCGCACCGTCCTCGGGCACGCTGGACGGCGATACCGTGATCGATACGGTCGGAAAGTCGTCGTTGACGATGGTGGCGGTGGCGCTGGACGGGCTGCCGATGGCATAGCCGCTGCCGCTGGCCACGCTGATCACCACCGTCTCATTGGCCTCCACCGTGGTGTCGGCGACCGGGGTGACGGCGAAGGTGGCCGTGGTGGCGTTGGCGGGCACTACCACGCTGTTCGGCGCACCGGTGTAGTCGGTGCCGCTGGTGGCGGTGCCGCTGCGGCTGAGGTTCACCGTGGTCGCCGAACTGCTGGTCTGGCTCAGGGTCACCGTGTAGGTGAACGACGCGCCGCTGTCCTCGTTGCGGCTGGCCGGGCTCACCGCGATGCTGGCAGTGCGCGATGGATTGACGGTGATGTTGAAGACGATCTGGTTGTTGTCTTCGTCCAGCAGATAGAACGAGTCCGATGTCGCGCCATCGCCGTTGTTGGTATAGGTCACCTGTTCGGTGCTGTCAGGATTCTGACCGGGAAGACTGTACGTGCCATGCGCAGGGGGCACGCCAGGATCGGTCATACCGATATTGGAAGGGCCGTCGCAGTCGCCGACTTCAAAGGACACAGAGCCACCTGAATTGACGGTAGCGCTTTTCGGCGTCGGGCAGTAGGCGGCCAGGGCAACCTGAGAGGTCGCCAATAGCAACAGCGCCAGCATCCAGCGCAACAGCGAGCGCACACCACCTGAGGCGGTCAAGTTCGTAGACATATGTTTTTCCCCCAAAAAACACGCCACCCCAATGGCGTCGGCAACGGTCCTGGTGCCTCGGATCAGCGCAACCCAATGCCTGAATGGGCATACGATTGGACTGTGGAGCCATTTAAGCAGGAACTGACTGGCAGTTAAAGAATGAAAAATTAATACTTCATTCCAGTTCAAGACGCAGACGGCTTGTGCTGTGCAATCTCGGCAGGTATCAGTACGTCAGTCTCCGGCAATCGGTCGGCGGCGCACCTATGGAGGGAGAGCTGCATGAGTGAGTTCTTCATCGGCCAGATCATGCTGACCGGTTTCGCATTCGCGCCGAAGTACTTTGCGCAGTGCAACGGGCAATTGCTGCCGATCAATCAGAACCAGGCCCTGTTCAGTCTGCTCAGCACGCGCTTCGGCGGCGACGGCAGGACCACGTTCGGCTTGCCGGACATGCGTGGGCGCACCCCGATGGGCTATGGACCGTCGGCGGATCCGAACTGGCAGCCGCCTGCCGCTCCCATGGGCCAGGCGGCAGGCGCGGAGACGGTGACGCTGGTGGCAGACAACCTGCCCCCGCACAGCCACCTGATGGATTGCAGCAGCGCCAACGGCGACAACCGCACACCGACAGGTCGTCTGTTCGCGAACAACAACGTCGCCTCGGGGACTGCGCACGCGTTATACGCCGCGCCTGGCGCGATGGTGCCGCTATCCCAGTCAACGATCGCCAACAGCGGCGGCAGCCAGGCGCATCCGAACCTGCAGCCGTATACCACGATCAATTTCTGCATCGCGCTGTCCGGCATCTTCCCTTCGCGCAGTTAGGCGCCCTCGTATCCGGGGGCGCCGGCGCACGCAGCCTTGCGTACGACGCCCCATCGACCAGGAAGAATTTCATGGGTACACCCTTCATTGGCGAAATCCGCATGTTCGGTTTTGGCCGCACACCTCAGGGTTGGCAGGCGTGCGACGGCTCGTTGCTGCAGATTTCCGAATACGAACCGTTGTACGTCCTGCTCGGCACTGTCTACGGTGGCAATGGCACCAGCACGTTCGGCGTGCCGGATCTGCGCGGCCGCCTGCCGATCCACCAGGGCCAGGGACCGGGCCTGAGCAACTACGTGCTCACCCAGCACGCCGGCACCGAGACGGTGACGTTGACGGACCTGCAGATGCCGGCGCACACGCACACCGCTCAGGCCACCACCACCGCAGCGACGGCGACCGCACCTGCGGGGTTATTGCCGGCGGCGGTCAACGGCAGCACGTTCTACGTGAGCGATGCGACCGGTGGCACCACCTTGGCGATGTCCACGCAGAGCACCTCGTTCGCCGGCGGCAACCAGCCGCACGACAACCTCATGCCGACACTGACGGTGCAGTACTGCATCGCCACCACGGGCATCTTTCCGCAGCAGGCCTGATCCCCGCGCCGCGCCGGTCAGGCCGCGGTATGCATCCGCTTCATCGGAGAATCTGTTCATGACCGAACCCTATATCGGCGAAATCCAGCTGTTCGGCTTCGACTACAACCCCTACGGCTGGGCGTTCTGCAATGGCGCCACGCTGCCGATCGCGCAGAACACCACGCTGTATTCCCTGCTCGGCGTGGCCTATGGCGGCAACGGCAGCAGCACCTTCCAGTTACCGAACTTTTCCGCACGCGCCGGTTGCCAGCAGGGTGCGGGGCCGGGCCTGACCCCGCACACGCTGGGTAGCAACTTCGGCTCTGCGTCGGAAAGCCTGCTCAGCACGCAGATCCCGATGCACCAGCATGGCGTCAACATACTTTCGCAGCCGGACGTGACCAAGAAGACGGGCACGCCAGGCAACGGTGTGGCGCTGTCGTCGCTGAACGTCAACACCGAGCGTCCGTTCCTGGCGGTCGCGCCGGACAAGCAATTCTCCCCGACCATGCTGTTGCCTACCGGCAGCGGACAGGCGCACGAGAACCGCCAGCCCTATCTGGCCGTGAACTTCTGCATTGCGCTGCAGGGCGACTATCCGGCGTTCAACTGAGCGCTGCCGTCACCCGGGCGCGTTGCAGAGGCGGCGATGAGGATGCAGTCCTTAACGAGCGCTACCGCTATTCGGGGAGCATTAGACCTTGCGCTGCGCCCCGAGCAGCCAGCCGACATCACGTGGCTGCAGGCGCTTTATGCCAGCACCCGCAGCGACGAGCTGGCACCGGTACCGTGGCCGGAGGCGAGCAAACGCGCTTTTCTTCAGCAGCAGTTCGCGCTGCAGCGCGCGCACTACCAGCAACACTTTGAAGGCGGCGACTTTCTGATCGTCCAGGCCAAGGATCTGCATATCGGGCGCCTGTATCTGCACCGCGCTGCCACGCAACATACGCTGGTGGATATCAGCCTGCTGCCTGACTGGCGCGGCCAGGGCATCGGCTCGCAACTGCTCGCCTACGCGCAGGCGATGGCGCGAGAGGCGGGATGCGGATTGTCACTGCACGTGCTGCACTCAAACCCCGCCGCGCAGCGACTGTATGTCCGCCACGGTTTCGTCACGGGTATGAGCAGCCAGACGCATCTGCAGATGCACTGGCATTTTCCCGAGCACCGCAGTTGAACGCGCTCAGTTGAAAACGGCCTGATACAGAAAGCCATCGCGCTCGCGCGCCACCGGTACCAGGAAGATGCCGATCTCGCCCAGCCGCGTGTGACGTAACCGATAGGTCTGCTGTGGAAACAGAAATGCCGAGCTGTTGCGGAACAGCAGCGAAAACGGCGCGCGATGCACCGCATGCGTGGTGGGCAGCGCGCGCGCCTCGACCAGCACGAATGGAACCTCGCCTTCGTTCAATGCAGCCGAGAACGTGTCGTTGACGCTGCCTGCAAAGTGCTCCAGGGTCAGTAAGTCCATTTTTGTGCTCATGGTCGGCAGAAAATCCGATCATCCACATCGGGCATACCTGCCACAACAGCTGTGCGCTCGAACGCTGCATTGGGTCATGCATGAGACGGCTTGTTGCATTCGCATCGGCCGCAATCCGTCTGCTGCGGTACAGGCGTCATGCGACAATACTGCACGCGCCGGTTCGGTTATGTTCAGCCGTGTGACGGTTACTCTATCGCGTTGGAATTCTGTTAAAGGCTTCGATGACGGCGTCCGCATCTCCTGTCGTGCAGTTGTCCGGTGTCCGCATCGATCGCGGCGGTCGCACGATCCTGCGCGACGTCTCGCTCGACGTGCCACGCGGCAGCATCACTGCCGTGCTCGGTCCTTCCGGCAGCGGCAAGTCCACCTTGCTGGCTGCGCTGACCGGCGAGCTGCGTCCGGTCGCCGGCACGGTCACCCTGTTCGGCGCAGAAATTCCGCGCGGCAGTCGTGCACTGCTGGAGATGCGCCGCAGTGTCGGTGTGCTGCTGCAGGGCAATGGCTTGCTGACCGACCTGAGCGTGGCCGACAACGTCGCGCTGCCGCTGCGCACGCATACCCGCCTGCCGGCAGCGGTGCTGCAACGGCTGGTGCAGATGAAGCTGCACGCAGTGGGCCTGCTGGCCGCCGCCGATGCCTGGCCGCGCGAATTGTCCGGTGGCATGGCGCGACGTGTGGCGCTGGCGCGGGCGCTGGCACTGGACCCGCCGCTGATGATCTACGACGAACCGCTGACCGGGCTGGACCCGATCGCTTCGGGCGTGATCATGAGCCTGATCCAGCGCCTCAACGACAGCCTTGGGCTGACCAGCATCATCGTCAGTCACCACGTGCACGAAACCCTGCCGATCAGCGACCAGGCGGTGGTCATCGCCAATGGCGGCATCGTGTTCGCCGGCACGCCCGAGCAATTGCAGGACAGCACCGACCCGCTGGTGCAGCAGTTCCTGCATGGCCAGCCGGATGGGCCGATCGCCTTCGATGCGGCGCCGCGGCGCGACCGGAGTGCCGCCTGATGGCCATGGTCGAGTCGATCCGCGCCTTCGGCCGCGCCGGGCTGTTCTCGCTGACCGTGCTGCGCGGCTCGGTGCCCACGCGCGACTTCATCGCCGAGCTGGTGCGCGAGATCTACAAGGTCGGCGCGCGCTCGCTGCCCATCATCGCCGTCGGCGGCGCCTTCGTCGGTCTGGTGCTGACCTTGCAGGGGTACCGCACGCTGACCACCTATGGCGCCTCCGACGCGCTGTCCACCTTGTTGGGCCTGTCGCTGTACCGCGAGCTGGCACCGGTGCTGACCGCACTGCTGTTCATTGGCCGCGCCGGCAGTTCGATCGCCGCCGAGCTGGGCCTGATGCGCGCGACCGACCAGATCAAGGCGCTGGAACTGATGGCCATCGATCCGGTCGCCAAGGCGGTGGCGCCGCGCTTCTGGGCGGCGGTGCTGACGGTGCCGTTGCTGACCGGCGTGTTCTGTTCGCTGGCCATCACCGGCGGCTACTTCGAGGCCGTACACGTGCTGGGCATCGACAACGGCACATTCTGGTCGGGGCTGAGCAACAGCGTGGACTTCTGGGACGACTTTGGCGTGGCAATGCTCAAATCGGCGATCTTCGGCGGCACCGCCGCACTGGTCGCCGCCTACGTGGGCTTCCATGCCGAGCCGACCATCGAAGGCACCTCGATCGCCACCACCCGGGCGGTGGTAAACGCCTCGCTGCTGGTGCTGATGTTCAACTTCGTCCTTTCTGCAATGTTGTTTAGGTGAGTGGAATAACTATGGCCATGCGTGGACCACGACTCGAATTCGCCGTCGGCGCCTTTCTGCTGCTGACCCTGGCCTCGCTGCTGGTGCTGGCGGTGGCCTCGACCAACCAGCGCTGGGGCTTCGGGTCCAGCCAGTACACGCTGACCGCGCGCTTCAGCCAGATCGGCCAGCTGCGTGCGCAGGCGCCGGTGAAGATCGGCGGCGTGACCATCGGCAAGGTGTCCGACATCAGCCTGGATCCGACCAAGTTCGACTCGGTGGTGACCTTGTCGCTGGACGACAAATACAAGGATCTTCCCGCCGATACCTCGGCCGGCATCTTCACCAGCGGCCTGCTGGGCGAGAGCTATATCGGGCTGCAGCCGGGCGGCGACCCGGACACGCTCAAGCCGGGCGAAGAAATCGGCTTCACCCAACCGGCGGTGGATCTGCTGCAGCTGGTTGGCAAGTACATGTTCAGTGGTGGCGGTAGTGGTGGCAGCAATGCCCCGGCCGCCACCGATGGCCAGGCGCCCGCGCCTGCCCAGCCCGCTCCTCCCTCTACGGAACCTCACCAATGAAGACCACCCTGCTCTCCGCCGTCCTGGCCTCGACCCTGCTGGTGTGCGCACCGGCCACCGTGCTGGCACAGCCGGCCGCCGCCAGTGCGCCCGCGCAGGGCGCAGCGACCAAGACCGTCATCGACAGCAGCACCCGCATCCTGAGCACGCTGGATCAGCGCCGCGCCGAGTTCCGCAGCAACCCGGCTGCGCTGCGTCAGTACATCGACGGCGAATTGAACAAGGCCTTCGACCGCGACTACTCGGCCCGCCTGGTGCTGGGCGTCAACGGCCGTGGCGCCTCCGATGCGGACGTCAAGCTGTTTGCCGATGCGCTGGCCGACAACCTGATGCAGCGTTACGGCACCGCGTTGCTCAACTTCGAAGGCAAGCCGACCTTCCGCGCCAAGTCCGAGAGCGCGCTGCCGGGCAACCGCGGTGTCAAGGTCTCCACCGACCTGCTGCGCGCCGGCAACGACCCGACCCCGGTCGATTACATGATGCGTAACGTCGGTGGCCAGTGGAAGATCTTCGACGTGATGATCGAAGGCATCTCCTACGTGCAGACCTTCAAGACCCAGTTCGACGGCCCGCTGCGCGAGAAGGGCATTGCCAAGGTCGCCGCAGAGCTGCGTAGCGGCAATCTGCAGGTTGGTCCGGCACCGGCCAATGGCAAGTAACAGCTCCGTGCAACGCAACGGCGACACGCTGGCACTCACCGGCGTGCTCGACCGGGCGGCGGTCACTGCGGCCTGGCCGCAGGCGGTCGCGCAGCTGGATGGCATCCGCACGCTTGACCTGTCCGGTGTACAACGCCTGGACAGTGCCGGCGTGGCGATGCTGGCCGAACTGGCTGCACGCGTGCGCAGCACTGGTACCGTTACGGTGGTGGGTGAGGCGTCCGGTCTGGACGAATTGCGCGCCGCTTATCGCTTGTCCCCTACTTTCGATTTTCAGGCCTGAGCGCCACCCCATGACCCAGCTTCGCCCCCTTTCCCTGTTGGCCTGCCTGCTGCTTGGCGCCTGTGCCAGCCATGCTCCAAAGCCCACACCGCCTGCAGCCGCTGCAGCGCCCGCACCGGATACAACGCCGGCGCCGGCACGCGACGATGCCGGTGTGACCGCGCAGCCGGCCGCCGCCGGTTTTGCCGCACCCGACGCCCTGCCGGCCACCGCGGCGGCGCCTGCCGAGCAGACCAGCGCCGGTCCCGGTGCCGGCACGGCCGGTGCCCCCACCTCGGCCGAGGACGACTTCGCTGCGCTCTACGGCCCCACCACTCCGCAGGCCGGCGCCAACGGTGCACCGGCACAGCCCGGTGACGCGCCGTCCTACGATCCGTGGGAGCGCTACAACCGCGGCATGCACCGCTTCAACCTGGCGGTGGACCGCGGCGTGGCGCGTCCGTTGGCCACCGGCTACACCAAGGTCGTGCCGCGTCCGGCCCGCCTGGGTGTGACCAACTTCTTCGACAATCTCGGCACGCCGCTGACCATGGTCAATCAGCTGCTGCAGGGCCACCCGGTGTATGCGGTGCAGTCGCTGGGCCGCTTCGTGATGAATTCCACGCTGGGCGTGGCCGGTCTGTTCGACCCGGCCTCCGCGGCCGGCATTCCGCGCCGCAGCGAAGACTTCGGCCAGACCCTGGGTGTATGGGGCTGGCGCAATTCGCGCTACTTCGAGTTGCCGCTGTTCGGCCCGCGCACCGTGCGCGATACCTTCGGCCTGGGCGGCGACATTCCGCTGTCGCCGTTGCGCCAGGTCGACGACAGTGGTGCGCGCTTCGCCCTGCAGGGTTTGCAGCTGGTGGATACGCGCTCGCAGCTGATGTCGCTGGACTCGCTGCGCGACCAAGCACCGGACGAGTACGCCTTGACCCGCGATGCCTGGATGCAACGCCGCAACTACCAGATCGTGCGCGATCTGCGCAGCCATCGCGAAAAGAACACCGAGCTGCCCGACTATCTGCGCGAAGACAAGGACAGCACGGTGCCGGTGGATGCGATGCCGATCCCGCAGTGGATTCGTTGATCGGTTGAGCTTGCGCCTTGCAATAAATACGAAAGCCCGGGAGCGATCCCGGGCTTTTTTGTTTTTCACAACAACCATGTGACGTAGGTACCGAAGACATGGGTGGCGCATACGCTTACCACAGGTGATCCAAATCAAATCACCGGATTGCATTGCACCGTCACTTGGCGGAACGCAACTCGGGTTCGGGCCTGATCGCGGGCGTGCGGTCGATATAGGTCAGATAATGTTTCCATAAATCATGCGATCGCTGATCGTTGAGTTCGACCAGACAGCTTGCTGCTTTTGCCTGCCCAACCGTGGCAATGCCCCACTGCCTGCGTACGTTGTCGCATTGGAGCTCTCTGTAACTCGTCCAAGCCGTTTGTGCGTTGTCGAACGCCTCGGCAGGAATATTCAACTCAGTAATCGCTCTTTCGCGTGCGGCAGCCAGATAGTCATTCAGACGGTGCTGCGATAGGCCGACTTCGTCATTCCAGCATGCGTTGCTTTCGGCTGTTGTGGCTGGGTTGAAGCATCGGGGTGCTGCCTGCAATGCCGGGCAGCTGAGGAGCGTCAGGATGAGAAGGATGTAACGCATCGACATAGGCAACTGGAGTCTGTTCTAGCGCGATGACTGGGCTTGCTTGCTGCATCTGTGTTCCGCCGTACCCTCACCCCAACCCCTCTCCCGGGGGGAGAGGGGCTTTCAGGCAGTCGCTAATGCTGCATCGACTGCCTGCCGCAGGCGCGCATCGTCGGCCGGCACGTCGGGGGCGAAGCGGTCGATGACCTGGCCGTCGCGGGCGATCAGGAATTTTTCGAAGTTCCACAGCACCCCGGGTGCCGGGTTGGGTTCGATGCCGTAGCCGGCCAGTTTTTCGCGCATCGGGCCGTCGCCGGTGGCGTGTGTACGTGCGCTGGTCAGCTGCTGATACAGCGGATGCGTGTCCGTGCCGGTGACCGCAATCTTGGAGAACATCGGAAAGGTCACGTCATAGGTGAGCTGGCAGAACTGGGCGATCTCCGCCTCGCTGCCGGGCTCCTGGCCCTTGAAGTCGTTGGCTGGGAAACCGAGCACTTCCAGCCCCGCTGCCTGCTTGTCGCGATACAGCGCTTCCAGGCCTTCGTACTGCGGGGTCAGTCCGCATTTGGAGGCGACATTGACCACCAGCAACACCTTGCCGCGATAGTCGGCCAGCATGGCAGGCTCGCCGTCGATGCGGGCGACGGGGATGTCGTATAGCGTCTGGCTCATCGGTATGTCCTGGGCAGGGAGAGCCGAGAGCATAAACCGCTGAAGCCGAGCGAGCGATGCGGGTGTCTGACGGTGCTTGCGGTTGGCTGTTGCTTACGACTTTCTGTTGCTGCAGTTGGCTTTGCTGCGGCCGGCTATTGCGACAGCTGGCGACCACTGCGTGCACTGGCGGATCAGCTGATCCGCCAGTGCCAACGCTTAAGCACATGCAATGCCATCAATCGATACACAATGCGGCCTGGCCCATGCCGCCGACTACTTCCTGGCGGCAGCCGAAGCGGTCGCTATCGCGCTGGCAGGTGCCTGACGTGGCGGTGCCGGCGGGCACGATGCTGGTGGCCAGGCAGTCGCCACTGCAATCGGAGTTGTCATTGCAGGTCTTGCCGGCATCGGCGTACGGCACCACGCAGCGCACCGTCTGCATGCGACCGACCGGACGTAGCTGCCCGCCCTTTGCCGTGCATTCGGCAGCATCAGCAGAGACTGCGCGCGGTGGTTGTTGGGCGCTCGCTGCAGCGCCCGGCTTGGCAGCCGGAGTATTGCTGCATGCGGTCAGCAGCAGGGCGCAGATCACTGCATAGATCCATCGACGCGACATGGCACTCTCTTCTTGAACAAGGTGCGTGCAAGCATCGCGGTGGCGATGTCTGCGTGATGTGCTTGGCGTTGGCCGCAGGAATGCCACGTTGCACGCCTGCCCTTGTAGAAGCGGCCCTGGCCGCGATGAGGCGTTGTCGGTAAGGCCTCGTCGCGCCCGGGTGCGCTCCTACGTTGTCCTCTCCTGCGGTGCCGCTGGCCTGCCGGAATGGCAGCGCCGTGTCGCGGCATGCAGCCGGATCACTCCTGCTCGTCGCTGCTGTCGTCTTCGCTGCTGCTGCCGGCGTCGTCGTTGCCGGCGTCGTCCAGCAGCGCTTGCGAGTGTTCGTTGGAGAGCGTCTCCACGCCGCGCAGGCGCCGTTCGATGGTGCGGGTCTTGCGGCCTGCATCGCCCAGGGTCTTGCCGACGGTGTTGATCTGGCGTTCGGCCTTTTCCAGGATGCCGGCGAACTTGCCGAACTCGCTCTTGACCGCGCCGAGCAGGCCCCACACTTCGCTGGAGCGCTTTTCGATGGCCAGGGTGCGAAAGCCCATCTGCAGACTGTTGAGCAACGCGGTGAACGTGGTGGGGCCGGCGATCACCACGCGGTGCTCGCGCTGCAGCACATCGACCAGGCCGGGGCGGCGGATGGTTTCGGCGTACAGGCCTTCGGTGGGCAGGAACATCACGGCGAAATCGGTGGTGTGCGGCGGGCAGATGTATTTGTCGCTGATCGATTTGGCCTGGATGCGGATCGCGCGTTCCAGCTGATTGCCGAGCAGGCGGATCTGCTCGATGTCGCCGGCTTCCTGCGCGTCGAGCAGGCGTTCGTAATCTTCGCGCGGGAATTTGGAATCGATCGGCAGCCACACCGGGGTGTCTTCGTGCCCACGACCTGGCAGGCGCACGGCGAAATCCACTGCTTCGCTGGTGTCCGGGCGCACGCGCACGCTGCGCGAATACTGCTCGGCGGTAAGCGTCTGTTCGAGGATGTTGTCCAGCTGCACTTCGCCCCAGCCGCCGCGGTTCTTGACGTTGGTGAGCACGCGTTTGAGATCGCCCACGCCGGTGGCCAGCTGCTGCATTTCGCCCAGGCCGCGCTGCACGTGTTCCAGCCGTTCGGAGACGATCTTGAAGGAGGCATCCAGGCGCGTGTTGAGCGTGGTCTGCAGTTTTTCGTCGACGGTGGCGCGCATCTGTTCGAGCTTGCTGGCGTTGTCGTTCTGCAGGTTGGCCAGCTGCTGTTCCAGCGTGGCGCGCATCTCGCCGATGCGCAGTTCGTTGCGCTGGGTGAGCTCGTTCAGGCGCTGGCTCAAGGCCTCGGTGAAGCGCTGCTGCGACTCGCCGGCTTCTTGCCGGCCCTTGCGTGCGTCTTCGGCCAACGCTTCGCGCAAGGTAGCCATGTGCGTGTCGGTGCGTGCGATCAATTCGGTCAGTTGCTGGCCGAACACCTGGATGCGGGTTTCCTGCTGCTGGCCGAAGCCTTCCAGCTGGGTGCGCAGTTCGGTCAGGCGCAGGGTGAGCAGTTCGCCGGTGCGTTGCTGCGCAAGGCCACTTTCTTCGCGCGCCTTGCGTGCGTCTTCGCCGAGTGCGTCGCGCAACAGGTCCAGGCGCTGATCGGTGCGCGTGGACAGTTCGGTGAGATTGCGCGCAAAGGTTTCCAGGCGGCCGTCCTGCTGCCGTGCCAGGCCTTCGAGTTGCTCGCGCAGTTCGCCGCGCCCGTCGCGTTGCTCGGCGCGCAGCGCCAGCTCCAGGCCGCTGGTGGAGGGACGCCGCAGCAGCGCGAGCAGCTGCAACACGAGGACTACGACGAGCAGTCCGAGAAGGATCAGGGATTCGGATGACATGTGCGCAGTGTAACGGGGCTGGTCGCAGGGGCTGCGTCGGGAGTGGACGCAGTGCACAGGATGACGGTGGTGTCCGGCTGCGCCGTGGTGCGGAGTTCACACCTCGATTAGCTGCCTGTGTCGCTTGGCATGCCAGCGCAGGGTGCGTTGAAGCGCCCATCACCGACGTGGTTGCAACCATGCATGGCATGCTCGCTGCAGAGGCAACGCACGACAGGGGCACCTGCCACTCGGGCGTGGTGGCAGGTAAGTTGGCAGACATGGATGCAGAATCACAGCGTTCGCTCCCACGGGTGCGCGCATTGCCCGCCGTCATCGCCCTATGTCGCCATTGGTTATTGAGGATCACATGTTGGAACTCTACGGAAAGCCGACCTCCATCAATGTGCGCAAGGTGCTGTGGCTGTGCGAGGAGTTGGCGCTGGACTACACGCTGCACGCGTATGGCAGCGGGTTTGCCTCGGTGGACACGCCGGCGTTTCGCGCGCTCAATCCCAACGCGCTGGTGCCGGTGATGCGCGATGGCACTGTGGTGCTGTGGGAATCGAACACCATCTGCCGGTATCTGGCCGCGCGCAGCCACCGCGACGATCTGCTGCCGAGTGCGCCCGCTGCACGTGCACTGGTCGAGCAATGGATGGATTGGCAGGCCACCGAGCTCAACAACGCCTGGCGTTACGCGTTCATGGCGACGGTGCGTGGCAGTGCGGCGCATACCGATGTGCAGGCGATTGCAGCCAGCGTGCGCGAGTGGAATCGGCACATGGTCATCCTCGACGCACAGCTGCAGCGCGGCGGTCCGTTCGTACTCGGGGCAGACTTCAGCCTGGCCGATATCGTGTTGGGCTTATCGACGCAGCGCTGGTTTGCCAGCCCGATCGATCGGCCGGTGTTGCCTGCGGTGGCCGCGTATTACGCGCAGCTCGGAATGCGCGCCGGGTTTCAGCGGCATGGGTGTAATGGGGTGGCTTAGGGGTGCTGGACCTGGCCGGATCGCATCATGTTGTGGGCGGGAATACGCATCGATCAGGCAGCGATCGAGCTGATGCTGCGTCGCCTGTCCGTACCCTCATCCGGCGCTGCGCGCCACCTTCTCCCGATGGGAGAAGGAATCAGAAGTCCCTCTCCCATCGGGAGAGGGGTTGGGGTGAGGGTACGGCTTTACGGAATCCTTTCAGAGGCCGTCAAACCCCGTCCATAAAAGCAGCAACCGCTCCGCGCCACTCCAAACAACATCACCACCAATAGCATTGCTGCAGCGCGTTGGGCGACACTCGCGCATTCTTTTGGTTCCTTCGAGGTCCGCATGTCGTCTTGGCTCAGGCGCAAATCCATTGATCAGGTCACCGTGCACGAGGCCGGCCGGCAGCTGGTCCGCAGCCTGAGTTGGCCGCATCTGATCGCACTCGGCATCGGCGCGATCGTGGGCACCGGCATCTATACGCTGATCGGCGTGGGTGCGGACAAGGCCGGCCCGGCGGTGCTGTTGTCGTTCGTGGCCGCCGGCATCGTGTGCGCCTGCGCGGCGCTGGCGTATGCGGAAATGGCCACGATGATGCCGGCCGCAGGCAGCGCCTACACCTACAGCTACACCGCGCTCGGCGAAAGCATCGCCTGGGTGGTGGGCTGGAGCCTGGTGCTGGAATACTCGCTGGTGGTGAGCACGGTGGCGGTGGGGTGGTCGGGCTATTTCGTCGGCTTCCTGCAATGGTTGGGGGTGGAGTTGCCGCACGCGTTGGTGGCCGGGCCACACGCCGGCGGCATCGTCAACCTGCCGGCGGTGGTGATCACCTTCCTGGTGGCCGGCATGCTGATGGCCGGCACCAAGGAAAGCGCCACGCTCAACGCAGTGCTGGTGGTGTTGAAGATCATCGCGCTGGGCGTGTTCGTGGCGATCGCGCTGCCGGCCTTCAATAGCGCCAACCTGCAGCCGTTCATGCCCTACGGCTTCTCCAAGGCGATGGGGCCCGATGGGGTGGAGCGCGGGGTGATGGCGGCGGCGGCGATCATCTTCTTTGCGTTCTATGGCTTCGATGCGATCTCCACTGCGGCCGAAGAGACCAAGAACCCGGGGCGCGATCTGTCGATCGGCATCGTCGGTTCGATGATCGGCTGCACGCTGATCTACGTGCTGGTGGCGTTGTCGGCGGTGGGTGCGATGAGTTTTACCGTGTTCGGCAAGAGCCCGGAGCCGTTGGCGCTGATCCTGCGCGAACTCGGCCACGGCAAGGCGGCGCTGGTGATCGGTGCGGTGGCGATCATCGCGTTGCCGACGGTGCTGCTGGCGTTCCTGTACGGGCAGAGCCGCATCTTCTTCGTGATGTCGCGCGATGGCCTGCTGCCGCGTGGTTTGTCGAAGGTCAGCGCGCGCACCGGCACGCCGGTGGCGATCACCCTGTTCACGGCGGTGCTGGTGGCGGCGTTGGCGGGTGTGGCGCGGCTGGACGAGATTGCCGCGCTGGCCAATGCCGGCACGCTGGCGGCGTTTACTGCGGTGGCGGCGTGTCTGCTGGTGCTGCGTGTGCGTGAGCCGACCCGTGCGCGTGCGTTCCGCACCCCGTTGGCGTGGGTGGTGGGGCCGGTGGCGATCCTGGGCTGTCTGTATCTGTTCTGGAGTCTGCCAAGCACGACGCAGGGCTGGTTCCTGGCCTGGAACGCGCTGGGTGTGGTGGTGTATGTGGCCTACGGACGGCGGAATAGTCGCTTGGGGAAAGTTGGGTAGTTCCTTCTCCCGCCGGGAGAAGGTGGCCCGCAGGGCCGGATGAGGGTGCGGGCGGAGCCTCCTGCCGTCCAATGCGTCAGTGGCTTCGCTCCGTACCCTCACCCCAACCCCTCTCCCGGGGGGCGAGGGGCTTTTTGAGCTGCGCGCTGTTTGCCTGCGCGCGCGGAGGGCGGGACTTGTGCGGTTACTGCGCTGCTGCAGGCGTGGCGCAGAACGAGGTGGGTAATGCGTCCGGTTGTGTGCCCCAGCCTTGGGTCGGCGCCTGCTTGGTGAGCGCGAACGATAGCGAGCCACCTTGCTGCAGCTGCGCCCAGTCCAGAAACACCTTGGGCTGCGGTTTGCCGTTGAAGCGGACGCTGTCCACGTATTGCAACGTGCGGCCATCCGCGCGAGGGGCGTCGATGCGCAGCCGTTTGCCGTTACCCAGATCCAGCGTTACCCGCTTGAAGCGTGGCGCGTGCAGCAGGAACTGCCCGCTGCCCGGCACCGCCGGATACAGGCCCAGGGCGCTGAACAGATACCAGGCCGACATCGTGCCCAGATCGTCGTTGCCGGTGACGCCGTTGGGGGCGTTGGTGAACAACTGCTGCGCGGCGCGCACCACGGTGGCGGTCTTCCATGGTTGGCCGATCAGCGTGTACATCCACGGGGCATGCAGATCCGGTTCGTTGTTGGGGTTGTAGCGGTACTGGTTGTAGTAGCTGTACGGGCCGACCACCCAGTGCGTACGCGCAGCAGCGAGCGGGTCCTTGAGCAAGTCGTCGTAGGCGAAGAAGGCATCCAGCCGCTTGCCGGCCTGTTCGCTGCCGTGCATGGCCTGCAGCATGCCGGGGATGTCCTGCTGCAACAGCCACTGGTATTGCCAGGCGGTGCCTTCGTGGAAGCCGTGCTGCGAGCGCGGGCTGTAGTGATCGTCCGAGGGCGCGTACCAGTTGCCGTCTTCCAGGCGCGGACGTGGAAACCCGCTGAAGCCGGTGTCGGCATCGCGCACGCCGGCGTCCCAGACGCGGTGCCAGTTGCCGCCGCGTTGGCGTAGTTGCGCGCTGTCGTCGCCGTGGCCGAGCGCTTGTGCCATCTGCGCCAGCGCGCAGTCGGCCAGTGCGTATTCCAGCGTGGCCGAGCCGCCGTGGTGCGGGTCCACGTCCATGCCCTTGGACGGGAAAGCGCGGTCGTACTGCACGAAGCCGTTGGCCAGGTAACTGGCATTGCCGGAGCGGCCGGAGTGGCGCGAGTTGGTCGGCGGTTGTTCGAAGGCGTTCTGGCGCAGCGCTGCATACGCCTCGGCCTCGTTGCCCTGCAGCGCGCCGAAGCGCCACAGGTCGACCAGGAACGGGGTGACCGGGTCGCCGGTCATGATGTTGGTGTCGTAATTGGCGTAGCCCCAGCGCGGTAACCAGCCGCCTTGCTGATGGATGGCCAGCAGCGAGCGGCCGATATCGCGCGCACGCCCCGGTTGCAGCAGGGCCAGCAGCTGGTTCTGCGAGCGGTAGGTGTCCCACAGCGAGAAATATTCGTAGTAGGTCCAGCCGTCGGCGCGGTGGATGGCATCGTCATAACCGCGATAACGGCCATCGGCATCGCTGCCGGTCAGCGGCTGCAGCAGGGCGTGATACAGCGCGGTGTAGGCCACGGTGAGGTCGTCGGCGCTGGCGCCGTCCAGCTGCAGGCTGGCCAGTTGCTTGCGCCAGGCCTGTTGCGCGCGTTGGCGCATCTGTTCCAGGCCCAGCAGCTTGCCGCCCTGCCTGCCGTCGGCGCGCAGGTTGTTGCGTGCACCTTCGGCGTCCACGTGCGAGATGGCGCTGACCACGGTCACTGCGCGCGCGTTCTTGTTTTTGCCCAGCGGGAAGCTGAGCCAGGCGCCGTTGGGCTTGAGTTCGCCGCCCATGCTGTGGCGCGCGTCGGGCACGCCGCCGTCTTCGCCCCAGACCCCGTGGGCGGTAAACGGGCGGTCGAATTCCAGCCGGAACCAGGTGGTGTATTCGTGGCCGCCGCAGAAGCTTTGCGTGGTCAGTTTGCCTTCGACCACGCGGTCGCCGACCACTTGCACCTGGCTGCCGATCACCACATGGCGGTCGTTGGCCTGGCCCAGGTTGACCAGCACATGGCCGGTGTCGGCGCCGGGAGCGAAGGTGTAGCGCTCGGCGGCGGCGCGGGTGAGCGCGGTGGCTTCGGCGTCGATGCCGCCGTAGTCGGTCAGGCGCACCTTGTAGTAGCCGGCCTGGCCAATCTCGCCATCATGCGTGTAGCGGGCGGCATAGCGGGTCTGGTCGAAGGCCTTGGCGTCGCCCGTATCGAAGTCGCCACCGGGGCCGATGCTGCCGGTGACCGGCAGCACCGAGACCTGCCCGCCCTGCTCCCAGCAACCGGCGCCGGACAGAAACGAATGGCCGAAGCCGCGGATGCTGGGGTCGTCGTAGCGCCAGCCGGCGTAGTGCGCGCCGATCGGGCTGACCTGGACCAGGCCGAATGGGGCCGAGGCGCCCGGGTAGGTGTTGCCGTCGTCCTTGCTGCCGATGAAGGTGTTGACCTGCGCCGGGTCCTGCGCGGCCAGCGGCGCGGACACCGCGGCACCGAGCAGACACAGGCTGACGGCGGCGCGGCGCCAGAACGGCACCGGCGCACCCTGCGGGACGGAACGACTGGACGGGACTGCGGAGAGCATGCAAGACACCTCGGGGGAGAGGGCGACCGGAGCCGCAGGTGGAGGATCCCTGCCGACCGCTGCATCACCCAGCGATCGAGACACAACGACTGCGTTCGAGCAACGACCTTCAGCGCGATCGCGATCTCGCGCCCGACTGGCTTACTTGGATCGATCTAAATTCGATTTGGTCACAGCCATGTGTTGGCAAAGATTAAGCATTCTCGACCATCTGCCGCACACCGCGGCGCAGCAAAGTGTGCTGGCTCTTGCAGTTTTGCGGGTGTTTTAGACGTTTTGAAGCGGTCTGTTGCGCGCGCTCGGGGGATGCCGTTCTGAGGCGTGCCAGCTGTGCTGACGGGTAAGCCCGGCTTGGGGGTCCATTTGGCTGCGCTGTGAACGTGTGGTTGAGGCGTTCCCTGGGCGTGTTGCGCGTCGGGGGCCGGACCCTCACCCCAACCCCTCTCCCGGGGGGAGAGGGGCTTGGTTCCTGCAGGGTTCGGTTCCTGAGGAGGCCTGGTGCCTGGTGCTTGGTCGCTGGGAGGGCTATGCCTCTGGGAGCGGCTCGGTTTCTGGGTGAGCGCATGGCGTAGCCGCGTGCGCTCCAGCTTGCCCACAAAAAAGCCCGGTCAGTGACCGGGCCGGGCGACGCTGGCGTGGCGGCGGGAGGGGCCGACGCGCCGGTGACGCAGTTGCTCAGATCCAGCGCATGCCTTCGAACGGGTTCCAGCTGGTGCTGCCTTTGACCTTGTCCAGGTAATAGGCGTAGTTGGCGATCATGCCGGTCAACAACGACAGCGGCAGCCACAGCATGTTCTGAAACGCGGCCGGCAGGAACGAGGCCACGATGCTGACCACGATGCTGATGCCGATCAGGCTCAACGCCTTGCGCCACAGGCCGATGATGAAGAAATAGATGACGCCGAAGAAGAAGGCATAGAAGTTCATGCCGACCTTGACCTTTTCGCCAAAGCTCAGGGTCTTCAGTGCGTTCTTGTAACTGGGGTCTTTGGGGCCACCGTGACGGTCGAAGAAATCGAAACGGAACTGCCACTTGGGACTGAGCTGGGTGCGATCGAAGGTATCCATTCCAAACCATGTAGTTGAAAACGGTTACATGATAGGCGATCGCGTATTCATCGGCACGGTCTTCGGTGCCGGTCGGAAGCGGAAGGTCAGCCGCCGATCAGCTTCGGCCGTGGTCGCTTGCAGGACCCAGCGCGCGTCACTCGCGCTGGTCGCTGACGCCGGTACCGCGGCGCGCCCGGCGGAGTGAATACAGCGAGCGGTCGGCACGATCGACCACTGCCGCCAGCGCCTCGCCGTCGTTGCGCAGGGCGGTGCCCAGGGTGAACTGGATCGGGGCGTCGTCGGTGGCGGCCACGTAGTCGCGCGCCAATGCCGCCAGTTGCGACTGGGAGGGTTGATGCAGCAGCACCAGAAACTCGTCGCCGCCCAGCCGGACCAGACGGTCCTGGGTGCGCAGCGGCTGGTTGAGGAACCAGGCCATCTGCACCAGCACCTCGTCGCCGCGCTGGTGGCCATGGGTGTCGTTGACCAGTTTGAACTTGTCCAGATCCACCACGATGCAGCCCCAGCGCACGCTGGGGTCGCGCTTGTCCAGTTCGTCCAGGAAGCGACGGTTGTAGCAGTTGGTGAGCGGGTCGGTGAACGACCATTCCAGCAACTGCTTCTCCTGGTGGTACTGGTTGGTGATGTCCTGGGCGTGCGCCAGCACGACGGTGGCGTCGGACTCCACGTCCAGCACGTTGCGGTATTGCCAATGGCGCAGGCCGCCATCGCTGGCCACCAGCTCGATCACCCCGGCATCCTGGCCGTCGAGCACCATCCGCGACAGGTAGCCCTGGAAGGCGGCGTGCCGCTCGGGGCGGATGAATTCCAGCAACGAGCGGCCTTCCATGTCGTCCACGTTGCGGCCCAGCGAGCGCGCCGCGGCCGGATTGATGCTGATCAGGCGGCCGTCCATGTCGTGGGTGCAGATCAGGCCCAGGCTGTACTGGAACATGTTGCGGAACTTGCGTTCGCTGGCGGCCAGCGCATCCACTGCGCGATGGCGGTCGGTCACGTCCTGCACTGCGCCGACCAGCCGGGTGCGTCCGTCCACATGCTCCACCGAGCCGGTGCTGTGCACCCACAGGCGCCGGCCGGTGGCACTGATCAGCGGCAGCTCCAGATCCCAGGGCGTGCCGTCGCGCACGCAGGTGTCGACCGCCTCGGTGATCACCGCGCGCGCCTCCAGCGGGTAGAAGCCGATCCCCTCGTTCAAGGTCGGTTTGTAGCCCGGAGGCAGATCGTGCAGGCGGCAGGTCTGATCCGACCAGGTCAGCGTGCCGCTGGCCACATCCACTTCCCAGCCACCCACCCCGGCGACCCGGCCGGTACGTTCCAGAAACGCCTCGCTCTCGCGCAGACGCTGTTGCAGTTGCTCGTTGGCGGCCTGACGCTCCAGCATCACGCGGCGCTGCTCCAGGCCTTCGGCGGCGACCCTGGCCAGCTGCTGCAAGGCCTGCAGCTGCGCCGGTTCCAGCGCGCGGGGGCGCTGGTCGATCACGCACACGGTGCCCATGCGCAAGCCGTCGGGCAGCACGATCGGCGCGCCGGCGTAGTAGCGGATGGCGGGCGATGCGGTGACCAGGGCGTTGTCGCAGAAGCGCGGGTCGGCCGGCGCATCGCGCACTTCCATCACCGCATCGCCCTGAATGGTGTAGGCGCAGAACGCCACTTCGCGTGGGGTTTCGGAGACGCCGGGCAGGCCGATGTTGGCCTTCCACCATTGCCGGCGCTCGTCCACCAGCGACACCAGCGCGATCGGGGTGCCGGCGATCGCCTGCGCGGCGGCGGCCAGCGCATCGAAGAACGGTTCGGCGTCGGTGTCGACCACCTGCAGCAACGCCAGACGCGCAAGGCGCTCGGCCTCGCTGGCGCTGGATGACACGGCGGTGTCGCACTGATTCAACGGAAAGCTCGCTCGTGCCCCGGGCAATGCGTTCAGTCTAGCGGAGTGGGCATACCTGGCAGGGACTGGCGATGCGAGGTTCCGTGCGCTACCGCACACAGACGCGCGTGCGCGCCGACGCTGCGGCCGTTGCGCCACCTCAGTCGGTGACGCTGGCGTCCGTCTTCGCATCGGCGCCGGCGCGGTCGTCGCGCATCTGCAAGGCCAGATACAGGCGCATGCAATCGTCGGTATTGCTCAGGTCCACCGCGCACAGTTGCTGGATGCGCTGCATGCGGTAATCCAGGGTGTTGCGATGGATGCCCAGCACCTTGGCGGTGGGCGCCATGCGCATGCCGGCGCCGAACCAGGCCGACAAGGTCTTCAACAACTGGCTGCGACGCTCCTGTGCCAGCAGGGCCTGCAGCGGCTGGCGCAGGTCGTCCACCAGCACCGGCAGGCGATAGTCGTCGTAGAAAAACGCATCGGCCTGCGGCGCGCGCGCCTTGCCGATGCGCATGGTGGTGCGCGCGACCTGGTGCGACAGCGCCAGCCCGTTGGGCTGTGGAAAATACTGGCCCAGGGCGAGACGGATCCGCAGCGGGCTGCTGGCGCGCATGCGCTCGAGCAAGGTGTGGGCGCGACGACGTTGTTCGCCCACGTCCCAGTGCCCGCGCCGGTCCAGCGCCGGCTTGAGCACCACCAGTTCGTTGAGCGCGGTGGCGGCGATCAGGTTGCCGCGTTCGGGTGTGGACAGCAGCGTGTGCAGGCGCTGCAGCTCCACCAGCATGGCGTCCAGATCCAGGGTGTCGCTTTCCACTTCGATCACGGCGGCCACGCGCGGCAGGTCGAGCGCGATGCCGAGCCGCTCGGCCCAGCCGGCCAGTGCCGGGGTCGGGCCGTCGGTGCGGATCAGGCCAAGCGTGACTTCTTCGCGCAGGCGCGCGTCGCGGGCCAGCAGGCGCAGCAGGCCGGCCTGTTCCAGCATGGCCTCGGCGGCCATGCGCACCAGTTCGGCCTGTTGCCCGATCCGCTGCGGGTCGCCGGTGAGCCCGACGCAGCCGACGATGCGGCCATCCAAGATCAGCGGCAGATTCACGCCCGGTCGCACTGCATCCAGTTGCTGCGCCAGCGCCGCATCGATCTCCACCCGGCCCTGCCTTGACAGCACCAGCAGCGCGCCTTCGTGCAGCTGGCCGAGGCGCGCCGGCTCGCCGCTGGCGATGATGACGCCGGTGTGGTCCATCACATTGACGTTGCCGTCGATGATGGTCATCGCGCGGTCGACGATGGACTGCGCCAGGGTGCGGTCGAGCGTGAGCATGGGCGTGGTGGTCTGTGGACGCGAACGAGGGAGATCACGGTGCCATGGTCGGCGCGTGCATGTTCGACACGGGTGTGACTGTGCAGGGTGCGGCGGCGGCGGGTGCTTCTACCGCCGTTGCTGACAGCCTGCCGCACGGGGTTCGATTCGGATGCGTCAGGCGAAGATGCGGTGCGCTGCGCACCCGTCGTCGGTGAGCAGCCGGCTTCCCGGAATCGGTGGCAGTCAAACCGGCAACGCGCCGCGTCGCGCGGTCGCCCTGCGGGCGCCAAGCCTGCTCTGCGCGGCGATGTGCTGCTGCGGGACAGGTGGCACGAGGAGGGCCTGCGTGAGGCATCCGTGCGCTACCGTCAGCGGCCGTCTCCGGCTGCAGGCGCCGGCGCCAACGCCCTGCCCACCTGCAGCGCCGCCGCCACATTGCGCGCGGCGATGCGCACGTTGCCGGCGGCTTCGGCCAGCGCCTGCTCCACCGTGCAGGCGCGATGCACCACCGCAAACATCGCATCGATGCCATGCCCATGCAGCAGCGCGGCGCCGTTGCCCAGGCAACCGGCAATGGCGATCACCGGCTTGCCGTGCCGCTGCGCCACCCGCGCCACGCCCACCGGGGTCTTGCCGTGCAGGCTCTGGCTGTCCAGACGGCCTTCGCCGGTGATGACCAGATCGGCCTGGGCGATCAGCGCATCCAGCCCCAGCGCCTGCGCCACGATCTCCACCCCCGGGCTCAGCTGCGCACCCAGGTACGCCACCAGCGCCGCGCCCAGGCCCCCAGCCGCACCGCCGCCGGGCAGGTCGTGCAGCTGCACACCGAGGTCGCGCTGCAGCAGGTTGGCGTAGTGCTGCAGGTTGGTATCGAGCTGGCGCACCATGCTGGGGGTGGCGCCTTTCTGCGGGCCAAACACCGCCGAGGCACCGGTCGGGCCGATCAGTGGGTTGTCCACATCGCAGGCCACTTCGAAGTGGCAGTCCTGCAGGCGCACGTCCAGGCCGTCGGTCTCGATCCGGGCCAGCGCCGCCAGCGCGCCGCCGCCCGGGCCGATCGACTCGCCCTGCGCATCCAGCAGCCGCACGCCCAGAGCCTGCGCCAGGCCGGCGCCACCGTCGTTGGTGGCGCTGCCGCCGATGCCGATGATGAAGCGCCGCGCGCCGGCATCCAGCGCGGCCAGGATCAACTCACCCACCCCGGCCGTGCTGGTGCGCAGCGGCGCGCGCTCGGCCGGCGGCAGCAGCGCCAGGCCGCTGGCGGCGGCCATTTCGATCACGGCGGTGCGGCCGTCGCCGGTCAGGCCGAAGAACGCCTGCACCGGGGCGCCGAGCGGGCCGCTGACCGTGCAGGCGATCACCCGCCCGCCGGTGGCGGCCACCAGGGCGTCGACCGTGCCTTCGCCACCATCGGCGACCGGCACCTTGGTGTAGTGCCAGTTAGGGAACACCTCGCGGAAGCCGGCCTCGATCTGGGTGGCCACCTCCAGCGCGGACAGGCTTTCCTTGTAGGAATCGGGGGCGATGACGATCTTCATGGGGACACTCGCTTGAATGGACGCATCACTGGTTCACCCCGCGCGCCGGCACCCGCAGCACCAGCGCGGCGCCCAGCAGCATGGCGCCGGCCAGGACGTACAGCGCCAGCTCGGTGCTGTGGGTGGTGTCCTTGATCCAGCCCACCAGATACGGGCTGACGAAGCCGGCGACCTGGCCGGTGGAGTTGATCAGCGCCAGCCCGCCGGCCGCAGCGGCGGCGGTGAGAAAACCGTTGGTCAACGGCCAGAACAGCGGCAGCCCGCTGACCGCGCCCATCGTGGCCAGGGTCATGCCGAACAGGGCCAGCGCCAGGTTGTCGGTGACGCTGGCGGCGATGCACAGCCCGGCTGCGCCCATCAGCAACGGGATCACCAGATGCCAGCGACGCTCGCCGCGGCGGTCGGCCGAGCGACCCATCAACACCATGAACACTGCCGCGGCCAGGTACGGGATGGCGCTCATCAGACCGATCCGGGTCGGGTCGGTGACGCCGCTGCCCTGGATGATCGAGGGCAGCCAGAAGTTGATCGCATACACCCCGCTCTGGATGCAGAAGTACACCGTGCCCAGCATCCACACCGCCGGGTTGCGCAGCACTGCGCCCAGCGAGGTGGAGGCGCCGGCCGGCTTGCGTGCTTCGTCGTCTGCCAGCGCACGGGTCAGTGCCTGTTTCTGCTGCGCATCCAGCCAGGTCGCCTGCTGCACGCCATCGCTGAGCAGGAACCACACCCCGATGCCCAGCAGCACCGTGGGCAGGCCTTGCAGCAGAAACATCCATTGCCAGCCGGCCAGACCGCCCTGCCCGGCCGAAAAGTGGCTGAGGATCCAGCCCGACAACGGCCCGCCCAGCACGCCGGAGATCGGGATGGCCGACATGAAGACGGTCATGACCCGGCCATGCTGGGCGCGCGGAAACCAGCGCGTCAGATACAGCACGATGCCGGGGAAAAAGCCGGCTTCGGCCGCACCGGTGAGCAGGCGCAGGGTGTAGAAGCCGGCCGGCGTGCGCACGAACATCAGGCAGGTGGAGAGCAGGCCCCAGCTGACCATCATGATCGCCACCCAGCGGCGCGCGCCGATGCGCTGCAGGATCAGATTGCTCGGCACCCCGCAGGCAAGATAGCCGATGAAGAAGATGCCCGCGCCCAGCCCGTACACGGTCTCGCTCATGCCCAGATCGCCCAGCATCTGCAATTTGGCGAAGCCGACGTTGACCCGGTCCAGGTAATTGAACAGGTAGCAGACGAACAGGAACGGGATCAGCCGCCACAGGATCTTGCGGTAGGTCGGGCGCATGCCGTCGGGGGGCGGCAGGGGCCGGGTGGCTTGGGTCATCGCACGCTCCAGCAGTCGGTGGGCCCACCGGTGCGCGGTGCGCTGGCACCGGCACCACACAGGGGTCGGCGCATTCTAGTTGGAGCTTTTTCCCGGAAGCATCGTCAGGATGCTGCCTGACTATGGGCAGGTGGGCGCTGATTTTTGTGCAAATGCCCAAATCCGCATCAAGCCTCTCGGCATGTGCCGGGCTCGGAGCGCCACGGCGACCATGCTGCTGGCGCAAGGCTGGCTGACTCAAGCCCGCTGCCCCGATGCTATGACGGCCACCCCGCCACGTGACCACCCGGCTGACAGCTAACGCTGGCGCTTCCAGGTCACCCGATCAGACAGTTCGGCGAGAAGCCCGCAGCGGCAACGCGCCTCCACCACATCCCTGCACCCCCACGACCAAGCAGGCGACCCACCGCCAGGCCGACGCAGCACCCGGTCCCCTCCCCCGCACGATGGACCGTCTTGCCTCTGCGACTCCCGACTCCCAAATCACGGCACAAGCGCCAGCCGCTCTACCGATTCCCCACTCCCGATTCCCGATTCCCCGCCGCATACGCCTGCGCCTGGCCCATCACCCGCAACAGGTTGCCGCCCCAGATGCCGGCGATCTGCTGTTCGGTGTAGCCCTTGCGCAGCAGCCAGGCGGTGATGCGCGGGAGCTTGGAGACATCTTCCAGCCCGACCACGCCACCGCCGCCGTCCCAGTCCATGCCGATGCCCACGTGCTCAGGCCCGACCACCTTGAGCACATGCTCCAGATGGGCGAAGAAATCCTCTTCGGTGGCGCGCTTGATCGGGTAGCGCGCATCCAGATCCTTGAGTGCGGCGCTCAGGGCGGTGCCGTCGGCGATCTTGACGTGTTCCCAACCGCCGTACTGGTCGGTCAACGCCTTTTCGGCGGCCTTGCGCTCGGGGCTGGCGCCGCTGTCGACCAGATAGCCGCCGTAGGAGTTCACCTGGATCACGCCGCCGTGCTGGGCCAACACCTTCAAGCGCGCGTCGTCGATATTGCGCGGATGGTTGAAGACCGCACGCGCTCCGCTGTGCGAGAGCACGATCGGCACCGGCGATAGCGCAATCAACTGATCGAACACCGCATCGGAGGCATGCGATTGATCGATCACGATGCCCAGCGCCTGCGCCTGCTGCACCAGTTGCTTGCCGGCCGGGCTCAAGCCCTTCCACTCCGGCCCCTTGGGGTCGGTGGCCGAGTCGGCGAACTCGTTGTTGAGAAAGTGCACGGTGCTCATCAGGCGCAGGCCCTGCGCGTAATAGAAGCTCAGCAGCGTGGGGTCGGCCACCAGCGGGCTGGCGTTTTCCATGCTGATGTACACCACGCGCTTGCCAGCGGCCTTGATCCGCGCGGCATCGGCAGGCGTGGTGGCGAAGGCAAACTGCTGCGGTTGCGCGGCCAGCAGGGTGTGAATCTTCAACAGCCGCTGCAGGCCGGCATCGCGGTCGCGCAAATGCGCCGCCGCACTGCGATCGCCCTGCCCGGTATAGACCACCCAGAAGCCGCCATCGAGCGCGCCTGCGACCATGCGCGGGTAGTCCACCTGCGACAGCCGGTTGCCGGCATGCGCCTGCAAGACGTCGAAGTCGGGGCGCTCCAGATTGGCCGGCGTATCCAGATGCGAATCCAGCGTGACCAGACGCTGTTGCAAGGCGGTGGCGCGCGCCAGCTCGGCCTTGGAAAACTCCAGCGCGTGGCTGGGTGCGGCCACGGCCAGACTCAGGAAGATGGCGGTGCACAGGCGGTGCAGGGTCATGACAGCTCGCAGAAGGTGGGGGGAATCGATCATAGCCGCGCAGGGATCGGCCGATCCCTGCGCAGAACGCGGGCGCAGGCCGCCGCGATGCGCAGTCGCAGACATCAGCGCCTGCGACCACGCACCAACGCGTCACTTGCGCTCGAAGAACTCGTGATACGCCTTGGATTTGCCTTCCGGCGACTTGCCCACGCCATTGCGGATCAGCGTTTTGCCGTCTGCAGAGAACGTCCAGAACTCGCCGACGATCACGTCGTCGTCCTTCATCTTGAGGATCTGGTAGGTGTCGGCGCCGGTCTTGCTCACCGCGATCTGGTTGAAGCGCGCCTGCTCGTTGAGCGGGCTGGGTTTGCCATCCAGCGTGGTGACGTAATCGACCTTGTACGGCGTGTCCGGGCGGGTGGTGTTGATGGAGTGGTATTCGATCCGGTTGTCGGAGAACTGCACGTTGATGGTCAACCGCATGCCCTTGGGAAACTTGCCGTCGCTCCAGTTGGATTTGGATTCCACCAGGGTCCAGGCGCCATCGTGCGGATCGGCCGCCGATGCGGCGAACGTGGCAGTCAATGCCGAGACGGCGAACAAGGCGGCGGTCAGAAAGGTGCGCATGGGCGGTGTCCTTGGAGGCTGGGATGTTGGGCGGTGCGGTGGGGTCGCTGCTTGGAGGAGGGCGATCGTCGGAAGGTGGGCATCAGAAGTCGGTGCGCGATTCCAGATGCTGTTCGACCTGCTCGCGCGTGGTCCACAAGGTGCGGAACTCGCCCTTGGACAGCAATTCGAGTTGGTCGCTGATGTGCGGTGAACCGGGCTGGCTGGCATTGCCGTAACTCATCAGGCCCTTGGCCTTGATGGGCGTGGAAAACTCCACCAGCGACACCCAGGTTTCGCCGTGCTGCGGCAGGCGCTGGCCGGCGGCGTTGGGCGGGTTCCAGGTGATCACGTCGAAGGCGCCGAGATTGCCGAAACCACCGCGCCCGGGCACATCGACAGCGCCCAGATGGAAGCGCGACACCTCGCCGTACGGCCGGTCGATGGCGCCATAGGTCTGTCTGGTGCTGGCAACGGCCTGCTTGAGTTGGCGCAGCGCCAGCGCCGGGTCCTTCAGGCCGCTGGGCGTGGTCAGCGGAGCGTCCAGCGACCACGGCGTGGCGTAGCCGGCCTGCGAGAGATAGCGCGCATCGCCGGTGAACAGCCGCGCCCATTCCTCGAACAGCAACGCGCCGCGGCTGTCGGCTTCGAAGTGGCGGTCCCAGGCCTTGAGCACCTTGATCGCGGCGAGAATGTCCGGGTCGGTGCTATTTGCGGCAGCGGCATACAGCTGCGGCAACGTGCGATCGGCCGCCAACGCCTGCGCGGTGCGCTTGAGTGCGACGAACTGGTCGAAGTCGATGTTGTCGTGTTCGGCCAGCATCTTTACCGAGTTCTGCGCACGCAACGACATCGGCCCGACCGGTGCGACATACGCCGGGAAGGCACTCGGTTCCAGCACACGCGGCCAGCTCGCCAGCCACGGCGGGTCGTTGGTGTTCTGCACGAAACCGCCGGCCGGGTTGATCACCTTGGGCAGCTCGTCGTAGCCGTGTACCTCGCTCCACAACGTGGACGCGGTATCGCCCGGCACCAGCCCGCTCCAGTACTTCAGATCGCCCTGCGCATGCTTGGGCAGGATGCCGTTGTCGAGAAACAGCACGTTGCCGGCCTTGTCGGCATAGACGATGTTGAACATCGGCACCTGCAGCTGTTTCAGCGCGCGCTGGAACTGCGCAAAGTCCTGCGCCTTGCCCATGTCCCAGTACTGCTTGAGCATCTCGGGGCGATCCAGGCCGGCCACACGCAGCGCCACGGTGCTGCCGTCGTAACGCTCGAACACCGGGCCCTGCATCGCATGCCGCACTTGCAGCGTTTCTTCCTTCAGCGAGCCATCGGCCTGACGAACCTTCAGCGTTTTGGTTTCACGCTTGAAAGGCAGCACCTTGCCGTCCAGCAGATAGCCATCGCCCGACAAGCTGAGTTTGTAGGTGGTCTGGCCCAGCAGCGTGTTCACCGTATTGGTGAAACCCAGCTGCTTGTTGAAACCGAAACGCAGGATCGGCAGGCCGACCTGGGTGGCGCCGTACAGATCCACACCCGGCCCGTTGAGATGCGCTTCGTAGTAGGTGAAAAAGCCGCTGCCCCACGGCAGATGCGGGTTGGCCAGCAGCATGGCGTGGCCGTCGCGGGTCTTCTTGGGCATCACCGCCCAGGCGTTGGAGCCGTCACGGGCCTGGCCGTCCTTGGGCGGCTCGCCCAGCACTTTTGCAGGCGAGGCGATGTAGACGTAATTCATCAGCCGGTGCGCATGCGCCACCACGTCCACGCCGGTGATCGGCAGCACCACTTTGACCTCGGCATCCAGCGCCTCCGGGTGTGCGGCGGCGTAATCGTTGATGCCCTGTGCGAATGCATCCAGATCGGCGCGAAAGCCCGGATCCTGCTGCCGGTACCACTGCTGCGCGCGTGCGTAGACATCGTTGCTGGCCAGCCAGCGATCCTGTTCGATGTATTTGTCGCCCCAGTATTCGGCGGCGCGGCCGCGCGCTTCGCCGTAGAGATGCAGCAGCAAATTGCCATGGCTGTGGGTCTGTGCCCAACCGAAGCCATAGAAGGTGCCCGCTTCGGTCCTGGCATAGACATGCGGCACGCCGTAGCGATCCCACAGGATCTCGCCGGTGTCTTTACCACTGCTTGCGAGCGCCGCGATCGGGGCGCACGCCAACGCGATCAGCAGCAGTCCTGCGTAAGTGAAAGCGCTGCGCGCAGGCGCCCGCATCAAGGAAAGTCGCGGCACTGGATCACTCCTCAAAAGGTGTAGGTCAACTTGGTGTAATAGGACCCGCCGGTGAAGCCGTACGGCACGCTGGTCACATAGAAACCGCTGCCGGTGCTGGCGACCGCGCCGATGTTGTTCGGGTACTGGTTGAACAGGTTGTTGGCGCCCAGCGTCCAGGTGATGCGCCCGGACAGTGCGTAGGACGCTTCCAGATCGGTGATCCATTTGGCCGGCACGTGCTCGTCGTTGGCCGGGTTGTTTTCCAGCACGTCGAAGCTGCCGAAGCGATTGACGCGCACGTTGAGCGCGAAGTCGCCGATCACCCAGTTGCCACCCAGCAACAACTTGCTGCGCGGCGTGCGCGACAGATAGCCGCGCGAGGCGCGGTCGAACAGTTCGTAGCCGGCGCCCAGCGAGTCCAGTGCGGCCGGGTTGTCGGCGATGCGGGTGATTTCGGTTTTGTTGTAGTTGTAGCCCAGGTTCCAGTTGACCCGGCCCCAGTCGCCGGCCTCCATGCGCCAGGTCGCCACCACGTCCACGCCGTCGGTGCGGGTGTCGATGGCGTTGGTGAAGTACTGCGCGCTGTCGACGCCGGACACGCCGGCGCGGGTGAGCAGGTCGGTGATCGCCGCACCGGTGATGTAGCCGGTCATGCCGATGCGGTCGTCCAGGTCGATGCGGTAGGCATCCACGGTGAGGCTGAGCGCGCGCGTGGGGTTGTAGGTGAAGCCGATGCTGGCGTTGGTGGATTCTTCCGGCTTCAGCGGTTCGGCCCCCAGTGCCAGCGCTGCCGGGGAATCCACAGGCAGCGTCTTGGCCAGGAACAACTCGCGATCGCCGTTGTCCAGCGTGCGCCAGCTGCTGTTGGTGGCCGCATACAGGGCCTGCGCCAGGGCAGGCGCGCGGAAGCCGGTGCTGGCCGCGCCACGCAGCGCGAAGGTCGGGGTGATGGCCCAGCGCGCGGTGAACTTGCCCACCGCGGTGTCGCCGGCCGAATCGTCGAAGCGCTCGTAGCGTCCGGCCAGGCCCAGCGACACGCTGTCGGCCACGTCCCAGGTCAGGTCGACATAGGCCGCGCCGCTGTTGCGATCCAGGCTGCCGGCTTCGTCGGGCTGGAAGGTGATCGCGCCCTGCGCGCCGGGCGGCGGCGCCTGCCCGGCACGCGGATGGCCGGCCGGAAACACGTAGCTGCCGGCCGCATACGCCGCCGGTTCGCCGGCCTGGATCTCGTATTTTTCGTAGCGATGCTGCACGCCCAGCGACACCTGCAACGGATGCTCGGCCAGCTGCAGGCCGCGGGTGATGTCCAGGCTGGTGGTCCAGTCGGTGGAGGTCAGCTGGCCTAGATAGAACTCGGTGGGGCTGGTTGGCCCCAGGCTGGCATTGAGCGTGTGCAGCCCGTCGCGTTCGGAGGCGTTGCTGCCGTAGCTGGTGGCCAGGTCCCAATCCCACTGGCCCCACAGGCCCTTGATGCCAGCGGTGAACTCGTAATCGGTCTCGTCGATGCGCAGGCGCGGGCTGTACCCGTCCGGATAGATCTCCTGCAGGGTGTTGTTGGCGTTGGGATTGCGGAACGACCATTCCAGGTCGCTCAGGCGGCGGCTGTAGGTGGCGTAGGAATACCCGCGCAGGTCGCCGCCCAGGCCGAGTTCGGCGTTGTAGGACAGGTTGGCGCCCTTCTGCCAGGGCTGGCCGAAGTTGCGCGTGATCAACCGGTCGGCGCTGGCCTCGCGCGGGTCCGGCTGGCCGTTGACCGGGTAGTACAGCCGGTAGTCGTCGGCCACCGGCACCGCGCGGTTGGAGGTCTGTTGATAGCGGGCGTCGGCGGCCAGATAGACGAAGCCGTCGCTGCCCAGTGCCAGGCCCTTGCCGATGCTGGCGCTGCTGCTGTCGCCATCGGCGCGGTCGATGTTCTGCCCCCACAGGATGTCGGCCTTGCCGCCGTCGGCATCGGATTTGAGCAGGATGTTGATGACGCCGGCGATCGCATCCGAGCCGTACTGCGCGGCGGCGCCGTCGCGCAGCACCTCGATGTGATCCACCGCCGAGACCGGGATCAGGCTCATGTCCACCGGCACCGAACCACGGCCGACGATGCCGGCGATGTTGATGCTGGCGGTGCGATGGCGGCGCTTGCCGTTGACCAGCACCAGGGTGTGATCCGGATTGAGCCCGCGCAAGCCGCCGGTGGCGATCACATACGAGGTGCCGTTGCCGGATTTGGCCGGTGCATTGAACGAGGGCACCAGATCGTTGAGCGCCGCCAGCAGGCCCGGGCGCCCGGTCTTTTCCAGTTCCGCCGCGCCGATCACATCGATCGGGGTGGGACTTTCGGTGACGGTGCGCTGCACGCCGCGTGCGCCGGTGACCACCACCGCAGCCAGGTTGCCGACTGCGGCATCTGCGGGCGGCGCCGCGGCGGGTGCGTCCACTTGTGCATAGCCCACGCCGGGTTGGCCGTGCAAGGCGGCCGTCATCGGCTGCGCCGAGGCCAGGGTGATGCGTTCGCCATCGTCTTCGACCACGCTCAAGCCGGTGCCGGCCAGTAATTGCCGCAGTGCCACGCGCGATTCCAGCGTGCCCTGCACGGCCGGGGTGCGCACCTGCTGCAGATACTCGCCCGGCGCCACGATCTGCACGCCGGCCTGCCGCGCGAATTCGGGTAATGCCGCCACCGCATTGCCCTCCGGTAGCGAGAACGTGCGCCCCTGCGGTGACGCTGCCAACGCATGTCCCGCTGCCATCATTGCGGTTGCCGCCGCGATTGCCTTGCTCAAACGCCTTGTTGCTGCCTGCATCACTGGTCTCCGCTGACGCGTGTGCGCCGCTGTCTGGTCGTCGTCACCGTTGTTGTCTTGCTCGCATGTGGTTGGATGCGCAGCCGCCGCTTTTCCGCCATCGACATCGCAGATGCTGGCGGCCTGGCTGCAGATCGATGGGCATCACTGCGCGATTGCGCTGCGCAGATGGATGCCGCCACGGGTGTGTTCGATCTGCAGGCCCATGCTCAGTGCGACAGAACGTGCGAAGCCTTCCGGATCGTTGGCCGAGTACAGGCCGACCACGGTGCGTCGCGCCACCGCGGGGTCGTCGATCAGGATGCGCCTGTCGTTGTAGCGGGCGAATTCGGCGGCGGCCTGCGCCAGCGTGTCGCCATCGAAGGCGATCATGCCGTCGCGCCAGACCAGCAACTGCTGCACGCGTTGCGCATCCAGCGGCTGCAGCTGCACTGCCCGCGTCGGGCTGACCATCGCCAACATGTTGGCTGCCACCCGTTGCGGTGCGCGCTGGTCGGCATCCACTTCCACGGTGCCTTCGCGCACGAGGACCTTGACTGCATCGTCCTGCCGGCGGCGCACGCTGAAGCTGGTGCCGACCGCACGCACTTGCGAGCCGGCCGCCATCACCACGAACGGGCGATGGCGATCCTTGGCCACATCGAACAAGGCCTCGCCACGCAGCAGCTGGATCTGACGCCGGTCGGCGCGGTATTCCACCACCACTTCCGAGCCGGAGTTGAGCGTCACTGCCGAGCCGTCTGCCAGTGGCAGGCGCAGCACCTCGCCGATGCGGGTGAGGTGATGGCCGCTGCCGGGCGTGCCGCTGCCCGCCACGGCCTCACTGGGCATGCGATTCATGCGCATGGGTTGCTGCAGCGCCAGCATGCCGCTGGCTGCGGCGACCACGCTGGCCGCGAGCGCGGCCAACCAGGCACCGCGTCGGCGCGCATGCACGCGCCTGGCCTGGCTCTGTACTGCGAAGCCCTGCCCCAACGCACGCGCGCGATCGAAGTGCAGATGCACCGCATGCGCACGCGCATACGCCCCGCGATGGCGCACGTCTGCGGCCAGCCAACGGTCGCGCTGCGCGCACTCGGCCGGCGTGAGCCGGTCGCCGTCCTCGCGTCCCACCCAGGCGGCGGCAATGTCGTCGATGGTGCGCATGCTCAGGTGCCACGCTGCGGGTCGGCCAGGCGTGTGGCCTGCGCGTCGTGGACGGCGGCCGGTGCGGAGACGCGGGTGCGGCCCATGCGGGCCATCAGCAAACGCAATCCCTTCACGATGTGTTTTTCCACGGTGTTCTCGCTGATTCCGAGCCGCGCGGCGATCTCGCGCTGCGATAGTCCATCGACCTTGCGCAGCAGAAATACCTGGCGGCATTTGTCCGGCAGTGCCGACAGCGCTTCGCCGATGCGGCGCAGCTCCTGACCGGCAATGGCGTGGCGCTCGGGTGAGCGCTCGTCCTGTGTGATGTCCAGGCGCTCGATTTCCGCCACGCTTTCGATCGACACGATCCTGGCGCGGCGCACCTGCTGCAACAGCACCGACTGCGCGGCGGTGAACAGATAGGCGCGCGGGTTGGCGATATGGCCCACCTCGCCCAGCCCGGCCAGGATGGCGTAGGTCTCCTGGATCACATCGTCGCAATCGACGGTGCCGGGGGCGTGCTTGCGTAGCCAGCGCCGCAGCGCCGGCTCATGCGGCAGGATCTGCGTCGCCAGCCAGGCGGCGCGCTGGGAATCGATGGCCGGCATCTAGGGCGCGGCCTGTGCGGTGCCAGCACGCTGGGGTGAGGACGTCATTGCATTCTCCGAGTGTCGAGCCGATCCCCTGCTCCCACCTCAACGATGGATCAGCGGCACGGATCCGCCATTGCGTCCGACGGGTGGGGTGGGGTTGTGGCGCTACCCGCGCAGCGATTGCGGCGTGTGCGGCTGTACGCGCTGTCTGCCAGGCCGGCCACGCTGCGTGCGTTGGAGCGCGATGCGGGGCGACGGCCACGCGATCGCGCGCGTGCCGGCATGCGCCACGTACAAGGTGCGCAGCCACGCCGAACCTAAAACCTGAAACCGCTGCGTTTTGCAGCCGCTGTGCGCGCGCCGCCAGGCACGCGGCGCGCGCTACAACTCGCCCAGCCCCGGCGGATTGGTCTGCGAACGCGGCACCGCTTCCTCGGCCAGATTCCAGCGCGCCAATGCCTTGGCATACAGGCCGCTGTCGATCTGCGCGTTGATTGCCTGGGTGATCGCCTCGGCCAGGCCGCTGCCCTTGCGCGTGGTCACCGAAATGGCCGCCGCCTGCGGCCACCCACCGGGGAACAACCCTACCCGGCGCACCTTGCCGTCGCGCGCGGCATAGGCGCCGGTGGCATTGGGCTCGAACGAGACATCGGCGCGCCCGGTGATCACCGCCAACCGCCCCACCACCGCATCGTCGAAATACTGAAACTCCACCGGTTTCAGTCCCGCCGCGACATTGCGCGCATTCCAGTGGCGCAGGATCTGGTCCTGGTTGGTGCTGGCGCCCACCACCACCTTCAAACCGGCCACGTCGCTGGGTTGGGTGATCTGTTTGATCGGCCCATCGCTGCGCGTGTAGATGCCAAGCAGGTCGTAGCGGTAGCTGGAAAAATCGAACTTCTGCTTGCGCAATTCCGTGACGGTGACATTGGCGATCACCGCGTCGTACTTGCCCGATTCCAGCCCCAGCGGCCAATCCGCCCATGCCACCGGCACCAGATTCAATTGCAGCCCCAGCGCGGTTGCGACCAGACGCGCGATGTCCGGCTCCACGCCGATCACCTGCTTGCCATCGGCGGCGTAATCGCCCAGCGGCAACGCTGCCGCCACGGTGGCTACGGTCAGCGCGCCGGGTTTGACGAAGCGATGGCCGGCCGGCAGCAAGGCGATCGCGGCCTGGTCCGGCGGTGCCTGCAGCGGCGGCAGTTCGGCGGCGGTGGGTTTGCGCGTGGTGGCTTGCGCTTCATTGGCCGGCTTGCGCGTCAACAGGATCGCCGCGATGCCGATCGCCAGCACCACAACGATGGCGGCGATGTTGAACAGGCGGCGGCGCGACGCGGGGGAGTGGGTCATACGGGCATCCTTGGGAAAGTGCTGCTTGAAAAGCGCGTGCTGTGAGCGGACTTGTTGTGAACGGACACGCCTGGACACATCGCGCGTGCAGGCGCGTGGCGCGAAGTAGCCGTCATCGTTGCGGCATGGCTTGGCGCCGTCAGGCCCCGACGCACCCTCACAGCACCTTGGCCAGGAACTCGGCGGTACGCGGATGTGCCGGCGCGCGGAACAAACGCTCCGGTGGCGCGGCTTCGACCACCCGACCGTGTTCCATGAACACCACGCTGTCGGCCACGCGGCGCGCAAAGCCGATCTCGTGGGTGACGATCACCAGCGTGGTGCCCGAGCGCGCCAGTTCTTCGATGACCTCCAGCACTTCGTTGACCAGCTCCGGGTCCAGGGCGGAGGTGGGTTCGTCGAACAACAGCACCTTCGGCCGCAGCGCCAACGCACGCGCGATCGCCACGCGTTGCTGCTGCCCACCGGAGAGCTGACGCGGATACGCATCCAGCTTGTCGCCCAGGCCCACACGGGCGAGCAACGCCTGCGCCTGCAGGTGCGCCTGTTCGGGCGCGATGCCGCGCACGGCGAGCGGCGCTTCCATCACGTTCTCCAGCGCGGTCAGATGCGGGAACAGGTTGAAGTTCTGAAACACCATGCCGATGTCGGCGCGGCGGCGGCGGATCTCCGCTTCGCGCAGTTCGTGCAGGCTGTCGCCGACGCGGCGATAGCCGATCAGTTCGCCATCGACGGTGACATGCCCGGCATCCACGCGTTCCAGATGATTGATGGTACGCAGCAAGGTGGACTTGCCCGCGCCGGACGGGCCGATGATGGCGGTGACGCTGCCGGCGGGGAGCTCCAGATCCACCGCATCGAGCACGCGCTGCTCGCCGTAGTGCTTGGTCACGCCCTGGATCCTGACCACCGCACCGCGGCCCACCGCCACCGCATCGGCAACGGCATCGACGGCCGCCACCGGCTGCGTGGCTGCGATGGCCGAACGCTGCCACCAGCCGCGGCGGCGCGAGGGCAATTCACGCAATGCACCGCGCGCAAAGCGACGTTCCACCTGCGCCTGCAGCAACGACAGCAAGGTGAGAATCACCAGGTACCAGACCGTGGCCACCATCAGCAGCGGCACCACATCCAGGTTGCGCCGGTAGATCACCTGGATGGTGTAGAACAGCTCCGGCAGCGCCAGGATGTAGACCACCGAGGTGCCCTTGGCGAGGTTGATCACATCGTTGAAGGCGCCCGGCAAGATGGTGCGCATCGCCTGCGGCAACACGATGCGGCGGATCTGCCGCACGCGCGGCAGGCCCAATGCCGCAGAGGCTTCGAACTGGCCCTGATCCACCGACAGAATACCGCCGCGAATGATCTCCGCCGAAAACGCGGCCTGGTTCAACGACAAGCCCAGCACTGCTGCAGCGAACTGGCTGATCAACGCGGTGGTGGGATACGAAAACAGCGTAATGCCGGTGAACGGCACATCGAGGCTGATGGTGGCGTAGAGATAACCCAGGTTGTTGAGCAGCAACAGCAGCACCAGCAGCGGGATCGAGCGGAACAACCACACATAGCCCCACGACACGCCGGCCAGCAACGGCGACCCGGACACGCGCGCCAGGGCAAGCAAGGTGCCCAGCACAAAGCCGAACAGCGTGCCCAGTGCAGTCAGCAAAAGCGTGCGGCCAAGCCCGGCCAGCACCGGCTCGGCGAAGAACCATTCGGCAAATACGTCCCAGCCCCAGCGTGGGTTGCCGAGCACCGATTGCAGCACCGCCAGGATCAGCAGGATCGCCACCAGCGTGCCGCCGGTCTGCAACGGATGCCGGGCCGGCACGATGCGCGGTGCGCTGCGTTGCGCGCGCGTGGCTGCGGCGGTGCGGCGGTCGAGTTCGGGGAGGGTTTGACTGCTCATGGCGTCTGCGTCGAAAGGGAAGAAGGCCGCAGCGCACGCACCGGCAGCGGCACCGGCAAGTGCTTTTCGAACGGCAGGTGCAGCACGGTTTCCGGATCGGCCTGCTGGTCGTACAGCGCGGCGTAGCCGTGGGTCAGATACAGATGCACCGCCTCGGGTTGGCGAAAGCCGGTGGTGAGATACACGCGCCGATACCCTTGTCGTATCGCTTGGGCTTCCAGCTCTACCAGCACGCGCCGCGCAATGCCCTGGCGGCGTAGATCGTCGCGGGTCCAGATGCGCTTGAACTCGGCGGTGTCGGCATCGGGGTGCCGCATGAAGGCACCACCGCCGATGGTCTGACCATCGCGCAGCAACAGCACGAAGGCACCGTGCGGCGAGGCGAAGGCTTCGGCCGGATAACGCAGCAACTCATCGCGCGCACTGCCGCCGATGCGGCCGATCACATCGCGATAGCGGTTGCTGTATTCGCGCTCCAGGCCATCGAACAGCGGCTGCGCGCGCGGGTCGTGCACGGAGGTGTAGAGGAACTGCTCGCTCATGCCGATGCCCGCTTTGCATCGATGTCGGAATCTGCACTGAGAAAGCGCTCGGTCAGCCGCGCCCAGTAGCTGGCGGCCGGTGCGATCACCGCATCGTTGAACACGTAGCGCGGGCTGTGCAGCGAGGCGCTGTCGCCATTGCCGACGAACAAGAAACTGCCCGGACGCTGCTGCAGCAAGAACGCGAAATCCTCACTGGCGGTACGCGGCGCCAGCCCGGCTACCACGCCATCGGCGCCAAACAATTCCACCGCGGTGTCGCGTGCGAATGCGGTCTCCGCTGCGTGGTTGATCACGCTGGGAAATCCCAACGGGAAGTCGATCTGCACCTGCGCCCCGAAACCGGCCGCAATCGCTTCGGCCAGCGCCGGAATGCGCTGGCGCAGGGTCTGGCGCACCTGCGGCAGGAACGCGCGCACGGTGAGCTTCAAGTCCACGCTGTCGGGGATCACATTGGCGGCCTGGCCGCCGTGGATCGAGCCGACCGTGATCACCGCCATCTCGCGCGGGTCGACATTGCGCGAGACGATGCTTTGCAGGGCGGTGATCAGATGCGCGGCCACCAGCACCGAATCCACCCCGGTATGCGGCTCGGCGCCATGTCCGCCCTTGCCGAGTACACGGATCGCCGCCCAGTCCACCGACGCCATCGCCGGGCCATCGACAAAGCCCAGCCGCCCGGCCGGCACGCCGGGCCAGTTGTGCAAGCCGAAGATCGCATCGACCGGAAAACGCTCGAACAGGCCATCGGCCAGCATCCGCGTCGCACCCGAGCCGGTTTCTTCGGCCGGCTGAAAGATCAGCTGCAAGGTGCCGTCGAAGCGACCGTGTCTGGCCAGGTAATGCGCCGCCGCCAGCAGGATCGCGGTGTGGCCGTCATGCCCGCAGGCATGCATCAACCCGCGCGTGCCGCTGGCGTAGTCCAGGCCGGAGTCTTCGGTGATCGGCAAGGCATCGATGTCGGCGCGCAGACCGAGCCGACGCGTACCGCTGCCACGCACCAACGTGCCAACCACCCCGGTGCCGCCGACGCCGGTGGTGACGGTATAGCCCCAGTCCGACAACAGCCCGGCGATGCGCGCACTGGTGCGGTGTTCTTCGAATGCCAGCTCCGGATGACGATGAAAGTCATGTCGCAGCGCGATCGCTTCTTCGGCGAACGCGGCGATGCGAATGGACGGATGCGGATGGGTGCTTGCCGACAACACGGACATGGTCTGCCCCCTCAACCGGCTTTGCGCGCGGCATCGGCCACTGGCGCGTAACGGCTGGCCTTGTACGGCAACCCAAGGTGATCGCGCAGCGTTACCCCTGGCGGCGTGCGTTGGAAATAGCCGCGCGCTTCCAGCACCGGCAGGACCTGCGCGACGAAATCATCCAAGCCCTGCGATTGGACCGCAAATCCCAGGATGAAACCGTCACTGGCGCCGGCATCGAACCAGCGGATCAACGCGTCGGCCACCTGCTCGCCGGTGCCGATGAACTGCGGCCGCGGGCTCACCGCCTCCAGCGCCACCTGACGCAGCGTCAATCCCTGTGTGCGCGCATCGTGTTTGATCTTGTCGGTGGTGGAGCGGAAGCTGTTGGCACCGAGATCGCCCAGCTCCGGGAATGGCGCATCCAGGGCGTACTGCGCGAAATCGTGGTGGTCGAAGAACCGCCCCAGGTACGCCAGTGCCTCGTCGATATCGGCCAGTGCGGCGATCTGCTGGTACTTGGCTTCGGCCTCTTCGGCCGTGTTGCCGACAATGGGGCCGATGCCGGGAAAGATCTTCACGTCGGCCGCGCTACGGCCATGCGCGATCGCCGCATTCTTGACCCGCTGCGTAAACGCACGCGTGTCTTCCAATGACGGCGCATGGGTGAAAACCGCATCGGCATATTTGCCGGCCAGGCCGATGCCATCGTCGGAGGCGCCGGCCTGAAAGATCACCGGTTGCCCCTGCGGCGAACGCTGGATGTTCAAGGGGCCTTCGACCTGGAAGAAACGTCCCTTGTGGTCGAGACGACGGAATTTTTCTGCATCGAAGAACGCGCCGCCCGTGCGGTCGCGCACGAACGCGTCGTCGTCCCACGAATCCCACAGGCCCTGCACCACTTCCAGGTACTCGTCGGCGATCTGGTAGCGCAGTGCATGCTCGGGATGGGCGCGGCTGTAGTTGCGCGCCGAGCCTTCCAGCGGCGAGGTCACCACGTTCCAGCCGGCACGCCCGCCGCTGATCAGATCCAGCGAAGCGAACTGCCGCGCCACCGTGAACGGGTCGCTGTAGGACGTGGACAAGGTGCCGGCCAGGCCAATCGTGGTGGTGGCGGTGGCCAGCGCCGACAGGATGGTGATCGGTTCGAAACGATTGAGAAAATGCGGGATCGATTTCTCGTTGATGTACAACCCGTCTGCAACGAAGGCAAACGCGATCCCGCTGGCTTCGGCCTTGCGTGCGGTGGCGATGTAATACGCCAGATTGACGCTGGCATCGGCCGGCACCGACGGATGCTTCCAGGCGTTCATATGACCGCCGGCGCCATGCAACATGATGCCGAAGGGAATGGGACGTGGCGTGGTACTCATCGCGGCAATCCTTGTGGACTAGGGGACTTCGGTAGCGCGGTCGATGGCAGGGCGGCGCTGGCCGCGCGCTTGGGCATCGGCATCACGACAACGCGTGTTCGGGTATGGGCTGCGACACGCTGCGTGCCGATGCATCGCGCCCGCTCCGTGCAGCTGCGTTTGGTGCAGCGTGTGCAAGCAGCTCCAGCGAGGTGCGACGTGCCTGCGCGTCGGCCACCGGTGCATCGATGACGAACTCGCCCACACCGAAGCGGCGATGCAGCAAGTCCAGTTGCGCGTGCACGTCCTCCGCGGTACCGGACAGCACGCTGGGACGCAGTTCTTCCAGCCGGTAATCGCTCACCCCGACCTGGCGCGCGTATTCGGCAGCGGCTTCCGGAGTGGGCAGGTTGACGCTTTGCCCGGCACCGAGCTGGACGCGATACAGCCGCAACGCACCGACCTGCTGCGCGGCCGTTTCGGCCGTTTGCGCGGCAAAAGCAACTACCGCCAGCAGCGGCTGCAGACTGCTGCCGCGCCGATACGCATCGAAGGCACGCTCGATATGCGCATGGTCGCCATCGAAGTGACCGGCATAGACAAACTGCCAACCCAATTGCGCAGCCAATGTCGCGCTTTCCGGGCTCGCACCGAGCAGAAACCGCTGCGGCCCCTGCACGGGGTGCGGCGTTGCAATTGCCGCCGCATGCGGATGCTCGGGCGGCAAGGTGTTGGATAGGAAACCGTCCAGATCGGTCAATTGCCGGGCGAAATCGGCCGTGCCCAGGCGGCCATCGGCCAGCGCGCGGGTGGAGGCCGGCAAACCGCCAGGTGCCTTGCCCACGCCCAGATCCACGCGGTCCGGCGCCAGCGTCGCCAGCAGGTTGAACAGCTCGGCCACCTTGTACGGCGCGTAGTGGCGCAGCATCACCCCGCCGGTGCCGACACGGATGCGTGCGGTCTGCGCCAGCACATAAGCCGCAAGCACTTCCGGCGCGGGACTAGCCAGTTGGGTGGTGGCGTGATGCTCGGCAAACCAGTAACGGTGATAGCCCAGCGTTTCGGCCAGCTGTGCCAATGCCACGCTATCGCGCAGCGCCTGCGCTGCGGTACCGCCGTCGGGGATGTAACTCTTGTCGAGGATGCTGAGGAGATAGCTCATGGCCCTGCCGCGTTGGAAGAAGAGGACTGCCGCCAGCGCGACGTGTCGGTGATGACGTGTGCGCGTGCATTGCGATCGAGATCATCGCCGCGCCAGTAGCACGCGCCGGGTGTTACGGATGCAGCTGCGGAATGGCGTACAACTCCGCCAACGTGGCGAGGATCGGCTCGCTGCCGGACACGTATTGGCGTGTGGCGTGTTCACCGCTTGCGTGGCTGCTGTGCACACCCGAGGGCAGCACCAGCTTGGGCAGCGATTGATCGCTTTCGCCGACCAGGCCGATCACGTCGCGACGCGGCCGCGGAAAGCCGACCCGGCGCACGTCCAGCCGGTCGCGCAATCCATCGATGCCCGACAGCGCGCCTTCCAGCAACAAGCCATGCCGACAGAAAAACCGCTGCCCGGCAAAACTGGGATCTTCGAAATCGTGTTCCAGCAACAACAAGATCGGTTTGGACGTCGACAGATCGGACGTGGACAAAGCAGACATGGGGGTGGCACCCTCGCTACGTGGAAGCATCGACACCAGGGCGATGCGTGGTGTTTCCAGCCTAGTGACCGCCAGCGCGCAGATCGCGCCAGAAATCGACAATGTCCGGTCAGATGCGGCCAGCGAAATGGCCGTTGGCAATGACCTGACTGCTTTGGGTTATGCATGCGACATCAGCCAGTCGTGCACCCAGGCGAAAAAGTGGGGCGCGTCACGCGTCGGAACGCGCGCGACAGGAGCCTGAGGTGTTGGTTGTCTTGGGAAGATTTGGACGCTGTGTGCGTTGATTACAGAGCGGGTGATCTGCGGCCTGGCTGCAGGGCCCTTGCCCGCCCACCATCGCGGGACACGCCGCAAGTACGTCCTTGTAGGCTCTTACGCGGCATCCATGCCGCGTAAGGTCCCGCGACGGTGAGCGGGCAAGGACCAGTCGAGGTCGAGAGGGCGGTGTGCATGGTGCCAGCAAGGCACGAGATCCGCGTTCGGATAACGGCGCTTTTTGTCATCTTTCCAACGCCAGCCGATCAACGGCCAAGCTTGTAATAAAGTAACCGGTTAACTCTCTGGTGCGGTGCCCTCACCGCTTGCGGGACCGTGTGGCGGCATGGATGCCGCCACCGAGCCCCCAGGGACGGGTTTACGGCGTGTCCCGCATGCGGTGAGGGCACCGCGCCCTCGACTAACCAGGCTTTTGACCTAAGCATTTGTTTGACTGCATCCAAACCCGGCTACAACTCGAAATCGCCGTTGTGGTGTGTCTTGAAGTCATCGAGCCATGTGAACAGATCTCTTGCAAGGCGAATGATCCGCAGCTTGGCCACAGGCCCCCTCAACCAATGCGGCTTGAAAACATCCAAACGACAACGGATGCAGACGTCGTCAGAAGCGATAGTTGATGCGGCCAAACCAATACGTCCCCACGGTGCCGAGCACATCGCCATATTCGTAGGTGAAGGTGGTGCTGGCGCGCTGGCTGGCATTGCGTGCGGCCTCGGGGATCTTGCGCGTGCGCTTGTTGCCGAGGTTGTCCACACCGGCATCCACGCTCCAACCGCCACCGATGGTGTAGCTCCCGCTGAGATTGCTCACCAGCACCGGACTCAACTGATATTTCTGTCCGTTGGTCAGCCGCTTGAGCGGACCCAGATAATTGAGATTGAGGTTGGCGCTCCACCGTCCCTGACTCCACGACACGCCGGCCACCTGGGTGTATGTGGGCGAGCGATAGCGCAAGGCGTACTCGCTGGTTTCGGTGAGCAGACCGATGTTGGGCAAGCCTTGCAGCGCGCTCGGCACACTACGCACCTGGGTGATTTCGGTGCGCCCGGCGTTGGCCGCATAGGTGTAACGCAAACGTCCCCAGTCGGTGTCTTGAGTGGCTTCCAGCGTAAGCTCCACACCGCGCGTGCGGGTGTCGCCAACGTTGGTGAAGTAACTCACGTAGTACGCCTCGCCCGCCGGAATGGCGATACCGGCGCTGCCCAACAAGTCATCGATGGTGGACTGTTGCGCGGCGCTCAATGGGCTGTTGCCGTAGTCGACGACGTTGGCCGGGTCCAGCGCGTTGTAGCCGATCTGGCTGGATTGCCCAAGCTGATCGCGGATGTCGATCTGATACACATCCACGGCCGCATGCACGTTCTGCACCGGATCGAAGGTCACGCCCACGCTGTAGTTGCGCGCTTTCTCCGGGCGCAGATCGCTCGCTCCCAGCGCGCGTGCCACCGGCGAATCCACCTGCGCCACCAGCGTCGTGCCGCACGGGCAATTGCCGGTGACCTGGTAATAGCGCGCGGCCAATCCCGGTGCATGAAAGCCGTTGCTGAGCGTCGCACGCACGCCGATGCGCTCGGTGACATCCAGGCGGGTGGACAGGCGCCCGGTGGTGACATCGCCGAAGTCGGAATGGTCTTCGTAACGCACTGCCGCATCCACGAACCAGTGCTCGGTGACATTGGCCGAGGCGCCCAGATAGGCCGCCTTGCTGTTGCGCGTGGCGTCTGCCGCATCGGCAGGCGCAAACCCGATGAAGGCCGCTGCGCCGAAGCCGGTGTACGACTCCCACTGACCGGGAGCGCGTCGATAGTCTTCGTGCTGATATTCCAGCCCGGCACTCAGCTCCACCGGCGAAGCCAGCGCCGGCAGGGCGATGGCGCGGCGCAGGTCCAGATTGGCCAGCTGCTGCAGATAATCGACCTTGCCGTCATAGAAATCGGTCGGTGCGCCCGGATACGCCAGCGAGAAATTGGCCGAATCGCGTGTATAGGTGCGGATGGTGTCGCGGTTATAGGTCACGCTGGCGTCGTAGTCCCAACCGGCCAGCGCGCCTTTGAATCCTGCAGTCCCGTTGTACTGCTGCTCCTTGCTCTGGATCGAGGGCGAGAATCCGTCCGGCCACACCGTCAGTACACCGGCCGCATCGTAGACACCGGAGATCGTCGCCGGCTGGCGGAAGTTCTGCACCGCGCTGGCGGTGCGATCGCTGGCCGTGCCAGTGACATAGACCTGCAGCGTATCGCCCAGGCTGCGCCCTGCATTCACCGCCGCACTGGTCAGCGCGTAATCGGCCGAACTGTAGATGCGGTTGGCCTGCGCATCGCGGGTGGCCTCGGCCGGATTGCGCGTAGCGCCGGCCGGCAGGCTGTTGTAACTGCCGAGTGCGACCAGGCTGCCATCGGCGCCGATGGCTGGATAACTCAGATAGTCCGGTTGATAGGTCAATGGCCGGATCGCGCTGTGCTGGCGGGTGCGTTCGGCCGATAGATTGACGAAGCCATCGGCGCCCCACGGCAGCCCCAGGTTGCCGCGCACGCTGGTGCGGCTGCCGTCGCCATCGCTGCTGCTGCCGCTCTCCAGCCAGGCGCTGCCACCGCTGGCCTGGGTCTTGAGCAGGATGTTGACCACCCCGGCGATCGCATCGGAGCCATAGATCGCCGAAGCGCCATCACGCAAGACCTCCACCCGGTCGATCGCCGCAATCGGAATCAGCGCCAGGTCGGCCCAGGCATGGCCGGGGAAGCCGCCACCGTTGGCGCCGCTGACATAGGCGCTGGCGTTGCGCCGTTTGCCGTTGATCAGCACCAAGGTGTAGCCGGGCGACAGGTTACGCAGCTGATAGCCGCGCACCAGACTTTCCTGATCGCTCTGGTAGCCGCCCACCTGGCTCAGCGACGGCAGGGTGCGTTGCAGCGCGTCGAGCAGATTGCCCTGCCCGGTCGCCACCAACTCCTGCGCCGACACCACATCGATCGGGGTGGAACTGTTCTTGACCGTGCGCGTGCTGCTGCGCGAGCCGGTCACCAGCACCGTGTCCAAGGTGGCGGCCGCCGCCGCAGGCGCATCGGCCGGCGCGGCATTGGCGGGATCGGACAACAACGGCGCTGCGAGCAGCAGCCACAGACGGAATCGGCGCATTGGCGTGCCTTGAACGGGATGCCGTCCATTCAAGGCGTTGCGCGCGCCTGCCACCATCGGTGCGCACGACAACCGCTGGCAACATCGCGCCAGCGACATATCCATTGGCGATGTGGTCACAACCACTGGTCACCACTGCAGGCAGTCTGCAACGTCGCGACGCACGGCAAACGCGGCCTAATACCACGCATGAGCGAACCCGACTCCCCGCACGTCACCGCCGCGCCCCTGGTTGCGATTTTGGCCTACCAGCAACTGGGTCTGTTCGAGTTCGGCTGCGCTGTCGGGCTATTTGCGCCGCAACGCCCCGAGCTGGAGGTGGAGTGGTACCGCAGCGTGGTGTGCGCCTGCGAGCCGGACGCGCTGAAGACGCTGGGCGGCTGCCTGTTGCAGGCACCGGCCACGCTGGACCGGCTCGACGATGCAGACGTGATCGTGATCCCCGGCTGGCGCAATCCCGACGAATGCCCGCCGGCTGCACTGCTGGACAAACTGCGCGCCGCCCACGCACGCGGCGCGCGGCTGGCCTCGATCTGCTCGGGCGCCTTCGTGCTGGCCTATGCCGGCCTGCTGGATGGCCGTAGCGCCACCACCCACTGGCGGCTCACCGACCTGCTCGCCAGCCGCTTCCCCGCCATCGAGGTGCGCGCCAACGTGCTGTATGTCGACACCGGCAGCATCCTCACCTCGGCCGGCTCGGCCACCGGCATGGACATGCTGCTGCACATGGTGCGCAAGGACTACGGCACGCATGTGGCCAACCTGGTCGCGCAGCGGCTGGTGCTGGCGCCGTGGCGCGATGGCGAGCGCAGCCAGCTGGTCAACCGCTCGATCCCGCTCGGCGAACCGAACCGGCTTGCGGTGCTCACCGAATGGATCCGCAGCCATCTGGACCAACCGCACACCCTGGCCAGCCTGGCCGAGCGTGCCGCCCTCAGCCAACGCACGCTGCAACGGCAGTTTCTCGAAGCTACCGGGCTGTCGCCGATCGACTGGGTGATCCGCGAGCGCGTGGCACTGGCGCGCGAGTTACTGGAAACCACCGACCGACCGCTGCACTGGATCGCCGAACGCGCCGGCTTCGGCTCGCTGGAATCGTTCCGCCGGCATTTTCGCGTGCTGGCCCAGGCCAGCCCGGCAGCGTACCGGCGCCAGTTGCAGATCCGCTAGCGCGCGCTGGGCTTCGCCAGTGCATCGCCAGCTCATCCGCCAGCCTGCGCGATGGTGGGCGGCGCTCCAGGCATCTGTCGCCTGGATGCGACGGCTGCGCAGTCGGTCTGCCGGTCGCTTAGTCGCCCAGTTCGGCCAGACGCGCGCGCACGCTCTCGACATCGATGTGCTCGCGCACATGCGGCCACTGCCGCGCCCACACCGAACGGAACACGATCCACGCGCCGAACACGCCCAGACAAGTCGAGCCCAGCGCCAGCAGCAACGGATGCAATGGCGAGCCGTTGCCGGTCTGGAACAGATACATGAAGGCGCCGGAAAACAGCAGCCACACGCCGAACACCGGCCAGTTACTGGCCAGCAGACTAGGGTTGGGGCGCTCGATCTCACGCAGCAACCGGGTCAGCGCCTTGCGTTCGTCATCGTCCGGTGTCATCGACTGGCCGCTCCACGGGTTGACTGCGTTTTTATAGTGGCTAACAAAACGTAGCGAGCGGTCGTCAGGTGGGCGTGGACGGCGCGCAGGAACCGGAGTGTACGGGTGGTACATGAGGATTCCGAGCACCGGCCGCGCCCGTCTGGCGGCCGCGCAGTAGTTTTGTTAGTCGCTCTTGATCGCCGCGCTAGATCACGCGGCAGAAAACAGCCTTCAGATAGCGCGATTCCTGCACGTGCGCCATGAACGGATGGTCCGGGCCGGCACCGGCGACTTTCAGGATCTGGATGGTTCGCCCGGAGAAATACGAGGCGCGGCGCAGCATGTCCAGGAATTCCTGCTCGGCCACCAGCCCGGTGCACGAGAAGGTGGCGAACAGGCCACCGGGCTTGACCACGCCCAACGCCAATTTGTTCATGTCCAGGTACTTCTTCAACGCGGGAATCACCTGTTCGCGGTCGCGCGTCATCTTGGCTGGGTCCAGGATCACCACATCGAACTGGTCGCCGCGATTGGACGCATCGCGCAGCCACGGAAAGATGTCGGCCTGCACGAACTTGGGGCGCACGTTGTTGAGCTTGGCATTGCCCTTGGCCAACGCGATCACATCCTCGTCGATGTCCACGCCCAGCACCTCGGACGCACCACGCGCGGCCGCATACACCGCAAATCCGCCGGTGTTGCAGCACAGGTCCAGCACGCTCTTGCCTTCGACCTGCTCGCTCAGCCACTGGCGGTTTTCGCGCTGATCGGCAAAAAACCCGGTCTTGTGCGCCCCCGCCGGGTCGGCACGGAACTTGATGCCGTACTCGGTGATCACCGCCGCTTCGGTGGTGGTGTTGCCGTGGAAGTCGAAGCTTTCCTGCTTCTGCACGTGTTCGTCGGCAAAGCTGTGGAAGCGGCAACCGGGGAACTGCTCGCGCAGCGCCTCGTAGATCCATTCGCGGTGGCGGAACATGCCGGCGGCGAAGAACTCCACCACCACCAGGTCGCCGTAGCGGTCCACCACCAGCCCGGACAGGCCGTCGCCTTCGCTGTGCACCACGCGCCAGGCATCGGACACGCCATCGAGCTTGAGCCAGTCGCGGCGCAGGCTCACCGCGGCGGCGATCTTGCGCGAGAACCAGCCCGCATCCACCGGCACCGATTGATCGGTTTCCAGGATGCGCACGGCGATGCGCGAATGGCCGTTGTAGAAGCCGCGGCCGATCCACTCCCCATCCACGCCGACCACATCGACGATGGTGCCGGGTTTGGGCTTGGCGGCGGGCTTTTCCACCAGCTTCTGGAAGATCCACGGGTGGCTGAAGCGCCACGCATTCTTGAGTCGGACGACGGGGACAGGAGTATTCATCCGCCCATTGTATCCGGCTGGATTGACGTGCCTGAGCCCGCAACGCAGAATCGGGCTCAGAAGGGGAGTAGCTCCCAGGAACGGCCAACAGAACGTCGCAGCGGTCATGCCATCGTTCGGGAAGTCGCTCCAGCGTTGTCGCCGTCATTACGAGCCCTGTCATCAGGCGCTCCGGTGCAACGGCAACCGGCCCATACCGGTTGCGAGCGAGACCTTCGCCGCGCAGGCGAAGGTCCGTCACCCGGAATCCACGATTTCCGTGTCACAAGGCCTCAGCCCACCGGCTGTCCAGGTCGTTTCACTTTTCGGGATTCTTTTATGCAAACCATTGGCAATGTCTGGTTATGGGGTGGCTTCGCGATCGTGGTGATCGTGGCGCTGATGGTCGATCTGGTGCTGATGCGCCATGGCGGCGCGCACAAGGTGACCTTCAAGGAAGCCACCTGGTGGAGCATCGGCTGGGTGCTGCTGGCGCTGGCCTTCAACGCCGGGCTGTGGTGGTACCTGCAGTCCAGCGCCGGCGAGGCGGTGGCCAACCGGATCGGGCTGGAGTTCCTGACCGGCTATCTGGTCGAGAAATCGCTCGCGGTCGACAACATCTTCGTGTTCCTGATGGTCATGACCTACTTCGGCGTGCCTGAAGAACAGCGCCAGCGCGTGCTGATCATCGGCGTGCTGGGCGCCATCGTGCTGCGCGCGATCATGATCTTTGCAGGCTCGGTATTGCTGACCAAGTTCCATTGGCTGCTTTACGTGTTCGGCGCGTTCCTGCTGCTGACCGGTATCAAGATGTGGTTCTCCGCCGGCAAGGAGCCGGATCTGGAAGCCAACCCGGTGCTGCGCTGGATGCGCGGCCATCTGCGGCTCAGCCCGCAGTACGACGGCAACCTGCTGAGCGTGATCAAGGACGGCAAGCGCTGGTTCACGCCGCTGTTCGTGGTGCTGATTTTGATCGCGGTGATCGATGTGATCTTCGCGGTGGACAGCATTCCGGCGATCTTTGCCATCACCACCGACCCGTTCATCGTGCTGACCTCCAACGTGTTCGCGGTGCTGGGCCTGCGTGCGATGTTCTTCCTGCTGGCCGGCATGGCCGACCGCTTTCACCTGTTGCCATATGGCCTGGCGGTGATCCTGGTGTTCATCGGCACCAAGATGATGATCATCGATCTGTACAAGATCCCGGTGCTGGTGTCGCTGGCAGTGGTGGTGCTGATCCTGATCTTCACCATCGTTTTGAGCTTGCTGCGTCCGCCCAAGCCGGCCCGTCACTGACGGGCCGGGATTCGGGATTGGGGATTCGTGAATGGCAGCGCCGCATGCACTGCTCCCCACCATGCGCACCGACCATCTCGACTGGTCCTTGCCCGCCCACCGTCGCGGGACCTTACGCGGCATGGATGCCGCGTAAGAGCTTACAAGGACGTACTTGCAGCGTGTCCCGCGATGGTGGGCGGGCAAGGACCCTGCAGCCAAGCAACAGATCATCCGTGATGCGGCGCAGGCTGATGCGCCAAAGATCGGCGCCGGGAGTGGATTATCCCGTCGCCGGGCCTGCTTATCCCGCGCCGGATGGGCTTGTAAAAAACCCGCGCGACGCCATCCGTGAAGGCATGACACAGCATCCTGTTGCCGCCGCCGACGCCACCGCCCAAGACCGTCTGGACCGTTCCCGAGTCTTGCGTGCCTTCAACTTCAGCCTGGCCGCGGTGCTGCTGCTGGTGGCAGTGTTCACCGCCCAGGGCATGTTCGACTGGCGCGCCTGGGCGGTGGCACCGCTGCAGGCCGACGGCCTGCTCGGCATTCTCACCGCACCGCTGCTGCATGGCTCGCTCGCGCATCTGGGCGCCAACACGGCCGCCCTGCTGATCCTGGGCACGCTGGCCGGCAGCGTGTATCCGCGCGCCACCGTCATGGCGCTACCGTTGTTGTGGCTGGGTTCGGGCCTGGGCGCCTGGCTGCTGGGCGAACCCGGCAGCCGCCACCTGGGCGCCAGCGGCGTCACCCACGGGCTGATGTTTCTGGTGTTTGTGCTCGGCCTGCTGCGCCGCGACCGCCCGGCGATCGCCACCAGCATGATCGCCTTCCTGTTCTACGGCGGCATGCTGCTGACCATCCTGCCGCACGAGGCCGGCGTGTCGTGGCAATCGCATCTGGGCGGCGCCGTGGCCGGCCTGATCGCCGCACTGCTGCTGCGCCTGCGCGACCCGCAACAAGCCAAACCGCGCTACAGCTGGGACGACGAGGACGAAGACGCCGCCTGGGAAATCAGCACCGCCGAGCGCGACGTGCTGGAACCGCCGCCGCCGCGCCAGGTGCCGGTGCTATGGCAACGCCAGGAAGACGGCTCGCACAACGTGGTACTGCATTTCCCCCCGCGCGAGCGACCGCCTGGGACGTAGGAGCGCGGATGCGTTTAACGCATTGCACGCGCGTGCAACGCACGCCGCGCCAGGCCCGGGTCGTCGGCGAAGAAGGCATCGATGCCGGCGTCCAGATAGGTCTTGAGTTCGGCCAGTGCCCCGGCGTCGTTACGCTCGGTCACCGCGCCGCTGCTGCGGTTTTCGGCAGCCAAGAAGTAGTTCTCCGGGCGGAACGTATACGGCTGCACCTGCAATCCGGCCGCATGCGCGTCGCGCACCAGGCTGGTTGGCGTGCCCAGCCGTTGCTGCGCATCCAACGGAATGATGCTGCGGATATCCGGGCCGATCGCATCGGCATAGCTGGCGATCTGCTTCAGCCCTTCGGGCGTGATCATCTGCGCGTAGGTGCGCGGCGCGTTGCCCACACCGGCATCGGGCAGCGCCATCTGCGCGCCACCCAGCAACTGCAGCAGGCGAATGTTGCTGGTGCGCCCGATCTTGCCGCGCAGGCCACGCAGGTTGCCGGTCTCGAACGACTGGATCACCACCGGCGCGGTCTGCGTGTAGGCATGCGCACGCAAGCTCGCCAGCACCTTGTCTTCCATCGGCAACTTCAGCGCACTGAAATAGCTCGGGTGCTTGATCTCCGGAATCAGCCCGATCGTGCGCCCGGTCGCTGCCGATTCCGCTGCGACAAAATCGATGATCTCGTCGAAGGTCACGATCTGAAACTGCCCATCCCAACGCGTGCCACGCAATTGCGGCAGACGCTCGCGCGCGCGCAGCGTCTTCAATTCGGCAAGACTGAAGTCTTCGGTGAACCAGCCTTCCATCGGCTGGCCATCGATGGTCTTGCGGGTCTTGCGCGCGGCGAACTCAGGGTGGCTGGCCACATCGGTGGTGCCGCCGATCTCGTTCTCATGGCGTGCCACCAGCACGCCATCCTTGGTCGACACCAGATCCGGCTCGACGAAATCGGCGCCATCCACAATGGCCTTGGCGTAGGAGGCCAACGTGTGTTCCGGGCGCAACGCGCTGGCACCGCGGTGCGCAAAGATCTGCACCGTTTTCGCCAACGGCGCTTCTGCCACTGCGGGGCCGCTCATGCCGACCATCATCGCTCCCAACACTAGAACACGGTGGAACTGCATCATGCATTTCTCCAACGAAAAAGCAGCCATCAAAACCAAGGCATGATCGCCAGGCGAACGCGGCCGATTGGCGGTGCGGCATGTACGACACATACACCCCGCTTTCTCCGCATCGTCTGCATCCGCCTGACAACCACGCGCTACGTCTTGTCAGCCACTCTAAAACTAACAGCGTCCATCAGCATCGGAAAATCCGTAAGCAGCAGCAAGACCCGCCGTTACGAATCCCCAATCCCGATTCCCCAATCCCTGACTCAGAACTTCGCATCCAGCGTCAAGAACACCTGCCGCGGCGCACTGGCATGGAACGCCAGTTGACGCCCATTCGGATCGCTGTTGGCGAACGCGGTGAGGTTGGAGGCGTAACGCTTGTCGGTGAGGTTGGTGACGTTGAGCGAGAGCTTGAGCCCCTGCAGCACCCCGGCCTGGCCGAAGTCGTACCCGGCGCCCGCATCGAACGAGGTGTAACCGCCAAAACCCTGATCGTTGGTGTAGGTGTAGTAGCGCTGCCCGGTGTACTTGCCGCGCAGATTGACGTTCCAGTTGGCGTAGTTGAAGGCGATTTCGCTGGCGAACATGCGCTTGGGCGTATCCACCGTGGTCTTGCCGGCAGTGGCGATGGTCACACCGTTCTGCACGTAATTGTCGTCGTAGGTCGAACGGTTGATCGAGGCCGAGTTGTACCACTGCAGGTAGCTGGTCGGCTTCCAGATCACGGTCAGTTCGCCGCCGCGGCTGCTCACCGAACCCACGTTGAAGAAGCGCGTGGTGCAGGCCGGCGTGGTGCCCTGCTGGATGCTGGCGCAGGGATTGAGCGAGAGCAGACGGTTGTCGAAGGTGACGTCGTAACCGACCAGCGAGGCTTCGAAGTGATCGCGCACGAAGCGATAACCGGCTTCCATGGTGCGCGACTTTTCCGGCTCCAGCGCACCAACGCTGGCATCGAACGAGGCCTGGGTCACCAGCAACGGACCGCCGGCGCCGCCGCCCTGGAACGCGGCGATGTTTTCCGCATACGAGGCGAACACTTCCTGCCCTTCGGCCAGGCGATAACCCAGACCGATCTGCGGCAGTACCGACTCGCTGGCCTTGATCGAGCCGGTCGCCACAGGCGCTTCCACCGCCACGCCCGGCGTCTCGCGCGCGGTCATTTCGGTACTCGGGCTCTTGATGCCCAGATCCACGCTCAGGCGCTCATCGAAGAACTTGAAATTGCCCTGCACGTAGAACTGCCGGGTGGTGATGACGTAGTTCTGCGAGAACAACCGGCGGTCCGGATCCTGCAGGAACTTGTCGTCGCTGACCGGGCCATCGATCCAGTAGAAATTGCGCTCCACATCGTGGTGGTTGCGCTCGTACCACAGCCCGGCTTCGAGGTGATGCGGGCCCAGGTTCCAGCCGAGCGAGGCGATGCCGCCGGTGCGGTTGATCCAGTAATTGGTGCTGCGGATGGAGATCGGCAATGCCTGCGGCGTGCCTGGATTGGACGCCTGGCCCGGCGACCACCAGTGGCCCTGACCCTTGTTTTCGTGGTGATAGACCTGGGCGTGCAGGCTGATCGCATCGTTGGGCTGGAAGTCGCCGGCCACGTAGAACAGATCGTCGTCGCGCAATGCGCGGCTCTGGTAATAGGCATCGTCGACGTTGTCCACGCCGCCACTGAAACCACAGCGTGCCGCATTCCGCGTGGCCGGTGCGCAATACGCTGCGGCCAGCGCACGGTTCCAGTCCGGTGCGTACAGATTCCAGTCCCAACCCAGGCCACGCGCCATGCCGCTCTTGGACAGATACGAATAATCCGCCTGCGAGGTGCGCGAGGTATCGGCGAACGCGGTCAACTTGCCGCCGTCGAACTGGTACACACCCTTGGCATTGAACTGCCGCGTAGTGGTCGGCGAGTCCGGACGCGCCCACATGTCGGCTTCGGCGTTGATGCCCGACACATATGCCGAAAAGCCGTTGTAGTCGCCGGTATCCACGCGCAGGAAGGTACGGCGGTTGGCATCGGACCCCACCGTCTGCGACACCTGCCCGCCGAACACGCTGGACGGATCGGCCGAGTAGTACTGGATGGTGCCGCCGAGGTTGCTGGTGGAGGCGGTACCCAGCGCACCGATGCCCGAGGCCAGCTCCACGCCGCCGAAGTTCTCGGCGATCAGCGCGCGGCTGATATTGAGGCCGTTGTAGTTGCCGTAGGCGTTGTCGCCCAGCGGCAGGCCGTCAAGCGTATAGCCCAGGCGCGTGCCGTTGAAGCCGCGCAGGCTGATCGTCTGCGACTCTTCGTTGGCACCGAAGGCATCGTTGGATTGCACGTTGACGCCCGGCATGCGGTTGAGCAGCTTCTGGATGCTGGTGCCGGGCGGCAACACCGGAATGTCCTGCTGGGTGATGCGCTGCACCTGACGCGTTTCGCCCTGGCCGATCACCGAGACCGCATCGAGCTGCTGCACGGTCGTGCCGGTGTCGGCAGTCACCTCGGGATCGGCGGCGTGGGCGGCCGGCGACAGCACGAGCGCGGTAAGAACGGCGGCACTTAACAGATGGGTCTTGGGCATGAGCGGCAGGGGGACGAGTCAAAAGATGACGGCAAGCGTGCGACAGCTGTCTTGCGTCGATGCGACCGGGACATGACAGTGCTGCGACAGCAGCTGCGCATTCCGCGCCGCAGCTGCGTTGCGCTGGCACGCACGTGTCATCTGCGCGTCGTAATCTGCGAGCTCTTCCATGCGCGTTGTTGAGGGTTGGTCCATGTCGCATCGCAGTGCTCGCTCTTATCCTCGGACGCTGACCGGCATCGCCATCGCCGCGCTGGTCGTCGGCAGCGGCATGCTGAGCGCGCGGGAAAAACCAGCATCGACAGGCTGGGTGATCGCCACCGATGCGCGCGGATATCTCGAAAAAGAACAGTTGCCCGACAGCCTGCGCCTGGTGCCGCCACCGCCGCAGGACGGCAGCGCCGCGCTGGCCAACGACGAAGCCATCGCCAAGGCCATGCTCGCGTTGCGCGGCACACCGCGTTGGAACCTGGCCACCCAGGACGCCGCACTGACTTTCCCCGCTGCCGCCAGTCACTTCAGCTGCGCGCTTGGCGTCCAGATCGATCAGACCCACACCCCGCATCTGCTGCGCCTGCTCGAACGCAGCATTCGCGACGCCAGCAGCAGCACCAGCGCGGCCAAGGCACGCTACCAACGCCCGCGCCCGTTCATGCGCAACGACCAACCGATGTGCACCCCCGCCGACGACGCGGCGCTGCGCAAGAACGGCTCCTACCCCTCCGGCCACACCGCCATCGGCTGGAGCTGGGGCCTGATCCTGGCCGAACTGGCCCCCGCACAACTCGACGCCCTGCTCGCCCGAGGCCGCGCCTTCGGCGACAGCCGCCTGGTCTGCAACGTGCATTGGCAAAGCGATGTCCTGCAGGGCCGCATCATGGGCGCCGCCACTGTCGCCGCATTGCACGACAATTCCGAGTTCCAGAAAGACCTGGCTGGCGCACGCCGCGACATCGCGCAGGCGCGTGCGAAGCAATCAGCGACGCACACACCGCAAGCGTGCGATGCCGAAAACGCGGCACTGCAGACGGTGTTGCCGGGTGTGATGTAAGCGATACGACAGGATCGGATCACTGCAACCTGCTCCAGACAACGCGGCCACTGCGCGTTGGACCATGCATCCAACGTCTGTTGAATACGCGGTATTGGACCTCGACTGATCCCGGCCTCGGCATCACTCCACTGGACACTGGCCGGCCACAGACGCATTGAGTAGATCGACTACGTTGATCGAGACCGCCTGGCCTCGATCACTCTGCGCACGTGCGCGTCCGGCGCCAGCCCCTCCCGCATGTTCTGCGTGATCAATGCGAGCCGACGCTCACCAACCCGGCCGACCGGCCTGGCACTTGCCCATTCACGGCAATAGACATCTCGCTGTCCGTCCCCACCGCGATGACATGTCGCAGCGGCGCTTCGCTCGGTCGGGCAGCGTGCTCACTGTCGGCGAAGGCGCCAGATGCGTACTGGTCGCCTGGACAAAGACGTGGGACGACGACACCAGCCGCGTTGGACCAGAGGGGGACAGGCGCTCACTACATGAATTCGACTAGCAATTCCTGGCCCGGAAGCCCTGTTTCATTAAAAAGTTCCCGGAAGATGACATCCCCGTAAATCTTGGGTTAATCTTCAGGGAGCCTTCAGGAAAGTGACGAGCTCGGTTGGTCAGGTTTTCTCGAAGCGCCTTCCCCCTCAATTGCCACAGGCAGTTGAGTTTTTACGTCTAGCAGTCGTTGTGACGGTACTTCATCAGGAGAGAGAGGAATGACACGTCCAGGGGTTCGTAGTGCGTTGTCGAAGAACATCACACGCAGTGCCTTGAGCATTGCGCTGAGCATGTGTGTTGCCGGCGGTGTACAGGCCCAAAGCGCGGTCGGCTCCATTTTCGGTACCGGGCAGCCAGGCAGCACCATCGCCATTCAAAGCCCGCAGACGGGCGTGAGTCGCTCGGCCACCGCTGCCGCCGATGGCAGATTCACTTTCAGCCAGCTACCGCCGGGCAGATACGTGATCACAGCGGATGGGGTCACTCGCGAGGTCGAGGTCAAGGTCGGCAGCGGCTCGCAGGTACTGCTCGAGAAGCAGACCACCGAGTTGGACAGGATCAATGTGGTGGGCACGCGCGCGCTCAATCCCATCGACGTGTCCTCGGTGGAATCCACAACAGTATTCACGGCCGAGCAGATGATCTCGCTGCCTGTGGCCAGCGACGTTTCCTCGGTCGCCTTGTTGGCCCCTGGCGCGACCAGAGGCGATAGCGGCCTGGGCGATAATGGGCTCGGTAACGGCAATCTAGCGTCGTTCGGCGGGTCGTCGGTGGCCGAGAACGGCTACTACATCAACGGCTTTGACGTCACCAACATGCGCACGTTCCTGTCGTTCGCCAATGTGCCGTTCCAGGGGATCGCGCAGCTGCAGGTCAAGACCGGTGGCTATGGTGCCGAGTACGGGCGTTCGCTGGGCGGCATTGTGAGCATCGTGACCAAGTCCGGCTCCAACGACTGGCACTACGGCAGCAGCGTCGAATGGGCACCGGACTGGGGTGCGGCAAAGGGCAAAAACGTGCGCGAGCGCGATCCCGACGCTGCAGATCCGCTTTACCAGTACCGCAGTGACAACCAGTTCGACAGCACCATCTATTCGGCCTACGCCAGTGGCCCGATCGTCAAAGACCGACTGTTCTTCTTCGCCATGGTAGAAGGGCGGAACGAAACAGTTGATATTTTCAGGTCGGTCAACAGCGAACGACGTCGCGACACCACACCGCAAGGCCTGGTCAAGCTTGACTGGTACATCAACGACAGCAACCTGGTGGAATTCACCGGCATCTACAACCAGGCCAAGACCAAGTACAGCACCTACGAATACAACCTCGATGCCAACGGCGAAAACCGTTACAACGTGGGCCGGCATGAGGCTCCGATCGAACAGTACGAGATGGAAAACGGCGGCAAGGTCGGCATCCTCAAATACACCGGCTATTTCACTGACAACTTCACCTTGTCGGCGCAATACGGCTATTTGAGTAACCTGATCGACTCGCGCCTGCCCGCCAACCCTGCGGGCGGCGAGTGCCCATGGGCATACAGCTTCGGGTTGACCACCAGTACAGTAGATCGGTACATCGGCTGCAACCCGGGAACCATTTCGACCATCGCCGATTTGAATGCCGAGCCGGACGAAGACATCCGTAAGGCATTCCGTGTCGACGGTGAATGGGTGTTGGGCGACCATCGGCTGCGCTTCGGTGTCGACCAGGAAAACTACGAGTCCAGCCATCGCGGTCAGACCTACGCCGGCGGAATCAACTGGGCGTATTACTTAGTCCCAGGCAACGCGGTAGCCACTGGCGCATTTTCAGGGCAGCCAGGTCGTACGGTGAACGGACAATTGGTTCCGCGTGGCGCGCTTTACGCACGTTCGCGCGTTTATCAGACCAGCAGTTCCAGCTACGAAAACACCAACAGTGCCTTTTATCTTGAAGACAATTGGCAAGTGACGGAAAATTTCCTCGCGGTGCTCGGTCTGCGCGGCGAGAAGTTCGAAAACAAGAATGGCGATGGTATTGCCTGGGTAGAGTCAGATTACAAACTCGCACCGCGGCTCGGTTTCTCATGGGATGTACTCGGCGACGCCAGCTTGAAGCTGTTCGGTACCGCCGGTCGTTACTACATCCCGGTCGCCACAAATTCCAGTATCCGTGCAACGGGCGCAGAGTCGACTGTGTCCAGTTGGTACTTCGTCAATGGATGGAGTGAAGCAGACGGCAGGCCAGTCGGCCAGGGTGCGCAGATCGGCGTCACTCAGACCAACGGTTCACTTGTCGCACCTAATCCGGCGTCTGTTGCGTCCACCACTCTCTCGCCCATGTATCACGACGAGGTGATTCTCGGCGGACAGTTGCAGTTGACCGACAACTGGATGGCGGGCGTACGCATGATCCGCCGCGAAGTGAAGTCGGGCATGGACGATACCTGCACGACCAATCCGTGGATCGATTGGGCTGCAGACAACGGTTTTACCGATTTCGATCCGAGTTCGGTCCCGAGCTGCTACTTGGTGAATCCGGGTAGCGACGTCACCATCAATGTCGACTTGAATGGCGATGGTGAAGTGGAACTGGCAACCCTTCCAGCCTCGTATCTCGGTTTACCTGAGTACCGGCGTCTACACACCGCACTGGAGTTCTTCTGGGAGCGCACCGGTGAGAAATTCAACTTCCAGGGCTCTTACACGTTCGCCAGAACGCGGGGCAATGTGGAGGGCTACGTCAATTCCACGTTGGAACAGGAAGATCCGGGCTTGACGCAAGACTTCGACCACCGCCTGTTCAGCGATGGCACCTACGGTCCAACACCGAACGATCGCCAACACACGCTCAAGCTATTCGGTGCTTATGCGATCACCCCGGAATGGCAGCTTGGCGGCAATCTGATTCTGCAGTCTGGTCGTCCGATCAATTGCCAGGGCTATATCCCGCTGGACGATATCCCGCAGCCCGACCAGGGGTCGCTGACTAACTACAGCGGTTCAAGCTTCTACTGCTTGAATGCACAAGGCACACGCGTGCTGCGTCAGCGTGGTGATGAAGGGCGTACGCCGTGGACCTGGACCTTCGATCTGGCTGCGGCCTACATCCCCAACTGGGCCGATAACAAACTGCGCTTCAAGCTCGATGTCTTCAACCTGTTCAACAACGATCGAGTCACCTAGTACAACGAGTTCAGCGAGGCCTCGCGCGACGTGATCAGCCCCAACTATTTGAATGATCAGAATTATCAAACGCCTCGTTCATTCCGCCTGACCGCTCGCTACGACTTCTAAGTCGCGGTTCCAGCGTTTACAAAAAAAATCCGGCCTCGCATGGGGCCGGATTTTTGGGGCTGGGCAACTATAGATTCGTCCCTGCACGTTACGCAGCGCCGCATCACTTGCCAATGCAAAAACTCGAAAAGATCTTGCCCAACAAATCGTCGGCGCTCAGCTTGCCGGTGATCTCGCCGAGTGCTTCGTGCGCCAGACGCAATTCTTCGGCAGCCAGTTCCAGTTGTTCGAAACCCAGCTCCAGATCCGCCGCCTCCGCATGCTGTTCGGCACGACGCAGTGCGTCGACATGCCGCGTGCGTGCGGAGAATTCGCCTTCCACGCTTTCCATTCCATCGCCCAGCGCGAGTTCGCGCAGACGCATGTGCAACTGCTCGAGCCCCAGCCCGGTCACTGCCGAGACCGCGACCGCGTCGCGATCCAGGTGTGCAGGCTCGGCCAGCAGATCGCATTTGTTGTGGATCCACAGCTGCCGCGGTACCGCGTCGATGGCGTCGCCTATCGCAGCGCGTTCGGCTTGCGGGTCGCGTGCATCCAGTACCACCAACGCCAGGTCGGCGCGCTGCAGTTCCGCACGTGCCCGGCGCATGCCTTCGCGTTCGATCGCATCGCCACCTTCGCGCAGGCCGGCAGTGTCGACCAGGGTCAACTCGAAGCCATCGAGCTGGATGCCTTCCTGCAAGGTATCGCGCGTGGTGCCGGCGACATCGGTGACGATGGCGCGCTCGCTACCGGCCAGTGCATTGAGCAAGGAACTCTTGCCGGCGTTAGGCGGACCGATCAACACCGCATGCAGGCCGTCGCGCAATTTGCGTCCGCGTTCGGCATCGCGCAGCAGCTGCGCGAGCAAGCTGCGCGCCTGCGTCAGTCCATCGCGCACTTGCGTGCCGCCCAGCGTGTCCAGCGGCTCATCGGCAAAATCGATCGCCGCCTCCACATGGATGCGCAGCCGCGTGAGGCTGTCGCTGACTGCATCGACGCGGCGCGAGAACACGCCATCCAGCGAGCGCCGCGCGGCACGCGCCGCGCGCAGATCGCCGGCCGCGATCAGGTCGGCGATGGCCTCTGCCTGCGCAAGATCGAGTTTGCCATTGAGAAACGCACGCTCGCTGAATTCGCCGGCGCGCGCCTGCCGCGCGCCCAGTGCGATACAGCGCGCCACCACCTGCCGCAGCAACACCGGGCTGCCATGGCCTTGCAACTCCACCACGTCTTCGCCGGTAAAACTGTGCGGCGCCGGAAACCACAGCGCAATGCCGTCGTCGATCACCTCGCCCTGTGCGTCGCGAAAGCGTGCGTAGCGCGCGTGCCGTGGCTGCAATGTGGCAATGCCCAGCGCGGCGGCGATCTGCGCAGCCTGCGGGCCGGACAGCCGCACGATGCCGATGCCTCCGGTTCCGGCAGCACTGGCGATGGCAACAATGGTCGATGGCGAAGAAGACATAGGTTGTTGGTACGGCGTGTGGTCAAAAACGTGGCTTGCAGGCGCGCATGCAGAAAGCCCGCCTTGCGGCGGGCCTTCTTCATATCACTTGGCGTTGGCCTGGATGATCTTGCTCGGCTTCTCGCCGTGCTGGCGGATCATCCACCACTGGATCAGCAGACCCAGCCCGCCGTTGACCACCCAGTACAGCACCAGGCCGGCCGGCATGAAGGCCATCATGACGCCGAACACCAGCGGCATGAACTGCATCATCTTGGCCTGCATCGGGTCCATGCCCGGGGTCGGGGTCAGCTTCTGCGTGGCCCACATGATGGCGATGTTGAGCACCGGCAGGATGAAGAACGGATCGCGCGCGGTCAGGTCCTGGATCCAGCCCAGCCACGGCGCCTGACGCAGTTCCACCGACTCCACCAGCACCCAGTACAGCGCGAAGAAGATCGGCATCTGGATCAGCAGCGGCAGGCAGCCGCCCATCGGGTTGATCTTTTCCTTCTTGAACAGCTCCATCGTCGCCTGCTGATACTTGACGCGATCGTCGCCGTAGCGCTCCTTCAGCTGCGCCAGGCGCGGCTGGAAGCGGCGCATCTTGGCGCCTGACTTGTACTGCGCGGCGGACAACGGATACAGCGCCAGGCGCAGCAGCACCACCAGCCCGATGATGGCCCAGCCCCAGTTGTGCAGGAAGCTGTGCAGATGGCTCAGCACCCAGAACAGGCCCTGGCCGATGATGGCCATGATCGAGAAGCGGCTGTAGTCGACCACGCGGTCCAGCCCCTTCACGTCTTCCTTGGCGATCAGGCTGACCAGCTTCGGGCCCACCCACAGGCGCGCTTCGGTGGTCGCGGTCTGGCCCGGCGCCACGGTGAAGGCCGGGCCACGCAGTTCGGCCACGTCACGCGGGCCGTCCTGGTTCAGCACATACAGCGAGGCCTGGTCTTTCTGCGGAATCCACGCGGTAAAGAAGTGGTGCTGCAGCAGCGCCACCCAGCCGCCGGTGATCTGGCGATTGAGGCCACCGTCGTCCATGTAGTCCTTGAACGCGCGACGCTCGTAGCCTTCCTGCGGGCTGTACCAGGTCGCCCCGTTGAAGCTGAAGGAATCCGGGTTGGTCATGCCGCGGCTGAGGATGGTCGGCACCCGGCTCAGCTTGCGGAACACGTAGCCGTTCCACGGCGCGCCACTCTTGTTGATCACCTCGTCCTTGATCGAGATCGCATAGCGACCGCGTTCCAGGGTGAAGGTGCGGCGGATCGACACGCCGTTGGGGCCATTCCATACGAACGGCACCACCAGGGTGTTCTGGCCCTTGGCCAGTTCGAACGCGGTACCCGGCTGCTCGGCGCGGAAGCCACCCACGCCCGGTACCGGCGAATGCTCGCTGGCCCAACCGCTGGTGGCGTTATAGGGATGCGCGGCATCTTCGGTCAGCAGGCTGACCGGCGCGGTGCCGTCCTTGGTCTGCGGAAACTGCAGCAATTCGGCATCGAGCACGCTGCGGCCGTCCAGCTTCAGGCGCAACACGTCCGAGGTCAGCGTGATCACCGGCGCAGCACCGGCAGCGGCCGGCGTCGCGGCGGTGGTACTGGTCGCCGGTACCGCGCCCGGCACGCCCGCCTGCGGAATGGCCTGTGCCGCCGGCATATTGGCCGCGGTCGCAGCTGCGTCCAGGTCACGCGCGGCCGGCACCGACTGGGTCGCCGCAGCTACCGGCGCGTTGGCGGCCGTCTTGTCCTTGCCCCACTCCATCCACAGCAACGCCGCGACCATCAGCCAGGCAAAAATCAGGAAAACACGGGTCTGGTTCATCGGGCAGCAACTCGCTCAGTCGGAACTGGGTTCCGGCTCTGTCGGGGAAAGGGAGGATGGGTGCATCGTCCTGGCGGGCGGCATTGTGCCGGGCGCAGCAGGCAGGGGCAATGCGCCGGCACGGCGCAGCAGACGCAAGAAGGCGTCGCGAATCTGTGGATTGGTCGCTTTTGCGGCGGCAGAGCGCGCCACAATCACGTAATCGCCACCGGCCAGCTCGGGCAACAGGTGGCGCATGGCATCGCGCAACACGCGTTTGATGCGGTTGCGTCCGACCGCACGCGTATCGACCTTGCGCGACACCGCCATGCCCAGGCGCGGCGGTGTATCGCCGGTCCGCCAGTGCAGGCTGAGCAATGGGTCCGAGGTGCGACGTGCAGTATCGAAAACGACCGTATATTGCGCACGCGTACGAACCCGCGCAGAGCGAGGAAATCGCCTGCACGGGTTCGATGCGTTCACGGTAGGGACTGCCTCGGCCGCGGGGAGCGGCGCGGCAATCAAGCGCTCAGGCGCTTGCGGCCCTTGGCGCGGCGACGAGCCAGGATCTTGCGGCCGTCGGCAGTTGCCATACGTGCGCGGAAGCCATGGTCGCGTGCTCGCTTGAGGTTGCTGGGTTGGAAAGTACGCTTGGTGGCCATGGGGCCCTCTGCATGGATGGAGACGAATAGAACCGGAAATTCTATAGGACCTCTACAGCGCCGGTCAACTCCCCAGACGCTTTACCGCAGGTGAGGATGGCAGCAGCCTGTGGATGGACCTGTGAATAAGTCTGGGAAAACCCTGCCCTCGGTGCTAGTCTGGCGCATCCTCTTTTCACTACCGGGCTGCGAGCACGGCGCTTTTCTGCGCGCCGCAGCCAGCAACAGATGATCATACTTTG
>LR990734.1 GCA_905142475.1 Xanthomonas hydrangeae
GGTGGCCATCGCCAGCAATATTGGCGGCAAGCAGGCGCTGGAGACGGTGCAGCGGCTGTTGCCGGTGCTGTGCCAGGCCCCCCATGACCTGACCCGGGAGCAGCTGGTGGCCATCGCCTGCCACGATGGCGGCAAGCAGGCGCTGGAGACGGTGCAGGCGCTGTTGCCGGTGCTGTGCCAGGCCCATGGCCTGACCCGGGAGCAGCTGGTGGCCATCGCCAGCAATAACGGCGGCAAGCAGGCGCTGGAGACGGTGCAGCGGCTGTTGCCGGTGCTGCGCCAGGCCCATGGCCTGACCCGGGAGCAGGTGGTGGCCATCGCCAGCAATATTGGCGGCAAGCAGGCGCTGGAGACGGTGCAGCGGCTGTTGCCGGTGCTGTGCCAGGCCCCTCATGACCTGACCCGGGAGCAGGTGGTGGCCATCGCCAGCAATATTGGCGGCAAGCAGGCGCTGGAGACGGTGCAGCGGCTGTTGCCGGTGCTGTGCCAGGCCCCCCATGACCTGACCCGGGAGCAGCTGGTGGCCATCGCCTGCCACGATGGCGGCAAGCAGGCGCTGGAGACGGTGCAGGCGCTGTTGCCGGTGCTGCGCCAGGCCCATGGCCTGACCCGGGAGCAGGTGGTGGCCATCGCCAGCAATAACGGCGGCAAGCAGGCGCTGGAGACGGTGCAGCGGCTGTTGCCGGTGCTGCGCCAGGCCCATGGCCTGACCCGGGAGCAGGTGGTGGCCATCGCCAGCAATAACGGCGGCAAGCAGGCGCTGGAGACGGTGCAGCGGCTGTTGCCGGTGCTGCGCCAGGCCCATGGCCTGACCCGGGAGCAGGTGGTGGCCATCGCCAGCAATGGCGGCGGCAAGCAGGCGCTGGAGACGGTGCAGCGGCTGTTGCCGGTGCTGCGCCAGGCCCATGGCCTGACCCGGGAGCAGGTGGTGGCCATCGCCAGCAATGGCGGCGGCAAGCAGGCGCTGGAGACGGTGCAGCGGCTGTTGCCGGTGCTGTGCCAGGCCCCCCATGACCTGACCCCGGAGCAGGTGGTGGCCATCGCCAGCAATATTGGCGGCAAGCAGGCGCTGGAGACGGTGCAGCGGCTGTTGCCGGTGCTGTGCCAGGCCCCCCATGACCTGACCCCGGAGCAGGTGGTGGCCATCGCCTGCCACGATGGCGGCAAGCAGGCGCTGGAGAGCATTTTTGCACAGTTATCTCGCCCTGATCCGGCGTTGGCCGCGTTGACCAACGACCGCCTCGTCGCCTTGGCCTGCATCGGCGGACGCTCTGCGCTGAATGCAGTGAAAGACGGATTGCCGAATGCGCTGACATTGATCACAAGAGCCAATAGCCGTATTCCCGAACGCACATTGCATCTCGTTGCCGACCACACGCAAGTTGTTCGCGTGCTGGGTTTTTTCCAGTGCCACTCCCATCCAGCGCAAGCATTTGATGAAGCCATGACGCAGTTCGGGATGAGCAGGCACGGGTTGTTACAGCTATTTCGCAGGGTGGGCGTCACCGAACTCGAAGCCCGCAGTGGAACGCTCCCCCCAGCCTCGCAGCGTTGGCACCGTATGCTCCAAGCATCAGGGATAAAAAGGGCGAAACCGTCCTCTGCTTCGGCTCAAACGCCGGACCAGGAGTCTTTGCATGCATTCGCCGATTCGCTGGAGCGTGAACTGGATGCGCCCAGCCCAATGGACCAGGCAGGCCAGGCGCTGGCAAGCAGCCGCCGCAAACGGTCCCGATCGGATCGTTCTGTCACCGGCTCCTCCGCACAGCAAGCTGTCGAGGTGCTCGTTCCCGAACAGCGCGATGCGTTGCATTTGCCCCTCCTCAGCTGGGGTGTAAAACGCCCGCGTACCAGGATCGGCGGCCTCCTGGATCCTGGTACGCCCATGGATGCCGACCTGGTAGCGTCCAGCACCGTGGTTTGGGAACAAGATGCGGACCCCTTCGCAGGGACAGCGGATGATTTCCCGGCATTCAACGAAGAGGAGCTCGCATTGTTGATGGAGCTATTGCCTCATTGAGGCTCAGTCGGGGACTACCTGAACGAGCCCGAATAGAGGGTCGGCAGGGAATCGTTCCGAGAACAGCCATTTCATTGCTAAGGCATTGAATCAACTTGTGATATCAAAGGAGAACCAAGAATGCCGACGTACAATGATGACTCTGCGCTTGCCGTGCTGTTTCGTTTGCCGCAGGCAGACGGCGGGCTGTACGTGGTGGCCACCGCCGACACCAATGACATGGCTCAGGTGTTCGTGGCTCAGAAGCTCCCGCAGCGCATTGGGCACGGGCCGGCTCGCTATGAGCGCCAGCCCATGTCCGAGAGGGTACGGGAGCGCTTGCTCGCGAGCGGATTCAACGCGGACCAGCTGCAGTAGGATCGAGCTTCCCAGGGATCAGGCGGGATAACCCAGAATTATCCCGCCTTAGATCATGGCGACCTGGCGGCTCCGATAGCGGTCACGACATTACGTAATTACGTGGTGCGTACCACGGTACGAAATCGTTGGCCCTGTTGAGCACGATTCCCTGCCGACCCTCGATATCCGTCACCAACGCTGAATCTGTCTTGGTGACAATCCAGCTCGCTCGATCGCCCGCATTTGTCGCCAAAAGACCCAAAGGGGCGCTGCCCCTCTGGACTCCCCGCCCTCGCCGCCGGGAAGCTCGGGAGCAGGCCGCCGCTACGCTTTGCCTGCCCCTCGCACGGAGGCTTGGGCGCTGCAACCGCATCAAGGGTTCGCTTCGCCGAACATCTTCACCCGGTCACGGCCTGCGGCCGCGCTGCGGCTACGATGCCGCCCTTGACCCGGTTTCCGCGCCGACTTCCAAGAAAGTTAGATACAATCTAGCAGCTAGATAGTAGCTATCTAGCTGCTAGATTTCTGTTGTGCGAATCAGCGCTGAATCTGTCTTGCGTTTGACGTTGGCAACGAGCTGGCCGCTTCCCGGAAATGAAAGACCCCGCCGAAGCGGGGCCGTGTCATCATTCGCCCTGGACGCTGCCGCCTCTTGCTCGACCCCAGTTCTTGCCGACATTATCAAGCACGTGTTGCGTATACCGCGGATTCCACATCGTGTTGCCGGCGACCAAGTGATTGGTTAGACCTGCCGTGACCATCATGCCGGATTCCAGATCGCGCCGAGTGGAAACGGGGTTAACCGCTCCAACTACAGTAGAGCCAATCCCAGATGCACCGGCTGCCAGACCGCCCAAGGTAATCGCTGCCGATGTCATGCCCCCTGCAAGAGCGGCTCCTTTCTGGTAAGCGACATACATAAGCCACAGCATCACCACCGTGATGATGAGCAGGCGCACGCAGTCGAAAAACGGGCTTGCATCCAATCTGTCAATGTTTGTTGCGCCAACCACCTCAACGAAGATCTTCATGGCAAATGCCAGAACCGCGCTTACCAGAGCGATTTGCAGGATGGTTGTTAGCACCTCAGCAAACCACCTATCAAAAAATGCCTTGGTAGCCGGCCACATAAGCAGCATGATAAAAAGCGGCCCGATGCCTAGAAGTAATTCAAGGAGCGTTTTAGACGCAACAATCATTGCTCCGGCAGGAACGGCAATAAGAAGAGTTGCCGTTGCAATAATTATCGCCTCAAAATATTCGCCGATCATCATGCCGATTTTGGTCATCCCTCTATTGGAAGCTCGGTTCCAAAGTTCCTGTGCCAGATCCAGGCCTTTGACGACCGACTGGTCTACAACCTGGTAAACAGTAGTGGGATTGGCACCATGTTCTCCTGAGAACGCCTGCGTTAGTCCAGTTTCTAGATCATGGCCGCCAGTTTCTAGATCATGGCCGGTCGCAACTACGAATTCCATGTAAGTGCCTGCGCTCAATGCGAACGCACCGATCAAAGCGAATTTCCCGAAAGAAACCATGAGTTGGGAGAATGGCCCCTCAACGCGGCCGAGGCTCATCATAATTCCAATTATGGTGTAGTAAAGCGATCCCATGAGAACCGCAGTCGCTGTGATTTTTTCGATAAGCGCGGGAACGGTTGACTCTACATAAACGTTCATCGCGTTTGTAATAGAGTCGCCTATGAACTGAAAAATCATACTATCTGACATGGCTGTGTCCTCTAGAACTTTACCGGCTTTAAAGGAGTAAAGCCGCGCCTTGCATTCATTATTTCGGTCTCAGCCTGATCTGCATTAACGCAATTAGGCGTCAGGGACTTTTCGCCAGGGTTATTTTTGCAGGCCGCCAGTACCGCATTGCGTTGCTCTTTGTCGGCTTTGAAATCTGCGACAGTGCGGGTTGGCTCGTTGTTGTTGCAACCAGCCAAAAGGAAGGCGAGCGAGTACACATAGATGAATTTTTGCATGGTTAAATTCTCTTGGTAGAGCGCGGCATTTGCGCGAGTGCAGCGGAAACTTCCGAAGCAACGATGATTTGGCGTGTTGCAAGCCATCTTAGTGCCGCTTCTGGCATGCCGGCACGTGTGGCATCTAGAAAACGCTCTCTGCCATTTATGAACGCAAGCCCGATAAACGACGCTGTCAACACGAACGCTACTATATTTGCTTCCACGTCTGTGATCTTATCGACGCCAGGAATAGAGATTCCAAGCGTATCGTACAAAATCCAGTAAAGCACAGATAATGCAATAAAAATGCCGCATATATCTAGGCAAAACATGTGCGCGTCGCCGCGCAAGGCATCATTGAAACGAGCAATTCCAAACTTTCGGACAGATAGCCAGAAGCGAATAGGGAGTTGGATATATCCAGCAATCAGGATTAGCTCAATAAAGTGCAGCATATAACCTCCTTAGAATTCGACCGGCTTCAACGGGGAAAATCCGCGCCGCGCATTCATTTTTGCGTCAATCTCGTTTTGACGTTGCTCCTGAATTTTGTCCTCAGCCTGTGCCATCACTTGAAAAAGCTGAAGTTTAATTTGCTCGTTGGCGATCATGGCTTGCTCCGACGCGATCCGCCCTTGCAATTCAGCAATAGATTTTGGGTCCTGCGTCTGGTTTATTTGGCGCATCAAGGAATCTATTTGATCCAGGCGTGATTTTGCCGCTGCATATGCAGCTGTTGCGAAGGCTTTGTCCTGAGAAGGCTTCACGGCCGCCGCCTGGCAGGCTGTGCGCGCATCGGCTTGTGGCACCGAAGCACAAGCGTCATAGATCTTATTCTGATTGTAGATGCTTGCCGCACTGCCACTAAGCCCGTTATAGCCGCCGCTGCGCACAGAGTCGTAGACGTTCTGCCAATCAGATGGCAGGTAATCGCGCAGCGCAGGGTTGTTCATTATTTGGCCCAGGCCACGCGAACCCGTGACGGACTCGTATTGCTGCTTCATCTGGTTAAGCTGACCGACCATCTGATCGTACTGCGTCTTCCACTTCGCCATAGTTTCAACTTGATTGGCGATCGCAGGTAGGTCTGAAGTGACCGTCACAGGGACTTGCGCGTTGGCATAGCCGCCGAACAGCAGCAGGCCGGCGAGAAGAAGCGATTTGACGATGTGCATGAGTGCCACTCCCGTTGTGTTAGGAGGGACGAGGGCCGCTTACTCTGTTCCGGCCTGTCAGGCGCTTCTTTTCGCGCCATGTACCCGGTTCGCTGAAGCGATCTTAGGGCACCCAGAGGGGCACGACTTTCGTGCGGGTCAGGGCCGTCTTTCCGTACCCATGGTCATGGCCGCTTTCGGCAGGTCAGAACGGCGTCGTCCCCGTTCGTCAGTCCCTTCTTTTCGGGACGGCACCCAGCTCGCCGAAGCGATCTTAGGGCAACGCTCGCGCGTATGAACTCATCCCTGTTAAGGGTTATCAGAGCCAAGATGGAGCATTTGGCACTGTGATTGTCTAGCTTTAACGACCGGCGGTCTATCGATCGCCGTGCAATGAGTGTAACACACATTTGAGCGCATGAGTAAATGTGTGTGGTGCGAAATTCTTTTTCATGAAGAACGTTTCTCTCCTGAATGCCTCAGGTGGCCAGCCAGGCCGCCGCATAGACGACAGCACCTCCCAATATCCCGCCGACAATGGCGGCGAGCCAAACAGGTCGCATGATTGAGCGCTGTGCGTCGTGCATGGCACTGGCCGCGCTGGCGATGGTGCTGCCGACTTCCTGGCGCAGCGCTTCTTTCGTGGCTTCCCGATAGCCCGCGTGCTCGCGTTGCAGATCGGTTTTTAGTTTGGCTGCCTCGGTCTGCAAATCCCGTAGTGTGACGTTACAACGTTCCTCCACTTGCTTGATGACCTCGCCTCGTATGGCACCGCCGGCCTTCACCAGTTGACCGACAAGCGCTTCGAGTTCGGTTTTTTGATCTTGCAGGATGGCTTGGTTTAGCAGCACCACTGCAAAAATCGGATCGTCTTCATCTACACGGACGCCCGTCTTTTCGACCAGTTCTGCTATGTATTTGCGCCGGTCCATAGTCAGAACCCGATTTTTTCAAGCTGATCAAAAACATCCCTAGCCACGTTACGGATGCGCTGTTTTTCCATCAGCGCGAAGTCGGGAGATTGCATGATCTCATCAACCGTCAGGCGTTTGATGTTCATCTTCTTGATGTCGTCGCCATAGGTCTGATGGTTGCGCGCTTGCAGCGAAACCACGCCGTGTAAGCGGGACTGATTGGCCTTGAAAACCTTGGTATCGGTGAAATCTTTGCCTTCTTCGGTTTTCATCGGCCCGAAGTGTTCATTGAGCCAGAGAACAACCGGCGCATCTTCGATGCCCTGAGCGATGGAATTAAACCCGTTTGCCGTGTCCGCGAGTGTGTCGCCGCCGCCGACGACTGTATGCAAATAGACCTTTTTATGGTTCTCGGTCAGGAAGCTGATGACGTTGTTTTCCACCATGTACGCTAGCAACGGAGAGAAGGTGTTCGCACCGTTGTCGATGACAAAAGTACCTTCTTCGGTCAACAGCTTCTCCATAAGCGCATCGAAGCGCTTAGCATCGATCGTGCGGGACTCATTCATCACCGGAATATGCTGCGCGCCAAGCGCCTTGTAATGGGCAAACGTCGTATTTTCCTGATCTGTGTCGAAAGCCCTTAGGTCTGCACCTTTCGACCTAAAGAACTGTGCGAGCATTACAGCAATGAAAGACTTACCAATGCCGCCTTTGCCTTGCAGGATGAAATGAATGGTGTTCTGCATGATGGTTCCCTTATTTCAGAAGATCGTCGTCGGGGTTTGGGTTATGGATGAATCGTTTCGGGACAGGAATCTCAAAGTCCCCTGCCTTTTTGCCAACCACTGGTGCCACTTCACCTCCTTTTTCGTCATGACTAAATCGAGCTGAGGCCGGTGCTATTGGTGCTCCTGTCTCGCCCTGCCCGCGCTGCTTCCTGATGCGATAAAGGGCACTCTCGAAACTCTTTAGCGTCATCGTGAAGCCTTGGCCGTGCAGAGCTTCCAACACCGCCGATCGGCTCACGCCGGCAGCGATGGCGGCCTCAACTTCGTCTATTACGTCGCGCAGACGTGCCGTTTCAGAGCGGCTTTTATCGCCCTTCGCCAGCTCCCGCAGCACGTCAGCCACACTTGTTTTCGTCATCGATCAGCCTCTTTGCGTTGTCTCCCTAATGGGAAACGACATTGTGCAGTCCGCATGCAGTGCAATCAAACTACATTCGCCGCCACACTGCAATTTTCATGCAGTGCGATTGCAGTGGCAAGCAGCGCGTGTGAAGTTTAATTGCAGTGCATTGCGAGTGTTGAAGCAATGGAAATGCCCCGCTATACTGTAGGCCGGCGCAGTATAGGCACGTCGGATATGTTTACAAAACGCTCCGCGTTTTGACACATATCTCGTGCCCAAAGGGGTTGCTCCCCTTTGGAAACCCTGCCGGCGGCTGCCTTCGGCAGTCGCGCCAATTGGCGACATATCTTCGCCCACCAGGTCGAGGATTCGTCACCATTGAAGAACGCCCGGCGCTGCCCGCGCCGGCCTGCAACCGCCCTGCCCTGGCTGCTGCCCTGGCTGCTGTCCTGGCGGGAAATGAAGGGATGTCAGCCCATGCCCCGCAAGCCCGCAGACGGCCAGAAGCTCACCCGACCGGTCAGCTTTCGACTTACAGACTCCGACCATGCTGCTTATCTGGCGAAGGTGGCGGCATCGGGCTTGAGGCCGTCCGAGTTCTTCCGCGAGTGCGTCTTGCAGAACCGCACCCAAATTGTCGCCCGCGCGCCAGCGAGCAGCGACAAGCGCCGGCTGCTGTACCTATTCAACAAGACCAGTAACAACATGAACCAGCTCGCCCATGCGGCGAACGTGGCCGAGCTGGCAGGAACGGCCACGCCCGCGACCTATGCCGGCATCCTTGCCGAGTTGCAGGCCATTGCCGATGCGATGAGGGAGGTCATCGAACGTGCTGATTAGGGTGCGTGGCGGCGAGGCCGGAATCCGTGAATATCTGGAAGAAGGCCGAAAAGACGGCCGCGACTACAACCGCGCCGAGCTGGACGAGCGAGTGATATTGGCGGGCGACCTGAAATTGACCGACGCCATCATCAACAGCATAGACAAGCAGGGCGAGCGGTATTTGCACATCACTCTTGCTTTCAAAGAGGATGAGATCAGCCCGGAATTGTTGCAGTCGATCACTGACGAGTTCCGGCGATTTTCCATGACGGCTTATGACCTAGACGAATACAACTTCTATGCCGAGGCCCATTTGCCCAGGCTAAAAAGCTACACCAATCAGAAAACCGGCGATTTCATCGAGCGCAAGCCGCATATCCACATCGTCATCCCTGAATATAACCTGTTGAGCCAGCGGAATCTAAACCCGTTTGGCAAGGTCGATCAGCAAACCAAATTCCTTGAAGCCTTTCAGGAACACATCAACGCAAAATATGGGCTTGCTAGTCCGAAAGATAACCGACGCTTAGAGTTCACAGACGAAAGCGCGATGATTGCCAGATATAAGGGCGATTATTTCAAAGGCGCAAACCACGAATTGAAAGAGCGCATTCTGTCTTTGGTGCTCGACCAGGGAGTGACCGACTTCGAACAGTTTCGGGCGGTTGTAGCCGAGTATGGTGGCATCAAAACCCGCAATGCAGGTACGGCCAGCGAATACCTCAACGTGAAGCCCGAGGGTGCAGCCAAGGGCATCAACCTGAAAGACCATGTTTTCAGCCGTGAATTTATCGAGCTGCCGGCCGACGAGAAGCGCCGCAGGCTGGCCGGCGAGCTGCGCCCGGGATACGAGGACGCGCAAGCGCCACGTCCTGCTTCGGCCGACATTGCCGACCGCTTGAAAGAGTGGCACGAAGTCAGGGCCGCCGAGCTGAAGTATCTCAACAGCGGGAGCCGAAAAGCATACGCCGCCTATCGTGAAGCAGACCCCGAGCAGCGCAGGGCGATGCTGACCGAGCGTGCGGCCAGCTTCTACGCCAAGCACAGGGCCGCCCAGGAGATCGAGCCGCCCGAGCCACAGACGCCTGCCAGGGCGCAACCGGCCAGGGATCCGGCTCGCCTGCCCTCGCCTACCAAGGAGCGCGACGGCCGCCCGGCGGATACCGTCGTCGGCCAGCGCATTGCCGAGCGGCACGAAGCGGCCACACGCAGCCAGGATGCCGGCCGGGGCGAGTTCGACACCATCAAGCGCGAGCTGGACGCCGCTCGCCTGCTGGCGACCGTCAGCCGCACGAATGGCGTAATGCCCGGCAAGTACGAGGTGACGAAGGCGAAGGACGGCAGCGACCGCATACGGTGCGGCCGTCGAAACCTGAACGTGACCGATTTTCTTACCCAGGAGCTGCATTTGCCCTGGCGTGAGGCCGCGCCGATTTTGCGCACCACCTACGCCGAGCAGCAGGGCCGCGAAGTACAGCAGCCGGCCCGGAGCGCCCCGCGCCGCGACCTTTGGGCTGACTACCGGGGGGAATGGCAACCGCAACAGCGTGAGCGCCGGGAACAGGATTGGCAGACGCAGAAGCAGCGGGAGCAGGAGCGCCTTACCGAGCAGCGCCGCCAGTATCAGGCCGAGCGCCGAGCCATCCAGAACGACAGCACCATGAAGGCCACTGATCGGAAAGCCGCCTTGTCTCTAGTCCGCATGGAAAAGGTCAGACGCGACCTTGCCTTGCGCGAGCAGATCGAGGCCGAGCGCACTGAGCTGAAAGCGCGGTATCGCATGAAGCCGGCCGAGCAGTACCGCGCTTACCTGGCCGAGCGCGCGGGCCGTGGTGATGCTGACGCCCTGGCCGAGCTGCGCCGGCAGCGCGTTGCGCAGCCACAGCCGACCACACGCGAGCGCATTGAGGACGGGGACGGCCGCCATCCCGAGGCCGCGCCAATCGGGAAGCCGGCTGCACCTGCTGGATACAAGGTCGATCAGGAGGGCAACGTGACGTACTACGACCAGCAGCGCCGGACCATGTTCACCGATACCGGGCCGGCTGTTGAGTTCAGCCAGATCGAGCGGGACACGCTGGAAACTGGCTTGCGCCTGGCTCTGTTGAAGTTCGGGCCGGCCATCCGGCTACGTGGCGGTGATGAGGCATACCGGCACGCCATGGCTGACATCGCGGCCGATAAGGGGCTGTACGTGGAGTTCAGCGAAAAGAGCTTGCAGGAACGATACGAGCAGCGCCGGGAAGAGATTAAAGCTGGACGGACGTACATAGCCCAACCCGATCGCGCCCAGGGCAGCTTTGGGCGCACAACCCAGCCGGAGCAGGGTCAGGAGCCGCAGCGCCCGCCTCGCGATACGAACCGCAGCCGATGACGTTCCACCCTTTGACGACACTACGGCGATGGCCAGGCCGCCATAGTGTCGTCAAGCACCGAGTGAGTAAATGAGTAAAGCGTCGCTTTACTCCCCTCGCTCACGTCTGGTAAACTCAAATGAGTAATTGCGTTTTTATTCATTTGGAGATTGAGGAAATGAGCAACAAAGGAAGCGCCACCAGCGCCAGGCGTCCCGCCGCCAAGACCAAAAAGGCAGCCATCCTTGTCAGCTCTGCCGATAAAGCGACGACGAAGCGGGTCAATTTCGACCTATCTGCCGAGCAACACATTCGGCTCAAGATCTACGCGGCCAAGCAGGGGAAGACAGTCAAAGACGTTCTGACCGATTTCGTAATCCAGCTCCCATCTGAGTAACGGACCACTCGGGAAATATCGCGGATCAAACGCACGGCGCCACGAACGCCGTGACCATCAACCCGGCGCGCTAACGCCGGCTATCAGGAGTGGCACCCATGAACCAGCAACACCGAATTGATGAAACCGCTAAGGCAGATGCAATGGCAACGGAATTTTTCGATGCACTAGAGCCGAAGGTGCAGAAGGGCCGGGCTTGGACATTCGAGCGCCTTGCCAGTGCTTGCGATGACTTGCAGGCCGAACCGATCCAGGCAGTGCTTTATCCGAACGATGGAGCTGGCTTTTCTCTTTACGCTCGCCAGGGCCGCACGCTGCACGCCATTACTTATCATCGCAAGCCTGTCCGATTCCGGACTATCGAAAAAGCGCTGACTACGCTTGCGGACGTACCTCACCTTGATCCTGAAATCGTCGTAGATGCCTCAGCCTGGCGCGAGGTATCCGGCCCGGTGTGATCGTCGTAACGACCTTCAATGAAGAAGCCCGGCCGTGCGCTAACACGTCCGGGCCAGAGTGCGCGGTAGGAGTGGCAACTTCAACCGCGCTGACCATCACCCAGAAGGTCGATGGTCAGCGCAGATGCTAGCAAAGATCCAGTAGGGCAAACAGCTTTGTCGCCTAAGCCCTGGCATGTGCCGCATAGTCGCAAGACCCCACCTGTGACCTCCTTTTAGGTGTGACTTACGCAGAAGGAACGGGCCTGGATTTGAACTCCGAATGCCAGTCTGAAAGTGTCTTCATATCCGCCGACAACTCATCTATGCCAGGGAGTTCGATAGGTGCCTCACTGGGCTGACTGTGCTCAAACTTCGAAAATTTGGTCATCAGGTCATTGATGAGATCACAGTCGCCGGTCGTGAGCTTGAGCAGATTCTGGAGTTTGCCCTTCGTATTCACCTCTCGGCGGTGTCTCTGTACGACCTCAGCCAGCACGTGCGTTTCCACGAAACGCTCGATAAGAATCCGGAAATCACTGCATATCGCCTTTAAGAGCGGATAGCTGGCGTCGGATCCCTGAGCCTGCAGAACTTTGTCCGCTTGTGATAGGCGTCGAACCCTGAGATCGTTGAGTGCCTTTTCCGGCGCTTTTCCGAACAAGGGAACCTCGCCTGTTTCGCCGGCGCCCCACGGCTCCTGCCGGATGCAAATCACCGTGGAAACATCCGCGAATTGGCTCAACATACTCAGCCGATGGGTGAATACGATCACCTGTCGTGTCTGACTGAGACTGATGAGTCTGGCTGCCGTGGTCTCTTCCCAAGTCTGGTCCAGAGAAGATATCGGGTCGTCAAACACGAAGGGGGCTGGCTCTGACTTATCGGCCACATCTGCCAAGAATGCTGCCAGCGAGACCACACGGCGCTCACCTTCGCTAAGGATTAAATCAACGCCACTGCCTTGCCTGGCACCAATCAACTGTAAGCGATGCAAGGTCATGCCTCGCTCTGCTCTGGTCTTCACAAGCTCGACCTTCAAGCGCGAAGCGCCCAGCGTTTGCAGCTCGCTGTTGAAGCGCCTTACGTACTCCTCAGTGATGACCTTTTCAGATATCTCACCAGCCTTGATCGAAACCTTGCGAGAATTTGCCGCCGACTTCCAATCATCCAGCTGCTTCCAAGCCTTTAGTCGTATTAGCTCAGAGTCAATCGCCTCAGCCTGTTGGGAGATCCATAGCCGCGCCTCTAGTTCTAATTTTTCAGCATTCAGATGGACGCGTTGGTCGCCAACCGCGTCTTGCTCGCACTGGATTGCCTGCTCTTCCAGTTCATCACAGTGTTGCTGGATCATCTGAACCATCTCAGACAAGTCTTGGAGCGGCAGCGCCGTCTCCTCGAACTCCTCATCAATCAAGGCAAGCCTTATTTTGCGTGCATCGGCCCAGAACAGAATCATGGCCTCGACGAAATCGGTATCATTTAGACCGGACGCCTCACATATGGTGCGTATCGAATCTTCGTCCTTGTCAGGAGGTAGCGCGGTCAATGCATCTTTGTAGGCCTTCTCGGCCTTGTCAGCCTCTGCGGCCAGCGTACCTTCGACAAATCGCTCGAAGTCACCAAAGCGCTGCTGAGCTTCCGGATCGAGCATTTGATGGCACAGAACGCAGCGGGCACTGTCGTTGGCAACGGGAAATTTTGCATTCGGATAAGCCAGCACCGAGTAGACCTTGGCTGCCTGCCAAAGCAGGATCCAGCTATCTGAGCCAATGCCTTCAAGTTTCGAACTGGAAACCAATCCAGCATCCTGCGCGGCCTTGCGCTTGATCGTCGACTCACTTCTCAATCGGCGAACCTTCCCTAATGCTTCGCCGTCATAGGCAGAGGCGTAGAGCTTCAATGCCTGGATGATCTTTTCCGCATTGCGCTTGGTGCTCCTCTTCCCCTTTGCAACCGCTGTCGGATCAGTCTGCGCCAGACGCTTCTGGAGTTGCTCGAGCTTAGCCTGGTCCTGATCATGCCAAGTCACCAGCTTGGACACCTGTGCCGGGCTCGTTCTGGCTGTAAGCTTCCCATAGGAAATGCCCGCCACACTCTTGGCGTGCTGGGCGGGTAGTTTGGGCAACGCTGAGACCAGTGCGTCCTGCTCTGTCTGGAGTTGGCTCTTGATGCGATCGCAGACAGAAGCTAGGCCGCCGAATATTGCAAGGGTGGGGGGAGTGTAGGACGCTGCACTTTCCTTGCTCAGGTAATGGACGGCCTCTTCACTATCGAAGATGTCGATGCCTCGCAGTGCTTCGATTGGTGCACCGTCGGGGTTCCATTGGAAGGACTCGTCGATGCCGGCTTTGCTGATGGTAATATCACACTGGCGATTAGCCGCCTGTGGCTTGAACACGTTGGTACGTAGAGTCGTCGCCCTTGGCTTCCCGGACGCTTTTTTCAATATGCGCGTGTAACCGGACTTGCCCGCCCCGTTATGGCCGTAGATCACCACCAGGTTTCCATTACCGAACTGCATTGGATTGCGCGGTGCGAGATTCTCAATGCCAGACAGGTCGGAGATCCTTACTAGCCTTACCTCTTTGTTGGACGCCGATGTCCTGGCCAGCTCATCAAAGCTGCGATAACTCGTCACCTTCTGGCCTGCCGGATCCTTGAGCAAACTTGTAAGCTCGCCGAGCTCCCCTTCGCCAATCGAGCCCTTTTCAAGCAGCCGCTTTGCGGCCTCTTGAAGCCAGTCCTGCTGCTCGCCTAGCCAACGGCGTACATCTGTATGCGCCCCATCCATGATCCTGCTCCCTGGCTGCCAGGCCACCGGACCATCATGGCCGGCTCCCATAAGCGTACTTTAGGGCAATGCACAGCAAACGGTCGACCATATCTATGGTTGGCATCATCAACCCAAGCCGAGGCTGGTGTGAGCGGGCTCAAGTCGGCAGTGCCTGACACTCCTCGTGATGCTACGGGCTGCCGTGGAAAACTACAGGATGATAGAGGGTCGGCAGGGATTCGTGTAAAAAACAGCCAAAAGTGAACTGGATCACTGTAATTAAAGTATTTTTCACGGATCCCTGCCGACCCTCATTACTGCTGTGCGGTGTTTGGGCGTTCGGCCGCTGCTACCCATTGGTAAATGGTCGCAATGTCCCGCTGCGCTTTCTCGGCCGCATCCGTCGCTCGCACGACAATATCGGCCATCGCCCGTTGGCATAGGTCGTTTCGAATCTTCGCAATGCTGCTACCGGACAACTCGGAGATCGCATGAGCGAACTGGTGCAGGCGCATGACGGCCTGCCGACAATCCTCTATCACTTCATCCGAAACAGGCGTCCTACCGCCTAGCACGGCGTCCAGTTTCCACGCTTCTTTCCGCATCGGGTCGCCGCTCTTGCGCCAGAATTCGCGAAACGGCTTGATCGCATCGGATGACTCTTTCCAGAACGCTTCGTACAGCTCGCGCTTCCGGGCCGCTTCGGCAATTTCCTGTTCTTCGTTCATGTGTGCTCCATCAGTAGAGGTAAACTGAACAGTCGTGTCACCAGCCGCCATTCCGGATCACTGCAGATCGAGCAGGGTGTTCATGGGGCAAGGTGATCAAGACCATTTTCCTATGCCAGTACCTGCACGCTGAACCGCTCCGTCGTGAGATCAACGCTGATTTGCTCCAGCGACCGGTTCGTTCTGGGACGCATGCGATGGCGGCTGGAAATGAGGGACGGAATTTTCTGGGGTTCCAGCTTACATCTCCCACATGGACTATGCGGCTTATGAGGCCGGCAAGCGGGAGCTTCCCGCGTCACTGCTTAAGTTGCTGGAACGGTGCGCGATTGATCCCACGTGGGTGCTGACGGGCACCCGGCGAGGCACCCTCGCCGCCGATGCAGCGGCAGCCGCGACTTCCTATCGAGCCATCCTTGAAGCAGCACAGTGCGCCGGCCTGACGTTGACACCGGAAGCCTTCGCTACGCTACGCGATCACGGCCGCATTCCGACCCTCAGTCCGGCCTCTCTCAGTAGCCCGCTTCTTTCTGATGCCGGAAGGCCAGGATGTACACCGCATCGGCGGCCGGTTCGTGGCGATACAGGGCGACATAGCCGGAATCCCCGAACGCTATCACCAACTCGCGCAGCTCCGGCAGCTCGGCGAATGGCCGCCCAATGTCCGGCAACTTCTCTAGCAGCAGGAATTGCCGCTCAATGGCCTGGCCGGCGCGCTGGGCCGCTTCCGGGGCCTTGGCCGCCAGGAAGCGCCGGCAGCACTCCAAGCCCTGCGCAGCGCCTTCCGTGACGATTACTTGTGGCACTCAGGTACCGCCCGTTCGTCTTCGGTGCCCCAGGTGTTCAACCAGGTGCGGACTTCCTGGCCGGTCAGGTGGCGGCCGGTTTCCTGATAGGCCGCCCAGGACGCCAAGGCTTCCTGCTTGAAGCTCTCGCGCGCTTCCTCGCGCTGCACGTACTGTTCGATCGCTTCCAGCATGATCCAGTGCGCCGAGCGGCGGCGCTGGCTGGCGAGCTGCTGAACGCGGCTTTTCAGGCCGTCATCGATCTTGAGGGATGTTGCCATAGTCTGGCCTCTCTTATTACTTGGTAATACCTTGTGATAATACGCCCCCCCTGCCCTGCTGTCCATGCGCTGAATCTGTCTTGCATGTCGCGAATGTCCTAAGACCTGAAACACGCCGTGAATCCCCGTATTTGCTGGGCGCAACGTGTTGCAAGTTTTAGTCGCATGTTTCATAATGCTTGCGACATAACTTGCAACACTACGGAGGCCTCATGCAGCAGCACCCCTTTGAAGCCGAGCCGCAGGAAATCGAGGCATTCGCCGAGTTGGGCCGCCAGCCGGGCGCGGTGGGCTACGACGAGAACGGCCAGCTCGTGCGCGTGCGCCTGGACGGCACGCACGACGTAATTCCCGAGCAAGGCGGCAGTTCGCCAATCCGTGCCGATGAGATTGCCGGCATGGACTGGTGGAATACCGCGCCAGAAGCCGAGCGCCGGGAGTGGATGCGACGCGCTGGCGACACGGGCCGCGCGGCCGACGCATGGGCCGAGTACAAGCGCTGCACGCCCCAGCGCCCACTACACCCCGCCGAGCTACGCGAGCGCCGCGACGCCATCACCTACGCGCAGGCGAGCATCGAGCTGGAAGGCTTCAAGCTACCGCCGGAATACGCGGCTGCGGCCGAACGCTTCGCAGCGGGGGAAATCACGTTCGGCGAGCTGGGGGAAGTTGCGGATGAACTGGCAACGCAGATCAAGGCGCGGCAGTCGTGACCAAGGGCAGCCCCGATGCCGTGGACCTGGCGACCAGCCGCATGCTGCTGGGCTATGCCCGCGTCAGCACCGACGACCAAGACCTGACCAATCAGCGGGCCGAGCTGCACGCAGCCGGCTGCACCAAGATTTTCGCGGAGAAGATCACCGGCACGCAGCGCGATCGCCCCGAGTTGGCGCGCATGCTCGACCACATACGATCAGGTGACGTGGTGATGGTGACGCGGCTCGATCGCCTGGCGCGCAGCACGCGCGACCTGCTGGATATTGCCGAGCGCATCCGAGAGGCCGGCGCGGGCCTGCGCTCGCTGGCCGAGCCGTGGGCCGATACGACGACGGCGGCTGGCCGCATGGTGTTGACGGTCTTCGCCGGCATCGCCGAGTTCGAGCGGTCCTTGATCGTTGACCGAACCCGGAGCGGCCGCGAGGCCGCCAAGCGGCGCGGGGTGAAGTTCGGTCCCTCCCCTACCCTCACTGCCGCGCAGATCGCCCACGCTCGCCGCCTTATCGAAACGGAAGGCCATCCGGTGACGGAGGCGGCCGCGCTGCTGGGCGTGCATCGATCCACCCTGTACCGCGCTCTTGAAAGGTCATCTAGCAGCTAGATAGGATCTATCTGCTATCTAGCAGCTATCTTTTTATCTAGAAGCTAGATACAATCTAGCTGCTATCCAGCAGCTAGACAGGAGCGCAACATGGCGGCCATCGTCGCATTCGTTTCACAGAAGGGGGGCGTGGGGAAAAGCACCCTGTCCCGCGCCTTGGCACGTGAAGCCGCCGCCGGCGGCCTGCGTGTGAAAATTGCCGACCTCGATACCCAGCAGGGAACATCGATCGACTGGCACCGGCTCCGACTGTCCCAGGGCATCGAGCCGACCATATCGGCCGAGGCGTTCGGCACGGCCGCGCAGGCCTTGGCGGCGGCCACGGGCTATGACTTGCTCGTTATCGACGGCCCGGCCAGGACCAGCGCGGCCACGCTCGACATTGCCCGAGCTGCCGACCTGATCGTGCAGCCGTCCGGCGCTTCGCGCGATGACCTCATCCCGGCCGTGCGTGAATTTCACGCGCTGGCCAAGGCCGGCATTCCGAAAGAGCGGCTGGCCTTCGCCTTGAACCGGATCGGCACGAACGCCGAGGAGGTGGCCGCCAGGGCGTACCTCGTAGAAGCCGGCTACGACGTACTCGCCGGCTCCCTGCGCGATCGCCCCGCCTATCGGCAGGCGCAGAACACCGGCCACAGCGTCACGGAAACCCGCTTTGCTGGACTGAACGACCAGGCCGACACACTGATTCAATCCCTCATCGATCGGGTGACCAATGGCTGACGTATCGAAATTGAAAGGGCGCTCGACGCTGGGCACGCCGCCATCGCTGGACGAAGCCAGCACCAACCTGACCGCGCCGGAGGTTGCGCCTGTCGTGCTGCCAAGCGCGAAGGCTGTCCGGCCTATTCGCCCGGCTCGGGAGAGCAAGCCGGCGCAAGCGCCAGACCTGCACAGTGAAGTCAGGCCAGACGGCCGGCGCACGCGTCGCACCAACCGGACAGTGCAGTTTGCTACCCGCGTAACGCCGGAGTTTGATAAGCGCGTGCGCGAGGTGGCGGAACGGGAAGGGCTGCTGCTGGTGGAAGTCCTGGAGTTGGCGTTGGATCTCTACGACCGAGAAAAATCTAGCAGCTAGATAGCAGCTATCTAGCTGCTAGAAATGTTAGATATCGAAATGCATTTTTCGACATTGCTGGACAACCCAGTTAAGGTGCGGCATGATTACGATTGATTCCAAGCCGGTCATAAGCCCGGTGACGTTCAAGGACTTGATGGCCCTCGGCAAAGTGCAGACGGCCAGCATCGGCGTAACGGATAGGGGGCTTGTTGTGATCCTGCGGATTGGGAAGGACGATAGCGTGCTCGGTCAGTACCGAGGCGGCCCGCGTTTCTTCCAATCGTTCGACGCAGCGGCCTCGACCTTGCTTCAGAACGGCATTACGGAATGGGAGACAGAGGCCACGGGCTGGATTCCCAAGACGGTAGGACGTGGCAAGACAACGCGAATCGGCAACCGGGTGGCACCGGAAACCGGTACTTAGAAATGCAAAAGCCTCGCTTGGCGGCGAGGCTTTGCTAAATCAGTAGGGCGACTTCCTAGACCTTGTTTGGCGACGAGGCTAAGACGAAACCATAGAACCGTGAGATCACTGTCACCATTCTATGGAATCGCCCTGCCTTTTGCAAGAGGCGTGCGCCTGCGCGCGCCCTTGGGCAGGAGCATATGGCGACGAGCGCGCAACTGGCGTTGTTCAGCCTCGATGACGAGGCGCGGACATATCACGACACCGGCAGGACCGGCTTTTTCTCGTTGCTCGTCTCCCAGGGCGACGACAAGCGCCAGTCCTCGCACAAATTGACCGACATGCCGGCGGTGCTGGGCCTGATCGACAAGAGCCGCGACACGTGGATGACGCAGGCCGAGTTCATGCGGCCAAACCGCCGTGTAGTGAACCTGCTGCGCATCGGCTTGCTGTTCGCCGACATCGACACCTACCGGCAGCCGTGGGCCACCGGCAGGACGCCCGAGGCCTTGGCGGCCGCCGTGCTGTTCCATTGCGCCCAGGAGGGCATTCCCGCGCCGTCGCTGCTGGTCTACAGCGGCCGCGGCCTCCAGGCGAAATGGTTGCTCGATGGCACCATCCCGCGGCAGGCCTTGCCGCGCTGGAACGCCTGCCAACGCTATCTCATCGACCGTCTGGCCGCGATCGGCGCCGATCCACAGGCCAAGGACGCATCGCGCGTGCTGCGCTTGGTCGATACCGTGAACACCAAGAGCGGCAACGTGTGCCGCATGGTCCACATCGAGCCTGGACAGGACGGCGAGCCAGTCCGATACGGTTTCGAGTACCTGGCCGAAATGCTGCTGCCCGTGGCCAGGTGGACCGTCGAGCAGCAACGGCGCGATCGCGCCGAGCGCCGGCAGCTCAAGCTGCTGCCCGGCGGCAAGAGCGACAATCTGCGCGGCTTCAGCGGCCGCCAGCTCGCATGGGACCGGCTGGAAGACCTGCGCAAGCTGGCCGAGCTGCGCGGCGGCGTGCGGAAAGGGGAGCGGATGCAGCACCTTTTCTGGCGCTTGAACTTCCTGCTGCTGTCCGGCGCGACGCACAGCGGCCAGATGTACCACGAGGCGGCCGCCCTGGCCGGCGAGCTGGATGCGCGGTGGAACTACCGCAGCAAGGAGCTCATGACGCTCTACAGCAAGGCCAAGGCCTATGAGGCTGGCGAGAAAGTCAGCTTTGGCGGCAAGGAGTTTGCGCCGCTCTACACGCCCAAGAACGACACGCTGCTGAACCTGTTCCAGATTACCCAGGACGAGCAGCGGCAGCTTCGGACCATCATCGGCGCGGACATGGCGCTAGAGCGCGATAGGAAGCGCCATGAGGCCCGCCGCCGCGCGGCCGGGGCGGTAGACCGCGCCACCTACGAAGGCAGCTCAGCGGCCCGCCAGCGGCCTTGGGAGGCGTTGGGGATGAGCCGCCGGACCTGGTATCGCGCCGGCAAGCCGACGCCCCCGGCAGCCGATGGCACAAGTGCATCCGTATTACAGGAGGGGAACGAGGTGCCCGGATCAGGTGGCACAGGTCCGTCCGTATTACTAATGGCGAAGCCTCCGCGCTCGGGGGCCTCTTCATGATCCGGTGGGTTATCGACGGTTTTGCTCTTTCGGCCGAAGGCCGGAGCAGCCCCCGTGATTTCAATATCACGAGTAGCCCGCAAGCCTTGTGTGTCAACGCGCAGCGTTGTCCACATGGCGCGCAGGCCGCGCAGCGGCCGGAGAGGGTAGGGGGTTCGGGGGAAGGGATTGGCCGTCTATTACACACCGCGTTTCGTCTGTGGAGGATTGACCGATGAGAGCGCGGCGCTCCTTTCCACCTGAGCTGCTGGCCAGGTTGCGCGATATGCCTGTGCCTGAGGCGTTGGACGCCTTGGGCCTGTACTGGAAGCGCGATCCCGACTTTCGACCACTGAAAGACAAGGCCACGGTGCGCATCAACGTGTCGATCGGCGGCGGCGTGGTCGAGCTACTGGCGACCGGCCCGAAGTGGTTCGACACCAGAGCAGACCAGGGCGGGGGCGGCGCAATCGACCTGGCCGTTCATCTGCTGCGGCTGAATTTCGTATCAGCTGTGAAGCGGCTTGAGGCAGTACAGCCGGAAAAATAAGCTCTGTCTATTCCTAAGCGCGCCGTCACTGTCGTGCCGGCTCATATTGCCGACTGTCCACATACCCACCGTCCTGCTTCGGGTGCCATAGAAGGCCCCTACGCGAACCGTGGATATGTGGACAGCGCCGAAATGGCGTTGGTGACAGCCTAGCCGCTGGCCAGGCCGAGATCCGTCACCAACGCTGAATCTGTCTTGGTGACAATCCAGCTCGCTCGATCGCCCGCATTGAGGGTCGGCAGGGATTCGTGTAAAAAACAGCCAAAAGTGAGCTAACTCGCTGTCAGAAAAGGGTTTTTACATGAATCCCTGCCGACCCTCAACCCCGGTCGTCGAGGGTTGCCAGGATCATCCGAAGTTATGTGCTGCCATGCGGATTCGGTAAGGAGTGTAGGGACTAGAGACCTTTAGTCTTGAAGCGACACTATTTTCTTAAATAGGTATGCCTGATGGATCCCATTCGTTCGCGCACGCCAAGTCCTGCCCTGCCGCCTCAGACCGGACCTCAGTCTGATGGGATCCAGCCCAGTGCAGATCGGTCGGTGTTTATGCCTGCTGGCAGCCCCCTGGATGGCTTGCCCGCTCGGCCGACGATGTCCCGAACCCGACTGCCATCTCCCCCTGCACCCTTGCCTGCGTTCTCAGCGGGCAGCTTCAGCGATCTGCTACGTCAGTTCGATCCGTCGCTGCTTGATACATCGCTTTTTGATTCGGTGTCTGCCTTCGGCGCTCCTCATACAGAGGCTGCCCCAGGAGAGGGGGATGAGGTGCAATCGGGTCTGCGTGCAGCCGATGACCCGCAACCCACCGTGCACGTCGCTGTGACTGCCGCGCGGCCGCCGCGCGCCAAGCCGGCGCGGCGACGGCGTGCTGCGCAAACCTCCGACGCTTCGCCGGCCGCGCAGGTGGATCTACGCACGCTCGGCTACAGTCAGCAGCAGCAAGAGAAGATCAAATCGAAGGCTCGTTCGACAGTAGCGCAGCACCACGAGGCACTGGTCGGCCATGGGTTTACACACGCGCACATCGTTGAGCTCAGCAAACACCCGGCAGCGTTAGGGACCGTCGCTGTCAAGTATCAGGCCATGATCGCGGCGTTGCCAGAGGCGACACACGAAGACGTCGTTGGCGTCGGCAAACAGTGGTCCGGCGCACGCGCTCTGGAAGCATTGCTCACGGTGGCGGGAGAGTTGAGAAGTCCACCATTACAGTTGGACACAGGCCAACTTTTCAAGATTGCAAAACGTGGCGGCGTGACCGCGGTGGAGGCAGTGCATGCATGGCGCAATGCACTGACTGGTGCCCCCCTGAACCTGACCCCGGAGCAGGTGGTGGCCATCGCCAGCAATAACGGCGGCAAGCAGGCGCTGGAGACGGTGCAGCGGCTGTTGCCGGTGCTGTGCCAGGCCCCCCATGACCTGACCCCGGAGCAGGTGGTGGCCATCGCCAGCAATGGCGGCGGCAAGCAGGCGCTGGAGACGGTGCAGCGGCTGTTGCCGGTGCTGCGCCAGGCCCATGGCCTGACCCGGGAGCAGGTGGTGGCCATCGCCAGCAATAACGGCGGCAAGCAGGCGCTGGAGACGGTGCAGCGGCTGTTGCCGGTGCTGTGCCAGGCCCCCCATTGCCTGACCCGGGAGCAGGTGGTGGCCATCGCCAGCAATATTGGCGGCAAGCAGGCGCTGGAGACGGTGCAGGCGCTGTTGCCGGTGCTGCGCCAGGCCCATGGCCTGACCCCGGAGCAGGTGGTGGCCATCGCCAGCAATATTGGCGGCAAGCAGGCGCTGGAGACGGTGCAGCGGCTGTTGCCGGTGCTGTGCCAGGCCCCCCATGACCTGACCCCGGAGCAGGTGGTGGCCATCGCCTGCCACTATGGCGGCAAGCAGGCGCTGGAGACGGTGCAGGCGCTGTTGCCGGTGCTGCGCCAGGCCCATGGCCTGACCCGGGAGCAGGT
>LR990733.1 GCA_905142475.1 Xanthomonas hydrangeae
GGTGCGACGGTCGTCGAGGCATCCCGTGCGGCGCAGAAGGCCGCGTCTTCGCCCGCCCCAGCGGGCGAGGCAATCCAGCCGGGGCAAAAGCCGCAGGGAGTTACGTCGCGAGCCTCGTTCCGCAGCTCGGGATATGTCTCCCGCAAGCTCATCACCAGCGACCAACCATAAGGGCAGGAGGAATGCCGCTTTAGCGGCTAAATATGGGCATTCAGAACTTCATGCAGCGGTATTGGAACGGGGCAAAGGCGTATGCACTGTGGGCCGCAGACCAAGCGAAGGCTCCGCTGGACCTATTGGTTCTCGGCTTCGGGCCCGTCATCGTCATGGGACTTGCCGCGTATACGCTGCTTAGATTCCTGCCCACGTGGGCCAGCTATGTCGGCGGCGCGGCACTGCTGGTCGCGGCGCTGCCTTTCGCCTTCCATGTGCTCATGCAATACGCGCACCGGTGCGGTCGCCAATGACCGCCTGGGCGTCCTTCCTCCAAGGGAAGAGGGCGGGGCGGGGAGCGCTTCCGGCTCTGGTCATAACCGATGGCAGCATTGAAGCCTTGAAATGGGCGGCGTTGCTGTTGATGACCGGCGATCACGTCAACAAGTACCTGTTCAACGGCACCTTGCCCTATCTGTTTGAGGCCGGCCGCCTAGCTCTGCCTCTTTTCGTCATTGTCCTGGCGTACAACCTCGCGCGGCCAGGCGTGCTTGAGCGCGGCGCACATCGCCGGACGATGCTGCGCCTAGCGCTCTTCGGCGCGGCTGCCTGTGTCCCGTTTATCTCCTTGGGCGGCGTCTTGTGGGGCTTGTGGCCGCTCAACGTGATGTTCACGCTGCTGGCCGCGACCGGCATGTTGTACCTGGTCGAACGCGGCCAGACTGTTACCGGCCTAGCGGTCTTTGCCGTCGCTGGCGCAGTAGTCGAGTTCTGGTGGCCAGCGCTGACGCTGGCCGCTGCGGTCTGGTGGTACTGCAAGCGGCCATGCTGGCCTGCTGCATTGCTCGGGCTGCTGGCCTGCGCCTCTCTGTGGTTCATCAACGGCAATCTGTGGGCGCTGGCGGCACTGCCGCTGGTCATCGCCGCCAGTGGCGTGGATCTGCATGTTCCGCGCCTACGCTGGGCCTTCTACGCCTATTACCCGTTGCACCTGGCGGTCCTGTGGCTCATTCGCATCCCGATGAGCCATGCAGGTTATCTCTTCTTCATCTAGTTCGGGCGTAGTTTGGCTTGGTTGCAGCCAAACTCCGTCAACGCGAGGATCGCTGCACCCGAGCTGCACGCGCTTTGCTCGTCATTTGCGTGGTTCGTCCTGCTTAGCGTCCATCACATCGTCCATAAACCCGAATCCAGCCCGGAAGGCAGCACGCCCTAGGCCAGCAAGCATCAGCACGACAGCGGCCAGCCCTAGTCCTAACACCATTGGATCGGCCTGCTTGCCCCCGAGCATGAGATAGGTTGTCGTCAGCACGAGGGATGCGCCGCCGATCGATCCGATGACGAATAGGGTTAAGAACGCGTTGCTGGTTTGCCTTTTCATAATTTGGACCTCTTGCCGGTGTTCTACCAGACTACACATCCACGTCTCATCGGCTGCGATTGCCGAGCGAGGACCAATTACCAGGGGAGGCCAAATCCGCAGCGAGGCGACGGTGGCCACCGTCGTCTCGAAGAGCGCTACCCTACGGCACTGCCGCATGTGTAATCTGCTGCATGGGTAATCGGAAACGACCTCGACTCGATCCGTGGCTATTCGGCCCACCTAGCGTGTGTGACGCGTGCGGCGGCCCGTGCGGAACGATGGATCAAGCGGGGATCGTCTGCTACTTCTGTTTCGCTGGCGTGTTCATGCACCGCTCGTTCTGGCAATTCGCACGCTGCCCCAGCTGCAAAGGCGGGGACGTGTTTTGCACCGACTGCGGCGGTCGCGCCTACGTCTCGACGCCACGCGAGGACATCGACGTCGAAGAGTTATGGCAGTGGTGGGCGTCAGTTCTCGCACGCCACAGCGAATTCGGTGAGGACTTACCCGAGCCGGTTATGGCGCTTAGCGTGGGCTAGAAGGGGTTCAGTGGCGAGGTGAATGCAGCATTGGGTGCGGCCGGCTCAAGGGTTGCAAAGCCGTAGATGCCAAACCCGGCCAGACTGCACGGAATGTCAGGAGTCGGCTGCACTAGTGGATTGCAGCGCGGCGTAAAGGGGTTCAGTGGCGAGGTGAATGCAGCATTGGGTGCGGCCGGCTCAAGGGTTGCAAAGCCGTAGATGCCAAACCCGGCCAGACTGCACGGAATGTCAGGAGTCGGCTGCACTAGTGGATTGCAGCGCGGCGTATAGAGCCGTCTTGCTCACCTTGAGCCGTTTAGCGGCCTCTCGGGCATTAAGCCCGTTGGCGATGTGCTCCCGCGCTCGCTGCAACTTGTCGGCGGTGACAACCGGCTTTCGCCCGCCCTTCCGTCCGCGTGCGGCGGCAGCGGTCAGCCCGGCCTTGGTGCGCTCGCGGATCAAGTCGCGCTCGAACTGGCCCAGTGCGCCGAAGACGTGGAAGATGAGCCGTCCGCCCGGCGTGGTGGTGTCGATGCTTTCGGTCAGTGACCGGAAGCCGACACCACGCGCTTCCAGCGCGGCGATTGTCTCAATGAGGTGTTGCATTGAGCGCCCGAGCCGATCCAGACGCCAGACGGCCAGCACGTCGCCGGCGCGCAGGTAGGCCAGCGCATCAGCCAAGCCGGGCCTGTCGGCCTTGGCCCCAGAAGCCGTGTCCTCAAAAACGCGCTCGCAGCCTGCCTTGCGTAGCGCATCCGTCTGCAAAGCGGTGTCCTGTTCCGCCGTCGATACCCGCGCATAGCCGATCAGTACCATTACCGCCCCTTTTGTCCGTCTTTCCGTCCGCCTATCATAATGTCCGACAACCCATTAAACAAGCGTATTGCCGGACATTGTCCGGCATGGCCGACTAATGGTCGTTTGACGGACAGGGACAATTGACAAAGGGAGGGCGGATGCCGAGAATGCAGCGAACAGGTTCTAGCTACACCCTCAAATCCCCCAAGCGTTGACGCGCTTGGGGGATTTTGCATTTCCCACGTTTGGCATGCAATCTGGCCTTCGGCCGGTCACTACGCCAGGTGAAAAAAGAGCCGGGCAGTTGCCCGGCTCTGAGATCCGATCGACTACCGATCTGTGGATGGATCTCGCTACTGCACCCTGGCCCGGCGCTGGCGGTGCTGCTCCGGCTCCTGCTGCATCGTCAGCTGCTCGCGCTTCTGCCGCTGGCCTTCCTCGATCAGCACTTTTCCCACCGCACTGCACACCTGGCGATCGACGCCTTCGGCACCCAATGTACTGCGGGTGGCAACGTCGTTGAAGTCGGTGCGCAGCTTCATCCGACTCAAGGCTTCCAGCTGCTCATCGCTGAGTAGATCGCGCTTGAGTTCATCCATGGGCTTGGGCAGCTTGTTGTCGCCGGCTGCACTAAGCGCGAGGCGTGCAGCCTCATGCGCGCGCCACGCCTCCGGCGTGATCGGCGGCAGTTCGGCCGGGTAGGAGTTTTCACCCGGCGCGAAGATCGGGAAGATAGCCTTTCCGCCCACCGCTTTCGCAGCCTCAAGCGCCTTCTTGCGCCCTGGATTGATGCCTTGCGTCAACTCGGCTTGTCGATCGTCGTCGCCGGCGATCACGATCGGCTTGTCCGGAAACTTGGCGTGCAGCGCTTGCGCGACCGCCGGCAGATTACCGGAGTCGAACGCCGCGACCGTAGCGTGGCCAAGAGCCTCGGCCACCGTGGCGGCCGTGGCGTAGCCCTCTGCGATCACGATCGCCGGCGCGGCGGCCAAGGCGTCCATTCCGCCCACGGGATGGAAGCACCCTTCTTTTCGGCTGTCCTTCGCGAAGCGCTTGGTGCCATCCTCCTGGATGTACTGCATGGTCCACTGCTTGCCATCCGCGTCGAATGCCGGGATGTAAGTCTTCTGCCCCTCGTTGTCGGTCAGCACGCCGGCGTGCGCCTGGATCTGCTTGGCCTGCATGTACGGGGTTGGCTCGGATACCGGCACCAGGCTCTCGGCCTGCCGCCCGACGCGCTTTGCGGTGGCTTCCTGGAGGCGGTCCTGCTCGGCCGCTCGCGCAGCAAGTTTGGTCGCCGCCTCGGCTTGCAGCCTGGCCTTTTCCTCCGGATCGAGCGTGTAACCCTTCGACTTCCACTTCATATCGACGCCGGTACGGTTGTTCATGATGTACCCGGCCGGGTGGCCGTCCAGGTGGCCGACGTAAAACCCGGATTTCGCTCCGCTCCGGTCGCCCGCGACCTCGATGCGATGCTTCTGACCATCCATGATCGGATGCTTGCCGGAGATCACGCAGCCAAGGCTTTGCAGGGCCTCGCCAAACTCCTGTTCGGGTGTCATGGCGGGGGACTGCTGCGCGGGCACGTTGTCCGGCACCCAGCGCTGTAGCTTGCCCATGTCGGCCTGCGGGCCGGCATACCAGGACTTCGCGACCTTATCCCACTGCGCCCCGGCTGCTTTGGCCGCGACGTGCTCGCCGTAGGGCACAGCCAGGTAGATCCGCCCCTGGTCCGTTTTGCGCTCCTGGGGAGCTTCCTGCGACTGGCTGGGCGGCAGCTGCGCCTCGGGAGCGGCCGCAGGAGCAGCTACGGCCGCACTGGTGGCTCCCTGTGCCCATTGCGCGAACGGGGCCGGGTCAACTCCGCCTGGAACGTACCAGGCGCGCTCCTGGCGATCCCACTTCGCCCCAAGGGCCTTAACCTGGTCCTTCTCCTTGAACGGCACTGTCAGGTACTTGCGCTCGGCCTTCGCCAGCTCCAAGCGCTCACGTACCTTTTCGCGCTGCGCCTCGACTTCGGCCGGCGTCATCCAGCTATTTGCTTTTTCGGCCTGCTCGGAAACCTGCGGCGCATCCGGCAGCAGGTTACGACGCGCACCACCGGATAACGCTTGCAGCATCAAAGCATTGGCCGTCGCACTAAGGACGTTCGACGGTGACGCAGTGCCAGTGCCAGTGCGGATGTCGAACCCGATGGCCTGCCAGTGGTCGTCGCCACCGATGTGCGGATAGGCGTCCCCGAAGTAGTCGAGCGCAACGGCGGCTTGTTGCCCGACCGTATCCTGGCGCGAGCTTGTTTCACGCAACAGGTCGCGGAACTGCTCGCCCAGCGCGGCGTCGGCGGCGGTCACGGTGAGATTAGGGTCGGCCCGCTGGATCGCGTGCAGTTCGCGGCGGTTGGCTTCTTCGCGGAGTTGTTGCGGGTCATCCGGCGGCAGTGAGTTCTGCGCATCAACGCGGGCAAATTTTGCCTCTTGCTCATCCTCGTTGGCGGTCGAATACGCGTCGATCACGGCCAGGCGGTTAGCGAGTAAATCCGCCTCGTCCGCAGACCAGCATGTTTGCATCCACTCATATTCGCCGCTTTGACGCTGCACAAACACAGGCCATATGGTTGGTTCCTGCCCTTGTTGCGCCGGCGCATATTCCTCATCACCTCCCTCATAGGAGCCTACTACCACGCTGGGCTGAACAAGAACTTGGCCATTCCAGTCAGCGGGCAGCGCGCCACGGACACCGCCGACAATCGGACCAAAGGCTTCCTCGGAAGCCGCCATAACCATCCGCCGGTGAATTTCATCTTGACCGTCCAACTCACTCGCGTTGCGAGCAATGCGCAGCGCCGTCGCAAGTGTTTCGTCAGCGGGTTCAATGCCCGGCGGCTCAACCGGCGCGATGGCCTGCTGGGTGGTTTCTTCTTGAACCTGCTGTTGGAAGGCGAGCACGGTAGCCTGCGCGGCTTCCATTTCAGCAAGATAGTCGTGCCGTTCTTTATCCCTATCCGAATCGCCAGTGTCTCTTCCATAGTCCCGGACGGTTTCGTACATCCGCTCTTTTATTACCGGATTTAGCAAAACATTCTCTTTAATCCACTGTTTTGCTTCTTCAATTTCGGTCTTGCGATCCTCAAGTATCTTCTTCTCACGATCCGATGGCTCAAAGGACATTTCCTCGAACTGCCGCAACGTGGAGGAAAGACGCCGTGCTCTGTCGTAGCCGGGATCTCCCATCCGTTGCGCCATCTCATCGTCAAATGCCTTGCATGCTTCCCCTCGCCAAGCCTCCGGAACAGGTGCCGGCGGCCGATGATCTGCATTCTCGGGTCGTGCTTGCTGTGCCTGCTCCATAGTTACCCCTTCAGCCGGCGCAATGGCCTGCTGGGTCGTCTGCTCTTGAACCTGCTGCTGCTCGAATGCGAGCACGTAGCCCTGGATCTTCTCCGCGTCGGCGGCCGCGCGGAAAATCTCTAGCGGATCTTCTTGTAGCGCTTTGATCCACGATCCGACATAGGCCACATGCTGGGCCGGGTCGTGACCGATGCCCAGCTCGTCGCCCAGGATCATGCTCGCGATCTCGGCCCGCAATTCTTCCTTGGCGTATCCCTCACTACCGAACGGATGGGCCAGATCGCGATCGAGGCGGGACGGATGCCCGGTCCAGTGCCCAAGTTCGTGCAGCGCCGTGGCGTAGTAGTTGTCGGCAGTTGGGAACTGGCTCTTGTGCGGCAGATGGACACTATCGGTGGCAGGCCGGTAGAACGCCCGGTCCTGCTCGCCGTGGCGAATCTGCGCGCCGGACGCGGCAAGAATGTGCTCGGCCCGTTCAACAGCATTCCAAGCCCGCTCCTCGCGTTCCATCGGCGGCAAGCCATCGATCTGCTCCGCGTTGAACACCGTGGCGAAGAACACACGCGGCCGCTCAAGCTGCACCGTGTCTTTGACCGGCTCGCCCTTCGCGTCCAGGACCGGCTTGCCGGTGCGTTCATCGATCCGGGTCTGTTCGTCACTGAACTTCCAATACTGGATTGGCGTGCCTTTCTCGCCGCGCCTGACATGTGCGCCCTCCGCTGCGGCCTGCTTGTACGTCATCCAGCGCTGGTCCCCATACCCCTGGGCCATGAGCTGGATCGCATTGATGCCCTTGTATCGCTTGCCCGTGGTCGGGTTTAGGGGAAGCATGGAGCCAGGCACGCCCGGCTGCCATGGCTTCTGCCAGGGTGCAGTACCGGCTTGAAGCTGCTCGATCAGCCGTTCGGCGACCTGTTCGTGAAATGCTTTCTTCGCTTCTGCCATGGCCTGTTACCTCGCGTCGGCGGCGGGCGCGGCGGGCATCGTCGCGTCTACCAGGTCAATGTCGCTCTCGACGGCCTCCTGCTCGCTCAAGGCGTCCTCGGCGAAGGCTCCGGCCCTCTCCGCTTCGTCCGGGGCGAACTCGGCCTGGTAGCCAGGCGTGAGCGCGTCAGTCAGCTTGTCCCGCAGGGTTTCGGCCGCGTTCGCGCTGTCGTCGAACGCACCGGCTTCGTCTTGATGCTGATTCTTCGGATCGTTCATCGGTGCTACTCCTGATTGGGGCCGCTGCGGCCCTTGCTGTAATCCGGCCTGCCTTTCAGGTCGGGGTACGTCTGCTTGCATGTCGGGAAGTTGCTGCACCCCCACCAGAATGCGCCACGCTTCCTGCCGGGCCTCCGGGAAAGGCCATGGCCGCATCCCATGCACTTGTGCAGTTCTGAGACTTTGGGCGCCACGCGCGGCACAGGCTTGCCGGCCTTGTCCTCGCAGGCGTATTTGCAGCTTTCATCGGCAAAACCGGCACAGCCCCAAAAGAACTCGTTCTTGTCCTTCTTCTTGATCCGGCGCAGCGCCTTGCCGCATGTGGGGCAAGGGTGCGTGTCGATCTTCATGCTGAGGCCGTTCTGCTTGATGTTGGCGACCTCGCCGCTGATGTATTCCATCAGTTCGTTGACGAACGACAGAGTGTCCCGCTCGCCGGCCTGGATGGCCTTCTGCTGCTCATGCCATAAGGCGGTCATGTCGGGATACTTGGCTTGGTCTGGCAGCGCGTCGTAAAGCTCGTCGCCGGTCGGCGTGGATACGATGTTCTTGCCTTTCTCAACCAGATAACCGCGCTCAAAGAGCGTTGCGATCATGGAATCTCGCGTCGCCGGCGTACCAATGCCCCCGTGTTCGCCCTGCTTGCCCTTGTCCTTCTCGATCAGGATCTTGCGCAGCCGATCGTCGCGGATGTACTTGGCGACGCGGGTAAGGTCCGTCAGCAACGTTGCCATGGTGTACAGGGGCAACGGCTTGGTTTCCTCGCGGTCGGCCTTGGCATCGGTGCAAGTGCCCACCTGCCCATCGCGCAGATTTCGGATGTCCTGCTCGATCGCCTCGGCGTCGCCCTCAAGATCCTCGTTGCCGGCATCGTTCTTGTAGAGGACTTTCCAGCCCAGCGAAGTGGTGATGTTGGAGCGCACGCCGAAACGGTGGCCTGCGACTTCAACCAGCACGTCCGTCTGGTCATAGAGGTGCTTGGGCCAGAATTGGGCGACGTAGGCCCGCGCGATCAGCAGGTAGATTTTCTGCTCGGCATCCGAGAGGTTAGCTAGGTCGGCCGTCGCCTCTGTGGGAACGATCGCGTGGTGTGCGGACACCTTCGCCGAATTGAACGCTCGGCTCTTCACCGCCGGATCGCCCCGCTGTGCGACAACCGCCAACATGGGCGCGGTCTGCGCAATCGCAGCCAGCACCGCCGGCGCGTCGGCATGCTGCTCGTCGCTCAGGTATTCCGAGTCCGATCGGTTGTAGGTGATAAGTTTGTGCTTCTCGCGGAGCGACTGCGTTATGTCTTTTACCTGGTCCGGCTTGAAGCCAAACTTGCGTGAGGCGTCGGTTTGCAGTTTCAGTAGGTTGTATGGGAGCGGCGGATGCTGCTCTTTCTGCTTGGTCGATACGGACAGGAGGCGCGCCGGCTGGCCTCGAACAGCAGCCGCGATCGCCTCCGCATGTTGCTGGTCGCTAAGCCGGCCCTTGTCGTCTACCGGGTCGGCATCGACAACTTGGTAGCGCGCAGGGAAATCCAGCCCCTCGATCTGGAAGCGACCATTGACCAGGTAGTAAAAGCTCTTCGTGTGCGCAGCATTTTCCCGGCACCTGCGCACCACCAGACCCATGATTGGCGTCTGAACGCGACCAACGCTCAATACGCCTCTATAGCCCTTGGCTTGGGCCGCAAGGGTGCATGCGCGGGTAATGTTGAAGCCATAGAGCTGATCGCCGACGCTGCGAGCTTCGGCCGCAGCGGACAGGCCGGCGAACTCTCGGTTGTCGCGCATCGCGGCAAGCTGCCTACGTACGATCTTCGTGTTGTTGTCGTTGATGAGCACGCGCTGCACCGGCAACCGGCAGTTCGCGTATTCGAGGATTTCATCGACCAGCAGCTGGCCTTCATCGTCCGGGTCGCCTGCGTGGATCACGCCCTTGGCCTGTTTCAACAGGCTGAGGATGATTTTGAGCTGTGCCTTTGAGCGTGCATCACCTGATGGCTTCTTGCGCCATGGAACATGGACGATCGGAATATCGTCCATATTCCATTTGGCATAGCGCTCGTCGTAGTCCTCCGGTTCCAGCAGCTGCAACATGTGCCCGTAGCACCAGGTGACGTAGCGCTCGCCGCAGTCGTAGTAGCCATCCTTGCGGCTCCCCCCTCCTAAGCCCTCAACGATCGCTTTCGCCAGGTCCGGCTTTTCTGCAATGACCAGCTCCATGGTTAGGCCCTCCTGCCATTGATGACCGTGAGCCGTAATAGGTTTGCTTTGATGTTGAACATGCCTCCTCCCTACCGTCACCAGGTCATGACCGGCTTGATGACAGTGACGATTTGCGAGCGATTGATGGGGCCGAAATAGCGAGCGTCGAACGATGTATCGCTTACGTCGGACATAAGCAGGACTTCGGAAGCCCCTAGGGTGTAGCGGTCAGACTGGTAACGCGGCAGTGGCCGCCCGGCCTTGTCGGACTTAAACGGCTTGCTGTATGCAAGCAGCACACCATTCACCCGCACGCCGTCATCGGCGACAGTAACCTCGTCGCCTTTAGCTGCTAAAACGCGCTTCATCATGTAGCCGTAGTGGCCTTCGCAGAAGCCGCCGGAGATATAGCCCCTTTCCCTGGCGTCTGCGAAAACCCCGACCTGCGGCGGGCAGAATTGGACGTAGGCCCCCTTCTCTACCGCAGCATCCGTTCTCCAATACAGGCCGACTGGAATGCTTTTCGTGGTGTTGACCTTCGCGCCTGCAAAGTAGGCAGCGCCAGCCAGGATCAGCATCCCAACGCCGGCAAGCGCGACTACCTTCGTGACGTGGTGGAAGCGGCTCATATCTTGACGCCCTCCCCTTCCTCGATCGCCACGGACTGAATCAGCACGTCACTGTTCTTCGGTGCGGGGATCGACGCGCGGGCCTGGAATATCGGGTCTTTGAAGTAGAGCGGCTGCTTGCCGTAGATGGCCGGATAGCCCGCGACGTACACCACCATGTCGCCGGCTTGCTCGATGCTGCCGTCTGCGCTCTTGCGAGGCCCCGGCATGCGCAAGCATTCGTCAGGCGTCAGCAACGGACGCTGCACTTCCTGGAAGGTGCGCGAAACATTGCCCATCATCATCGCGGTGCGCCGACCGCTCGTCGTAATCTGCTCTTTGACGACAGTGGTCGTGCCCGTCAGCTTGGACAGGTGTTCGGCCGTCTCAACACGGTTTGGCGGATAAGCATTCTGGACATGGCAGTTCGACGTTATCGTTTCGTCGTGGCCATAGCCGGTTTCGCGGCTCTTGAGCTGGTTGATGTCCTGGCAGATGAGATAGCACTTAATGCCGTAACCAGCGACGAAGGCCAGCGATTCTTGCAGGATTTCCAGCTTGCCCAGGCTCGGGAACTCATCGAGCATCATCAGCAGACGGTGCTTGTAGTTAGTAACCGGCCGTCCGTTCTCGAAATCCATCTTGTCGGCGAGTAGGCGAATGGTCATGTTCGCCATGATGCGCACTAAGGGCCGCAGACGGGCCTTGTCGTTAGGCTGCGTGACGACGAACAGGCTGACAGGATCGTCATGATGCATCAGCTGCTTGATACGAAAGTCCGACGTGCTGACGTTGCGAGCAACGACCGGATCTCGGTACAGGGCGAGATAGGATTTCGCCGTAGACAGCACGGACCCGGCTTCTTCTTCGGGCCGGTCCAACATGTCGCGGGCAGCCGAACCGACCGCAGGATGGTTTCTACCGTCCACATGGCTGTAGGTCGTCATTTCCATCCACAACTCGCCCACGTCGCGGTTGGGATCGGCCAGCATTCCATCCACTGATGGCAGTGAGGCGGGAATGCCTTCGTTGCGCGCCTTATAGAGTGCATGAAGGATGACGCCGACCAGCAGTGCTTGGGCGGTCTTCTGCCAGTGTGACTCCAGGCCCTTGCCGTCCGGATCGACGATCAACGTCGCGAGGTTTTGAACGTCTCCGACCTCGTTTTCCGTGCCAATGCGGATCTCGTCCAGCGGATTCCAGCGGGCGCAGCCCGTCGCAGCGGCCGGCTCGAAGCGCAGGACTTTGTTGCGCGCATGCTTTTTCCGCCAGCCGGCGGTCAATGCCCATAGTTCACCCTTCAAGTCGGCAACAAAGGCACTGTCACCCCAGGACAACAGTGTGGGAATGACCAAGCCGACGCCTTTACCCGATCGCGTCGGGGCGTAGGTCAAGACGTGTTCGGGGCCGCTATGGCGCAGGTAGTGGAAGTTGCCTTGCTTGTCTTCCCAGCCGCCCACATACACGCCGCTCGATGTTGGTGGCTGATTGCCGGAGACGACCTCCAGGAAGCCGCGTGGTCGTGGCAACAAGCCTGCGGCCTGAATATCTTTCTTGTCTGCCCAGCGCGCCGAACCGTGCAGGTATTCGTTCGGCTGGCCGGTATTGGCACCGACCATTTTCGCGATGGTCACGCCAAGCAGGCCCACCGTGGAAACGACCATGCCGATACTGCCGGCGCGCATAAAATCGTCCGGGAACTGCGCGTACCACTTCCCAGACCATTGCAGGATCGACCACGGCGCATAGAGGTGGTTGTAGTTCGCGCCTAGCCCTGCCTGGTAGTTGAAGGTATGTGCAAAATATTGCGTTGCCGCCTGCAAGCCAGCTCCCATGGACAGGAGTCCGAGCGCCGGCAAGGTCTTCCTGATCTTCGGCTTTTTCGCGCGAACCTGTGGCCCGACAGCGTTGTTTGCGTTTTTCATCTACTCCTTCCTCGGGTAGTTTTGATGGAACCCCGTGCCGTGACGCTGATGGCGTCACCGATGGCGACGCGTTTCATGCGTTGCGCCGTAGCCTGGTCAACAGGCATCACTAGGATCTCGTCTTCTCGCTTCAACAGGGCCAGCGCTTGACCCTCCACAGTTCTGGTCCCGGCATAGATCAAGGAACCCACGTAATCAGTATATCGTGCATGCTTCGGTATATCGAAGCCGTTTAGACGCTTTTGCTCGCGCTCTGCAACATATTTGTTGGCTGCCGCGACTTGTTCGGTTTTTAGTCCTGACCCAGATACAGTCCGTCGCAGTGCGTCAGCTGGTTTGCTGACTTGCTGCTCCATGTGACGAGGAACATCACGCGGCAGTAGCACTTCACTTCCGCTGGCGATGCGAACCACACCGAGTTCGGGCAGCGTTCGCAAACGGTGCTGACCTTCGGGCGGCGGCTCTCGTCCAATTCGGCCAACGTTGGGCTTGGCGAGTCCGGCGCTTCCGGGGGTGCCAAGTGTCCCGCTGGTTGCGCTTGCACCAGGTCGTCGGCCGGTGTCGCTTGAGGTGTCTCCTCCGGGCTGTCGAGGGCCGCCAGTGCGGCTTCGATCTTGTCGTCCTCGCTCATCTCGTCTGGATTGCTCATGCTCTTGCTCCTTCTTGGCTGGGGTGTTGGGGCGACTCTGAGCGGCGTCACGCTCGCTCAAGGCGTCCTCTAGGAAGGCACCGGCGCGCCGGGCCTGGTCTGGGGCGAACTCGATCTGTGCCGCATCAGCGCCGCCGATGCGGATCTCGTCCAGCTGGGACAGGGGTCGCAGGCGATGCTGACTTTGGGGAGGCGGCTTCACACCCACGCGACCCACGGGCGGCTTTGCGACGGCAGCGAACGCATTGCGCGTGCTCTGAGCTGCGTCACGCTCGGTCAAGGCTTCCTCCGTGAAGGCACCGGCTCGCCGGGCCTGTTCTGGGGTGAACTCGATCTGTGCCGCTTCAGCGCCGCCGATGTGGATCTCGCCTAGCTGGGATAACGGTCGCAAACGATGCTGACTTTGCGGCGGCGGCTTGACACCCACGCGGCCCACGGGCGGCTTTGCAGTAGCAGCGGCCGCACCGCGTGTATTGCTCTGAGCCGCGTCATGCTCGGTCAAGGCGTCTTCTTGGAATGCACCGGCGCGCTGAGCTTGCTCGGCCGTTAATTCGGCAGGCTTGCCAGCGAAGCCCCTGCCCGCCTCGGCAAGTTTCGCGCGCGCCGCCTCCGCCATGAGTTGCTGGCGGCGCTGCTCAAGCGCGGTATCGTCAAACGTGACAGAAAAGTTTCCTGCAACGGCGGCCTGCGCGATCTGCTCCTTGAATGCCGCCGTGCCGTTGACCGATATGCGGCTCCCGTATCGGCCGACCGCAAGGCTTAGCGCGGCTTGCAGGCCGTCCACTGTCGCGCCTCGCGACACTTGCAGTCGATCGCCATCGTCACGGACAGCGCTCGCGCCCACCCGGTAGATGATCGTGCCCTTCTTCGTAATGTTGTCCGTTACGGGGGCATAGCCCGGCTTAGGCTGACCGCGCCCCTGGATCGTATCTCCCTTGAGACCCTGGGCGGCCTCTCTGGCCCGCAGAGCGGCGAGGGCGGTCGCATCCCCGGCCAGCGCCTTCGCCTTGAGCCAGTCTGCCCATGCGCGGCGCTGCGTTCGCTCTTGGAGCGCTTGCCGCTCCTGCTGATACTGGCGGCTGATCTTCTCCATGTCACTGCGAAGCGCCTTGTGCGCCTGGGCGTACAAAAGTCGCTTCGTCAGCCGATCGCCGCCCATCAGTTTGATGGCAGCTCGGCGCAGCCGATTGCTGCGCTTGGCGTCTTCTATGAGGCGATTTTTGCGCCCCCGGATCAGATGCATTTCGGTCGTGCGATGCGCGCCCATTGCCTGGCGTTCCGACCGGTAACGGGCATGCAGCTCGGTGGTGTCCACGCGCGTCTTAAGCGGATTCGGTTTGTATGCACGCCGGCGAGGGCGCACGCCGCCCTCGGCCTGCTGGAACGTGCCAAGGCGGGCCTCCAGGCTCGGCTTGGACAGGGCGCGCGACACTGTGCTCGCCTTGGCCTGCGTGCCGTCGTCGGCTTCCAGCACGAATCCGTTGGCACGCTCGCGTATCTGCAATCCGTTTTCGCCCAGGACGCGATGCAGGTCGGCCCAGGATTGCGCCGCCTGGATCTCGGTCAAGCACTCGCGCTTTACCCAGCCGACAAGACTCTCCACGCCCGCGTGGCGCTCCATGTCGTTGGCCCGGTTCTCCGAGACGTGTTTGCGCGTTTCGTGGTTGTCGCGTTCAAGGCCGTAGTCGCGCTCCATGGTCGCGCACAGGTCGGCGAGGGAGCGATAGGCGCGGTATGGCTCGTGGATCGTGTTTCGCGTCGGATGAATCTTGTTGATCGCGATGTGGATGTGGAGATTGTCAGTGTCGTGGTGGATGGCGCTCACGCGCTGGTGTTCCCCGAACCCGAGACCGGCGCAGATGCGTTCCTCGATCGCACGCAGGGTGTCCGCGTCCGGCTTCTCGCCGGCGCGGAAACTGACCAGCAGGTGGTAGGTCTTGTCGCCCTCGGCGCGGGTGTTGGCCTGCTGCGTGGCCATCACCTCGGCCGTGACGGCGTTTAGCGTCTGGGCGGCGCAGTTCGTCACGGCGATGTGCCCCAGCCGTTCCGTTTTGCCTTGCTCGCTGGTGATGTATTTCACCAGGCCGGCGAAATCGCTCTTCTTGAGCGAGCGCATGGGGACGTGTTTCGCGATCACGCGAGCCACCAGGCAACTTTAGCCGCTAAAAAGCTCATGGCTCGGCCCTGGGCCGCACCACGCCCATCATGACCCTGCCCATTTGGTCCTGAGCGGCCTCGATCTTCGCCAGCAGGGTGAGGATCGTGGCATCGCCGAACCTCGCCGTGCGGGGGTCGTCTGTGAGCCACAGCTTCAAAAGGCCGCCAAGGCGGCCCAAGTCGCCGTTTATGCGGGCGAGTTCGCGGACATGTTCGTAGTCAACGACGCCCGTGATCTTGTAGCCCTGACCGACCGTCAACAGGTAGGCGGAAAGGCTGAGGCCAGCGGCGTCAGCCTTTGCCTGAATCACCTGTCGCTCCTCGGGAAGGCAGTAGACCTTGATCGGCGTGCTGCCTTTCCGCGTGGCCTTTTTCTCTTCCTCCATCGTCATCCTCTTTGCTGTTGCCGGCGGCAGCCGGCTGGCCTCGCAGAGCAGGATTCCCGTTGAGCGCCGAAGGGGCGAATAAGGGAGAGTGAAGTAGGAACACCCGCGTGCGGGTGGGCCTACTTCACCTATCCTGCCCGGCTTACGCCGTTGCTAACGCCATGGAAAGTCTACAGCAGCGCTCCTGGATTGTCCTGTATATCGATTGAAAAAGGTGGATATATCGGATTAAAAGCTATAATGCCGCCAAAGCAGGGCAAACCAGTGCTAGAACGCCAATTTCCGCTGGTTCTGCACAGCTTTTACCGACTGGATACAGTTCAATACAGACAACCACTGAGGCGGGCTACGGATTACACGATGCCTAAGAGCTACACCGATGAACTGAGCGCCTGGGTCAAAGACCGGGCGATCAAGAAGCGCCGACGCGATGAAGCTGCGGTGGCTTTCATGGCAGTGAAGACGGATGTGCAGGCGGCGATAGCGGCTGGCTATTCGCTGGTCACGATTTGGGAGCACATGCGGGAAACGGGGAAGGTCAAGTTCTCCTACGAGACGTTCCGCTCGCATGCTCGCCGGCACATCAAGCTCACTGCTCCCACGGCGACACCGGCCAAGCCGGTCGAGCAACCACCAGCGCCTAGACCTTCGGGGCCTGGACAACCCAAGCAAGGGGCAAAGCCACATAGACCGGCCCAGCCTGCACCCCCCGCCGGCTTCACCTACAACCCAACACCGGACAGAGAGGAACTACTGTAATGGCGAAAATTCACATGGTCTTGCAGGGCAAGGGCGGGGTCGGCAAGTCGGCAATCGCGGCGATCATTGCTCAGTACAAGGCGAGTAAGGGCCAGTCTCCGCTTTGCATCGACACCGATCCGGTCAATGCGACCTTCGAGGGCTACAAGGCCCTCAAGGTCCGCCGGCTCCAGATCTTGGACGGCGACGAAATCAACCCCCGCAATTTCGACACGCTCGTCGAACTCGTCGCTCCCAGCAAGGATGATGTGGTGATCGACAACGGAGCCAGCTCGTTCGTGCCGTTGTCGCACTACCTCATCACTAACCAGGTCCCGGCCCTTCTGGGAGACATGGGCCACCAACTGGTGATCCACACGGTCATCACCGGTGGCCAAGCCCTTCTGGACACCGTGAGCGGCTTTGCGCAGCTGGCGAGCCAGTTCCCGGCCGAAGCGCCGTTCGTCGTGTGGCTCAACCCGTATTGGGGGCCGATCGAGCACGAGGGGAAGGGTTTTGAACAGATGAAGGCGTACACCGCCAATAAGGCCCGCGTGTCGGCCATCATCCAGATTCCGTCGCTCAAGGAAGAAACCTACGGCCGGGATTTCAGCGACATGCTCCAAGCTCGCCAGACCTTCGATGAAGCGCTCGCGACGGAATCCCTCACGATCATGACGCGCCAGCGGCTCAAGATCATTCGCACCCAGCTGTTCACCCAACTCGAAAACGCGGCAGTCCTATGAGCGACAAGATCGAGGATTTGATTCGGGAGATCGCGGTCAAACACGGCATCGCCGTGGGCCGGGATGATCCGATCCTGGTCTTGCAGACGATCAACGCCAGCCTCATGGCGGACAGCGCCGCACAGCAACAGGAGATCCTGGACCGGTTCAAGGAGGAACTGGAAGGGATTGCGCATCGCTGGGGCGAGGACGCCAAGGGGAAGGCCGAGCGCATCTTGAACGCGGCGCTGGCAGCCAGCAAGGAGGGCATGGCCAAGGTGATGAAGGACAGCGCCGCCTCGGCGGCCGACGCCATCCGTCGCGAGGTTGAGGAAGTCGTGGTCAACAAGGTCAGCGCGAAGATTGCCGACGCACGCCGGCTGGCGGTGATGAATCTCATCGCCGGCGGCATGGTTCTCGCTGCGGCGGCGATGGCCGTGTGGGCGACGCTGTAAACGTCTGCGCGTCGCTACGAAAAAGCCCGGCGTCGCCGGGCTTTGCTTTATTCGGACCCCTTGGACAAACCCAAGGTAAGGCCGCGCCCGCCGCGCTCCTGGGCTAGCTTTTTGCTTTTGTCCTGTTCCTGCTTGCGCATCAGCGCCTGGTGCCTGCGCATCGCTTCGCGCATGGAATCCCAATCGGCCGCCAATTCGGGGTTTTCGGCGCGCATTTTGCGCGTCGCCAGTTCTTCGATCTTCGGGGAATGGATGCCCATACCCTCCTTGATTTCGCGCACTGCATCGAGGCGAGAATGCAGGGTCTGCAATCGGGCCTGTTGCTGCGCCTGTTGCTGTTGCCAGGCGGCCTTCGTGCGCGGCAGGGACAGCAATCCCGGCGCGCTGGACTGGATCTGCTGCAAGCGGGCCTGCTGCCGATCCACAAGCTGCTCTAAACGATCTTCGATCCGCTCTACCTGGTCGTGCTTCGCCTGAACGTAGACGGCAAGAGACTGCTGGTAGGTCTGCTCGATCGGCGCGGCCTCCAACAGGGCCTGCTGCTCCGTCTGGATCTCCTGCGCCGCCTCAACCAGCTCTTCGCCGTTCGCGCCGGCGGACGGCGCTTTTACCGCTGAACCGGTTTGCCCTGGTCGCGCCGGCGCTTGAGGTCGGCCTGCGCCCACTCGATTGACTGCTTCATTTCGCGCCGCAGCGATGCGATCTCGGATTGCGTCAACGCTTGGGGCGGCTCTGAGGTGTCCGGCTTCCCCTTGGGTGAGTCTGTCGATGCCATAGCCAAAGCTCTCCTTCCAAAATGCGTCCATCACTGGACCATGTTTCTCATTGATGCCTGCAAGCATCTTCGGTTTGACGGCGAGGTCCACTGCACCTTCATGTGCTGTCATCACAGATGCAGCCATGACTTTCCCACCTTTGTTCTCGATGTACCCACGTAACGAGGCGATCGTGCCGCCCATCGTCAATGTGTCATCGACGACGATGTACTTCTGACCTGGAATGACCTTCCCGTCGAAAGTCGGGTTGAACGCCAGGCGGTGGTCTGACCCGGACCCGGTGCGCGCGACCTTTTCACGCTGCACTATGTCCGACTCGACCTCAAGGCCGAGTCGGTCGGCGAGAACGACGGCCATCATGGCCGGAATCTTGTTTGTCCCGGCCGCTTCAACGGCCAGGACCGGGATGATGCGTGGCTTGTCTTCGCCGATCAACGTCTTGAGTTGGGCGATGGTGTCGTCCGTGATCAGCCGCTCAACCATGGCCAAAGCGGCCGCCGTGTCGCCTTGCTTTGCAGCTTGATACTCCGGCTCGCTGGTCAATGACCCCAAGTCACCGTTGCGAATGACTTTGGGGAAGCTCCCCCACGGGGCACGTTCGGCTCGACTAAAGCTGCTCAAGACGCCTCCAAATTTTAGCGGCTAAAACTAACGGGAGCGCCCTCGGCTTTGCTTAATGCTGTCGGCAGACACATTGGCCTTGCCTTGGGCATCGTAGCTGATGCTTTTTGCGACCCCAATTTCAGGTACTTTATCGAAATCGGACCGGGCATGCATTACAAAACTCTTGCCCACCTGCTGATAGACATGACTGCTGTCAGCATGGACGATCGCTCCGACACTAGCCTCCGCTTTGTTGGCCGGCTGCGCCAGGTGGATATTGTAGATCCCTGGTTTTAAAGCTCCCGCCTTGTCTACTTTCTGGTTTGTCCATGCGCCTGCGCTTTCGGTCTGGACAATGCGCTGTCCATTCATGACCAGTAGGCGGTGTTTCATGGTGGAGTGACTCCTAGGCGTATGCCCTTGGTGTGAACGTCTTTGATGCGCCAAAAGGGCCGAGGTAGAAAAAAGCCGACCTCGATGTGTCGAGGCCGGCTCCCTGATGACCGGGCACGTCAAGTGAATGGGTAATTCTAGGTAGGATCGTTTGATTTATCAGCGCTTTTCCCTCCGTTGCTTGTATTCGTGGTGCCTTCCTGGCCCTCAGCCTTCATGACATCCATCTGGTTGCGCAGTTGCGCGAATTCCTTGCGAGCATCCTCGGCGGCCCGGCGCTGCTCATGGTGAGCCTGGCGCTCCGCGCTAACGGCGCTTTCCAGCGCCTCGATTTGGCCGCGCAGCTGAGCGGCATCCTCGCGCGCCGCGCCCGCTTCCTTACGGGCATCCTCGGCGGCCTGGCGCTGCTCCTGGTGGGCCTCTCGCTCCGCGCTAACGACGCCTTCCAGCGCCTCGATTCGGCCGCGCAGCTGAGCGGCTTCCTCGCGCGCCGCGCCCGCTTCCTTGCGGGCAGCTTCGGCCGCTTGGCGCTGCTCCTGCGCGTTGCGGTGGGCGTGATCCAACTCCGTGCGCAACTCCCGCGCCCGATGCTCGATCTCTTCCGCTCGCTGCTGTGCGACTGCCGCCCGGCTATCTGAGGCGGCAAGCGCCCCCCGCATATCTTCTATCAACCGCTCGCCCTCGGCGGCGCGATCGGCCGCACCCGCCAATTCGAGTTCCATATCCCTGATACGCGCCTGCGCCTGCTCCACTTCACGCGCCTGCGCCTCATAGGCATCAACAAGCTCCTGGCGCATCACCTCCAGTTCGGCCCGCTCCGCTTCCCAACCCGCTTGCGCTGATAGCAGCGAAGCGTTGGCCAGTTCCTGCGCCCCGTGCCACAAGACCGCCACAGCCTGATTGCCGGCCTGCTGCACGGCTTCTGGCACCTGGACAGCCACCGGTGCTACCTGAGCCGTCTTCTGCCGACGCCACTCGCGCATGCCTGCGCTCGCGTCGTTCATGTTGACACGCGCCTGGCGGCGCACAGCATCGACGGTGGGAAAAGATTCCCGGCCGAGATCCTCGAAAAGCTGATCTGCGGCAGCAAAGATCCGATCACGCGCGTCCTTAGTGATTTCCATCGCCGGCTCCGGCAGTCTAGGTAAGAATAATAATACTCTTATCGTTATTATCAGGCAAGTGTTTAGCTGAACGACTTGTAAATTCCTGGCGGATCACCTTGCGCAAAAGCACAAAAAAAGCCCCGCATCTGCGGGGCTGGTTAGCTCGACCTGGCTGGATCTGGACAGCTGCTACGAATCCTCGCCGTTCACCGTGCGCGCAAGAATGCTTGGTTGTCGGTATTCATTCCTGGCGTCCTTATCAATCGCTTGAAGACGACTCGGCGTCGCAGGAACCACCAGAATCACTCCACCTGGTCGTGTCGGAATCGTCGGTATGTGGTGACGGATCGCAAGCGGGTTCGTTTACTGATGACCCGGCGGCGTTTGCCATGGCGTCACCCACTAGTGCCCCGGCCAAAGATCCGCCGGCGAGATAGCCCAGGGCCGATGTCGTGACGTCATCATTCCCCCGTGCGTCCACGGACGACCATGCCGATGCTGGCGGTGGCTTGGTCAACCGCCCGGCCGGAGCGGCGCTTTGCCGCCGCTCACGGGCGATGGTGTTCAAGCGCTCACTCAGTAGCCGCTCGATGGAACGCAAGCGCACCAACATGAAAAGCGACAGCAGGAGGAAAAACAGGCCGGCCGCACCGGCGACTAGAACAAGCGTCATTCTTCGGTCCTCGTTAGGTGGAACCGTTGTCTGTTTCAGACGCGGCCGGACTTGCCGGCCACGTCAGCCAATACCGCTTAGCCCTCGATCAAGGCGACCAGCTTCACCCCGGCCAGGCTGGCTTCAAACTCCTGACCATCATCGTCGTACTTCAACCAGGCAAAGCCTTCGGCCGGCGGCCGGCGGTTCAAGATGAGGCGGGCAGGGCGCTCGTCGTGCTCGACCAGGACGATGGCCTTTTTCAACTTCTCCGGATCTGGCCCCTTGGTCTTTCCCTTGGCGTCCGTACCGCCTTCGCCGCCTTCGCCGCCTTCGCCACCCTCGGCATCCGTCTTGCCCGTGAATGCATCGACGGTGTTCGGATCGCGGCCCTTCTCGTCTAGGAACTCGCGCAGCAGTTTTACCGATCCGCGCGTGATCTCCTGCGTCTCGTCTTCCAGCCAGTCTTGGACTTCTGTCGGGCGCTTCTTGAAGGCGGTGACCAATTCATTCACCACCGTCACGTCGCGCACCCGCCCGGTGTTGAACGCAGCTGCGATCGGCTCGGGCAGGTCCAGCAACGTCACATGCTGGGTGATGAATGCCGGCGACTTCCCGAGTTCCTTGGCGATCTCGCCCTTCTTCTTGCCCTTGGCCAACTCGCGGCCGATGTAATCGGCAATCTCGCGCGGCGTCAGCTCGTTGCGTTGCAGGTTCTCGATAACCTGGTCGGCTTCGTTGTAGTCGTTGTCAATGAAGCCAGGGATTTGCTTCTTCTCGGCCCACTTCGAGCCACGGAAACGCCGTGCGCCGTGGTTGATGATGAAGCGGCCGGAGCTACTGGGGTTCACCCGCACCGAAATGGGCGACTTCACGCCTCGCTCTTTGATCGTCGCGCCGATCTCCGCGATGCTTTCCGGGGAAAATCCGGGGTTGTCTTTCGTCCGCGGTTGATTGGGATCTTCGTCGATCAACTCCATGTCCAGCAGGATGGGTCCGGATGGCCCCGAATTGGCCGCAGGAGCATCCAGGAGGCCCGACAGGTCGCCGATACTGTCAAGGCCAAGGCTAGATGCCTGCGGCGCGCTCGTAGCGGCTTTCTGCGCGCCCGTGGCAGTCTTCTTATCGACAGGCTTGGTCTTTGCCGCAGTCATTGGGAAATCTCCATCTTCAAGTAGACATAGTTGGCCAGCACCCGGACCTCTTTAATTGCCTTCCGCGCTGCGGTTTTCTTGATCTTCCAGACCGGCACGCCGGACGCCAGGGCATCGGCGATGCTGCTGCGCAGGCCGACGGCTGCGGGAATCATCATCTTGGGGTAAGCAGCATTCAACTCGGCTTGGTGGCGGATATGGCGCGGATTCCGCGCATCCACCTTGCTGGGGACCATGCCCAAGAATTGCAGCTTGGCGTTCTTCTGCCGAACGTTGGCAATGGTGGTAACCATCTTCTTGATGCCCTGGATGCTATACGCCTCAAGCTCGATCGGCGACAGCACGAAGTCGGCCGCATAGAGCGCGGCCGCGAGGCCAACGCCAAGGGTAGGGGCGGTGTCGATCAGGCACACGTCGAACCCTTGCTGGCTGAGTGCGTCGATGCTCGCCTGGAAGCGCTGGCGGGCATCGTCCAGCGCCAATCGTTCCGCATTGGCCAGGATTGCATCTGACTCGATCAGCGCGATGCGCGGGTCGGCCTCGCCGCCTGCCGATGCGGCAGTTTCAGGCCAACCGCCGGCCGGCACTGAGCCGAACAGCTTGCTCGCTGGCAAGCCAGTCGCGTAATCCTTCAGGGTGTACGAGGCGTTCCCTTGCGGGTCCAGGTCGATCACGGCAACCCGTAGGCCGCGTTCGAGAAAATCGAAAGCAAGGTGAACCAGCGTCGAGGTCTTGCCGACGCCGCCCTTCTGGTTTGCCGTGACCAAGGTTTTCATTGTTTGGTTTCCTGTTTCTTCTTGGCGTCCGCCTCCCACTTCCGGACGATGAACGCCTGACGCTCCGGCAGCACCGCCGTGACTCGCTCGTATCCCTCGGGGAGATTCCTGTCCTCGAACGCCACCCACACGCGATGAACCGCCTGCGAGACTGCGCCACGGGAAAGCCCTAATGCCGTCGCGAATGTCGCTTGCGGCTTCCCCTCCACAAGCACGCCGCGTGCTATTTCGATGGTCTGCGACCCCACTTCCAGCCCGTGGATTGCGTCCTGGAATTGGGCATCGGATAGCCTTTTCTTCATGGATAACACCCATAATTTGCTCCGCGCCTTGGGTTGATGATTAGCGGTGACAGCCGCCAGTGGATGAAACAAGTTTAGCTAAACTATTGCCTATCGTCAACCCTTTAGCGGCTAAAATACTTGCCGCAAAAAAAGCCCGGCGAACCGGGCTTTGTCTGCCAATCTACTCACGCTTTCGCGCCAGGCTCCACCGCCAGCAACGTCCGGATGCGCCTCACCCTGCTGACAAGAGCCAACGCGAGCGCAAGCAAACCGGCGGCCAGCCCGGCCAGCAAAGCGCCGATCACGCTACTGCCACCTGCTATCGCCCGCAGCCAACTCATCTTCCGCCAAGCATCATCGTAGTAGGCTTTCGCTGCTCTGCTCCGGGGAGCGCCATATGCAGCCTTTTCGATAGTGTAGGCAGCCCTCCCTTCTGGCGTAAAACCAAGCTGTACGGGCGACAGCGCCATGGCGTCGGCTGCCCTGCTAACCACCTCACGCTCGTAGGGGGGAAGAGGGGTGAGCTTGCTGTGCGACCTACTCAACGCTACTTGCGCCAAAACATAGGTTGCCCCTGGCGATCCATCGCCGCCTGGGGCAGCTACGAGCTTCACTCGTACTCGCGGGAAGTCCCCCTTCTCGACCGCCTCAAGGAAAAGCGTGCGCGCCGTGGGGGACGCCGAACCATCTGCGGAAAAGTAGCTAGTCACCGACGACGCGGCTATTAGCGATCCAAGGACCACGCCGAGCATCAAAATTTTCCGCACAACAAAACTTTCCGAACCACCAAAAACGTAGACCAGGCCAACGAACACAATTCCGCCAATGGCGAACAGAAACACAATCGGACTAGCAAGAAAGCCTGTAATATCGGCCGACGCGCTGCTAAACGGAAGCTCAGCCTGCGTGGCGGCGCTCGGAAGCAAACTCAACACGCTTTCCGGCACGTCCACCTTGGCGTACGCGTCCGGCGAAACCTTATCGGTCGCCACTCCCAGCACGCCGGCCAGCAACAAGGCAAGGCCGGCAAACAGACCGAAACGCTTGCCTCGACGCTTAAGCACCAATGCGCGATTTTCTAGTGCTGCTACCTGGCCGACCACATCAGCGCTACTGGTATTCATGCGCCCTCCTGCTGCGGCAGCACGCGGGCCGGCTGGCGGGTGAGTTTTGCCTGGAGATCTCCACGCATGGCGGCGATCTGCTTTTCCGCATCCTTGCGCTTCTGAACCCCTTCCTGCTGGATGCGGAGCACGTCCTCGACGGTCTTGATGAGCGTCGTCTGTACCTGCTTGAGCGTGTCAACATCGATCACCAGGCGTTGGTTTTCCTTGGCCGTTTCGACCGACGTGCGATGTAGCAGCGCCGCGTTACGCTTCATGAGATCGTTGGTGGTGTCGTCGATCGCCGTGGCCAACTCAACGGCGTTCTTCTGCTCGTTGAGGCTAAGCGCGAGCATGAATTGTCGCTTCCACGCCGGCACGGTGATTTCGCGGATCGTGTGAAACTTATCGACCAACATCTGGTTGTTCGCCTGAATCATGCGAATGGTCGGCAGGCTCTGCATGGCCGAGTGCTGCAAGGCGATCAGGTCGCCAATCCGCTTGTCCAGGTTGGCCAACATCGCATCGAGGTCGGCCAGTTCCTGGACGCGCCCCGGATCGTTTTCAAGGCTCCCGCGCAGGCTCTCTGCCTGAGCGCCCAACTCTGCCAAACGCAGCTTACCGGCGGCGATGTGGACGCCAAGGAGGCGATGTTCCTCGCGGACCGCGACGAACATGTCATCGAGTGACGCATTGCGTTGTGTGATGCTCTGCTGCGTTGCCTGGACATCGCCGACCAGGCGCTCGATCTGCTCGCGCGTGGTGTCAAAGCGGGCCATAAAGGCGGTGGACCGGACGCGGAACCGATCGATCAGCGGCCCGATGACGGGCACACGTGACCGATTGTCTGAAAGCGCCCCGATGTTGAGCGATCGAGCCTTCGCCACGACCTGGGTCAGCTTCTCGCCGGCTTCGTCAAGGTCGCTATTGCGCACCTGGTCCAGCAAGCTATCGGCGTATCGCGACGTGTGGTCGGCCACGTCGCGGCCGAACTCCGCCACGGCTTGCGGGCTTCCTACCTCGATGCGCTGCGCTACCTGCTGGATCTCCGGCACGTCAGCTTCTCGCAAACCCAACTCCCGCAGGGAATCCGGGGTCATCTGGAAGCTCGCCACGAGCACTGTTTTCGATTGTTGCATGGCGTTCATAGGGTTGTCGTCTCTGTCGTTTAGTGGCTGATGCCTTCGAGGCTCTGCGTGAGGCTGCGCATCAGTGCTTGGTGAGCCTTGGACGCCTCGGCGACCATCGTGGGACTCATGTTCTTGGTTGTGATGAGTGCAAGCGTGTGTTGACGCCAGACGGGAACCAGGACCGACGCCGTTTCCGAAAACCGGTCCAGCATGTCCACCGCCTGCGCCCGAGTAAGACTCATCTGCGTCACGCTCATTTCGTGCGACGACAGAAGGGTGGCGAGGTTGGCCAGCTTGCGAGCGAACCGCTCTCGCGGCTTGTCGAACTCGATCACGCCCGCTTTCGCCGCGCCTGCGTCGGGGTTCTCGTCCAGGAACTCGCGGCCGGCCTGGATGTACGCCTGTAGCCGCGACACTTCCCCCGCATGCGTTTCCAGCATGCCGTCCAGCGCCCGCAGGGTGTCCCGAACTCGTTTCGCGACGCCTTCTGCCTCATCCATCAGCTGATCCAGGCTCTTGCGAGCGACCTGGTAGCGGACTCTGCGCTCGACTTCCCGCCCCAGCAGCTTCTCGAACCAGGTCGGCTTCTCCGCGATACGGCGAGGATCTGCATCGGTGAGCTTGGCAACGATCAGCCCGATCTTCTCGGCCAGTTCGGTCACCGCGCCGCCTTCCATTAGGTTCGACAGCTGGTTCAGAGAGTCAGCGCCAGACATTCCTGCTCCGTACTGACCGATCGTCGCCGGCGACCGGAACAGAGCCGGCAAGATCTCGCCTTTCAGTTCTGCAATGCTTGGCTCGGTGTTACTCACTAGGAACCTCCTGGTGCGTCGCGCTCTGCGATCACAAAGTGATGATCGCGTGCATCTTCGACGGGGTTGGGTTTTGGCCATGGCTTGCCGGGCTGCGGTAGCAGCTGGCATCGCGACGCGCCGCAGTTAGCTCAGTCATTGCCGTTCTCCCGCGCCACTGCGAGCATCGCGGACTCCATCTGCCAAAGGATGGCATCCGAAAGGGAGCGGTTATGGCACCGCAGCGTCTCCATGGCGTCCGCCACTTCCTGCGCCGTGAACTCGTAGCTCGCCATGCCCCGGCCAAGTTGCAAAACGTTCTCTTTTTGTCCCGACATATACGCACCCTCGCGGTGCTTGCTTTTGAAAGGGTCAAAAAAGTTTAGCTAAACTTAAATGGCCAGTCAAGGACTTTAGCCGCTAAAACTTTCTGCCGCCGCCCTCTCTTCGCGCAGCGACTCTTTAACATTCCGCCAGAACTGCTGATCCGTCCGTCGGTAGTCTTCTTCGCTCTTAGGCTGCTCGCCGGTGATTGCCTTGAAGCCCGCTGCATCCAGTGCAATCGTGTCGGTCAAGTCACCCTCCGCGTCGCGATAGTCCAGCAGAAAGGTTGCCCCTTCCCAAGCCACTTGGTGCTTTCGGTAGGTCTCGAATGCAGCTTTTGTCTCGGCCGCCCAGGCCAGTCTTTCGGACCTGCTGGGTGCTATCGACGTAGAACATTTCCATGCAGCTAGACATGATGATTTCCTCGGTCACAGATGGTCGTTAAAGCCCTTTCGGTTTGTAGATCGACACGAAGTAGGTAAGGGCGGTAAGCGCCGTGAAGTGCGCGACAAACGTCCAACCTGCATGCACACCAGGCGTGTCCCAGTGGTACAGCATCCGCAGGAACTGGAAGAATACGTCGATGGACACGACCCACTTCGCGACGGGCCACACCAGCACGGCAACAACCCAAACCGCCCGCACCACTGCGTTCACAACAGCAGCTGTGGTGAGCCGGCGAGGGACAGGAGTGGTTTCCTGTGGCGAACCCGGAGGATCGGGCGCATCGAGCACCTCATTGACGCCAGGGAATTTGATGATGTTCGTCATTGCTTGACCCTCTACTCTGATGCGTGTTCAATCCATCTGCCAGGCTTCCGCGCCTGGACCTTGATGTGACAGCATCGAGGTCAAGCGCCCCGGAGCGATCCGGGGCGTCTTCGTCTCTAATGCTCCGTTCCTTACACTGTTGCCGCCTAGTTGGTGTTTTAGGGCAATTTGTCCTAATCATCCACACTCATTGCGCACCGTCCACGCGGGCCAGCGCCCTAATGCAGCGCGGGCAAGTCACGGCCTCGGCGACAAGAACAGTCCACCCGACCGATCTGCGGCCCGGAGTCGCCCCGCAAATCGCACTTCCGTATGCCTCGTTGTATTCGACTCGCACCTGAGTCGAGGGAATTGCATGCAGCTTCGCGCCTTGTCCGCGCTCCATCCCGTTCGCACACCGCCCGGCCAGCTTTGCGGCAACGAAATCAGCGCCCTTGGTCTGCACACCCGCCGGTCCCTCGGCAGCGCAAACATCGCAGGTATCACCGTTGGAACTAGGCCGGTCGCAGTTGATGCAATCCCTCGTTTGATAGATAGGGTGCGGCATGGTGATTCCCTCGCAACGCAGTAGTTGGTGCAGGGAAGTATAGGGCATTTTGCCCTATACTGTCAATATATTTAGCTAAACTTGCTCTGAACCGTTAGCTTTGTCTGCTCGATCGCGCCTTCAGTCCAGCGGCCTTGCTTTAGCCGCTAAATTCTTCCCTGGAGTTCACCCGCCTTAGCCCCGGTCTTTCCAGATCGTGCCTTGGCCGGCGAAGTCGCACAGCAGTGCCCACGCCGCATAAGGGATAGCGGACTCTTCGCCAATCCACCGCCGAACAGTCCTATCGCCCTTTGCTCCGAGGCCAAGCGCACGCGCCGCCTTGCCGCCGGTGAAGCCGGACAGGCGCAATACCTCCTTGATTTCCTCGCCTGTAGGCTGGGTCCACCGCTCGGCGGGCAGTAGGCATTCGAGCCTGATATTCGCGTCGCTCACACTTGCTCTCCGTCGTTCACGTCTTTTCTCCAAGTTTCGGTGATGGTTGCAGTAGATCGAAGCTGTAACACGACTCGATGCAGCGTGGGTCGTACTCGCAAACCTTCCGGCCATTACGGTTGACTCTGTAGATTGCAGGCCGATCGTCGTGTGCCCAAACCTGCCGAGTTTCAGCACTGATCTTCGTAATGATGACGTGCTTCCCGATTTCCTTCTCGAAACATGGATGGTGAACATGGATCACCTGGCAGCGCATCCCCTGCGTGAAAGCTGTGGCCGGCGGCGGCTCATCGTCGTCCCGCTCCACCGGCTTCGACGGCACTTGCCCTGCATCCGCCTCTACCCTGGCGTCGCCACCCGGCACTTTTGCTCCGCTACGCTGCGCCTCGACCTTAGCCTTGGCCGTTGCTGCCCATTTTCGCGCGATAAACGCCTGGTGCGCTGGCAAGATCACGTCCACCCATGCGAAGCCGGCCGGCAACTCGTCGGGCTGCCGCCAGTCTTCGGCGACGGCCGGCACGTGACGTGCGGGAATGGCCAGGCTTGCAAGCCATGGCCGCACCGGCGCGGCCGCAAGTCGGTTCTGGTAGTCCGGCTCCAGGTAGCGCCGATGAGTGCGTAGAAACTCGGCAAAGATTCCCCGTGTCACCTGGTCAACCGTCACCCGCTTTCGTGCGCTATCGAAATGAGCGCGAAAACCCGTTTCCGAAATAAACGGGCGGTCCAGGTCCACCGCATGAAAGGCGTAGTATCGGTCGAACACACGACGGTAACCGCGCCCGATTTCGACCACGGCGCGCACGCCGTCCACCTCGATCAAGAACTCGCCGACCTGCCCCCACATGGGCACTTCACCTGGTGCGGCCTGGCAGTAGCGCTCCACCACGCGGCTGGCCGCGTCCTCGTCGCCGTTACTACCGAAGAAAGTACTGCCGTTCAATTTCCAGATCACCGCGCTGTAGCGCTCTTGTGCAGCCTCTACAACGAGATCCGCACCTATCAAAACGGCCTCATGCAACCGCCTGACGGCGGCAGCTGCTGCATCCAGGAGCGCTTCGCGATCATCGGGCAGGCTCGCCGCCACTGACGCTGCGCGCGCTTCATTCTGGTCCTTGGTGCTATGTTGCATGCTTGCCTCCGGGTTGGCCCCGGCTTGAACGCCGGGGCCGCGCGCCCTTAGTCGATGGCCTGGAAAATCCCGTCAGCTTCCGCGTGGGCGCGGGCAAAGGCTCCCAGGTGGTAGTAGCGTTCAACAATGGCCTCGCAGTTGGCGGTGCCCTCCAGTTCCCACGCCAACTGGTTCAGGGCGTACAGCGTCGCGACGATGCCAGCGGCATCAGCAGACAGTTCACCACGGAAACCGTTATCGACCTGGAGGCGGAATCGATCGTCCGAGCGCGGCGCGAGGTAGAACCCTCCATTCGACAGCGTGTAGTAGTGCCAATATCCCCCGCTGTAAGCGCTGCAAAGGGTTCCCATCCAGCGGTAAACAAGCGCCTCGCCGCGCATCATCGAGCGCAGCCCGAAATTGGTCGGAAGGAACGCCAAGCGGGATTCCTCCTGGACAAGCGACGCGGTGATGGGGGAGGGGAGGGGAGGGGATTGAACGTCAGTCATCGGACTTCTCCGGTTGTTGACCTGAGCGAGGTGCCCGGCCTTCGATAGAAATGTTAGGGCATTTTGCCCTATATGTCAACTGTGTTTAGCTAAATTATTCGCCTTTAGCCGCTAAAAAATTGCTTGTAAAATATACCTGAATGGGTATATTCGCACTATGCAACACCAGCTCAAACACCTGGTCTGGGTCAGTTCGGCCAAGAAAGACCTCATGGGAATGCCAGAAGACGTGCAGGACACGTTTGGCTACGCTCTGCATCTCGCCCAGGCGGGCAAGAAACACGAACAGGCCAAGCCGCTTAAGGGTTTCGGCTCGGCCGGTGTGCTGGAGGTAGTCGAGAACGCGAGCGGCGGCACCTATCGCGCCGTCTACACGGTCAGGTTTGCCAGTGCGGTCTACGTGCTGCACTGCTTCCAGAAGAAATCCACGCACGGCATCGCGACACCTAAGCCGGATCTGGATCTGATACGTGATCGATTGAAGGCGGCGGAAGCGCACGCCAAAGGAGAACGGGAATGAGCGAGTTTGAAAGCAGCAGCGGCAACGTTTACGCCGACCTCGGCACTGCCGACGCCGACGAGATGTTGGTCAAGGCCCAGCTAGTCACTAAGATCGGCGAAATCATCAAGTCCAAGAAGTGGACACAGCAGCAGGCGGCCGACGTGCTCGGACTGACCCAGCCCAAGCTGTCGAACATGCTGCGCGGACAGTTCCGGGGCGTGAGCGAGGCCAAGCTACTCGACTGCCTGGCCAGGCTCGGCCGCGATGTGCAAATTGTCGTCGGACCCGCCCGCAAAAGCGCGGCCGCCGGTCGGGTCGCAGTAGTGTTCGCCGCCTGAGCTTTGTGACAACGACCGCATTTCATTGACACTTGAGGGGCGGAATTGTCTCTCAAGGTCCGACACTTTCCTTCCTGGCGTTCAAACTAGGACGTTGCCGCGTGCTCGATCTTAACTTTAACTGTGAGCGTGCCGTTTCCGGGCCGTTGTCCTAAATGGCGGGAGTCCAGAGGGGCGCAGCCCCTTTGGGCATAGCGCAGCGTAATCGAAGATGTAATTCTGCTTTTTCAGGCGCTTGCGCCTGCTGGATTGAAGTCAGCGCTGTAGGCGCTGGCATTTTGGGGTGAGGCCGGTACGGCCGAGGGGCTTGCCCCTGGGGATGCCGGGTGGGAGGCCGCCATAGCGGCCGGGGCGTAGCGTGCTTGCACGCGAAGCGAGCCGGCGGGGCGAAGCCCCAAGAGGCGGTGGTGTTCTTTTCGGCGCGCGCGATTTGTCTACAGCGCTGGTTAGAAAGAAGGTTTTATATATTGGTTATAAGCAGGTTAAAAGACAGGTTAGCGGGCTTTAAAAAGCGAGATAAAATCTTGTTTTATAAGGATATTCACGGCAACCCTTGCCCCTCAAATGTCAAGGGTGCCGCCCCTCAAATGTCTATAGTTTGCCCCCCAAGAGTCAATGATCGCGCCCGCCAAGTGTCAATAGCTGCGCCCCTCAAATGTCAGTAGGGCAGGGTGGTTATCCACAGGGTTATCCACAGGATGGTGCTATAAACCTAAGAGAATCAACCGTTTCCGTGCTTCATGCCCTCCTTGGCCAAGAGATCCGGATGCGGAAATCACGGTTGCCCCTCATATGTCAATGTTGCGCCGGTCTGCGTGCCCCTCAAGTGTCAACCATAGCCCCTCACATGTCATGGAAAACGAGTTTTCCCAAATTTACCCACAGCGCCTGGCTACCTTGCCCTCTGGGTCGCCGTGCGATCACGGCAGGGGAGAGAAGCTCTCAGACCCTCGGGCAGGCCCTTGGGGACGCTGCAAGGCCCTTAGCGGCGATTTGGCGACCGTAGGAGGCCACGACATAGCCACGGTCGTGCAGCGCTCCAGGCGGCGCCAACGCCGGCGATGGCGTGGCCCCCCATTTGTCAATGAACCTGCCGACTTGGCCAGGTCCAGAATCTTGCAGCGTTAGCACGTGAAAAAGCCGGCTTGCGCCGGCTCATTGCGGTCACCGCTGCCCCTCATCTGTCAACGTTTGCAATGCACCAGGTCGTTGTTGACCCAGGCGGTTTCCACTAGGCCGCTTTCGTGTAGCTCTCCGCACGCTTCGCCGACCTGCTCGCGCCATTTCTTGACGCGCGTCGAATCCGATCCGCACATGAGCCGGAACGTCTCCAGTTTCAGCGGGTAGGGTTCACGATGGGTGCTAAAATAGTCGAACATCCGCCGCGCTGTCGGCGACAGCTTCCGGTATTTCTCCCAGATGAACTTCGTGTAGTGCTCGCCGGCGAACAGGACCACAATTTCTTCGTCGATCAGCACCTGGCACCGAGAGGTCTTCTTGCCGCGATCGAGCACGCGGAAGCGGTGAAGCAGCGAGACGGATTCAAGGTGGCCAACCCGCTCGGACGTGAAGCCCATGGCGGTCGCCTGCAAGCGGGACAGGCATTGCTCGGCCTTTGTGTAGTAGCGGCCGTTGATCGACCAGCCCAGGTCTTGGCACAATTCGTAGAACGTGAAGGTGATCGGCTCGCCGATCGGCGTGCGCTTGGCATACTCCAACACCTGCTGCCAGACCAGCTCGTCATCGTCAGCACGCAACTCCACGCCGGTATAGGTGATTTTCACGTCCTTGTTGACGTGAAAAATCACCTTGTTTTGCAGTGCATCGCGGGGAGTTTTCTTATTGCGCGTCGTAAACAACGCCGACCGCGCAGTGTCGTTCGGCATTGCCCGCATGGTGTCGGGCCACGGCGCGATATCAAACAGGGTCAGCTGCATATCCCTGATCTGCTGCTTGGTATGCTTCAACAGCGCCGCCTGCTTGGCTTCGCTAACTTGTTTGGACAGGGACTCTGTGGCGGTTTTTCGCTTTGCCATATTTGTTCCTCGCGGGGCGATCGTCATCGACTTCGCCGACTCGGCCGCTTCCTTGGCGAGGCGTTCCGATCTCTCCACGGCTGACGGCCGGGTCAGGGCAGGGCGCTTCTGCTCGACCTTCTGTCCGTTGCTTGCATCAGCCGCGGTGTGCATTGCTTTACGTGCCATATTTACCAACGTACCAACAGTCTGGAATGTCTCGCGTGGTCGTCCCTGCGCTTGAGCCTCGGCGGTGCGGGCAGCGATGGTTTCCGCATCGTCCGGCGAAAAGCCCGCGTCGATCAACTCTTTGCGGTAGACCTGCTTGTTGAAACTTCCCTTCATTCCCGCTCCTTAAAGAATGCCCCGACTCACGCCAGGGCATTCCCCCGCTTACTCTTGATTTGATGCGTTTGGTGCCTTCGTGTCCAGATAGTCGATTTCATCGGCAATAAAGTCGGTCCGATAAACCGTCTGTCCGCCCTCCGGGGTATACCGCGTATTCTTGATGTAGCCATGAACGAATACCTTGGAGCCTTTGCCAAGGTACTGGGCTGCATTCTCCCCCAACTTTCCCCATGCGGTAATGCGGAAGTAGTCCGTCGCCTCCTGCTTTTCCCCTGCGTTGTTGCGCCAAACTCGGTTAACCGCTATATCGAAATGCCCGCGATTGCTACCGGAATCGCTAGTTGCCACCTCGGCGTCACGGGTAAGATTACCGATAAACTGGAACAGGTTATGGCTCATATCGGATGCTCCTGGTTAGGAGTTTCCAGTTTAGCTAAACACTTGTTCTCCTGTCAAGAACTTTAGCGGCTAAAATTTTCAAGCCGCTGCCAATGCAAGGGGGCGGCTTTCGGCTGTGTACAACCATATTCTCTTTACCAACATCCTTCGCATCCTCGACGAGCGCGGGATGACCAAGAATGAGCTATCAAAACGGGCGGACGTGTCCATCTCATTCTTGTCTGACTTGACTAATGGGAAGGCCAACCCCTCACTCAAGGTCATGGAAGCCATCGCCGACGCCCTGGAAACCCCGCTACCCCTTCTCTTGGAGTCCACCGATTTAGATCGGGAAACCCTTGCGGCTCTGACCCCCGGCCAGACCTTCCCAAGTAGTCTTCCTCCGGGATATGAGCGTGTTAGTGTGGTTCTACCATCACAAAAGGCTTATATCGTCAAACGATGGGGCGAAGACATCCGACAAAAGCTACGAAAAAAGGTTTAACGCCAGAGGAAGGGCTTGCCTTTTTCATTTTAGCGGCTAAAAACGACACCTCTTGCGGGGCGTCCTTCCGGCAGTATTACGGCGACTAACCCCGACACGACACATTGCATTTATCCGCATTTGTTGCAGGGTCACGAATTTCGGTATATCGTTGACACTGCAACTTTGGGGTTAGATTGTTCCGTATCGGGGGATATAGCAGTGAGTGGAAAGGAAGAGTTCTCGACGATCAAAGCGCGAGCCAAGCAGAAGCTGGAACGCGATATGGGGACGGAATTACTAGCCGCCCTCAACGACCCCAAGACGGTCGAAATAATGCTCAATTCGGACGGCAAGGTCTGGCAGGAACGCCTAGGCGAACAGATGCGGCACATCTGCGACTTACGGCCGAGCCAGGGCCAAGCCATTATCGAGACTGTCGCGGGCTACCACGGGAAAGAGGTCACGCGGCAAAAGCCAATCCTGGAAGGGGAGTTCCCCTTGGACGGCAGTCGCTTCGCCGGCCAACTCCCTCCCGTTGTGGCTGCGCCGACATTCGCCATTCGTAAGCGCGCAGTCGCGATATTCACTCTGGAACAGTACGTCTCTGCGGGCATCATGACCGCGCAGCAGCTGGACGTTATCAAGGCCGCCATTAAGGCGCATCGCAACATCCTGGTCATCGGCGGCACGGGGTCGGGCAAGACCACCCTCGTCAACGCGATCATCAACGTGATGGTCGAACTGGACCCAGCCGAGCGTGTCGTCATCATCGAAGATACGGGCGAGATCCAGTGCGCCGCGAAGAACTTCATCCAGTACCACACCAGCATCGACGTACCCATGACGTTGCTGCTCAAGACCACCCTGCGCATGCGACCTGACCGCATTCTGGTCGGCGAGGTGCGCGGTCCCGAAGCTCTGGATCTTTTGATGGCCTGGAACACCGGGCACGAAGGAGGTGCCGCAACCCTGCACGCGAACAACGCCAAAGCCGGCCTAAGCCGGCTCGCCATGCTCATCAGCATGCATCCAGATTCACCCAAACCCATTGAGCCGCTTATCGGCGAGGCAGTTCACGTGGTTGTTCACATCGCCCGCACCAGTAACGGCCGCCGCGTGCAGGAGATCCTAGAAGTCTCCGGGTACGAGGGCGGCCAATACATCACCAAAACTTTGTAAGGAGTTCCAAATGGCAACAGCAACTCCGTTTCGCAACGACCTCGCTACGGGCATCATGACCGCCCAGCAGTTGGACGTTATCAAAGCCGCAATCGAGGCTCGCCGGAACATCCTAGTCATCGGTGACACAGGGTCGGGTAAGACAACCCTCCTCAACGCAATCATCAATGTCATGGTCGAACTGGACCCCGCAGAGCGTGTCGCCCTCATCGAAGACACCGGCGAGATCCAGTGCACCGCGAAGAACTTCATCCAGTACCACACCAGCATCGACGTACCCATGACGTTGCTGTTGAAGAAGATTCTGCACATGCGACCCGACCGCATCCTGGTCGGCGAGGTGCGCGGTCCCGAAGCTCTGGATCTGTTGATGGCCTGGAACACCGGGCACAAAGGAGGTGCCGCAACTCTGCACGCGAACAATGCCAAAGCCGGCTTGAGTCGGCTCGCCATGCTCATCGGCATGCATCCCGATGCTCCAAAACCCATTGAATCGCTTATCGGCGAGGCGGTTCACGTGGTTGTTCACATCGCCCGCACCAGTAACGGCCGCCGCGTGCAGGAGATCCTAGAAGTCTCCGGGTACGAGGACGGCCAATACATCACCAACACCTTGTAAGGAGTTTCCAATGGCAACGGCAGTTCCGTTTCGTATCAACCGTCGCGTCATGTTCTACCTGAGCGTGCTTTTTGTTCTCGCACTCGCCTTTACATCGCATCCGGCGCTCGCTTCGGAGGGCACTGGCGGCAGTCTCCCCTATGAAGGCTGGTTGACCAATCTGCGCAACTCGGTCACCGGCCCGGTCGCATTTGCACTGTCCATCATCGGCATCGTGGTCGCGGGCGGCGTGCTGATTTTCGGCGGCGAGCTGAACGCCTTCTTCCGCACCCTGATCTTTCTCGTCCTAGTCATGGCGTTGCTGGTCGGCGCGCAGAACGTCATGGGCACCTTCTTCGGCCGTGGCGCAGAGATCGCGGAAGGCGGCGATGTGCCCAAGGGGGACACCGCTACAGCGCATGCCGGCGTCGTCGCGATTGTGGCCGGTCGGCTGGCGTAATCATGGCGCTGCGCACGATCCCCATCCGGCGCGCGGGCAACCGAGAAAACCTGTTCATGGGTGGTGATCGTGAACTGGTGATGTTCTCGGGCCTGATGGCGTTCGCGCTGATTTTCAGCGCTCAGGAGGTCCGGGCAACGGTGATTGGCCTGATGCTGTGGTTCGGAGCGCTCTATGCGTTCCGGGTCATGGCCAAGGCCGATCCCAAGATGCGGTTCGTGTACCTGCGACACCGCAGATACAAGCCCTATTACCCGGCCCGCTCAACTCCCTTCCGGGACAACACGAATAGTCAAGGGAAGCAATACCGATGATCCAGGCAATTGCAGTTGCAATCGCGGGCCTCGGCGCTGTCTTGCTGCTCATCCTCTACGGCAGTATCCGCGCAGTCGGTGCTGAAACGAAGTTGAAAAAGCACCGCTCCAAGGATGCCGGCCTGGCCGACCTGCTCAATTACGCCGCTGTCGTCGATGACGGCGTGATTGTCGGGAAGAACGGTAGCTTCATGGCCGCTTGGCTTTACAAGGGTGATGACAATGCAAGCAGTACCGACCAGCAGCGCGAAGTAGTCTCCGCCCGCATCAACCAGGCCGTGGCGGGTCTGGGAAGTGGCTGGATGATCCATGTGGATGCTGTTCGCCGGGGTGCGCCGAACTATTCGGAGAAGGGGCATTCTGCGTTCCCTGACCCGCTAACACAGGCGATCGACGAAGAACGCCGGCGGCTCTTCGAGAGCTTGGGCACGATGTACGAAGGTTACTTCGTACTGACCGTGACCTGGTTCCCGCCGATGCTGGCCCAGCGCAAGTTCATCGAACTGATGTTCGACGACGATGCGGACGCGCCCGACAGAAAAGCCCGCACCCATGGCCTAATCACGCACTTCAAGCGTGATGTGCGCAGCATTGAATCGCGGCTGTCGTCTGCGGTCGATCTGACCCGGTTGCGTGGACACAAGGTCGTCAACGAGGACGGCTCGACAGTCACGCATGACGACTTCCTGCGCTGGCTGCAATTCTGCGTCACTGGCCTGCATCACCCGGTGCAGCTGCCCAACAACCCCATTTACCTGGACGCCATCATCGGCGGGCAGGAAATGTGGGGCGGCGTTGTCCCGAAGGTCGGTCGCAAGTTCGTCCAGGTCGTGGCGATCGAAGGTTTCCCGCAAGAGTCCTACCCCGGTATTTTGACGGTACTAGGCGAGTTACCGTCAGAATATCGCTGGTCGAGCCGGTTCATCTTCATGGACCAGCATGAAGCCGTGAAGCATCTGGACAAGTTCCGCAAGAAGTGGCGACAGAAGATCCGTGGCTTCTTCGACCAGGTGTTCAACACCAATACCGGCCCTGTCGATCAGGACGCACTGTCGATGGTCGCCGACGCCGAAGCCGCTATTGCGGAAGTCAACAGCGGCGTCGTGGCGGTTGGTTATTACACCAGCGTCGTGGTGTTGATGGATGAGGACCGCACGCGGCTCGAAACATCTGCGCGCGAGGTTGAAAAGGCCGTCAACCGTCTGGGCTTTGCTGCCCGTATCGAGTCCATCAACACACTGGACGCTTTCCTCGGCAGTCTGCCCGGCCATGGCGTCGAAAATGTGCGCCGCCCGCTCATCAACACGATGAACCTGGCCGACCTGCTGCCTACCAGCACGATCTGGCCGGGCAAGGCAGTAGCGCCATGCCCGATGTACCCACCGCTCTCGCCGGCGCTTATGCACTGCGTTACGCAAGGCTCGACGCCCTTCCGTCTGAACCTGCATGTGCGCGATCTCGGCCACACTTTCATGTTCGGGCCTACCGGCGGAGGTAAATCAACGCACCTGGGTATCCTCGCGGCACAGTTGCGCCGCTATGCGGGCATGTCGATCTTTGCATTCGACAAGGGCATGTCGATGTACCCGCTCGCCGCCGGCATCCGAGCGGCGACGAAGGGCGCGAGTGGCCTGCATTTCACCGTTGCTGCCGACGATGACCGCCTCGCGTTCTGCCCCCTGCAATTCCTGAGCACGAAAGGCGATCGCGCTTGGGCCATGGAATGGATCGATACGATCCTGGCGTTGAACGGCGTGGAGACAACACCGGCGCAGCGCAACGAGATCGGCAACGCGATCATGAGCATGCACAAGAACGAGGCACGCACGCTCTCCGAGTTCTCCGTAACCATCCAGGACGAAGTAATCCGCGAGGCAATCCGGCAATACACGGTGGATGGCGCTATGGGCCATTTGCTGGACGCCGACGAAGATGGGCTGGCGCTTTCCGATTTCACGGTCTTTGAAATCGAAGAGCTGATGAACCTGGGCGAGAAGTTCGCCTTGCCAGTGCTGCTCTATTTGTTCCGCCGGATCGAGCGCGCTCTGGTTGGCCAGCCGGCCGTCATCATTCTGGACGAAGCCTGGCTGATGCTCGGTCATCCGACCTTCCGGGCGAAGATCCGGGAATGGCTCAAGGTGCTGCGTAAGGCCAACTGCCTCGTGCTCATGGCGACGCAGAGCCTTTCCGACGCTGCCAATAGCGGAATCTTGGACGTGATCGTGGAATCCACCGCGACCAAGATCTTTCTCCCGAACATCTACGCCAGGGACGACGACGCGGCAGCGCTTTACCGTCGCATGGGCCTCAATACGCGCCAGATAGAGATCCTGGCGACTGCGATTCCGAAGCGTGACTATTACTACGTCTCGGAGAACGGTCGCCGGCTATACCAACTCGCCCTCGGCCCCTTGGCCATCTCTTTTGTCGGGGCAACCTCCAAAGAGGACATCGCGCTCATCAAAAGCCTTGAGTCCAAGTTCGGCCATGGCTGGGTGGACGAATGGCTTGCTGGCCGGGGCGTGAAGAAACTTGACCAATACCTGGAGGCAGCATGAGCCTTGTAGAAACTCTCAAGGGCTTCGTTTTAAAGAAGCCCGCAACGCCCCGACCTGCCTCGACCGAGCCGCAGACGGACAATCCCTACCTCAATGCACGCCGCGCCTGGAACGAGCACACCGGATCTGTGGTGTCGCAAAAACAGACTTGGCAGATGGTCGGCATCCTGTCGCTGATGATCGTCCTTGCGGCGGTCGGCGGCGTGATCCACATCGGCAGCCAGTCGAAGTTCGTGCCCTTCATCTACGAAGTAGACAAGCTCGGGCAGACACGCGCGATAGGCCCTATGACCCAAGCCTCCAAGGTCAGCGCGAACATCGTGCAGGCTGCGGTGACCGATTTCGTCAACGATGCCCGGCTAGTGACGCCCGACGTGGCCTTGCAGCGCAAGGCGGTCTACCGCATCTATTCCAAGCTCGGCCCGAACGATCCCGCGACAGCCAAGATGAACGAATGGCTCAACGGCAAGGCCGAAGCCAGTCCGTTCGCGCGGGCTGCTGTCGAAACCGTCAGCACCGAGATCGTCTCGGCGATCCCGCAGACGCCCGACACCTGGCAAGTCGATTGGATTGAGACCACGCGCGACCGGCAGGGCGTCATCAAAGGCCAGCCGGTTCGCATGCGAGTCCTGGCAACGGTCTACATCGTCGAGCCGAACGAAAACACCGACGAAGCACAGGTACGCAACAACCCTGCTGGCGTCTACATCCGCGATTTCTCCTGGTCGAGACTACTGTGAGGCGTGAAGTTATGAAAAAGCAGCTATTTGCACTGGTCCTGGCCGCGACTGTTAGCGCGCCGGCGATGGCGGGGGCCAACCCCGGCGACGATCTGACAGAACTATATTTCTCCGGCAAGAACCCCCAGCTCACGCCCCAGGAACAGCAGGCCATCGCCATTTCCAAGCGCTGGGAGGGCGGGGCGGCCACGGGTACGCGCCCGGTTGCCGGCCGTAACGGAGCTGTGATGTTTGTCTTCGGTGCGCAGCAGCCGAGCATCGTATGCGCGGTGCTGCAAGTGTGCGACGTGGCGCTACAACCCGGCGAACAAGTCAATTCGCTCCAGTTGGGTGATCTCGCGCGGTGGTCCGTTGAGCCAGCGATTTCGGGCAGCGGCGCGACCGAAACCCAGCACCTGGTCATTAAGCCGATGGACGTGGGACTAGAAACCTCGCTCATCGTGACAACGGATCGCCGCACGTATCACTTCCGGTTACGGTCGCACCGCACGGAGTACATGCAACAGGTGGGCTTCATTTACCCGGAAGATGCGCTCGCGAAGTGGGATGCAATCAAGGGCCGTGAAGCGCGTGAACGCCAGGAAAAAACCATTCCGCAAACGGGTGAATACCTAGGCGATCTGAGCTTCGATTACTCGATCAGCGGTTCCACGCCCTGGAAGCCAGTGCGTGTGTTCAATGATGGCAAGAAGACCATCATCGAAATGCCGCACTCCATGTCGCAGACCGAAGCGCCCACCCTACTGGTGGTCCGCAGGGATCGTGGCCTTTTCTCGGACGCTGAGACTGTGATGGTGAATTACCGCGTCCAGGGCGACCGCTACATCGTTGATACGGTCTTCGACAAGGCAATCCTGATCGCTGGCGTCGGCCGGAATCAGGACCGTGTAACGATCTCAAGGGGGAAATGAGCCATGCGCAAAATGCTTTCTGCCATCCTGCTAACAGTCGCCCTCGCTGGGTGCGCCAGCACGGCGCAGTACGGCAGCTTCGTTGATAACGCTCCCGTCGCATTCAACCAGACGATGGCGACGGACACGGTGAAGCAGCTGGTCAAGCTGTACCCGCCTGCGCGTTCTCGCATCGAGTTGAAACAGGCCACACCGGATGCTTTCGGCCTGGCACTGGTCAACGATCTGCGCGCCCAAGGCTATGCGGTTGTGGAAGTGAAGCCGGCGGGGGCGAATACCTCGGAGCCGGCTGCAAGCACCTCCGTTGTGGCCGCTGCTGGGAAGTCGGCTACCCAGCCGCCCACCTCGCCACTGTCGGGCTATCCGCTGCGCTACGTGCTCGATCAGTTCCCGGACTCGAACATGTATCGCGTCATCGTGATGGTCGGATCTCAATCGCTTACCCGCGCCTACGTCGCACAGAACAACACCGTGCTTCCGGCTAGCGCGTGGGTCCGCAAGGAGTAGGCCAATGAGTGAAGAACAGATGGCACCGGACGCGTCACCGGGCGCTTTGTCGCCCAAGAGCGGCGTGCGTCGGGTCAACAACATGCCGATGTATCTCATTGGCGGCGTGCTCGGGATCTTCCTCTTGGTGATGGCCTTGGTCGCGGCCGATCGTGCGGCCAAGAACAACCGGCCGCCGGAGGCCAAGGAGGAAAAGGCGGGCAGCACCAGCATTTTTGCCGACGAGATCGCCGGCAAGCAGCCGGACGGCATCATCAAGGCCAAGCCGCTGGAAGTGCCGAAGGAGACAGACACGGCTCCTACGACGATCACCCCACCTGGTCAGGCGGGAGGGGCCGCGATTACCGTTGCACGCCCCGAGAACCTGGATCAGCCACCGACGCCAATCCAGGGCACGCGCAATGAAGATCTCGAACGCATCCGCATGGCGAAGTTGCAGATGCTGGAAGAGGCGATCAAGGCCAAGACCGGCGTGCGCATCGAGGCTCCGCGAAGCCGGGGCAGCAGTGCGGGCGATGACCGCCCGCCGCAGGGCAGAGAAGAAACCCTTGCCCGCTTGGCCGAGATCCGCCGCCAGGCCGAGAACGCCCGCGCTACCGACCCGACAACCGCCTACCAAGCCGCACTAGCCCAAGCACGGGCCGTAAATGGGGGTGGCAGCGGCGGGGCGGGGGCTGGCGGCTCAGCGCTGTTGCAGGGTGAGCGCGGCGCAACGGGCTATGCGTCCTTCGACAGCAAGGAAGGCGATCGCTGGCGGCTGGATTCGCAACCGGAAGCCCCGCGCTCGCCCTATGAGCTTCGTGCCGGCTTCGTGGTGCCGGCGACGCTGATCTCTGGCGTCAACTCTGAGCTGCCGGGGCAAATCATGGCCCAGGTGTCACAGGATGTTTGCGACACGCCGACCGGAAAGTACGTCCTCATACCGCAGGGATCGCGGCTCGTCGGCAGCTATTCCAACGACGTGGCCTACGGCCAATCCCGCGTGTTGGTTGCATGGCAGCGCATCGTCTTTCCAGATGGAAAGGCGATGGATATCGGGGCCATGCCAGGGGCCGACAGTGCGGGGTATGCTGGGTTCAACGACAAGGTGAATAATCATTATTTCCGCACCTTTTCCTCCGCTTTCCTCATGTCGGGTGTCATTGCTGGCATCGCGCTGAGTCAGCCGGAAGATTCCGGCACCACCGGCCGACCGACAGCAAGCAGCGCCATGAGCGAAGCCTTGGGTCAGCAGCTTGGGCAAGTCACGGCGCAGCTGATCTCCAAGAACTTGAACATCGCGCCAACCTTGGAGATCCGCCCAGGCTATCGTTTCAACGTCATCGTCACCAAGGACATGACGTTTTCCAAGCCCTACCGGGCGTTTGATTACTAATCAAAGGAGATCTGTATGAAGCCACTCGCTAAGAATGTTTTAGCCGCTAAAGCCGCCTTGGTGTTGGCCGTTGTTGCCAGTCCTTTGGCGTTCACTCCCGCCCATGCTGGTATCCCGGTGGCCGACGGTCTGAATCTGTCGCAGACCACCGTGACCGCACTCCAGCAAGTGGCAGCAGTCACGAAGCAAATCGAGCAATACCGCACCCAGTTGCAGCAGTACGAAAACATGCTGCAAAACACGACGGCACCCGCCGCTTATATCTGGGACCAGGCGCAGTCCACCATCAACAAGTTGACGGCTGCGACCGACACACTGAGCTACTACAAGCAGCAGGCCGGCAGCATTGATCGATACCTGGATAAGTTCCAGGACGTGTCCTACTACAGGTCGTCCCCGTGCTTCTCGGCCACCGGCTGCTCGGCTGCCGAGAAAGCTGCGATGGAAGAGAACCGCCGCTTGGCGTCGGAATCGCAGAAGAAGGCCAACGACGCGCTGTTCCGTGGCTTGGACAAGCAGCAGGACAACCTCAAGGCGGATGCGCGGACGCTTGAACGCCTGCAAGCGAATGCGCAGGGCGCGCAAGGCCAGCTGGAAGCCATCGGCTACGCCAACCAGCTGGCGAGCCAACAGACCAACCAGCTGCTGCAAATCCGTAGCCTCCTAGTCGCCCAGCAAAACGCGATTGCCACGCAGATGCAGGCGCAGGCCGATCGCCAGGCCCAGGAACAGGCCTCGTCGTCTGCGCTCCGCCAGGGCGAGTTCCGCCCCAGCCCCAACAAGACCTGGTGAGGTAGCTGCGATGAAGAACTATCACTTCATCGCAGCTGCCGGGCTGGCCGCCGTTATGGCGGCCAGCTTGGCAGGCTGCGACGGCAGGCCAGCGCCGGACAAGCTGGTGTGCGCCGATCTACCCAGCGTCAAAGACCCCGCTCAACGCGCAGCGCTTTTGAAGCGGTGCCCGCGCGGCGAACCGGGAGGATTCAAACCCAGCGAAAAAAAAGAGTGGTGAAGACGCATGAATATCCGGACTAGAGCGGCCGCGCTCGGCGTTTTGACGCTGGTCCTTGTGCCGATGACGGCATATGCGCAAATCGACAACGCGGGCATTTTGGACAACGTTTTGCAGCGGTATCAGACTGCGGCCAGCGGCTGGGCGGGAGCCATTACAAATGCCGCGAGCTGGTTGTTCTGGACGCTTACGGTTATTTCGATGGTGTGGACCTTCGGCATGCTCGCCCTGCGCAAAGCGGATCTCGGCGAGTTCTTCGCGGAGTTTGTTCGTTTCACTATCTTCACCGGTTTTTTCTGGTGGCTGCTGACGAACGGTCCCAACTTCGCGACCGACATATACGCATCACTGAGGCAACTCGGTGGGCAAGCAGCCGGGTTGGGCACCGGGCTTTCACCCTCCGGCATCGTCGATGTGGGGATAGAGATCTTCTTCAAGGTCGTTGACCAATCGTCGATTTGGTCGCCCGTGGATAGCAACATCGGACTCATCATTGCCACCTGCATCATGGGGACGTTGACCCTCGTCGGCCTAAACATGCTGCTCCTCTTAGCGGCATCATGGTTTCTCGCTTTCGCCGGCGTGTTCTTTCTCGGCTTCGGCGGTTCGCGTTGGACCTCGGACATTGCGATTAACTATTACAAGAGCGTCCTGGGAGTAGCCGCACAGCTGTTCGCGATGGTCCTCATTGTCGGCATCGGTAAGACGTTCCTCGACGACTACTACGGCCGCATGAGCGAAGGCGTCAATTTCAAGGAAATGGGCGTGATGTTCGTTGTCTCGCTAGTCCTGCTCGGTCTGGTCTCCAAGGTGCCGCCGTATCTGGCGGGCATCATCAGCGGTGCGGCCGTGGGCGGCGGCGGCATTGGCAGCTTTGGCGCAGGAACCCTGATCGGTGCGGCCGGCGCGGCCGGCGCGGCGATCGCTTCGGGTGGCGCGACCATCGCTGCCGGTGCAGCGGCGGCGGCTGGCGGGGCTTCTGCCGTCATGGCGGCGGCCGGGAAGGCCAGTGAAAACGTTTCATCTGGCTCCGACATCATGTCCAGCCTGCTAGGGGGCTTCGGCGGTGGTGGCGGTGGTGGCAGCGCCCCGACCGGCGGCGGGGATAGCGGTGGTGGTGGTGGTGGCAACTCGGGCGGTGGTTCGAGCGGCGAAACACCGATGGCATCGGCCGCCGGCGACAACAGCAGCGGCACGAAGGGCGGCGGCGCGAGCGGTGCCAATGGTGGCAGCGCCCCGGCCGGCGGCGGTAGCGCAGTTGCAAGAGGCGGCCGCATTGCGGCCGATACCGTTGCCAACCTGGCCAAGGGCGTCGGCTCTGTCGCGAAGGCGAAGGCCGGCGAAATGCGTGCGGGCGCACAAGAGCGCATCAGCGACACCGTAGGTGGTCGGATCGCCAACGCGATCCGTAGCACTGCCAATACGGCATCCGCCTTGGCGGACAGCGCCAGCGGACAGCCGCAGGAAACTCCACCTGCCCAGCCCGCGCAATCCCCGACGTTCGACGACAACAGCCTTGGAGCGACACGCGATAAGGATCAAACCGTCGATGCGGATTCCGAAGTCGCGAGCTTCGCGAACAAGCCCGCGCAAAACCAGCAATTCAATTCCTAGGAGGTTTCACTATGCAACTAAAAAAAGTGTTTGCATCCGCCACCTTGGTGATCGCCACTGCATTCGGCGCTGTTGGCCAAGCCGGCGCACAAGAGCTACTGACTGGCGACACCCGGTATGCATGTGAGGCGATCTTATGCCTATCGACAGGTAGCCGCCCCAGCGAGTGCCAGCCATCGCTGACGCGCTATTTCAGCATCCATAAGCGCAAGCTATCCGACACGCTGAAAGCGCGCGGGAACTTCCTCAAGCTGTGCCCGGCGTCGAACCAAACGCCAGAAATGGAGTCGCTGGTGTCTGCGATTTCGAGTGGCGCAGGCCGGTGCGATGCAACCTCGCTCAACACGTCGCTGCGCTCCTGGCGGGGTTGGGACGATACCTTCTACATCAGCAACGAGTTGCCGGATTACTGCGGCGCGTACACAGGTCATGCTTACACCGACTTCAAGACGACGCTACCGCGCTACGTCGGCACGCCAGGGGACGGCGGCTATTGGGTTGAAGCGGCCGACTATGAGCGTGCTCTGAAAGAGTACGAAGCCCGGCAACGCGGACAGCAGCGTAGCCGGAACGACTACGGCCGTTTCGACAGATAAGGGGAGGGCGCAGCAATGCGAGTCGCTGACTTTCTGCGATGGCACCACCTCACGGCCGCCACTTTGGCCGTCGTCATTTCAGGCGTGCCAGGCGCGGCGATCGCCGGCGAAGCAAGGTTGTTTCCCGACTTGTCGCCCCGGCTTGAAGAGCGCGTTGTCTGCTCGATCTCGGCGGCGGCGAAGTACGAGATCCCGGCCAACATCGTCCTCGCGATCGCCGAAAAGGAAGGAGGCAAGCCAGGGCAGTGGGTCAGGAACGACAACGACACCTACGACGTAGGTGCGATGCAGTTCAACACCGCGTACCTCTCAGACCTGGCGAAATACGGGATCGGTGCCAATGACGTGGCGGCAGCGGGCTGCTACGCCTTCGACCTGGCCGCCTGGCGGCTGCGTGGACACATCCTCAAGGACAAGGGCGATCTCTGGAAGCGAGCAGCGAATTACCACTCGCGCACGGAGTATTACAACGCGATCTACCGCGCCGATCTCAAGGCAAAGGCTGCGAAGTGGGCAGACTGGCTTGATGCCCGGTTCCTGACCATCAGCTATTCGCCCAAA
>LR990732.1 GCA_905142475.1 Xanthomonas hydrangeae
GCGCCCGTTTTTGGAGTGCCTGATGGTGAGAAGAAGCTGTGCCAGTGGCATAAGGGTTCCAGGCGGGCTGAGACCACATATCGGCAGGAGCGATCGGATACTCGCCGGTCGATACGCCCTGCCACTCATGGGCTGAGTCATGCAAGTTGCCCTGGTATTCTGACCAACCGCTAAAACCCTCATGGCCGGACCATCCTGCCCCTTGCCAACTGGGTGAGCCCTGCGGTTCGAGAGAAGCGGAGCGACGCGGTGGGGGAGGTAAAGCCTCGCGCAGTGCACTGGTCGAAGAAGAAGGCGAATCCCTGCGCGATGGCGACGGCGACTCAGATGGCGTGGCCTGCTCTGTGGTGGGGGTTGCATAACGCGCAGGTGACCCTGCCACGCTCGGCTTTGAATTGCATAGTCCCATGTCGATCTCCTGCAGTGACTGTAGAAGCAAGTTTGCCGGGGGAGCGCTCCGACTCGTTTCGCCTCACCGAAGTCCTGGCTGGGACGACGAAGGCATTGACGCGGAGGATGACCCATACATTCCCCAACAGGCTGAGCATAAGCCTCCTGGCGTTGCACTGCTGCGATGGTCTTTTCCTGTTCGCCAACGGAGTGCGGTGGCCGCAGCTGTTCCCGAGGGCCGGCAGCAATTCTTGAAATAATCCTTTTCTGACAGAAATTTAGCTTACTTTTTGCTTTTTTTATACGGATCCCTGCCGACCCTCGATCGGCTTGTATTACATCTCGATGTAATCGAGCGCTTCGGTGCGAAGTCTTGGAGCAGAGGGGTTCAACATCCGATTCCACGGGCGCTTACGAGAAGGCCGATTGAGAGGGTCGGCAGGGATTCCTGTATAAATCCTTCGCTGACAGCGAGTTAGCTCACTTTTGGCTGTTTTTTACACGAATCCCTGCCGACCCTCGTGATTGCCGAGAAGATCGATCGGATAAGCCGCTTGCCGCTGGTCGAAGCCGAGCGCCTGGTGGCGTCTATCCGCGCCAAGGGTGCGCGTCTCGCCGTTCCCGGCGTCGTCGATTTCTCCGAAGTGGCGGCCGAGGCGAAAGGTGTGGCAAAGGTCGCGCTCGAATCCATGCAGGACATGCTGCTGCGCATCGCCCTGCAGATCGCTCGCGACGACTACGAGGACCGCCGCGAGCGTCAGCGTCAGGGCATTGAGCTGGCGAAGGCCAGAGACAAGTACCGTGGCCGCCCGGCAGACGCAGCTGTACATGGGGTTCAGCCGACATACGTGTAAAAATGACTCGCAGAATCCAATTTCTTTTGTGAAAACATGAAGTTGCCAGATAAAAACGGCGCTTCCATCGCTCATCCACTACCTCGTCCCTTTAGAGGTTCGGCTCGCTGCAACTGTCTTGCGGCACTGTGCGAGACCAGTGGTCGCAGGGTGGGTAATAGACGGATGCCGCCTGCTTCACAGCAGAGCACGCAAGGAATATTCGGCAGTACACGCTGCCGGGATTGAGGGCCGGCAGGAATCTGCGAAAAAATTCTTTACTAACAGCAAGTTATCTCACTTTTGGCTGTTTTTTGCACGAATCCCTGCCAACCCTGTTGAAGGCCTGGTACAGCCGCAAGAACCGGCTGTACCAGGCCTTCAAGGCGCTCGGTTCCGCCGTGCGCACCTTGTTCCTGCTGCAGTACATCTCTAACCGCGAGTTGCGCGAGCAGATCACCGCCTCGACCAACAAGGTGGAGGCTTACAACGGCTTCGCGAAGTACTTCTTCTTCGGCGGGGAAGGGGTGATTGCCGACAATGACCCCGTTGAGCAGGAGAAGGCCGTCAAATACAACGACCTGGTCTCCAATGCCGTCATCTTCTACAACGTGGTCGAACAGACCCGAATCATGACGTCTCTGATGCGGCAGGGGTGGAAGATCACGCGGGAGGACGTGGCGTGCCTCAGCCCATACGTGACCAGCCATGTGAAACGCTTCGGGGATTACCTGATTGATGTGGAGGCGGTTCCGGAACCGTATGAGACTGAACTGGCATTGGCAGGGTAGTTTTGGTGCGCCAAAATATCCGCTAACTCACTGATGCAATGGATGAAATCCAATCTTGTGAGTCATTTTTACACGTATGTCGGCTGAACCCCGTCTTGCACCAGGTCCGGCGCTGGCCACCGATGCGCCTGCGGGGCGATGGGCACGGCCTGGCTGCGGTGTGCACCAGGTGCACGTCGCCGGCATCGAGCCGCCCTGCCCTGGGATTCTTGCGCGATGCCGATCCCAATGCCGGCGCCGGCGATCGCTAGGCCGCCTCCTGCGCGGCCGCGCTGAATCTGTCTTGCACCAGGTCCGGCGCTGGCCACCGATGCGCCTGCAGGGCGATGGGCACGGCTTGGCTGCGGTGTGCACCAGGTGCACGTCGCCGGCATCGAGCACCGGCAGAGTGGGTAATTGGACCTCTGCCGAAGGGCACCACTGCCTAAATTTCTTGTGCAGTGTTAGTTTGTTAGTTTGTTTGTTGCTTTATAAGTTTGTTTGCGTTACGATGTATTTGACACTTCAGGAGCAAACTGCCATGCGCCCCATCGAGATTAGCAACGAGGAAATAATTGCCGCAGGCAAGGCCCTGCTTGCGGAAGGACGTAGCGTCACCGGCTTTGCTCTACGGAGGCAGACCGCTGGCGGCAACCCCTCTCGACTTCGGCAGGTTTGGGATGAGCATGTCGCTTCGTCTGCCGAGCCCTCAGAGCCCCTCGCTGAGCTACCGATCGAGTTGGCCGAACTGATGAACAAGGTCAGCGCTGATCTGACGGCCCAACTCTCGCGGCTCGCCGCTGACCTCAACGACAAGGCCAACAAAGCCGCTGAGCGGCGCGTTGCGGAAGTAGTGCGTGCAGCTAGCGATCAGAGGCAGCAAACCGAGCGCGAGCTGGCCGACGCCGCAGCCACGGTGGACGAGCTGGAAACTCGACTGGACGATGCCAAGTCGGAGCTCGAACGCCAGGCTACCGCCATAGCTGAACAAAACGCCCAGCTGCAAGCGCAAGCCGTCGATCTGGCCAGGGGAAGTGAGCAACTGAGCAATGAACGCCAGCGCTCCGAGCGTCTAGCCAACGAGCTCGCCGAGGCCAAGCGTAGCGCCCTTGACGCGACGGCATTGCAGCAGCACCTAGCAACGCTTGTGCAGCAGAACGTCAAGTTGCTCGCCGGCATGACGCCGCCTACCAAGAGGAATGGGAAGTAGCTAATGACTCGCCGCATCGCCTCACAAGCGGATACGGCGAAATGAAGAACACAATCCCGGTACGGAACGCTTTGCACCTAATGCCGCCGCGCGGCTAGCCGCGGGCTGCAGCAGGCACACATCACCGGCATCGAGTCGGCCAGCCTTGAAATTCGCGCTCGAGGCCGACGCTGGCGATCGCCGGCGCCGCTGGCAGTGCGCGGCCTGTACGGCCTACTAGCCGCGCTTGAACTAAAGCGACTCGGCCTCCTTCGCGGCCGCGCTGAATCTGTCTTGCACGAAGGTCCGGCGGTGGTCGCCGATGCGCCTGCAGGGCGATGGGCGCGGCCTGGCTGCGGTGTGCACCAGGTGCACGTCGCCGGCATCGAGCCGCCCTGCCCTGGGATTCTTGCGCGATGCCGATCCCAATGCCGGCGCCGGCGATCGCTAGGCCGCCTCCTGCGCGGCCGCGCTGAATCTGTCTTGCACCAGGTCCGACGCTGGCCGCCGATGCGCCTGCAGGGCAATGGGCGCGGCTTAGCCGGCGGTTATCTGCGGGGAGTCGCGAGCTTGCCAACACCAAAGGCTTCTGCTGTGGCGTGCTAAGGCCGCGGCTGTGACCTCGGCGCCGTAGCGCAACTGGCATCCAGCGTGGAGGAGCAAGCCGCCACTATCGCGTAAATAAAAACACCAAAATTCCAATTGTCACAATGCTGAAAAAAAGGCCCAGCCAGACCGAGAAACTGATCACTCGGTCCACCAATAATGGCTTCGGTTCTTTAAAGGGCATCTATGAATCCTTATGAATGAGCATACCGAATGACAGCGAAAAGTATCTGCAGGGGTCGGCGCCGTATTCGGTAATGAGCCAAGAACGGCGAGGCCCCTGCCCTGACAATTCTCCAGCGGCGCCAGTAACTGATACCGGAGCAACGGATGCTGCGCTCGATGAGAAGCAAGGCACGCCCCAAAACCGCTGCAAGTCGCCAGGCTACAAATGAACAGTCATGTCCTACTGAGTAGCGTCTTTGATTCGACGTAGGCCTGTCTCGCTTGGCGGATTAGCTGCTCATCGGCGCCGACGCTCCGCATTTCCAAGTATTCGCGGAAACGGAGACCTGCATCCGCGTTCAGCCGCTGGCATGCCAACTCGTACTCAAGACCAAAATCGATATCGAAGCCACCTTTGACAAACACATTGAGCATGCTAAGCCCCCTTGATTACTGACCATCAGACGTAAGCAATCTCAGGAATTGAAAACCGGCGTGCGGCCCAATTCCGCAACTACACTATAGCATCACGAAACCATGACTTCAATACATCATGAAACATAACCAAGCCGCGAAAGCAATCCGTCCAAGGTGTCTAGGTCGGTGTACCGCAGGATCAGGCTTCCTGCCCCGGTTTGCCCATGCTCGATGATCACCTGAGTTCCAAGTAGTTCACCCAGCGAATTCTCTAGCGACGCCATGTCCACGTCTGCATTCTTCGCCTGGGCGCTTCGCTTGCCAAGCTTTTCGCTGACGACTTGGCAGAGTTCTGCGTAGGTCCAGCCTCGAGCAATCGCACTCCGTGCAACATCTTCTCTGGCAGTCACCGGCAACGCTAACAGCGCCTCCGCATGCTTGGGAGACAGGCTGCCAGCCCGTACGAGATTCAATAGCGGTGCAGGCAGACGAAGCACCCGAATCAAATTGGACACCCGCGCCCTACTGACTCCCAGCCGCAAAGCCAGGTCACGATGCCTCGGCCGTGGCCGCTCCGTCATTGCCGCTTCAATCCGCTCAAGAAGCCCGTACTGTCGATGCGAGGTTTTCATGCGCTATGCCCTATCGGAGTTCCTTAAGGAACATCGGGCCTTAAGAGATCCGGCCATGTCTGCCATCGGAGCTCCGGGCGTGTTTGCCAGGGCTCGTCGCGCTTGGCGACCATCACCATCCCCGGCGTAGCCGCCGGAATATCAAGGCGCACGATGCCTGCGATGCCCCCTTCTTCCCGCCACTGCCCCGGCAAGGCAATCACGGTAGGCAAGCATTCCGTCTGCAGCTTGCTTCGCTTCATAGTCCCTCCACTGGATTGCTGGTGAACGATCGAACAACGCATCAACGGTAACAGAATGTTCCTTGAGGAACATTGTTCTGCTACAGATCGGGCTCCACTTCGCGCCCGCCATCGCCTTTCGTACCGCGGTTAACCGAGCGCGATGGCAAATGCTCCTGCGCCAAACGGCGCATCCTCTGTCGCTCGGTTTCGATGGGCGGCATATCGCCCAGGAAAGAACGAATCGCTACCGCCATCCCCCGCTCTTCTCCGCCAACGGCATCGAGCCGATCAGCCAAGCGCGCCCAGGCCCCGCGCACGGCGTGCTGCTGCTTCATCGAAGCGTCCTCCCACGGGCATTTGCCCTGCTGCACCTGGCCGGTGATTTCGCGCACTGCGGCTTCGACCTTATTCCGCTGGATCTTCGATGCGCCCTTTTGATCCAGGTGGAAAATAACCTGCGTCTTCGGCTTCTGAACAACGCCGCGCGTCCGCCGTGGTGATGCCTCGGCCTCCAGGCCCTGGGTGCGCAGCTGCGCCGCGAGTGCTTCGCGCCACTCGCGCAGATCCTCTTTTTTGTGCTGCAGCCTGGTGCCGTCATAACCGAGCGATCGTACGGCCACATGAACGTGCGGGTGCTCGGTGTCACGATGCTCTGCCAGCAGGAAGTCGTGATTCTCGCCGAATGTCCGCTCCACAAAGAGCTTCGCGCCAGCGAGGAATTTTTCGCGGTCAGTACCTGGCGGCATCGACAGGACGAGGTTCACTGATTCCTTGGAACCCGTCTGCACCTCATCGAAGCGTCCGTCATGGTCCCAGCCGACGCTGCGCACCAGGAAGCGATCAAGCGCGTTCTTGCCTAATTCCACATCAGCATCCAGCGGCAGGACCAGCCGGAGCTTCATCACGTTCGCTGATTGTGTCGGCTGCTCCGACAATCGCCATCGCATCCCTCTCTCCATGCTGTCAGCGATTTCATCACGCGCATTGGCTACCAGCTTGTCCCTATCGGCCCCAGCCGAAATGCTGAAGGTCGCTATTACGATCTCGTGCGCCGGCGCCCGTCGTTGGCCCGCAGCCTCGCCGTTGTTATGCCACCACTGCTGCGCTGTCCTGGCTACCTCATCGCGACCTGCAACTTCGCCATTCGGTGTATCGGCAACGAGCTTGCCGTTGCGAGTGATGTAGTTCAGGTGCTCGCGCAATTGATTTTCGCCACGCGAGCAGCTGGACACCTTCACCATGACCTCCGGATTCCGCGCCGCTATGCGCGCCGCTTTGCCTAAGCCACCATCATTTCCGCGACCATCGCTACTGGGTCTGGGATTGGGCTTCTTGCCGCGGCTGCCACCATTCCGTCGATGAAGGTCCGACCGATCTTCAGACTGCGCTCGCTTGCTGCGCGGCACGCTAATGACAATGCCAATGTCTTCGAGCAATGGGCGTGACTTGGCCATCAGAAAGACCCCCGACGTTCTGCGGCTTGCTGAATGGCATTTACTGACGCCTCGACCCGGCGAACCTCCTGCAGAACATGTTCCATGAGCGTGACTTGGGAGGTCCATCGCTCGTCCTGACTCAACCGCCTAACCGCAGTGTTCAAGTTCCTTCCTACGGCCATGAGCTGGAGGGAGGTCTTGTGCAAGGCGTCAACCTCGCTCGTCGTGACGATAGGCGTCTGCTTCAACTTGGCCCGTATCAACGCGGCCAACCACCCGCCAATGGAGTGCCCCTCGACGGCCGCTGCCTGCTTAACCTGCTCTATCTCATCAAGAAATAAGCGGATAGAGAGGCTCGGCCGTTTTCCACCACCCGCATCTAGGCTCCGTGGTTGCAAGCCAACATCACCCTCCAGGCCCAGCACTTGGCGCATGACCAGTACCTGCAACGCCTTTAGGGTCAACCCACGATCTTTCGCAAACTTCTTCCATGCGTCATGTAGCCCGGCAGGAACCAGCGTCAGTAGGGGCTTCTCATCCAGTTGTGCCGCCAGCTTGCTCATCACCCCAAATACCTCACCCAAATATATATTTTCACCGCCGCATGGCTATCCTGCCTTAGTGTTTAGCTCCTAGCAAGCGTTCTGCATGCAGAACGTCCGACCGTGGTCGGCTCATGACTGCTAAAAGGCGGGTCAGCAGAGGTCGGATACTCCGCGCGCGGAGGGGTGAGGTCTGCAGGAGACGTCTTGCCGCCGCTGAAGACACGGCGGCTGCGCCGGGAAAAGCGGTTTGGCAGGAGTAGGGCAGGGTGAGATTGCTGACGCCGGGGAGGACACGGCGGCTGCGCCGGGAAAAGCGGTTTGGCAGGAGTAGGGTAGGGTGAGATTGCTGACGCCGGGGGGGACACGGCGGCTGCGCCGGGAAAAGCGGTTTGGCAGGAGTAGGGCAGGGTGAGATTGCTGACGCCGGGGAGGACACGGCGGCTGCGCCGGGAAAAGCGGTTTGGCAGGAGTAGGGCAGGGTGAGATTGCTGACGCCGGGGAGGACACGGCGACTGCGCCGAGAAAGGCGGTTTAGCAGGAGCGGGGGAGGGGAGGGGGGCGGTTCTGCCGACCGTGAGGACACGGCAGCTGCGTTGAAAGATACGGTCTAGCACAGGGGCATAGTTCTGCCTGGCGTCCGTAGGTCGAAGGCTCATAGCCTCCTGCTGTTCTGCATGCAGAACAGCAGGAGGCTATGAGCACCATGCAGCATGCAAAACAAAGGCGGCCGTAGCCGCCTTGAGTTCGGATCAACACTGGATCAGCGCGTCAACCGAAGAATTCGTAAGTCGGCCAGTGGGTAAGGGGAGGACCCGCCGTTTGCTAGTCGAACCATAGCCATTCCCTCATCCGCCTCCGCGTCCAAGAGCAGTGTGCCAAGCTCATTGCCATCAGCGAGCGTAACCACTACGCGGGCAGCAACGGGCCGCTTTGGCGCGGGCGACTTCTGGGAAACAGGGGCCACCGACTTGCCCGCTTCTGGCGCAACACCCATCCCAGCACCGTCCTTGGCAGATGCTGGATCAGTCTCAGGACTGTCAGTGCGGCTAGCCTCACTTGGGGGCGGAGACACATCGGTTGAACTCGCAGGAACCGAAGATGCGTCGCTGGCTGGTGTGGACGGAGCGTCCAGTCGTTGCAAGTCGGCACGAGTGAAGGGGGACTCCGCGCTGGCGTCAGCGAGTGCGGCTGCAACCTGTGCGGTCTTTTCCTTGAATACCTTCCCGATGTTAGCGATGACGGTGTAGTCGCGCAGCGCCCCGCGCTCGACTGCTTCAAGAACCGGCTCTGGCAGGGCGAGCATGCCGATGTGGTTGGCAACCCACGTCTTGCCTTTGCCTAGCGATTTTCCGAGCTGCGCGTAGGAATAGCCATGCTTGTCGATCAACTTGCGTAAACCCTGTGCCGTTTGCAGCGGATTTAGATCCTTGCGCAGCAAGTTCTCAATCAGCGTTTCGACCGCGCTGGTAGAGGCGGTAGCCTCCCGATCAATAATGGCGTCGACGGCGCCGATCTTGGCGTGAATGTGTGCCCGCCAGCGATGCTCTCCAGTGATTACCAGATACCGTCCGGCCTGTTCCGGGTTCGGCCTGAGCTTGATTGGCTGGTTTAGCCCAACCTCGGCAATGCTGAGAGCCAACGTTTGGACCCAATCCCAGTCAATGGGCCGGGTCTGATCCGGTGAAGGGTCGATCAATCCGACTTCGATAGCTTGGACAGACACCTTGCCTGAGTGACCGTCTACGGCACCCACCACAGCACTGAAGCTGTCGGCGCTGTCAGCACCGAATCCAGAAAGGCCTTTCGCGCTCATCGCCGCCAGGCTTGCGGCAAAACCGCCGCCCGTCTTCTTGGGCACATCTGCGCTCATGCCGCCACCTTGGCCCGCTCACGGGACGCAATTCGCTGCAACAACTCAGTGAACACCCGCTTCATCTCCTTGCCAGCTTCACGCGCGGCCGACTTGTCGACTTTCCAAACGGGAATATGCTCGTCGATCGCTTCACCAATGCTCGTGCGATTTCCGAGGTAGGAGGAAGTAATCAGACCCTTGTAGGCATCGCGCAGCTGTTCCAGCTTTTCCTTATGGGCCGGGCTCGTATTGTTCACTCTGTTAGGAACAATGCCGATAAAGTCCAGCCCTTTGCCGCCGCTCCTTTTGAAGGTCATCACACGCCGGGTGTTGTCCAAGAACTCGGTGAGCCCCTGAATCGCATAACTCTCCATGTCCACCGGCGTCGCGAAATAGTCTGCAGCAAAGAGTGCCGCTTCATGGGTCCGGTTCCACGCCGGGGAAGTGTCGATGACGCAGAAATCGAACCCGTCAGACACCGACTCGATCTTGTCGGCAAACTCTCCGGCCATCATCAGGTCACCCTCAAAGAACTTCTTGAGGCTGGGATCCGCCTGCAGCAAGGCAATGTTCCCTTTGTACTCGCCAATCGGCGGAATCGCCTCTCGCTGGAAGAAAGCAGACGCCTTGATCCCGGTAGCATGCTCAATCAGGGTGGAACTGGAATTGGCCTGGTCGTCCAAGTCTACGAAGAGAACACGCTTGTCCATCACTTGCGCGATGAACCATGCCAGGTGCACAGACAAGGTGGATTTTCCAACCCCACCTTTACGGTTGGCCATCACGATCGTAATCACTCGTTGTTCCCTCCCTGGGGATCGAGGGGGTCAAGCTTGTTTTTCTTCAACCAGAGCTGCACGCCCTCGAACATGATTTCCTGCAACGAGGGCATCCGCGTAGTGAGTTTCGCGAGCGTCAGCCGCTCCCAATTCGGATCTGTCAGCCTGAGCGGGACCAGTCTCATAGCTGGCTTCTTCTTTTCCGCCGGCTTCTTAGGTGCTGCCATCAGAATCATCCTCATCGGTGTAAATCAATGCGGCCTGGTGCGGCCACTCTCCCGTCAGTTCTTCCAGCCGCTTGAACGCGGCGTCTTCCGCGTTGAACCAAGCGACGACTGCCTCTGAATTAGGGGTGACGGTCCCCGTCTCGTCAGTGAGGTCAGCTGCATCAAACGCAGCGTCCTGAGCTTCCTTGCCGGTGAAACCTTGCCTGCTTAGGACTGCTTCAGCAGCTGTGCATGCTTCCGCAATGTCATCCAGCGAGGCATCGCAGTAAAAGAGCCATAGGCCCATGTGCAACTCCTTACAGTGATTGTTGCGTCCCCACGGAAACTATGAATGCATGATTTCATGCTGTCAAGCATTCATGATGCTAAAGCATCATAGGGACCCCCCCCACCTTCCTGCATACCTTCGTGAAATGAGTGGTTACTGGGCGCTCGCAACGGTTTGCACACAAACCCGGCTGAGCGGTGGGCCGGCGTGCCGGCCTGGCGCGATTTGTCCGGGTCTTAGCGCCCGTAGGGTCGCGCGCAGCGCGAGGGCACGGCGTTTTTTGCCGTGGGCCGCTTAGACCGTTGCTCACGTGCAGATCCCGGTGCGGGCTGTTAAACAAAGCTTTTCGTTGTCGGCGTAGCCGACTCCTTTCTGCTTTTGCTCCACCTCGACTGAGCTTTAATGCCAAAGGCTGACTGGATGACCTTCCAAATAAGGCGGACAAATAATTGATGTTGTGCACAGCGTTACACACAGCGTTATGCACAACCGCTGTGGATACCGGGTGCCAGCTGCGCTGGGATGCGACATTAGTGGGATATGGAGCCCAGCAGGCCGCGGTAACCCCGCTTTGGGGCCATAAAAAAGCCGCCGAGAGGACTCCGGCGGCTAGAGAGGCAGAATTCGGGCAGGAGAAGGCCGCTAGGAGTTGCCCAGCAAGTCGAGGATAGTTGCGATGGCCTCCAAGCTGCCTGGCGTGTTGCCGGGGCGCCTGGGGGGCTTTAGGGCGCCATCAAACCGTGGTCCTTGACGCTTTCTAGCAATTTCCTTTGTCCAGTCTTCGCCTGTCATCTCGCCATCGGCGCGAGTCCTGGAGAATTTGGCGATGTTGCCTTGCCCCTTCGTGCGATCGGCATGGGCACGATCGCGCGCCAATTGGAACGAAGTGCCCAGCATCTGGCAAAGCCGGCTGAGGTTGAGCCGGCGTACGGCCGGCTCGCTGCGGTATACAGCTTTGCCGGCTGCATCGAGGGAATGCCGCCGGACCTGCTTCGTGGGGAAGGCCCAACCCAAGCCGATCATCATGTCGATGGCACGCCTGGCGCGGCGTACGTCAGCCTCGGTTTGGCTGCCGAACGCGAGCTGGGCCAAGTCGGTCAGGGTGTAGCGGCTCCACTTGCCGCCAACAGGATTCGGCTTGCCGAGAAATCCGGTACGGATGTCTGCCAGGTAGAGCAAAGCAACAGACATGGCCAGTAAGGATTCGGCGCCGTCACGGCGTAACGCGCGCGCACGTTCATGGGCGCGCTTAATGTTGTAGCCAGCAACAATGATGTGCCGGCAGATACGGAACCACGCGATACCTCGGCGGTTTTCGAAGCACTGCACCAGCTCGGCGGTAGTTGCGCCGATGACGCCAGGCCGCTTCTTGCTGCCAGTGGGTTTTCTCCAACGGACACGCTTATGGGGCCGCTTGGAGCCGGATGGTTGTGGCGAGTCTAGTGTGGCCATCGCCCACGCCGGACTATGGCGACGGGGACGTAGACAGATTTGTAACCGATCATCCTTATCCCTGTTGCACGGTGATCCGGGCCGGATTAGGATGGCGACGTACAGAGGCGCCGTCCTGATTGGTTATCCCGGTCAGAACCAATGTCTTGAAAAGGCCACCGTTGCAGCGGTGGCCTTTTCGTTTTTTTACTACTGGCTTCAGCCGGTAGCACCCTGAACTATGAAAGCGCGATCAGTATGGGCAGCGGAAAATTCGGCACGCAACGGGGAAGGATTCCGAGCTGAGCCGCTCCGGAACTGGATGGGGAAGGATTCCGAGAAGCCGCCTGGTACGGCCGCACCAGACGATCAGGGAAGGATTCCGAGACGCCAGCTCTCCCTGAAGAAATAGCCCGTGTTTAGCTGTCTTGCGCTGTAAGTGGCCGCCCAAGAGCCGTGGTCACTAGAACGGATAGGGAAGAATTCCGAGGCGCTGTCCATACGCACAGATGGAGCGATTGGGGAAAGATTCCGAGCAGGAGGGGTGCTGCCACGCTTGGAGATGGGGAAGGATTCCGAGTACCGATCTGCGCGAAGTGCGCGAACGCCACGCGCCGTATGCCCAATCAGGGAAGGATTCCGAGACGACTGTCTTGAACTGGCTCCTTATCAAGCTTGCAGCTGCAGTTGCCATTCCGGGGACTCTCTAGGATCGCCGGTCCGGCAGGGCCGTGGTGGGCAACAGGTGGGCGATGGCGCGTTGTCGGTTCGCGCGCATGCTTCTTGGAAAGGGCTGCGCCTGCAGGGCAACGTGCGCCGCCTGGTCGACGCCGCCGGAGGGATCAACCTGGGCAAGTCGACCAGCGGCCGTCGGCACGGCGATCGCGTCGGTGGAGCTGGTGACCTGGTGCTGTTGCGGTAGGCCGGCGCCAGCACGGCCGCGCTGAGGGCTTGACCTGGGCGGATCTGGCGCGGTTTGGGACGCAGCACGGTTACCTATGCCCAGGACAATGGGGAGAGATTCCGAAGCCCCAAAGGGGAAAGGGGAATTTGCGAATTCCCTTTCCCCATATTAGAGTGGCTGAAGGCCGTTGAATTAGGAATAGGAAATGCCAACGCAGCAGCACGTAACCGCAACGAAAGCCATGCGAGGTTTGCCCAAGGGCGTCGAAGATGCCATCGCCCCGCGCACTGTCACGCAATCAAATGAATTGATCGAGGCGTCCTACTCTCTCACGTTGAATGAGAAGCGCCTGCTGCTTCTGGCGGCCACTCTGATCGACCCGGGCAAGTCGCCTAAGCAGAACGCTTCTATCCGAATCACCGCTACGGATTTTGCAGAGACGTTTGGGATCTCAGCTGGGTATGAAGCGCTGGAGCAAGCAGCGGTGCGCCTTTACGACAGGTCCATCAAGAGCGTGGCCCGCACTCGCCGTGGCGTTCCTGTCGAAGAGCGGCGCTGGCTGACCGGTCGCGCGGTATACGACGAGGGAGCCGTCCAGCTCGAATTCAACGAAGGCATCCTGGACTACATGACCCTGCTGTCTGAGCAGTTCACCACGTATCCACTTCAGCAGATTAGCCAGTTATCCAGCTTCTACACGATCAGAATCTATGAACTCGCGGTAGCAGCCCAACCTGCCGGCGAGCTCTACCTAGAGTTGCAACGTCTGAGAGAAATTCTTGATCTTGGCAGCAAGTACCCCAGCGTGAAAGATCTGCGCCGGTATGTGATTGACCCTGCCGTTGAGCAGATCACAAGTACGTCGCCCTGGAAAATGCGGGCCGAGCCGGTACGAGAAGGGCGAAAGGTCATCGGTTTCAAGCTCTTTGCCGAGAAGCAGCAACAACGAAATGTCGTCCTGGCGTCTGCAATGTAATGCGCGCATAGATAGTACCGAGGGCGTCGTTGGCGCCATCGCCGGCAAGAGCCGGTCGGCTACCCTGCAGGTGAGTGGCCGACGATAGATTCATTTGAATAATGCAAAGCCAACTCCAGCCAGTCCGAGCAACCCAAAGACACACAGCAAAAAAATCAGAGACGTGTTGCTAAATGGTGGCTTAGGAAGAGGCTCGGCGGTTTTGAATTCACGGCGGGCGCTGGCAACGGAATCGTGTTTCAGCGCGTAGAAATAGCAAGAGAGGCCGAAAAAAATCGACACTGCGGCGAAAGGTAGCGCGCCTAGCAGATATAGCTTGTTCTCCAGCAACTCAGGTCCGGCAAAGATGAAAGCGAAAATGAAAACCGCGATCCCCTGAGCGGAAAGTATTACAGAGATTGATTTCAGCTTATGCATGGTTCTCTCCTGCTTAGATAGACAATCTAACAGCACCCATCTGCAGGGTCTGAGATGAGTTCTCTATGCGTAAAGCCCACGTCCTACACCGATGCTTAGCCCTGCGCGTGCTTAGCCTCCCGCTGCGCTTCTGCAGCCTTCCTTGCTTCGCGGCGTTCCTTCACATATTCCTGCCAGCTATCGGTGTTGAGGTCGAAGGTCTCCTGCGGCGGCGGCACACGCGATGCCTTCGGCTCGGCGCAACCTGCCAGCACAGCAACAACCGCCACCAGGACCATCGTCGTCATCGTCTTCATTGTGCGATTCCTTGTCGGGCGGATGGGAATGAGGCAGCTGCTGCCCGTGCGCAGTTGCTGTAGTCGAGAGACGGATCACCCGTGCATGCCCCCGCGACGCAGGGGCATGGGCTGGCCATCAGCCGTATTTCAAGATGCGATCGGCTGCTTCAGAGCCGTCGGCTCCGGTCCACGGGGAACCTTGGCCTCCTCCACGCCGCGGTCCTCTGTGTCAGCCAACAGCGCCACTTCGCCGGGGGCTACCGCGAGCAGCGAGGAACCCGGATGCTCGGTCATGTAGGCGTTGGCCATCGCCGAGCCGGCCAGGATCGCGGTGATGCGAACGAACCCGGCGTAGGTGCGCTGGTACAGGTGCAGGTGAGACACGTCGCCCCCGACTGTGCTGCCTGCATTGATTTCCTGGCACAGCTGGTCAATGTCGCCTTCGGCGATACGCGGCAATTCCCCCCCGCCGGTAAGGATCGCGTCGATTCTGTCGGGCAACGTGTCAGCACATTGCAGCAGTCGCAGGCCAGCCAGTACGGCCGCAAGCTGGAGATTGGTAAGGGTGATCGTCGTGGTGTTCATAATTGATATTGGTGGTCAGGTTGTGGACTGGGCTTGGACAGCGGTGAAATGCCATCGAAACCGTTGAGTGGCAATGCGTGATGATGGGTGGCCGAAATGCTGAGCAACGAAGCGCGGAACCAAGTAGTGGCGACGGTTCGCCAAGTTCCGGGAAAGGATGTGTGCGTTCACGCTTGCACCTGGGTGTCGGCATAGCGTTGTCCGTCCCACCGCTGAAGTAAGGCAGGATCCGCAGGACCTTTTATGCTGCGCTCGGCTTCGCCCAGCGCCGCTTCATCATCGAGTGCGCCGATCATTACCCAGCCGTACCGCCCTCGATAGCGGTAAGAGGTCAGGCCCTCGTCAGCGATAGGACGGTTGTGGATAGACATGGTGTATTTCTCCCTTCGTTGTCTGTTCGGAATCATTTAAAGATTGGTGGCTGGCTGTTGGCGTCTTTCACCAGCAAGTGCAAAAGGCCGGCGCGTTCCTGCACGTTGTTGCTCAATCCTCCCTGGTAGATTTCGGCCAGCAGCTCTTCAGTCAGGCTCATCAAGTCCTGAATCTCCACATAGCGCTCCCGCATCGACGGCTTGCGCTTTGCAGGCCATGCTTTGCTAGGTGCCTGAGCCGGCTTTTGCTGCTGCGTTTGATTTCGGGTGGCCATGTCGTTCTCCTGGTTGTGGTGACCATGCTTCGCTGAGGACCTTCGCCGTATCGCCTAGCTGCCAGGCCGGAGTGAGCGATCCGCGCAAGGGGGAACAGCGCAGCGTCCCTTGCGCGGTCGCGCCGGTCTGGTAGCTTTCAGCGATCGGCGATGGTCAGCAGCGTGGTCACCACCGGCGCGGCATCCACCCGACGCGAAAAGCAGCCGAAGGCCCAGGCTGTGAACAAAAATCTCCCTGCCCGAGGAAGGGCAGGGTGCTAAGCGAATCTCTGTAGGTGTCCCCTGCGGAAAGGGGACTGGACAAAAGGCGCAGCCCACCACGAGCGAGTCCGCCAAGCGGCCAGCTGCTCGAGCAAGATCGAGCAGCTGCGAATGCGTTTCGCTGATCGGCCGGAAGAACGGCCGATCACCAGCAATAGCGCTCAAAAGAGCGCCATCTGTTGGTCGGCCGTGAGCCGTTGCACTACGAGCTCGCTGCGCGACGGGACGGCAGGCGGGGCAGAGGTTTCCCCGTCCTGCGCCGGCGTGTAACCGCCGGCAAGAAGTGCGCGCATGGCCTCGAACCGCTCCCGCATGGCAAGGCGTTCATCCCAGCGCCCGAGCACATGTATGGGCGTCACCCAATGTGCCCATGTCTTTTCTGCCGGCCAAAGCGCATCGCCATGCACGACGATGGCCGGAATGCCTAGCAGCGACAGTTGGACGTAGGCCATGTGCACAGCTGTGGGGTCGATGTCGATTGACACCGCGTGCATGGCCTCGGAGTGGTTCAGGCCTTGGCTGCGCAGTTCGTCGGCAAACGCGATGACCATTCCGCCTGCGCCGCAGGCAGGCTCGTTGACGGTGACAAAGCCGTGCCCGCTGATTTTCTCTTTGAGATCGCCAGCGCTAATGCCGGCCATCAACCGCGATACCTCGTAGGGGGTGAAGTACTGCCCCTTCCAGTCGTCGCCCAGCTCCAGCGCCATGAATAGCGCGCCTAGACAATCGCTAAATCCTTCTTCCAGGCACATGACCAGTTCCGCGAGCATGCGCTGGAAGCGCTCGCGCTCTTCAGGCGTGTAGCGCTTTTCGATTTCCAGGAATCGCGCTTCGCGCCCGGCGTACTGGCTACGGTCAACTGCATTACTGATAGACAACGCGGCCATTTCGCAGAAGTCGCGGAAAACGTCATGCAGGCGATAGCGACCAGCAGTGTTGGCACGGATCAGCTTTACAAACTCCTTCTGGTGCGTCGTGAGACCAACGGGTGATTTTCGGGACATGGGATTTCCTGACAGGCGAGACCATGCCGCCGGCTCCGCCGGCGGCGTGTGGTCTGAAGAAGAAGCGCTGTGATGCAGAGCGCGCGGTCAGTTCTGGGGCAGGTCGCGCAACGGAGTCGGCTCGAAATACAGGTCAAGTTCGACGCCGTGGCCGATCAGTTCCTCGATGCCGATGTAACCAAGCTCCGGCTCGTGCCCAAGGAAGTTGGCCACCCCGAAGGCCTGCAACTGCTCAGCACTGATGTCGCGCTCGGTGATGTACCAATCGTTACCGCCCCGAAAATAGTGCAGGTACGCGATGGCATCTTTGCCCTTGCCGTCCTGCCCGTACACCTTGGGCATCGACGTGCAGCGTTCGGCGAACTCGTCCAGCTTCGCGCGGAAATGCGCGCCTTCCTCGCCGCGCGTGGCGGACAAAATCACCTGCAACTGGACGGGGTTTACGAAGTGGCGCAGTACGGGAATGGGATTCATGGCACGCACCTCAAGCCGACAGCCGGTGCAAGGTGTCGGCAATCGCCCGCGCCTTATGACTGCTGCAATGCAGTTCGATGCAGGCGGCGAAGCCGGCCAACGTCAGCACTGCATAGGGGGGTTGCAACAGGAATCCAAAGGACCGCACGGCCAGCTGCACGACGGCTGTGTCGCGCTCACCGATTTGGCGGATGGGCTTGGCGATCAGCTTCTGTCCGAGTCGGACCACGTGGCCGGCTGGGATTTCCATTCCGCCACTGAAGCGGTCATTGCGAACCGGCGTTCTGCGTTGGATTTTGCTTCGGGCAGGTGCTTTGCTTGAGTTCTGAGCCGGCTTTTGCTGTTGCTCTTGATGTTGGGCGTTCATGCCATTTTCTCCGCTGTGGTTGAAGGTGCTTCGCTTTGAGACTTCGCCGTAGGGCACGAAGCAGGCGGAGCGAAGAAGCGGAAGGGCAGGGGCTAGGCCAAAGCCGCAGCGCAGACCGCGTTAGCGGGCGAGAACGGGTGCTGGCCTAGGCGGAGCGCACCCTTGCACGGCCGCGCGCTCCGCCTAGCGTCCAGTGCCCGCGAAGGCTCATGCGTAAGCACCTGGCGGAGGGAATGAACGCCCTCAGCGAAGGGCAGACAGGCTTTACCGTCTGCCCATGAAAAGGCTGGGCGCGGATGCCCAGCTGCGCGTGCTTGTTGAAAAGTGCTTTCGCTCGGTGCAGGCCTGCCGCCGGCAACCCTGGCGGCCATCAGGGCGGAGACTGACCGCGTGCGCAGCGCGGTCGTACCGTGTCAATCGCTGGCCCGCCCTGTGCCGTTGCGCGGGCTGCATGCGTTCGCCACGCTAGCGTGCTTCACCGGCCAGGGAGGGCCACGGGGCGCGCTACGGCGCTGTCCCGGCGCTAGCGTGGATTTCTGGCTCGCTGGCGGCAGCCAGCAGCCATTCCGGCAGCTTGCTTTCCCGGCTCGTCCACGTGTTTGTCCACGGCCGGCGCAGCGCGCCGCGGGCCGGGCCGGCGACTCTACGAGGATCGCCGGCCCGGCAGGGCAGCGGTGGGCAACAGGTGGGCGATGGCGGGGTGTATGTTCGCGCGCGCATGCTTCTGGAAGGGGCTGCGCCTGCAGGGAGACGTGCAACGTGCACGGCCGGGTTTCAGCGCAGCATTTGCACGCGCACCGCCACCTGGTGCGATCTGCCGGCGGTGGTCCGGCCGGCCAGTGCTGAGCGATGGCTCGCCCGGGGTGTTGCTCTGGGCCGCATTCGCGTGCCACGTTAGGGCGCTTCACCGGCCTGACAGGGCCACGGGACGCGCCACGGCGCTGTCCCGGCGCTAGCGTGGCTTTCTGGCTCGCTGGCGGCCGCCAGCAGCCATTCCGGCGGCGTGCTAAGCCCGCCCGCCCAGCTGTTGTCCACGGCCGGCGCAGCGCGCCGCAGGCCGGGCCGGGCCCGGCCGGCAACTCTACGAGGATCGCTGGGCCGGCAGGGTAGCGGTGGGCAACAGCTGGGCGAGGCTGGCAGCTCACGGCGGGGATTCGCGGTCGAGGGCTGCTCAACTTCCACTTGCAAGCGGAGCTTGCAGCGCCAGAGGACTGGCGCGAATGGCAAAGGTGTCCAGGCCCGAAGGGGGCGAGACTCCGAAGGAGGCTCGATGCGTAGCACCAGCCGAAGGCGCGGCGCAGCCGCGGGCACCGGGCCGCAGGCCGCCCCACCATCACAACACCCGTCCCCAGCCGGTTGACAGACTCGCGCGCACTGAACTTTCCAAGTGGTACAATGACTTACATTGAATCCCACTCCACATAAGGAGGGTCGTCATGAGTCGAGCTGAAGCCATTCTCTGGACGATGGAAAGCGAGATGCCGCGAACGCACCACGTGCACATCGGGCGTCTGCAGGCGAAAGTCATGCGCGAGGCGGTGAAGGAGCAAATGAAAGCCGCTCCGGATCAGAAGCGGCTTGCTGCGCTGAAGGCCGAAGCGGACACCTTGGAGCGCGAAAAGGACGACAAGACCTACACGCGCACGAAGCGAGACCTGATCGAGCCACTTAAGCTCCAGGCAAGGAACGAGAAAGCGGTAGCCGAAAAGCTCAACCGAAAGCACCAGAAGTTGGTGACAGAAGCCAAGGAACGACGGACCGCGCATGCCCGACCAGCAGCCTCCCGATGAGCAACCAAGCAGCAGCTACGACGACGACGAAAAGGTCCTCGTAAAGAAGATCGTCGGGGATCAGCTACGGCTGGCAACAGCGCGGGTAGACGATCCAGTGGGTATCTACACGGCCGGCGCACCAGGCTCCGGAAAATCACGGAACATCGTGGATGGCCAGAGGGCACGCTTTGCCGGCAAGGGCGGAATTGCCGAAGTAGACCCTGACGTGATCCGAGAGGTGTTCCCGTCGGCAGAAGAGGAGATGGCCGCCGGCGGCACTACGTTCTCTGCCGAGGCCTACCGCGCTTCCGCCATCGTGTCCTACGAATTGTGCATCGAGCTTGCCGGCGACGGTCGGAACATCCTGCGCGACGGCACGCTTGCCAACGCGGACTACACGGTCCCGGAAATCAAACGGCTGAAGGAAGAATTCAGCTACTCGGTGGAGATCCATTGCGCGGTGCCGCCGCCAGGCCTGAGCTGGGCGCGCACGGTGGCGCGCAGGGAAGCAGATGCGCGTGATTCCGAAACCGGGTTCGGTCGCGGCGTCGATCAGAGCTATCACGATATGGCGGTGACCGGGCTGCGCAGCACGACGCAGCAAATTTTTAAGGAAGGCCTCGCCGATCGTTACGTGCTGTACGACGGTCGCGGTGAAGTGCTGCTGGATCGCCAGCGCGGCGCCGATGGGCGGATGACCACGTTAGTTGGTCACCGACCGGAGGGGGAAGCGCTGGCCAACACCATTGAGCACTATCAGAGCAACCCGAGCCCGCGGGATCTGGTTGACGAAGCGCAAACCTGGTCGAAGGCGATGGAGAGCTTGGCCCCGGGGCGCTCGGAAGTCGAACGCGCGGAAGTTGCGCGGTACTGGCTGATTGCCGTGGATAAGATTGGACACGATGAGAGCGCGCTGGCGCTCCTCAAGGAGCATCCAGCCTTGGTCGCTGACATGCGGCACAAAACGCATCGCGTCTTGGTAGTAGAAGCGTGGTATCGCAATGAAACCGAGGCGCGCAAGGCTTGGCCGGAAGGGCACAAGCTCATGGATGGCTTGAATGCACGTGTTGAGCAGCATCGCGCAGAAAATGGCGAGGCTCACTTGGACTGGCGCCGGGAAGTTAGGCATGAAGCGATAAACCGAGCCCTGCAACGTGCTGCAGCTGATGCGGAGTCGAAAGAGTCGCCGGAGCGATAGCACCTCCTGCTGGTGCGGCCGTGAGGCGGCCGCACCTACTTGCTTCGTGACGACAGACAGCAGACGGCCGGGAATCCCGGCCGTTCGTGTTTACTTCAGTAGAGAAGCAGGCTGGCGAAGCTGCCAGCCATCGCATCGGCGGCGGCAAGCTTCGGCGATCTGGGCTTGCAGATGCTTCCAGAATGCCCGGTCAGTGGTAGCGATGACGCTGTGGCCTGCTGCCACGGAGACGGCCTGGGCTTCCACCTTCTGGAAGCCGCAAATCAGCCGATAGCAGTTGGCCAACTCCCCAGATTTCTCCATTGCGGCGAGGGCGGCCGCATGCGCCTTGATTTCAGGTGTGTGGGAAACGCTCAAACCTGCCAGCCCGCTCATCTCGTCGCGCTCCTATCAGGCGTAGCTCGTCCAGGCTTTCGGGATGCCGTCGTACACGCTGGCACTTGAGTAACTGTTCAGGCGGATGCGGTTGTCACCATTGGGACGCTTGCCTTTCAAAACGTCGCCGGCATAGCTGCCCCGGCACGGCGTGCATGTGCCGGACACGTCGCTGGTGTAACGCTTATCCTGGTGCAGGAGGCGCAGGTCAACCACCGCGCCGCGAACGGCTACGACTTCATAGAAGCTGATATTGGTCTGCTCCCAGCCCCAGCTCGAGTAGAGCACGTCGCCGACGGCGAGCGTGTGCGCCTTCTGCTTGGCAGCTTGCCGCTCGGCGATTGCCTTGTTCTCGGTTTCCAGCCACGCGGTCACATAGCTGTCGCGCTTTATCGAATCGGCGAAGCTATAACGAAAAGCCGGCTTGATGGATCGACCTCGGAAACCAAAGGCACAAGGCTTCGCGCCATCGGTCACCACAACGGCAGTGATACCGTCCAGGCCTGCGCGGTAGTTCCGTTCTGGAAAGCTGGCTAGCCGTTCCATACGCTCCTTATGCAGCTTTTCTGCAGTGCTCAAGCATCCACGGCTATGTCGCGCCATCGCAGAACCCGAGTTCTGAGCCGGCTCTTGATTTTGCTGTTGCTGTTGCTGTTGCTTTGCGTAGCTCATTGCATGCCTCATGTGGTGGTTGGGTTTGTTCATCGCGTCACCGTCGTCCTTCGCCGTGCTCCCGCGTAGGTCGACCAGGGGCGCAGTGGCGCAAGGGATGGGAGGGCGGCTGGTGCGGACCGCAGCGGAGCGAGGACACGGGCCGCCCGGAAAGCGAAGCGACCCTTGCGCCACTGCGCCCCTGGGCTACCGTGTAGCGGGGTCGAAGGGGGACGCTGATGCGGTGCCTAGTCACCGGCAGAGGAGGCAATGAGCACGATCAAGCGGCTGCGATAGCAGCCGTGAGCAGAGCTTCGGCGTGCTTTTTGAAGATGCGGGCACTACGCCCGGGCCGCGGCCATTCGCAAGCGAAGTACGCGACCTGGTGAAAGCCGGCCGCCGGCAATGCGGCCGCTGCGCCCCAGCCGGTAAGCGCTTAGGTCAGGGCCGCGCCCGGCTTGGCAGGCCAGTGCGAAGAGCAATCGCACTCGATGCGACATCAATGCGCATAGTGTGTCGAATGGGCCGACGCAAACGACCAGCACTAGCACCGTGGCTTTTCGGCCCACCAGGGGTGTGCGACGCGTGCGGCTGCCCGTGCGGCACCATGGACCAGGCAGGGATAGTCTGTTACGCCTGCAATGCCGGCGTGTTCATGCCGCGAGGATTCTGGCAATTTGCTAGCTGTCCCGCCTGTGCCGGAACCGATGCCTTTTGCCTAAGCTGCGGAGGCCGAAATTGGGTCGCCACGCCGCGTGAGGACATTGATGTAGGAGAGCTTGAAGCGTACTGGCAAAAGGTCATCCGAAGGGAACATCAAAACGGCCCATCATTGCCCGAACCAATCGCAAAGCTGGGACGGTCGTGAATTAGCAGAGTCAGCGCAGCTCTGCGCGGTGAACGCAATCAACTACCCTGTTTCTGAGCGCAGTTACGCCCTGCAAATGCTCAGAGAGTCGCGCTCGACGCCGCACGGGCGGCGCAGTTTGAGTGCACTGCGCTATCGATAGAAATTTTAGTCACACCAAGTGGCTCCACAAGCTGGGCACCCTGTGATGTATGTAGATGGCGAACAATCCTCTAGGGCAGGAGTCGCATCGATGCCACATCGGTGGCAGTAGCCAGACGGTGGCAAGAAGCTGACGACAGCACGTTTGTTAATTTCAGCGGCACGTGCTTGCGCTCCGGCCAGTCGCTGAGGAGAGTTGGCTTCGGCGGCCAGACGAACCACGTGGTCGTGGAGCGCCATGAATGATCGGAGTTGCTCAGCTTCCTGCGCGACGGCTCCAAAATAGATTTCACCACTTCCTGGATGTTCGACGCTCAGAAAAATTTCACCAAACGTGTCAGAGCCATGCCTGCGGCGAGGCGGATAAAATTCATAAGGATCGTGGTCCCAGCCAGCATCACGGTCATCCCGAAAAAGGGTGTGCGTCGGCAGATCCATCCCATACGGATCGGAGTTGTACCGCGCCGACGCCACGAGCGGATGACAATCAGCAGCGGCCGCGAATACGCTTGAAATTATGCTCGGCGAGACCAGCACAGAGCCAAAACCGCCAGCAACATTCTTTGAAACAATCGTTGCTCCACTTGCGCTATTTGACAGGATGAAATGCGCGTTCTCAGTGACTATATTCGCAGGCCTTTCATTGATAGGCCTTGCCTTCGGGAAGATGCAGCGCTCATGCTGGGATGCAAGATAACCATCCTCAAACGCGAACGCCAGGTCGCCGGCAACCAATCCATCGCGACAGTTACGAAGCAGGTCCTGGAGCAACGCAGGGATGGTGAGGTGCGTGCCTGCCGCATCGTGAGACGCCCACCGGTAGCCGATGTCGTACGTCATTCCTAGAATTGGTTCGATCACTTCCCATTCTCTAACTTCGTCGGCACTACGCAAAAAATCAAGCTTCGTTATAGCGGTGTTGACCTCGACTAGACGCGCGATCAGTTCAAACCGATGCGAAGCGACGCCGCATTGACTGCGTGCAACATCATTTTTCATGCCGTAAATGATCCGAAGGAGTATTGGCTCTTTCCGCAGCGCTGCGCATTACGCGTTTGACGACTACGGCGCATGAGGCGTTTCATGATTCTTCCAGTCGGTGTGGTTCGTATCCGTCGATCGCCGGCAGCTCTGGCATCGAGTCTGTCGCACGCCAGAACCAGGGCGCGAGCGAACTCTCCTTGACCAGGGTCGCTAGCGCTTCCATGTGCGATTCGTCTACTTCGGCCCGGACAACGTACATGGCCACAGGTTTCGGGTTCGTGTCACTTGTCACGACGGTGGCAAGTGGTTTCTTGTTCGATAGGTTGAAGCGCAATCCCTTTACAAAGCGCCGATCTTCAGTGTGGAGCTTCTCTAGCAGGAGCTTATCTTCCTGCGTCTCGTACGGAATCCAATGCTCGTTGACGGCCATCAGGGCTGCTTCTTCCAGCTGTGGCAGGCCTGACTCGGCAACGCTGAAGGTGCCGACCAGCATCAGGTGACCGTCGTCGTCAATGTTCCACATATCGATCTCGTTGGCGAAGCTCTTCTGCAACTTCTCGCCAAACTTGCCGTCCATGTAGAACGCAGTGCTGGGCAAGTGCTTGAAGGTAACCTTCTTGCCGAATCGGGCCTCGCCGAACTCTTTCACTTCGGCGATAACGATCATCAGCTTACGCACTCCGGCGCGCACCCCGGAAATGCTCTTGAACAGCCGACGGGCTCGGTCGGCATGAGCAGAGGACTCGGCAGCGATGAACGGCTCGGGGATATAGAGATTTTCAACGAAGGGCGCATTCTTGGCTTTTTTATCGGCAGCCGCTTGCAACAGGTACTTGCGCAAAATGTGGTACGACCGCTTGCCGCGCATTGCCGGCGTCCAGCGATTGAACTTCGCCTCTTCCCAGAGGTAGTGGAGGACGCTGCGGAGGGTCAATTTGGTTCCGTCCGACTTGACCGTGGTGGTCTCACCGTCGCTAGGAACGGGAGCAGTTCGGCTCGCACCCTTGCTCATGCTGAAGGCGAGCTTCAGGGTGGTCTCGCCGCTCTCCGGGTCTTCCTTGATTGCACGGTCCATGACCTCCCCCAAGCCGGACAGTTCTGCAGGCGGCTCGTAGGATTCGCAATCGGGCGAGTGCGTGGTGCCGGTTCCGGGCATGCGCTTTACGATGTAAGCCTCGTGTACCTTCGCCAGATACATCGGGATCGGCGGACGGCGGCAGAGGCACAGCGGCCGCTCACGCTTTGTGTGGGCGGCCGCGAGCACGGTGCGAGCACCTGCATCATGTGGGTCAATCATCACGCCGTTAAGTTGGTACGTGGTCATCGTTACTTCTCCAATTGTGCGCTGTGCTGTTTCACGATGGCCTCGAGGACGCGTACCACGACTACGCTGCCGTGGTCATTGGCCATCGTAGAGGCAAAGATTTCCAGCATGTGTTGGTAGCCCTGGGGGCCGCCGCCAGCTGTGTTCGTATTCGTGGCATTGATGAAAGCATCGAGGGCTTCGTCAATGATTTGTTGGTCGGTCATAGTGCTTCTCCTATTCGGTTACCTGCGGTTGAGTTCCTTGATGATCTGCCTATGCGTGTCCGAGAGCGCACGGTCAACTTGAGCCTTGCTGATCGTGCCACGCTGCATGTGCCGCATTAGCGCAACTCGGTCGAACTGGAAGGCGGTCTTCAGTAGTTCGGCAGGGTAATACGCTATCGGCCGCTGCCTGCGGCGATTGATGGACCGCCCTGCTGCCGCGACAACAATGCCGACGATCAAGAGCAACACCGCAGGCCAAAAGTCTTGCAGAAACTGCCAGAAGAGAGGCGAGATAAAGTTCGTTGAGGACATGGTGGGAAGGCTCTTGGCGGGAGTCAGTTGCCGTACTTATCTTCCAGCCAACCCGAATACTCGCGGTTGCTGGCAGCTAGGATGGTGCGGCTATCATCGCCTCGGGTAACCGCCGAGGCGTCATCGCAGGCGCAGCAGGCGCGAGAGAACTCGTGTAGCGCGTCCGCTGCGGCGGACAGCGCCTTGGCACATTTTTGTGCGGCTTTCTTGCGTGCTGCTTCTGCACGAGCTTGTTTTTTAACGTCAAGCTTGCTGAGCCAATCTGGTCCCTTCATTACTGTCTGGTGCATAGTTGCCTCCTGTTATGCAGTGGGCCTACCGGACAGGCCGGTGAGTGCGACGAGGTGTCGGCGCATCAGTTCTTTGAACGCGCCTTCGGCAATGGTGTCGATTACCGGGAAGGCACGTTCGGCCAGCCTGGCACGGCCTTCAATGCCGGCGAGATCCACTCCGCGTTGCAACTCGGCGAATAGGAATTCGGACAGGGGCTGTGCCTGGCTTAGTAGCTGGTGGAAGTCTTCGACGCCGCGAGACCGCACCAGTGAGTCCGGATCCTCGCACTCGGGCAGGAAAACGAACGCGGCCTGGCGCTCGCCTCCTAAGTGCGGCAACACCGTGCGAGCAGCGCTGTAGGCTGCAGCACGTCCGGCGCGGTCGCCGTCGAAGCAGAAGTAAACCTGGTCGGTATAGCGGAACAATAGAGTCGCGTGGGCGTCGCTGAATGCGGTCCCCATTGTTGCGACGGCCGCTCCGGCGTCGTACTGAGCCATCGTCACCACATCGATGAAGCCTTCGACCACCAACACGCGGGGAAGCCGACGCTGGGCCTGCAAGGCTTGCCAGAGGCCGTAGAGGACTTGCTTCTTTCGGAAGATTTCCGAGTCCGGGGAATTCAGGTATTTCGGTGTGGCACTTCCAATAGCGCGGCCACCGAATCCAACAACGCGGCCGCGCTCGTCGCGGATCGGGAACATCAACCGCTCCCTGAAGCGGTCGTAAGTGCGGCCGGATGCGCGCTCGCTTTTTGCGAGCAGGCCAATGGCAAGCAGGTCGCGCTCACGACTGCCGGCGATGCCATGCTTGAGGGCGCTCCACTCGTTGGGCGCGTAGCCAAGCTCATAGAGCTTTGCGGCAGACGTTGAAATGTCTCGTCCAGCTAGGTAGGCGACTGCTTGTTCGCTTGTCAGCTGATCGCGGTAGAAAGATTTGGCGGCTTCGGCAAGCCCGTAAAGAGCGGCATAGGATGCGATGCCGGTCGGTCGGAAAGGGCGCTCTTCTCGGGGAACCTCGCGGCCGACTTCCTTGGCCACCAGTTCGACGGCTGGGATGAAATCCAGTCGCTCGAAGGCCATGATGAAATTGATGGCGTTGCCATGCGCGCCACAACCGAAGCAGTGGTAAAAGCCCTTCTCTTGCGCAACGGTGAAGGAGGGGCTGTTTTCGCTATGGAACGGGCATCGTGCGGTGTACTCATTGCCGGCGCGCTTAAGCTCGACGCGCTTGCCGATGATCGTCACCAGGTCGGCGGCGGCCATCTCGTCGATGAAGTGTTGGGGGATCCTGGACACTGGAACTCCTTAAATCCTCGGGCTAGAGGATGGCCTGTTTGTTGGCAGTGACGCGCTCGAAGTGAAAAACAACGGGGCAGCTGGTTTCATGGATCAAGCCGTATCGCAGCGCATGCCTGTAAGTCGGGTTGTTGCGGGCAAGGACCTCGCAGGCACGGGCGAGCTTGGCCCTCCACGCTTCCAGCGGCATCGAATGTTTGTCGATGTTGCAAGGCGGGCATGCCGGCATCAGGTTCGTCAGTCGATCGTTTTCGACGCGAATCATTTTCCCGGTATTGCGAGTGCCGCCACCGGGCAGAAAAACGAAGTCGCGGACAACTGCTTCCACATGGTCAACATGCCAGCGAGGTCCAAGTTCCTCGCCGCAGTAGGCACAGCGTCCATCAAACATACACCGGACGGTTTCGCGTTGGCTCTTGGTGAGGGCCATAAGTCACGTCTCCCTAAAGCGGCCGTTCCAATGCAGCGGCTGCGCGGCGCAGCCGTCGCAGAGTGCGATTCTCGTCAGGAAGTTCCGGGGCATGGGTGAGCAGGTAGTCGATAAACTCGGCGCCCTGGATTGCCGCAACATGGAGTTCCTGCATGCGTTTGATCAGGTCTTCGACTTTCTCGGCATCTGCTGGGTTGGCCTTGCGTCTGCGTAGCAGCGCCATGGCAGGCAGTTGATGGCTCACACGCAGGCTCCCTGCGCGCGCGAAGGCAGGCTGTCACCGGCATACAGTTCCCGGCGCAGGATGAGTGTTTCGCGCGGTGCGACGATGCCGAGCATGACTTGGCCGTTTTGGTCGATGCCTTTAACCACTACGGCGACGTCATCGCCAACCATGATGGTCTGTCCGATTTTGCGGGTCAGCATGAGCATGAGGTTGTCTCCTGGTCAGGTGGCGGGTTCGGCGACTGGGCGGCCAAGGCGGCGCAGCCGCTCAATGAGGTTGACCGGCGCCGGCGCCGGCTGCGCTGCGGCTTGCATGTCCCGCAGCGCCTGCGCGATGCTCGCCTGGTCGGAGTCGATGCCCGCCAGAGGATCGTGGTCGATCAGCGTGGCCCATTCTGCAAAGCTGGTTCGGCGGCGGTTGGCAAGCAGCGGGCCGTGACGCTTACAGGCGTCACGCAGAGCCAGTAAGCCGTCCAGCGGAGCACCGCCGGGGTGCCGCGCGGTGACCTTGCCGTTCACGCGAATGGCTTCGGCTTCGGCGAGCAGGGCGAAAATGTTGTCGGTCACGGCGTGTCGGTCTCCTGCCGGGGCCGGATAAAGATGGCAACCGGGTTGTTGTCAGTGTCGTAGAGACCAACCATGCGCCACCCCGAGCTGGGCGGTTCAGGATGCCAGCGGGTCAGTGCGAGCGGATCTTCGTAGTAGCGCTGGAGAAGTGCGGGATCGTCCGACTCCAGGGTGATCTGGCAGAAATGGAATCCGGCGCTCAGAAGCGCGTTGGAGTCGTAGAAGCCATCTGTGGTGAATAGGTCCAGGTCCGCGTGGAAAGTGAAGCCGAACTTGTCACGAGCGGGTTGGCGCTTGGGGTCAAAGTATTCAAAGGTCATGGTTTAGGTCCTTGGTCGGTGGCCGGAGAGCGCGCCGGCAGGGCCGGCGCGCGTGCTTCCTCAAGCCTTCTTGGCCTTGGCGTTCGCGGCCTTGTGGGCTTTGCCTGCCGGCTTCTTGTCGGCGGTCTTCTTCCCGGCCGTCGCCGTGGCCGGGGTCGTGGCACCCGTGTTCGGTGCCGGTGCCGTGGACTTCTTCGGAGCCTTTGGCGCGGGGGTACGGATCAGCTTCGGCAGCCAGCCAGTGCTGGCGATGCGCTTCTCGGCAGCGCTGGCCAAGTCGCCCTTCTTCATGGTTTCGAGCGCGGCGCGGTCTTCGCACTTGCCAGCGTCCTTGAGCGAGTCAAGGATGATTCCCTTCGGGATGCGGCCGAAGTAGTTATCGGCATTAGCTTCCATGTGGTCACTGAGGTTGAAGTTCAGCGCGTCCAGCAACTTGGCAGTCAGGCCCTTGTGCTCGGCATTGACCGAAACCGACATGCCCACGCCCACTGCGATAATTGCGTCCAGTTCACTGTCACTTTTTCCGGCGAAGTAGTCCCACTGCTCGACGTGCTTGTTCGGCATGCCCTTGATGAGCGGCTCTATGACGTTCCACAGCAATGCGCTCATCACTTCGGAGTCACCGCCAACGATGGAATGGTGCAGGCGCGCTCCGTCGGTGAAGTCGGATAGGGAGAGATCGCACACGCCCCGGCCTTCGTTATTGGTGCCGCCAAGGGTGTGGGCAGACTTGAGCATCCCAGCCATTCGCTGGGCCAGCAGGACCTTCGCAACCCTCGCGTTCTTGGCAACTTCCTGCTGCACGTAACGGTTGCGGCGCCCCAACAAAGAGCGGCGCAAAGTGTCGGAAATGGCGTTGTCCTTGCGGCCGGCAGCGTTGGTTTCGCGCCCACCTTCGACAGCGCTACCGCTCGCGGCAGCGGCCGCACTGCGGTTCGCACCCTTCACCTTGCCGCGAATCACTTCGATAGCGCCGTTGTTCGGGTAGATCACAACACCGGCCGACGCCCTTTGTTCATCGGTAAAGGCACCGGGGGCCGATTGCCTCAAGGCACCCAACTGCGCGCCGAGTTCCTCGCGGCGCTCCATGATGGTGTCGTACTCTTCGTTGTCCTCGATCTCGAAGTTCTCGGCGTCTTCCTCAATCTCGATTTCCCTCTGGCGCGCGTACAGAGCATCGTCCTGAGCCTGCAGCGCGGCCAGCTGCTCGGCCAATTCGCCGGTCGGTTCGTGGTCGACGGCATGGATGGTGCCGAAACGGTAGTAGTTGCTGTTCGGGCCATCCGGCAGCACCTCCACCCACGCCCAGCCTTCTGCCTTCACCTGTCCGGCGACTTCCTGCAGTTTCTCGTTGACCAGCTTGTCCAGCAGCCCCACGTCGCGGGAAATGCCGGCGTTGGCTGCATCGGAGAAGAGGTCGCGCTCGACGGCGCCTCCTGCGGCAGTGAAAGCATCGATGCCACCGATCAAGCGAATGCGGGCGTCGGTGCTGCAATCGATAGTCGATTCCAGCACGCGCTTGCGCAGCATGTTGGGGGTCGGGTTGTAGTAGTTACGGCATTCTTTCCACACTTCCAACTGGCGATCTTGATCGGGGGTAGCGCACAAGGCGATCAGCTGATCTGTCGTCAGCTTCTCGGCACGGAAATCGGCCAGCAACTCAGGGTGTGCCTTGGTCAGCTGCAGGCGACGCTCCACGACAAGCGGCGTGATGGCAAGCAGGTCGGCGATGCGGTCAATGCTGTAACCCTTGTCCTCGTACATGGCCCTGATGGAGTCGAACTCGTCGGCCGGGTGCATCTGTTCGCGCTGGACGTTCTCGGCCAGCGAAACCGCGTCCACGTCGTCGAACGTGATCTTGCAATCGACTTCGTGTTCGTCGGTAATGCGGCCATCGGACAGCAGCAGTTCAAATGCGGCGAGGCGGCGGCCACCAGCGATCACGCCTGCGCGAGTCATCGATGCGTCATCAGGCTTGACCACCAGATTCTGCAGCTGGCCCATATGCGCGATGCACTCGGCCAAGGATCGGATACTTTCCGGGCTGTGCTTCTTCTTGCCGCGCACGTTGGATTCGGACAGATAGAGCGCCTTCAGCGGCAGGCGGACGATGGTGGTGTTCGGGACAACTGCGTTCATGCGTACTTCTCCAATAATTGAGTCAGGGTTACGGCCACGAACAACGGCCTTGGTTTCCCTCACTTCCTCCGTTCCAGCCTTTCGCTCTGTGCAACCTGCTTTGCGAGCTTCTGAGCCGGCTCTTGCTGTTGCGTTTGATTGAGGGCTGAAATGTCGGTGTGTGCCTTTCGGTTTTGGGAAACCTGCTTCGCTGAGTTCGTCGCCGTGTCGCGTAGCAGCCCGGACGGAGGGAGCGGCCACGCAAGGGGGAACAGCGGAGCGTCCCTTGCGTGGTCGCGCCGGCCGGGCAGCGTCCAGCGATTGGCGATCGAACGAAGCGGGTTTCCAAACCAGCTGCAAGGCAGCACCGGACATGCGCCCGGTCAGCGGCAGCAAAGGCCTGCCATCGGTAGGCCCATTTCTGGAAAAACGCGGGGCAGAAAAACAGACCCGCAAGTAGGTACTGGAGATGGGCGGCCACTGGCTGAAAAGGCCGCCGTGTTGCAAACTTGCGCGATGAGCCTGAGCCTGCGCATTTCCCAAAATTCCCACACCCCGATCCAGACCCAGATCACAGAGAGAATTGGAACTCTTATACGCACCGGGAAAGTAAAACCCGGTGCGATTTTGCCGAGCGTTCGCCAAGCGGCGAAACAATGGGGAGTCAATTTTTCGACGGTGAGTCGTGCGTATTCGGACCTGAAAAATGAGGGGCTGATCGCACCCAATAAATCGCGGCGGATGGAGGTCGCCGCCGTGCAAACGTTGAATCAGAGTGATCGTGCGGCCCTTTTGAGGCCCGCGATCCTGGGGTTGAAAACGAAGGCCAGGGAGCTGGGGTTGACTGAAGCTCAGTTCCACGCTGAGGTGTACGCAACGCTTGGAATGACCGCCAGCGAGTGAACGCTGGCGCTGGCTGCCTGGGCAGCCATTTGCAAATTGCAACCTGCAAGCGGAGCTTGCAGCGCCAGAGAATTGGCGCGAAAGGCAAAGGTGTCCAGGCCCGAAGGGGCGAGACTCCGAAGGAGGCTCGATGCGCAGCACCAGCCGAAGGCGCGGCATAGCCGCGGGCACCGGGCCGCAGGCCGTTCCGACACGATTTTGAGCTGTTGCTACTACGAGATATTTGACTCCGTGTTGAAGTGATCCCACACCGAACTCAACCGGGCGAACCTGAGCAGTTTCATGCTCTGAGTAGGAGCGCAAGCATGCGCATGGAGATCCAACAACGGTTGACATGACTGATCAAAACCGCAGCATGACTGCATTGTTAGAAGGCAGTCCGCGGCCACGCGGGACGGACGCAAAAGCAGTAAGGGAACCTGGTTCATACATCCACCCATTTACTACGACTGTGCATCGAACGCCTTTTGGGCAAGCGCGTGCAATCTGACCCGCCTCATCCGCGTTATCTGCAGAAAAGTAAACATATGCGAACCCATTCAATGCATAAGCCGAAACGCGCGAATTGCGATTGAACCAATCGGGTGAGGACAGAACTTCCGGTGAGATTGCAGAATCTATAGATGGATGAGCTTTGGCATAGTCTGAAGCGACCTTCGCATATATTGCTATTGATCCGGCGATAGAAATTCGTTGAGTGTGAGCAGCACGCTCGATAGTAGAAGAAAGTGAATTCGCCACCAAGGTCATGACGAAATAGGCGAGGATAAGAACATAAGCGAAGGGGTGCATGTCAGTGGCCTTGAAGAATGTCGGTCAGATGGCTTATGACTTTCTTCTGATACTCGATATTTGGACAGTCCTTCCCAAGTGCATAGAATTTCTCGCATGCGGTTCGGGAGTTGTACGCGCCAACATTCGTCCAAAAGTCGGCTTTGTTGTTGTTGAGCTCTCTGCTTAGGATGAAAGTCCCAACGAAGATATTCAGGCACTCGTTGTAGATGACCATCTCGCGCGTAATGCGGAGTCGCGCGAGTTCTGGCAGGTGAATTTCGTTCACCTGCATTAGCCCTAGATCGACGGAACCGTTTCTGTTCCGTCCTGATGTGCGGCCGGTTTTCCCACCTTCGGTGCGGATGATTGCGTAGACCAGTGGTGCGGATACGGCGTAGCGCTCGGCCGCGGCTGAGACGCATGCGGCCCGCTGTTGTAGATCGACAACCGCCGACGGCTGAGCCGCGTAAGCTGGCGAAGCTGTCAAGGTAGCTGCGATCCCTAGCGAAGGGATCGCGCCGCGGCGAAGGGCAGAAAAGAGACCAATCATCGTGGACCTACCAAGCGCAGATTGCGAAGGGCATGAAGCGCGACTCGTAGCCGGCGCCAGAGCCCGAATAGACAGCCCACGCATTCATGCCCTCGGCGGGACGGTTGACCTGGGGAGCTTCCTGGGACGAGGCCTTCTCCATGTAGGAGACGTTATAGCCGCCGCCAACCAGGTACGTTCCAGCAGGGCAAACTGCATAAGCCCACACTGGTCCCTGAGACTCACCAGGACCGGCGATTATTGTTGTTCCCTGGATACCACCGCCAGCGCGCCACACCCCACTCACGCAGCTAAGAAGCATGCCTGTACTACTGCGAGCCTGCAGGCCACTCGCTGCACATCCGCCACCTGCATTAGCAACGGCGTTGAGCATGAGATCATTCGCTGCCAGGCGCCCCTCCGCGGTCACCGATCCGCCGCGGACTTCGCCGGCGGTGTAGATGTTCTTGTTGCCGTAGGCACGAATCCAGTTGCTGTCTCCCATGTACCAACCGCCACCAAAGTCCTCCCAGTAGAGGCCGCCGCTTCCACGGACGCGGAAATAGTTGTTGGTATAGGCCTCATTGACGCTCAGCTCCTGTCCGCTGAGCGTACCAGCAGCAATTACATGCGCCCCAGCGATGAGGTTCCCAGCAGCCTGAATGTTCGAGTTCGAGGTGAGGCTGCCGCTGAACTTGTTGGTCTGGTCGCCATCGAACACAAGCCGCTGGTTCTCGCCTTCGTAGATGCGAAGATTCGTGCCCAGGCGGTACTGAATTGTTTCTTCGGGGTAGGGGACTTCGCCAAAGCTGGACTTCGAGATAGACAGAGCAGCGGTCGCAAGGCCACCGTCGCTCACTGTCACACCATTGATTGCAGCGCGGTTCGCATTCACTGCGCCGGCGTTGTTGAGATTATTGGCATTCATCTCTATCGCGGTGGACATGCGATTAAGCTCTGGCTTTCCCGCCGTAGCCGTGCGATGCAGATAATCATCGGCAGCCTGAGCCATCTCTTCGACGAACAGGCCTACAGCTACTTTGCCGGTGCCGAGATTGCCGCCATAGGCGGCAAGCGATTTCGTCCACTGACGCATCATTCCGACCGCAGTGTTTGGCTCGTCGGGTGATACGTAGCCACCGGCTAGGCCGATCTGGTTGGCGATAGCCCGAAGGGAACTGATCTTGATCGTCTGACCGCCCGTATAAAGCACTAAACCCTCCATGCTCGTTCCACTACGGATAAGGCGCAGCGCGAAGGTCTGGCCGTAGGCGTTAGTGGTGGCCATGCCGTCGCCCAACTGCAGGGCGCTTGCAGGCACGGTGACCGGCCCGCCGCCGGTATTGTTGTAGAGGTTTTGGTAGTTGTTGCGGATGTAACTCTGGGCCGCGCGCATGACCACTTGTGCATGTTGTGCGGCTAAGTCGTCGCGCTGCGATGTAGCCCGCCAGTTCCACCAACCGATAAGGCTGGCAGCCAGGCCAGCCGACAGCGCAAGGACAACTAATAGCTCCAGCATCGTCATGCCGACTTGGGAGCGTCGCGAAGTGGTGCTCATGATTGCCATACCTGTCCTTTGTTCTGTGCGTCGACCTCCTGGCTTAGGGAGTCGAATTTCATCTCGCGAATTTTTGTGCGGATGCTTGATTCCAGTGAGCCGTGGATCAGAAGCGAAGCCAGCTGTATGCGTACGCCCCCCAGGGCCTGACCGTTGGGCGCAGTAATGCGCTCGATGCGCTGGTGCAAGACTGCGGTTAGCCCGGTGGCGAGAAGGGCAGCTGCTTTATTGGTATCGCCTTGTGACCCCAAGTCCACTAACCGCTTGATGGCCTCGGTCACTGTCTTAGCGTGGATGGTGCTTACGACGTAGAGTCCCGCGTTGCTCTGACGGACAGCCTCCACGGCGGTGTCTTCGTCGCGAATCTCTCCAATCAACAATGCGCTGACTCCGGTGCGCAGAGCACGGCGCAGCTGCTCTCGGTAACTACCGTGACGCTTAGAGGCCGGCACCTGGATGCAGCGCCCAGGGCCGTGTTCGCCATGCAGGACAGTCTCTGGCGGATCCTCGATAGCCAGCGCAGTGCTGCCAAATCGTTCAAGGCGCGCTTTCAAAACGGATGCAGCAGTGCTGGTCTTACCGGCGCCCATGTCGCCGCAGATCAGGATCAGTCCTTTGGTTGCCTCTCCCAACACAAGGTCACGTTGGCTCTCGGAGAACGGAATCCGCTCGATCAGGCGGATTTCTGCGCGAATCGCACGAAGGAAGTACACATCGGTCATGTCCAATGCAGTCATGACTGTGACGCGGTACATCACTTGGTCGTGGTTTATCGAGAACTCTGCGTCCTCATGCTTTTCCAACGCTGCAATGCATGACGCACGGAGCTCTTGAATTTCTTGCTCATACTCCGACGGGACCGGCACGCGAAGCGCGCCGGTCCCGGGGGCCACCTTCATGTCTGCGTATGTCTTGCCAATAATCAAGTCGACAAAACTCGCTTCGCGTAGCCGTGTCGGCATGGTCAATTCGCCATAGTGAAGGCCACGGTGTTAGCGGAGCCGCTGCACTGTGCCTGCGCGGTCGCAGTGTCTACGGCACCTGTAGCGGCCGCGCCGCTACCGATTTTGGTGGTCAGGCCGCCGATCTGACTGATTTGGCGAGCGAGGGACATGCAGGCAGACGCCGGCAGACTCGGGTCGGTCACCGTGTAACCGAGCCCGGTAGAAGTGACCGTCACTGTGCCTCCAAAACGGTTGGTGAGCGTAGTGCCTGAAACTGTCATGTCACCCGGCACAAGGTCAGCAGAGATGAGCGCCGGCACTAGGTTGGTGCCGGACGCACCGTAGCCGTTGACCGACTGCAGCTGCTTCGTGCCGGAGATGAGCGAGGAAATGTGGGTGATTTCCTTCTGCTCCTTGTTACCCAGCCAGCCTTTGGCATTCATTGCCAGCGCTCCTGCAACGACCACGCCAGCCAGCGCCATCCATGCCAATCCTTCCAGCAGGGTCAGGCCGCGCTGGTGGCGTGGGACGTAGATGCAAGGCTTCTGCAGCCCTGTGATGAATTGCTGTGAGTTAGCCTCAGCTGACAGGTGTTGCGATGCATTCTTCATTGGGATTTCCTTCATTGCGTGACAGTTGGTTGGGGAGTTAAGGCTGAATTTTCTTGGTAATCTCGGTCATTTGTTGGGTGGAAGTGATTGCGACGAGACCCAAGCCGGCGACAGCCAAAATGCCGGCGACAAAGAAGACGTTGAGGAAGGCGTTGATACGTCCCACCGTGCGGTCCATCCACTTCCGCGAGTACCGCAGTAGTGCAGTGGGGAATCCGTCTAAGTCGGAGAGCATCTCGATGTATGCGTTCGCTTCAGGATCTGGAAAGTCGTACTCGGCAAGCCGTAAGGCTTGTCCAAAGCTGCGGCCACGTGCGATCCCCAGGCGTGCTGCATGCAAGCGCTCGGCAAGGTAGGGTGAAGCGTTACGGATAAGCATTGCTAACGCCGCGTCTTGGTTGACGCCTGCGGCGACCAGAGTGGCGTAGGAAAGCATGAACATCGCGCCCTGGACCTGACGGTAGGCCTTCCAAGGTCCGAATTTGTCGGCTCGATAGCGCAGATCGCCGGTCCACCGTGGCAGAGATGCGATGATGGCGATAATGGCCAACACGATGGCCGCAATCGCGTACAAGCCATAGCTCGTGGTGGCGTGTGCCAATTGGATCAACAGCCAAGCCGACCCTGACCATTCGGATTCCGGCGCGATTTGCAACATCTGCGGAATCTGCTGCGAGGACATCGACCACAACATGACACCGGCGCCGACGAACAGCAGAACCGGATAAGGGACCTTCATGATAAAAGTCTTTACCAGCTCGCCACGCTTCTCGTGCATGAATTGCACGTGTTTGAACGCACCAAGCAAATCGCCAGTTTGTTCACCGACAGCAATCAATGTGTGCTCCATCATTGGCGCCCAGCGCTTCAACGCCGAAGAGAATGGCTTTCCCGCACCGGTGGCCTGCTTCAGCTCATAGAGCATCACAGCCTTCGGTGATTTCGAACCGCCGCCAAGGGTGCGGGCAATTTCGTAGGCCTTGGCCAATGTTTCGTTCAGTGACTTGCCGTTCTCCAGCATCGCTGCAATTTCGTCGTATAGCTGCGCGCGCATCTCTGTGCTTACGCGCATCCGCGTCAGCTTGTCATCCAGCGCTGGGCTAAGTAGCGTCATCAGAAAGTTCTCTGTCTTCGTCCAACGAGTTGACGTGGTGCTCACCCTGGATGGGGCACACCAACCCACGGTTAATCGCTCGGATCAACGCTTCAGTGCGGGTGACGAATCCCTGTTCCTTTTTCATGTACCGACGTGCCGCGACACGGCCGTGATCGGCGAAGGTAGCCAGGTTACGGTGTGTGGTCTCCACACATTCCGCGACGAGCATGCGGCCGGTGACTCCGTGTCGGCATCGGCCGCAGCCCTTACCCGCAACGAAGACTTCGCGGATGTCGCAGTAGTGTTCAACGCGATCACGGACAAGCTTGCTGAAACGATGGGCTTCGGTGGTCCATTCTCGGCGGCAGGTGGTGCAGAGCACCGGGACAAGCTTCTGATTGACCAGGCCACGGATGATGCCCGGGTCGGCGAACAGGTCGCGCGACACTCCTTTGTTCGCGATTCGTTGCAGGCAAGCTACAGCGTCATTCGCGTGAACAGTGGTGAGCGACAGATGGCCCGTGAGGCAGATTTCCATGACCGCCTCCATCGACTCTCGATCACGCATTTCGCCAATCATCGACATATCGGGGTCGTGTCGCATCAGATGCCGGATGCCGGTGAGCCAATCGGCGCGATGATCCTTTCCCCTCGGGCATGGCACCTGCGTCCAGCCTCGGATCTCGTATTCGGTGGGATCTTCCAGCGTCACACCGTGAGAGCGATCCTCCGCGCGCGCCATCAGCTCCTCGCAGCAGACCTGCAGTGAGGTCGATTTTCCTGAGCCGGTCGGACCGGAAAAAACAAAAACCCCAGTCTTGCTCGACGTGAGGCGCTCAAAGAATGGCTGCTGTTCCTCCAAGTACGTCATTTCGGACATGGACTTGGGGCGGTTCTCGGAGTTGTAGAGCAGCCGCATCACAAGGGAGTGCCCGGGACTGCGGGGCATGGTTGATACGCGAGCTCCGTACAGGTTTGCCTCCGCCAGATACTGCGCTTTCAAGCGCGCGTCCTGTGGCTTATGCACCTGGAACACCGGATCGCTTTGGTCACACATGCTGCCGTACAAAGAGGCCGCTAAGTCGATGCTGTCGCTGGCCGGGATGACGTCCAAGGTTTCGACTAGGCCATTGATGCGGGCACGGATGTATCCCTTGTCGTCGGCTGTCACGATGTAGAGGTCACTGGCGTCATTGCGCACCGCGTCGCGGATTAATTCGACAACCTCTCTCTGCCTGTCGGTGCCGGCCGCGACGCGTGATTCACCGCCGAGCTCTGTGGTGGATCGACCGTATAACCGACGAAGGCTTTGTAGGTCTGCTTGGCATTCGCTGTAGGCGAAGCCAGCCAAATCCAACCGTTGCATGTATGCAAGAACATCAGCATCCAGACGGGTGCCTTGGCGGATATGGAGCTCCCCATTTTCCAGCAGACATAGCTTTTCGCGCAGCGCCAGACTTGCGGGAAAGCTGCCACCATCCAGGCTGATTGCCGGTATGTTGCGATTGGTCAGCGGCAGAATCGCAACAGACTCGCTAAGTGAACCGTGCGCGTAAGCGATAGCGGTCACGGTCACTTCCCTGCAGGCAAAGGTAGGAACGGCGAGTTCATCGTTCCTACCGGTTTGGTCTGCTCTGTGCTGCTACTCGGCTCGGCCGGCGCGATGGAGGAGAAACCCAAAACGTAGCTACGGGCGTCCTTGGTCAAGACGACCCGATCCTGAGTGATCGACTTCACTAGATAACCACCCGGGGCCGTCATACCTGCCTTTGCCTGCCAGTCCATGCCGGTGGAGTAGAGGAACGAGGCATACAGGTCGCGGTCACGGCCATACACACCGGTTACCACCGGAAGCGCATTTCCAGCTGCTTGCTGACTAATATCCGCCTCTCCGGTGCCGGAGACGGAGACGGATTTTCGCTGCAACTCTGCTAATTCGGCTTGCGCCCTGGCATACACGATACGGCTCTGCAATTCAGCAAGGTCGCCGGCAGTAATCGGAGTGTCGGAGTCGCCGCCGCTTAGGGCGCGGGCATCAGACGTAACGGCGAAGGTGGCCACAATGAACAGGGCAAGAGTGAGGGGCTTAGCGGCCATAGAGTTCTCCGTTGATGCTCCAGCAGATCACTGCGTCGCCGCAGTTAAAGGTGCTCTGCGCGCTTTCGCTGGATGCGTTTGCTTGGTCAGGAATACGGGTGACGATGCTATTGATTCGCAGGCCAGCGAGGTCCAATCCCTCAAATAGAAGCTCAGGGGGAAATGAAGTGCCGACGGTAAAGTTGCGCTTCTTCCACGTCACCTGTGCAGCGGGATCTTCCGGCTGCACTTCATCCTTTGGAGCTTCTATCGTGGCCTGTACGTATGGACCGAAGGCCTGGAAGTAGTTGATGAAATTAAACTCACGCTGCTGCATGGTCTTCAGTAAATCACCGGTTTCTGGTTTGAGATCGACCTTGTAATAGACGACCCCCTTGTTGTCGGCGAGGCGTGCACCGTTCACCGATTGAGCCGCCTGCAGAAACGCGCCGATAGGCGCACCATCATCCGGTCTGGCGTAGATTGCGGCGCACTGTTGTGTATCGCATGCGGACTCGATGTATCCCCACCCGCCATAGGACAGTCTCGTGTTCTTAAGGGAATGGGCCGCTGCATCGAGCATGAGCTTGGCATTGGGCTGACCCAACCACGGCTGCGGAATTGCACGCTGCGCTTCGAGTTTCTGCTTTTGCAACTCGTCGGCTTTTCGCATCGCTTCAGCCTGAAGCTCGCGGGCTTGCCGGAGATCTAACCACCAGAGAGCGCCGAAAGCAGCGCCACCAAGGATGGTGATACCAACGACACCTAACACAATTTCGCGTGTCGTCAGGCCCAGCGCGAGCGGGGTCAACTGGTGTTCCTTCCTGAAAGCATCAGGAGTGAGGATTTCGCCCAGCGTGCGATTGTCGTTGCTGAAGTTGAATTCAGCCGGCGCGATGATCCGCTTCTGCAGCTTGATCTGCTTTCCGGGGTCCGCTGTGACCAGGCTGTACGTTTTCTTCAGTGCTTGTTCGACCTTTTCCCGATCGCCGATAATGTCTTGGCCAGGCAGTACGATCCCATCAATCACAGTTACGAAGACGTAGCGCCCGTCTTCGACGGAGAACGCGCCCATCCAGCTTTCGCCTAGGCAGCCGGCTAGGGTGGCAGCAAGTGAGTAGTAACCCTTCAGACGCTCCTTTGTGCGCGGTGCGAAGCCGGCCTGGATGGCGGAGTCCGATTTGCGGATCGCAACCATCTCCATTTTCCGCTCCTTGCCGATGCGCTTGGCCTCCGACATGTAGTGACGGGGACTATCCAGTGGCTCCCAAAGCAAACCACCCACTAGTTTTTTGCCATGAACAGTGATGGTGTTCAGTGAGGCTTCCACCTGCTCACTGTTTAGCGGCGGAATGCCAATCCCCTTGCGTGCCATAGTTAGCCCTTGACGATAGGGGTTACGAGTGCAATTAGCACTTCGCGGTCGCGGCTGGTTTTCTTGCCGCCGCCAAACAGGAAAAATCGCGGCGATCCAACACCCGAACGGGTGTCCTGCACGTTGATAGTGTCCAGACCTGAGAGGACTAGTGTCTGGCCGGACTGGATGCGGACTTCCTGGTTGAGGATCTGCTTGGAAAGATTCGGCGTTTCTACAGCGGTGTCGCCTACCTCTTTACGTTCTAATTCGATTAGATCGGTGATGTTGATAGCAAGGCTGAGCAGCACCGTCTTGTTGTCGGGCTGAATAAAGGGCATCAAGGTCATATTGAAGCCGGCGGTTACCTGGCCCGGAGTAATCGACGACGTGACACCTACGTCTGCGGTAGAAGTGGCTGAGGACTGCATGATGTATCCGGTCTGGGTGCCTAGCTGGACGGATACCGGCTTCATATTGAGGGTGCTAGTGCTAGGCGTGCGCTTGTTGACAATTTCTCCCTGCTGTTGCAGTGCCTTGATGACGGCCGTGCTGCCAGAGAAGCGCGAATTGCCTTCCAGGATGTTGATCGATCCGGCGGCGGCTTCGGTGGCAGTGGCAAAAGAGCTAGCCAAGCCCAAGCCGTAATTTTTAGCAATGTTCTGGTACGCGAGATTCCAATCGACACCCAGCTCGCTGCTGTTGGTCAGCTTGACGGTGATGAGCTCGACGTTCAGTAGGACAAACTTCGTGCGGAAGTTGTTTTCCGCTGCCACCCAATCTTCGATGATCTGCAGCCGTTCGGGCGTATCGGAAACAGTAATCGTGCCTGTGGAAGGCGCAAACGCCATCCGACCGACATTCGGAGTCAGCAGGCTTTGCACTGCCTCGCGCACATCCTTCGTTGGGTCAATGGAAATATCATCAGACGTGGTGATGCTGCTGGTGGACGAGTCCGTACCACTGCCGCTCGAATTGGTCGAGGTGTTGCCCAGGCCGGCCGCCGACGCGCCAACCGTCATGCTGCTGCCGGAGCTCGTCGTGGACTTGATCGTCTGCGCCTTCGGTAGCGCGTAGAGCTTGTAGAACCGGGTTTCGGTATAAAAGACCTGAATCGCGCCATTGCGGTAGCGCCAGGAAAGGCCAAGGCGCGCGGTCACGGCATCAAGCAATCCAGCCAGGTCACCGGAGTAGCGCACGTCGATCAGGTTGTTGCCCGTGGTCTTGGCCACCGGCATCGCATTCACGGCGCCTGTGACCGGCGGCGGCAATGCGATGTTTGATGGTAGGGGCAGGCCAGCTGCGGAAATGCTCGAGGCGGCGCCACTTGATGGATCAGTAGCGCTGTTGTTGAAAGAGCCGTTACTGCCCGATAGAGATGCAAGCGCATCCGGGAGTACCCGAACCGGAATTCCGCAAATTTTGACTACGTGCTGACTGAAGGCCTGAAGCGTGGCACCTGCGGTCGGAGCGAAGGTGATCTTGCAGTTGCCTGGCAGTAGCTTCTCGGCCCTAAGCTCCACCGCTTCCGGCGGGACATACATCTGGTCCGCGATGATCTTGACACCGCCGTCGTCGCGCTCCTGTTGGCCTGAGCGCATAGCGGCGAGCGCGCCATCGACTTGTGTCTTTGCATCCTGAATTTCTTGCAGCGAGTGGCGGGTGGGCGATGCGGCGCAACCAGCGAGCAGGGTTACGGCGAGCGCGATGACTAGTGATCGCATGGTTACTCCGTTACGTGAATGAATTTTTGGTTGGTGTAGACGTCAACGTGAACCGGGCGAGATACACCGGCATGCGCCTTGAACAGGCTGCGCAGGGCATCGAGGAAGTCCCCCTCGAAGGTCATCGTGCCGACAATCGGATAATCGATAGGCGCATCCCAACGTGGCTCAGGCCATCCCGCTTCTTTGGCCCAGCCGAAAAGAGTGCTGCGTAGGGTGCTGCCTGTCTCCGCCGTCCAGATCGGTTTCGGCACCTTGATAGGAACCGGCTCCTTGACCGGTGCGCTGATGTGGTCAGCAGCCGGGGATGCGGCGACAGCAGTAGTTTCGCCGGGCGATTGCTTAGCATCGCCCGGTGATGGAACAAGAACTCCCGTGGCCGCGACTGCATCGACCGAGGGAGAAGGAGCCGGTTTTTTGCTTGCAGTCGCCGGCGGCTTCGTCGGGCTGGCCGTTGGGGACGGTGCGGTGCCAGACGAAAGTTCAACTTGCGCCACGAATGGCGGCAGAGACTCAACGCGCAGTTGCGCTTGAGGTGCAGCGTCGCCTCCGGGTTCAGATCGGGCGGAACTGGCCGATACCGGCGGGTTCGGGGAGGTTGTCGCCGGCACCGCATTGATCCGGGCCAGCCAAGCCGCGAGGTCCTGGTTCATCGGACGCAAGTTGCGATCCGACATTCGCGGCGTTTTCGGCACCCCACCAGCACTGGCACAGCCAGCTAACAGCAGCGCCGACGCCGCTGCGGCGGCGAATTTGTATGAAAAACTGCGCACTTTTTCCCCGAAGTTTGGCAACTTTGCAGTAATGGTGATAGATTTCTACCACTGTTGCAAGCGTCCATACAGTTGGCGAGACGGGGAGACCACCAGTTGAAGTGTCAGATTTCACTCATCAGGCCGCTTTTAGCGGCCGCCATGTGCGCTTTGGTAGCTGCGCGTGCAGCTGCCCAGCAGCCGACGTTCGACGATGTGGCCGGACGTTGCGCACCGGGCGTCCATCCGCAAACGCTTGCTGCCGTTGTTAGCCACGAATCCGGGTTCGATCCGCTGGCGATCGGCGTCAAGGGCCGCAAGGTTGAAGTGCGATCACTGGAAGAAGCGATTTCATCCGCTACCAGGCTTATCGCGGACGGGAGTTCGGTGGACCTGGGTCTAGGGCAGATCAACGCCAACAATCTTCACCGGCTCGGCCTTTCCGTCAGAGAAGTGTTCGATCCATGCATCAACCTGGCGGCGGCCGCCCGGATATTGACCGAGAACTACAGCGCCGCACGGCGGGTCTTCGCAGACGAACAGCAGGCCTTGAATGCCGCCTTGAGTACATAAAGCCAAGCAAGTGGACGCTGACACCAAATAAACTGGACGAAGCTATCAGCCAAACTGGACGGCGGCGTCATTTAGGCTGGACGGTTGTGACTTGCAAAGTCAGCGCAGCCGGGCAAATAGGATACAACTCGCACAGCACCGGTTGGCCTGCTGCTGGTCAGAGAGAGCCCTTACGGAGCGCCGAGCGCCGCCTGCGGGAGGACTGCGCGGCGGCGTACTGCTAGCGAGGGATTCTCACGGAACCTATGGGCGATCGCCGGCAGCCGTTGGTGATCTGATTGTAGATCAAGAGGGTCGGCAGGGATTCGTGTGATAAACCTTCCACTGACAGCAAATTAGTTCATTTTTGGCTACTTTTACACGAATCCCTGCCGACCCTCTTGATCACCGCATGCGCCATCCATGGAGTGAAGTCGCAGCATCTACCCCTCCCGCCATCGCGGCAAAGAGAGCCGACCTACGCGACCATCGCCGCGCGCAGCCCGAACATCAATTTTACCATTCGCCTATGACTGGCGATCAGAGATAGCTGTCTCCAGTGCTGATCGAATCTTTGTGGCGCGCGACGTCTCGATCGATGCGCTGTAACCTCTATCTACGCGGAAGGCCTGAACTCGTTGCTCCAGCGATTCATGTTGCTGCTGGCGTCCGCTTGTACTGACACCCGTGTAGGCACTTCCTGGTTGGGATCGGTCCACTTCTTCTACCACGCTGCTGCTGTGCGTGTGTTTATAGAAAATGGCGGGCAGCATCTGTTCTCCGAGCATGAGTTCGACTCCAGCGTCTTCCAAAAGCGCGTCGGGCGAAGCCGAGCCTTGCCCGTATGGATCAATCGTCCCGTGGTTGACCATGTTGTCATGCCACTGATCGAACAGGGCTGAGTGCTGATGAGCGTGCAAAGCGAAATGCAGATCGAACATCAGGCAGTCCGCTGCAGACTTCTGTGCCCCCACCTGAATGAACGCAAATTTGGCATTTTCACCGAGCTGGGACATGGCCTGACGCCGCAGTTGGGTATGGCCGGTCACGAAAGTGAGAAGTCTCGCCGGCTCCAGTACGATTACGCTTGCTTCGCCATTAGGCCTCCGTCGAACATCCGCTGCCACGTGATGCTCACCATCACGTTCTAGTCTAAGAACGGCACGTTGGGAAACTACTGAGTTGGTTTGCTCGGACAAAGACCGCAAGAAGTCAATAGGCGAGTCAAAGTGCTGGAGGTTCAATCCAGGGTAACGGCGGTTGTACACCGAGGCTAAGGCCGGCAGATTTTTGATGTCGAGTTTCAGAAGCGCCTCATCCGGCTGCTTGTTCGCCGCCAACATTTTCAAGGTCCGCTCTCCGTACTTCACTATACTTGAGCGGACTCCTGCATCTTTTGCATCCGACAGGGCGTTGGCTAACAGCTCGGTTTTCAGTGCGACTCGCTCAGGCAGGCCGCTACGAGAAAGGTCAACTTTCTTGCCGCGTCTTGCAAGCCCTTGCAACGCTGGGTCCGAGTAAGAAGACGTGGCCTGGGCCGGAGTCCCACTGCTTTCTTCCGATGGCGTAACCTGCTCTGCGACGTGGGCTGCATAATGCTCAGGTGAGCCTGCCACGCTCGGTTTTGAAACGCATAGACCCATGTTGATCTCCTGCAGTGACTGTAGGAGTAAGTTTGGCGAAAAGCTTTCCGATTCGCGCTGGCTCACCGAAGTCATAGCTGGGACGACGAAGCGTTGACGCGCGGGATTCTCGAGCCTCTATAGAAGCTTGGCAGGAATTCCTTTTCTGACAGCAAGTTAGATCACTTTTTGCTTTTTTCCACGAATTCCTGCCGACCCTCGATCGGCTTGCATTACATCTCGATGCAATCGAGCGCTTCGCTGCGAAGCCTTGGAGCAGAGGGGTTCAACACCCGATTCCACGGGCGCTTACGAGAAGGCCGATTGAGGCCGTGAGGAGTGTTCATGTCAAAGCGAAGGAAGTTCAGGCGCCCGAAGCGGCAATTCGATCTCTCACCTCATCCGGCATCAGTCGCTCGCGCCTGCCGGTGAGAAGCGTCTTCAGTCCCCACTCCCATGCAATGTCTTGCTCTGCGACCCATCGCCTGGCGTTCTCGCTGGATTGTTCGACCGGCTGAGTCAGCCGAAAGCGTGGTCCGAGCCCAAAGAACAGATCGAAACCAAAATCAATCGTCAGCAACCGGCGCAGCTGCCGGGTATGACCGCCCGGGAGATAGCCGTCCCATCCAGCGTCCTCTAGCTGCAGTACGACGCGTGAGAAGCAGAAAGCCTGCCTCTGCATGATCCTTGGATGCAGATCAAACGCAAGCTCCTTGTCTGCTGCCAACGGAAAAATGAAGCAGATGAAGTAGGCGAACAGCTCCTCTGCGATCTCCCACAGCGGACCCTCAATCGTGGCCAGGAACAGGCTGGCGTGCAGCGAACGCCCGAGTTCGAAAGCCCGCCTTTGATTTCCTGCTTCATGCGCTTGTCGAAGCAATACGACGAGCGCGGCTAGGCTATCCAGGCCGGCTTGTCCCTCCAGGCGTCGAGTCACTTGACGCGTTGCTTTACGCCGCACATAGCGTCCACGCTCCAACGCCTGCTGATCGAAGATCGCCATCTGGATCCCGGGTCGCAACTGCTTTAGCAGCGTGTCGGCATTTGCCCCAACAGGGCGAGAGATGTCCAGCGCGTCCCAAGCTGCTGCCATGAGGATTTCACTGGAGCCTGCCATGGCTGCTTCTGTGGTGCGGAGAGTCTCGGCGCCGGGGACGTGCTTACCCAGCGCGTACTTGGCCCACAAATTGTGATGGTGCTCGCCCTTGAGGTAGGTGCCGGGCTGCAAAACCTGACCCAGGCGATAGGCCGTCGGACAGCTCATACGCGCCCGCAGCCCCTCGAACCATAAGCCAACCTTCAGCACTTTCAAGGCTTTTTCAGTGGAACGATTTCCGTTCGATTCGGCAAAGCGAACTACCGCTTTTACCCGGCCAGGTTTGTAGTCCTTGATCTGCATCAACGGCTCATCAGACTCATCGCGGTGCAATTTAGAGTAACGCGGAGGCCCTTAGTTTCCTTCTGGGCGACTCTCGGTGCAATCGTTACGCTAGCGGCATGACAGAGCGTGACGAACACATCGGCGCGTTGGCCAAAGTCCTGGAGCAGGATCTGTTGCACCACTATGGCCCGGTGATCGGCCAAGATGATCTGCGCCAAGCACTGGGATACACCTCGCTGGATGCGTTCCGGCAGGCTCTGTCCCGTGACTCGCTGCCGGTGCCGGTGTTCCCCATCCCTAATCGCCGCGGCAAATACGCGCTTGCCAAAGACATTGCGCACTGGCTGGCAGGCTTGCGCGACCAAGCAATCAGGGCATCGCACCCAAACGGAAACACGCCGTGACTGCGTATATGGAAGACAGGGGGCCAGCATGACCTGACGACTCCCAGCCCCAATCAACACGTGGGATATGCAAAAGCCCCCAAGCGCGTCAACGCTTGGGGGCTTTGAGGGTGTAGCTAGAACCTGTTCGCTGCATTCTCGGCATCCGCCCTCCCTTCGTCAATCCCTGTTTGTCAGCCCTTACGCGCTGGCGCGGGGGACTGTTGCCGCTGTTCTGGCCCAGATGCTGGTGCCTGGAACGAAGGCGGTGCAAGGAGTGCCATGAATCCGTTGAAAGACCTGTGCCGGTGTCTGTTGCGCACTGACTTGACCGATCGGCAGGTTGGTCAAAAGTTGAATCGCTCGCCGACCACGGTCGGCCGCTATCGCAAACGCCTGCGAGCCCTCTCGCAATCGTGGGATGACATCGAGAACATGGACGAGGTCGCGCTGGCGCGCCGATTGAATCCGGGCAAAAGTAGTCCGAAGAAGCTGCTCGTTGAACCGGATTGGTCGTATGTGCACGCCGAGCTGCAGCGGCGCGGCATGACGATCACACTATTGCATGAGGAATATGCCCTCGGCCTGGAATCTGAGGCGATGTCAGAGACCGAGTTCCGACGCCGCTACCGCCGCTATGCGCGTAAGCGAGGACTGGTCATGCGTCAGGTGCGTGTACCGGGACAACAGCTGTTTCTGGACTTCTCCGGGGTGCGCCCTTCGATCACTGATCAGATGACCGGCGCAACAAGCCCGGTGGAGCTCTTCGTGGCAGTCATGGGTGCCAGCCGCAAGACCTTCGTCTATGCCGTCGCAAGCCAGAAATCGGTTGACTGGATCGCTTGCAATGCAAAGGCGCTGGAGTTCTTTGCGGGCGTGCCCACCTATCTGGTGCCAGATAACCTCAAGGCGGCGGTGACCTCCGTTTCCGGGCAGGACGGGGCACTGCTGAACATGACCTACGCCGAGTTCGCTGCGCACTACGACACCATGGTGCTGCCGGCACGTCCGCGCAAACCCAAGGACAAGGCGCCGGTAGAGATTGGGGTGCAACTGGCCCAGCGTTGGATCCTGGCGCGGCTGCGCAATCGGGTGTTCTTCTCGCTGGAGGAACTGAATCGCGCCATTGCCGAGCTGGTGGACCACATGAACCTTCGTCCGATGCGTGGGTCTGGCGGAAAAAGCCGTCAGCAACTGTTCGAGGAACTGGACGGCCCCGCGCTGCGTCCGTGTCCGCAGATGCCCTACGAGTACGCAGAGTGGAAGCTTAAGGTCCCTGTGGGACAGGATTACCACGTCCCTTGGCAGGGCCACTTTTACTCGGTTCCTCACACATTGGTTGGCGCAAAGGTCAACTTGAAGGTCACCCGGGAGGCCGTGTCAGTCTTCCACCGCGACAAGCGGGTGGCCATGCATCCGCGCAGCGGCGAGGTGGGTGGATGTAGCACGTCACCGGAGCACCAGCCCCCGGCTCATCGCGCTTACGCACAAGACACGCCGGATGTACTGATGACATGGGCGCGTCAGCAGGGAGGCGCCCTGTATAAGTTCGTGCAACGACATAGCGCGACTCATCGCCGACCGGCACTGACCCTGCAAGCCTGTCGAGGGCTGCGACGCCTTGCGCGTGAACACGGGATCGAAAGGCTGCAGGCGGCCTGTGACCGGGCAGTACGCATCCAAGCCAACAGTGTCAGCTCGGTGAAGTCGATCCTGGTGCGCCATCTGGATCGCAGCGCATCTTGCGATGACAGTGCAAGCAACGATGACGCTCCACAGGCGCACGAAAATGTGCGCGGTGCTAACTACTACTCATAATTCAGGGAGAACATCATGTCTTTGGAACATACGATTGATCAGCTACGAACGCTCAAATTGACCGGCATGGTAGCTGGCGTTGAACATCAGCTCGCCCAATCCAGCTACGGAGCACTCGGCTTCGATCAGCGCCTTGGTCATCTGGTTGACGCCGAGGTGAGTCAGCGCGACAACAAGCGCTTCACGCGCCTGATTCGCAATGCCAAGCTCAAGGTCTACGCCGAACCGGAGGCTATTGACTATCGTGTTGGGCGCGGGTTGGATCGATCGGTGATCGCGGATTTGCTGACCTGCGGCTGGATTGAGCACCGCCAAAACGTGTTGGTCACTGGACAGACAGGTACTGGAAAGACCTGGCTAGCATGTGCACTGGCCGTACAAGCCGCACGCCAAGGGATCACGGTAGGCTACCGGCGCGTAGGCCGCCTGTTGGAAGACATGGAGGTCGGGCATGCGGACGGCTCACTGGCCAAGCTTCGCAATCAACTCGCCAGGACCGGCCTACTGATCTTGGATGACTTCGGCCTGACGCCGCTGAGCAGCCGCGGACGTGCAGATCTACTGGAATTACTCGATGACCGTGTCGGCTCTGGCGCCACGATTGTGGCTGGCCAGATGCCAGTGCAGGACTGGCATGCGTTTATCCATGACCCTGCTTTGGCAGATGCCATCATGGATCGACTGATTCACAGCAGCCACAAACTAGCGCTCAAGGGTGAATCCATGCGAAAGACCAAAGCCGCCAAGTCCGAGAAGTGAGTCCTGGCGGCGCTGTCCAGCGCTTCTGGCACTCGCATCCAGTTCATTTGGCGGCGGTGTCCAGTTCCGTCGCCGATGAGTGTCCAGTTGGTTGGCTTTTCGTACCTTGAGCCAATACAACACCGGCAATCGTGATGCTGGACTCCGCAATGGCTATGTGGCGAACGTTCGGCGGCAAGCGGGCCTTCCGCCGCCACTCGTACCGGCAGTTCAGGCCGCCACTACGCGTTCCGCTTCCGGAGGGGCGTCAGCAGACCCGTTCGATGCCTTCGGCGAGCACGTCCGGGAGCGGTACGACGCCTTTGCTCCTCGCCCAAGGCTCGCAGCAGTTCATCCGCTCTCGTCTCCGGCGAGCCCAAGTGGGCCGACTCAAGTGTCAGTCGCCCCCATGCCCGTACGGGGGAGCCAAGGGATGCAAGGGGAGGGGGGCGGCGGCGGCTTGGGAGTCGCCGTAGTTGGCCTCGCAGGCAGTGCGTGGGGCGAGCCGTGATGACGATAGCCGCCTTGCCGGTGGCAGAAGAAGCTAGCAACGACGCAGTTATAGGCGCCGTCACATTAGACTGTAGGGAGCTACCGCCCCGTCCAGGTGACGAATTGACTCCCAAGCCTATCACTGAACCGCTGCTGGCCTCATGGATCGAGAATGGTGCCGTAACCGGCATCACGATCAAAGAGACAACCGAAGGATTCAAGGTCTTGGTGTCGGTCACCTGGGACAGACAGTCAATTTACGAGCTCCAGACGCAGCGGTCTAACAAACCGAAGCTGTGGAGCAGTTTGAATCGACTTGTCCAACAGCTAAGCCGGTATCCAAGTCTTCCTCCCGTAAAGCTGGAAGTGAGGACTAGCAAAAATGAAATTGCTGCAAAAAGCAAGAAGCCGCCGGCCCGGCGAGCTTAGACTGCCTTTTTGGCGGACGATTACATCAGTAATCATCCTGATGCCAGTAACGCTGGCACTGGCATCAGCATCAGCATCGGTGCCGGCATCGGTGCCGGGTGCCAAGAAGCTTCCAGATCCCAAGCCGGCTGTGCTAAGCACGGAGCGCGACGCTCGATTCCGAGTGATGGACTACGATCCCGATCGCGTCTATGACGTCACTGTGCACGTCGGTTATCAGGTCGACTTGATGTTCGCGCCTGGTGAGGAGCCCATCGAGTACGGCGTGGTGCTGGGCGATCCAGAGGCGTGGTCGTTTGCCGTCGCAGCCAATCACGTATTCCTGAAGCCCAAGGCGACCGACGGGAACACGAACCTAACGGTGGTGACGAACCGGGGCCGAACCTATGCCTTCATGCTGTTCTACGCCCAGCGGAGACCTACCGAGAAGACGGTTGGAACCGCACTCAACATGCGGATCCAGTTCCGGTATCCCGATGACGAGCGTGCGGTAGCTCTGGCCGCAGCCAGCAAACCGGATCCACTCATGGCAGCCGAGCGATTGGCCCGGACCGAGCGATCAATACGCAATATCAACTACTACGCGTGCGGCCAGGACGAAGTGAATCCCGACACAATTTTCGATGATGGTCGGTTCACCTATCTGCGATATCAGGAGAATCGTGAGCTGCCATCGATCTTCGTAGTGAATGACGATGGTTCCGAGAACCTCGTGAATTCGCGTGTAGCACCGGATGACCCCGAGACAATCATCGTACAGCGCATCGCCAAGCGGTTCGTTTTCCGACACGGCAAAACGGTTGGCTGCGTGGTGAACAAGGGCTATGACCCACAAGGTCCCGCTGGTCTAACTGGCACAGTGGATCCAGGCGTGGTCAGGATCATCAAGGGAGCAAACGGAGGTGGGCAATGAACAGACCGAATAATCAGGCTTTCAAACAACCTGCAAAGAGCATTGAGGAAGAAATCCAGATCACTATCGCGGCCATACAGAAACAGAAAGAGTGGTTAAATGCTGATATACAAAAACTTGTGATGCAGCACTTAACATCAGCGCTGGCTGCACATCTTCGCGAAGATCTAGATGCGCGCGATATGGCCCTAGGCGATGCTGTTTACGAGGAACAGCGCGTTGGTCCAGAAGATAAGCGCGTTGCCCTTTTGGAACAGTTTGTTGACGTGATGCACGTACAGACGCTTGGTACGCTGCGGCAATACTACCTGGATGAACTGAGTGAGAGATTACTGGATTACGCTGAGGAGAATGACGAACGCAGTGCAATCAATGCCAAATCCCGCAAATCCTTAGACAACAAGCGCACCTGGTGCAACCAGGACGCCTGCAGTCGAGCATCGGACCTGGCACGGTCTGCAGCCAAACACTTAGAATACGGACACTCCGTACGTGCTCTGTCGTCACTCGACGAAGCCGCCAAGCTGGAAAGAGATAACGCAAAGCCCGACGAAAATCAGCTAAATGTATTTCACAAAGAGCTGAAAAAAGCGTTGGAACGAGTAAGTCACGCCGAGGCGGCTTGGGAGAAAGAGGATTCGATAAAGGAAATGTTGGCGACCTTTCGGGTGACAACAGTGGAGTTAACGCCGTGACGCACTTGAACAGGGCTAATTCGGCACGCCAAAAGTACGCTGCCAAGAAGCACGTTGTACTGAGAGATGCAGACTTAAGGAGTGCGTGGTTCCGGCTAAAGATTCAAGTAACGAGTATCACTGTTGTTGGCAGTTTATTTTGCTTAACACTGGCGGGCGCTTTGGCGGGGGTGTTGACCGCGGGCATAGTTCGAAATTTGGGGGCAGTCATTCCCACCTTCGATACAAGCATGTTGAAGCTCTTCCCAATGTTTGGCGCGCTCTTCGGGTTAGTTCTTGGTTGGTTCCTACGCAATAGACCATTGGCGCCTTTAGATGGTCACGACTTAGCGATCGTTAGCAAAAAAGTTGAAGCTGAGCCGGATGTATTTGCATGGGTGGTCGAGGCCGTAAAGCGAGGCGACACGCTGCGTGAACGGGATTACGCATACATTGCGAGGGCCTATAACGCCATTGTAGTTGCGTCTGCAGAGGATGATCGCTGTGCGTTCATGGAGATCGAGCGAGCTGCCGCTATTGCGGAAATCTCCGTTACGCGCCGCGTAGGCGCTGAGTGAGAGGGGTAACAGCGACGGCCGCTAGAACGACACACGTCGCGCTTTTCGCATAATCGATCTTATGTCAGTTGCACTAACAGGTTAGCTTAAAAAACATTCCTATAAGCAAGATGATCAGCTCACATACCCCCATCGGAAGAAGTCTCTCCTTAGTGCAGCCGCACCGGGATAGGCGTGGCTTCCTTCGCAGGCGTTACTGGTTTGTCCTGGGCTGGATGTATCGCTGCCTTTGGATGGTCGCTGGGCTGGTTTTTATCGCCTCTGAGCTTAAGGCCATCGGTTTGGCCCTGGCGTGGGTTCTAAGTTTTTGGATTGAACAAATTTCAAACGCGTTTCCTTCGCTGCTGACCGATTTCGCTGACGCAGCAATTATGTTTTTGATTGGAATGTGGCTTAAGGGACAGTTTGAGGCGTCAGCTTGTCGATGCGAAGTACTGGCGCTCGATAAAGCAACCAGTGAATCAACAGACAACCGTTCAAAACAGGATATTTAAATGCATACACTCCGTGAAAAGATGGAAGCTGCAATGTCAGCGACCGAAGAACAGCTCTCTCAGGTCTCCCCAAGCGCCGCGACCGCGCTCTTGGGAAATTGCCACCATCGAGTCAAAATCAGCGGCCAGGCGCCTGCAGCACAGACTGCAGCCCCTGCTCCAAACGGATGGGAATCGGTCGAGGCGTAACGAACAGGGGATAATTATGTATAACGGGGAAATAAAAGTTAAAGATGGCTTTGCTCCACTGGCTGCTGTGTTTGCTTTTGAATATACGGTCATCTGCTACATCGTCGCAGCGCTGATTGCGCTGCTCTCTTTTAGTGCGGCGGTGTCCATAGTTTTTATCAGTCATTTACCGAGTGCAAATCCGCTCCGGCTAATTATTCCGCCGACCTGGTACTCGGCCGAAAATGTAAGCCTATTCTTTCTGTCGGCTGCTGGCGGTGCGGTGTTCGCAAGTGGGCTGCACTTCCTGAGCAACCGCTTGGAGGCTCGCGTGATGCAGTTCTCGCGATGCGAGCAAGATTGATGGATAGGAAGGCAGCGCTCTTGGCAGAGCTGCGAAGCTTACAAGCCCAGGAATTGCATGAAGCACACCGAGTTATCGTGTCATTGCTCGGAGCGCATGCGCACTACATGAGTAGGCAGCAGCGCGAAGACGTTCTTCGCATGTTACGTGTGTCAGGCAACGCCCCGCAGCCCCAACTCCTGTCCCTGCCCCCTATTCCAGCGACGTCATGCGTATCCCGACTATAGGCCGCAAAGGTCCAGCCCCCGTGTGGGTATCACTCGTCCTTCTGTGTTTGAGCCCACTCGGCGCCGTGGCTGCGGCAGTCCTCCTCATGGAAGAAGCTGTCACTCAGGCACTGTTGCTGTCGGTCATGCTCGTCATTTCGACCACCCAGGCAGTGCTCAATGTGCTGCGCTGGAGGCAAACAAGGGCTTCTGGCAAGGCTTCAGGTTCAATTAATCATTGAGTCATGAATTCATGCAATCATGAATTCATGGGTTGCCAGAGAGGGAAATTCCATGAGCTTCAACGCCGAAAACTTAGATCCGGGTAGCAGGCCGATGCGGTTGCGAGATGCGATCGCCCTCTATGCTGCGTGCCTGTTGCTCTTTGCTGCTCTCATCGCTCTTGCCATTGCGCTCAACTCCTGGAATTGCCTTGGCTTCGCCGTGGTCGCCTACTTCTTCCTAGGTGGTCTGATGAGTCGGAAATGCCTGCGAGGACTGGTGGAGTTCCATCCTCTTGAGAACACGGTCGGCAACATCGCAGAGACAAAGCTCAAGCTCCTAATCTTCTGGCCGATAAGTTACGTCGTCCTACTGTTCATGCTGGCCGTTGATCGAATCCTCTAACCTCGCAACATCTGCGCTACGGTCTTGCGCGGCGTAAATTACTGATTCACGCACGTTTGTGTTCCAAGAGTAGCCGCATGAACTTCTGCGGCCTCTGCCTGACCGCGCCCAGACGCGAGTCGAGTGCATCACCGATCTGACTCAAGCCCACAAGAGGGCCAAATCCAGCAGAGCAGAGCTCTATTGCAAGCTGTTGCAGTAGTGCATACACTTGCATTTCTGCGCACTTTTTCCGAAAAAGTGGACGATTTTTCGGTAAAGTAGCGTCAACTAGTTGGCGCATTCGCTGTTTTGGCACTACGTTCTGGGGATAAGAGCATGGCTGCGGCACCTCTCAAGCCGATCAAGATGTACCTCGTGGCGGGAAAGCTGCGGGAACGGAACCGGATCTACGAAGCCGAGCTGCACCAGCTGCTGAAGCAGCAGGCAGTTCGCCAATTGGTTATTACATGTCACCAAGACGACAGCTTCTCGCTCGCCGTCTTGGCAGATCACCGCGCCGATTACGCCTATCGGCCGTATGAGCGGGTTGGCAGCAAAGTGTTGAAGCTACGACCCGTGAGCATTGAGCAAGAGGGTTTTGCACCGCTCTTCTCCGTGCGTAATAAGGCGATCCGCAAGTACCGCAACTTGGACACGTTAGTGCGTGGCCTCCAGAGCTGTGGGCAGCTCCCTCCGACCTACCTCCGACAAGGAAAGTAACTCCATGACGTCTTTTGTTCCTGCAATTTCAATGCAACCGCGCATCACCGTGGCCCCGATCCTGATGCGGTGGACCCCGATCCTTCTCCTGGTGGCATTCGCTGCCCTGCTCTTCTTCGTACCCGACCTGGCATTCGCGCAGGATGCCAAGGCCAAGGTCGGTGCTAATGCGCAGAAATCCTATGACCTGGTGTTCACCTGGGCATACTACATATGCGCTGCGGCCATCGTTCTGACCGGCCTGGGCACAATGAGCGGTCGGATGGAGCCGAAGACCTTCGGCTTCGTTGCGCTCGGCATCGGAATCATCTTCTCCGGTACCGCGATCGTCGACTGGTTCAAGTAATCCTACCGACCATCCATGAGCAACTACCCACCCGAAGGTAGCTCGGAGGCTAAAGCGGGTCCGCGACCGGACCCGCTTTTTGCTGCACTGACCCGCCCGTCCACGTTGTTTGGCGTCACAGCCGAAGTGTTTGGCTTCATCGTCATGGTGGAGATGGCGGCCTTCATGCTTACTCGGAACGTGGTCGTGCTGATCTCTGGTGTACTTCTTTATGGCGTGGCCCGAGTCATCTCTGCGAAAGACGCGCGGATCTTCAAGTACCTGCATCTCGCGGTACTGACGAAGTGGAAGGGTCAGAACCGCAGTATTTGGAAGGCGAGCTCCTATTCGACACTCCCCTCGAAGAAGCGGAAATAAGCATGGCCACGTCGATCAATCAACTTCTGCGGAAAGAGAAGAGCATTTCTGACTTTGTGCCGTACACCGTGCATGTCAGCCCGGAGAACGTTCGCCTTTCTGGCGGCGATATGCTGACGATCATCAAGGTCGACGGTGTTGCACATCAGACTGCCAATGTAGAAGACGTACAGTTATGGCATGACCAGCTCAATAACCTATATCGCAACGTAGCTGATCCGAAGATCGCTCTCTGGCGCACCATGATACGGCGAGAGCAGGACATTTACCCGGGTGGAGAGTTCCGTCCTGGCTTTGCGCAAGTGTTGAACGAGAAATGGCGCAAGGTGGTGACTAAGGAGAAAATGCGAGTCAATGACCACTACTTGACGATTATTCTCCGCGGTGAAAACCAGGCTAGCCAGCTGTTCAGCACCACGAAACGGACCCAGTTGGAAGTCACCACTCAGCTCGCGGAACAATCTGCTGCTCTGGACGATCTTGCTGCCACCTTCATGGCCGCTCTTTCAGACTATTCGCCTCAACGCCTGAGCATTTACGAACGCGCTCCCGCTCCGCTGACTCTCGGCGGTCCGAAAACCTACAGTGCGCCCGCCGAGTTCCTATCGTTCCTGCTCAACGGCAAGTGGGCGCCTATTCCTGTACCGCGCCAGCGGATGTGCTTCAGCCTACCAGTTGCACGCCTCACGTTCGGCGTTGATACGGGCCAGATCCGTTCAGTTGATGAAACCGAGCTGTTCGCCATGCTCGGGGCCAATGAATACCCAGAAGAAACCGTAGCCGGTGATCTGAACGAACTCATGTCGCTTCCGTTCGACATGGTGGTCACGCAATCGTACTGCTTCTTCGACCGGACCAAAGCGTTGGAAATGGTCGCCGACCAGGAGCGGAAACTAATCAATACAGGCGACGCCGCCAAAAGCCAGGTCTCCGAGCTGGCGTTAGCAAAGGACGATCTGGCTGCCGGCCGCATTGCATACGGCGATCATCATCTGAATGTTTTAATCAAGGCATCGGACGCAAAGACCTTGGCTGAGCATATTGCGCGCCTCCGGCAGGCCTTGAGCAATTCGGACTTCCAAGTGGTCCGTGAAGATTTGACCCTCGAAGCCGCCTACTTTGCTCAACTACCCGGAAATTTTCGCTGGCGCCCGCGGAAGGGCTTGATTTCAAGCAAGAACGCGGCGGGCTTGATGTCAATGCACAATTTCCCGCAAGGCAAAGCGGACAACAATCAGTGGGGACCTGCGCTGGCTCTCCTGAAGACCACATCAGGGACGCCGTATTTCTTCAACATGCATTTGCCAACCAGAGGCAAGCGTGCGGACGGCTCGCAATCAGATGACGAGCGCGTTGCAGGTAACACGCTGCTGATCGGTCCTACCGGCGCCGGTAAGACGGTAGTCCAGGCCTTCCTCGTGGCAATGGCAGATAAGTATCAGCCTACCGTCTTCACTTACGACAAGGACTATGGCCAGGAGATTTTTATCCGGGCAATGGGAGGTGTGTACACGATTCTGCGGAAAGGTGAGCCATCTGGGCTCAATCCACTTATGCAGAGCGACACCCCGCGCAACGTGCTGTTCGTGGAAGATCTGATCCAGAAGCTGGTGCTCCCTCATGACCGAGCGCTATCAGCGGACGAGGAGTTCCAGATCAGCACCGCAGTGAGAGCAGTGATGGCGATGCCGAAGCAGATGCGCCGCTTCGAGACCTTGCGTTCGTTCTTCCCGGAGAGTCCGGACGGAATCAATGCTCGCTTGTTGAAGTGGTGCGCCGGCCAATCGCTCGGTTGGGCTCTGGATAACCCGTCCGACAACCTCACCCTCGGTAACACCCAGTACTTTGGCTTCGACATGACCGAAGTTCTGGACGACAAGATTATTCGTACACCTGTTGTGATGTACCTGTTCCATCGTATGGAGGAGCTGATCGACCGCAATAATCCCTTCATTCTCAACATGGACGAATTCTGGAAGATGCTGGATGACAGCTACTTCGAGGTGAAAGCAAATGATGTTCTGAAAACGATCCGTAAGCGCGATGGAGTGGCTTTACTCGGGACACAGAGTCCAAAGGACGCGCTGAATTCGCGTATTGCCCACACACTGATCGAACAATGCGTAACAAAGCTATTTTTACCAAATCCGGCAGCGGAGGAAGAGCAGTATGTGCATGGCTTCAAGCTAAGCCGCCGCGAGTTTCTCGTGGTCAAGCAAGACATGCCACTAGCCCGCCTGCGGGGATTTTTAGTGAAACAAGGGCTCACGAGTGCGGTTTGCGAGTTGAACCTTGCAGGCTTCGATGACGAGCTGGCCGTGCTCTCCGGCACCACGGCGTCTGTAGAAATTTGCCGAAGGGCGATTGCACATGCCGGCAATGATCCGAGCGATTGGCTGCCCCTATTCCACCAGATGAGAAAGGAAAAAAAATGAACTTCAGGAAGCAATCCTTTGCAGTCGTCATGGTCTTGAGCCTAGCTGTGGCAAGCTCGGCGCAAGCACAATGGGCGGTTTTTGACCCGAGTAACTTCGCGCAGAATTTGTCGCAAGTGAAGCAGATGGTGACCCAGCTCGATCAGATGAGGATGCAGCTGGAGCAAGCGAAGAAGTCCGTCAAGGAGGCGGAGGCTCAGACGAAAGCGATGACCGGTTCGCGGGGCATGGGTAGGATCGTAACCGATGCGGCCCGCAACTACACACCTGGCCAGTGGCAGTCCGATTTCAGCGCAAAGAACCCCCAGCTCGCGAAACTGGCTTCGGATATCAAAAACTCCGCCGGCCTCCTGAGCAAGGCCGATCTGAAGCGAATCAACGGCGCGTACGCCGATCTTATGGTCAAGCGCGGCCAGGCGGCGGCGGATGCGACCGCAGCCAACGCTCAAGTCTTCGCAGAGTCAAACACCCGCTTTTCAAGGTTGCAGTCGTTGATGGATAGGATCGACACGGCCGGCGATGAGAAAGCGATCCAGGATCTGCAAGCCCGAATCCAGGTCGAGCAGGTGATGCTGCAGAACGAGGCTATACGCGCGCAGTCTATGAATGCCATGCTTATGCAGCAACAGCAGGTTGAGCTGGAACGCCAGCGTCAATCCGCGCTCAATGAAAAATTCAAGCTCTGAGGACTAACCATGTACAAGACCGTAATTGTCTCCTTCGCTTTCGCTCTGCTTCTGGCCTCTTGCTCCAGATCAAACTCCGATGACCAAACGATGCTCAAGCAGCAGCAGAGCGAAGCCGCTCAAATCAACCTAAACGATGCCGTTCGCTCGGGCAACGAACGGGAATTGCGCGAACGAGCCAACAGGAAGGCGGAGGCAGCGAAGAAGGCTGAATCCGCTCGTGAGGCTAGAAAACAGTAAGGAACAACGCAATGTCCTTGATCGCTGCGGCAAGCAATCCAATGGTGTTCGAGTTCCTCTTCGAGGACGCGCTCGCCACGTTAAACGCGTTTGCATCTAGTGGTTCTGCGCGTATGGCCACAATTGCCGCGGCGGCCGGGATCCCGATGATGGGAATCTACGTTCTCTTGTTCGGACTTGGTGTCATGACCGGAAAAGTCCAGGCGCCCGGGGCCGAAGCGTTGCAGCGCATTTTCAAGATGACGCTTATATTCACCTTCGCGACAAGCACCGGCGTTTACAGCGAATGGATTATTGATTCATTTACACAGGTCCCGGGCGCGATCGCCAGTGAGCTTGCGCGGGAGGGAACAAGCGCGGAATTCTCTATGACGAATACCGTTGGTACAGCAAAGATGCTTGATGGAGCGCTCGGAAGCGGTCTATCAGCCGGCGAAGCTGCATGGAAGCAGGGAGCCTCGTCAGGGATCATGTCGGGCGTTGCCTATGGAATCATCGCGATTCTAATTTGGCTGTTCGTGGCCTGCGTATGCGCATATGGCGGTGCATTGGTGCTCTGCTCCAACATGGGGCTTTCAATCATGCTGGCTATAGGTCCAATTTTCATCATTCTTGCGATGTTTGAGTCAACCCAGCAACTCTTTGTTGCATGGACTCGACAGCTAATTACTTTTGCGGTCTTCTTCATTGTCATCGCGGCATCAATGACGTTGACATTTGCTTTTTTTCAGCCATTCGTGCAGAGGCTTGCAGATGCTGCAAACGCCGGCGTTGTATCCGGCATCTCAGAAGTTGTCGTTAACTTTGTAAAACTCGTAGCGTTCTGTGCCACGGCAATACTTTGTCTTATTCAATCCGTATCTTGGGCCTCGGGACTCGCCGGCGGCGTTGGCGTCGCGGCAGATGGCCATCTGCGCCGCATGATGGGCGGCGCCGCCAGAGCAGCGGCTAGAGCGCCTAGCGCGGGACTCACGACCGTCGTGTCTGCTGCAAGAGTGGCTCAAGCCACGTACGGGGGCACAAAGAAAGCAGCCGCTTACCTGCGCGGCAATACCGTTAGCCGCAGCTGAGGAACCTAAATATGATCGATCCCAACAATCAGGCCTATCTGAAAGCTGCCCATGATTTCGAGGTGGACCGCGAAGTCGCAAACGAGAAGTCGAAGAAGATTGCCTGGAGCGTCGCGATCGGAGCTTGCGTCGTCGCGGTTGCCGCGATCGTGTGCATCACGGTAATGCTGCCATTGAAAACTGTGGAGCTAGCGGTGATCCGTGTCGATAAGGCGACCGGGTACACGGAAACTATCCAGGATCCCAACTCGCCGGCAGCAATGCCTCAGGAGAACGAACATAAGTTCTGGCTTTCGACCTATGTCAACGCCCGGGAGGAGTATAGCGACGCACAGGGCTATGCCAACTACAGGCGCGTCGGTCTCATGTCCACTCCGGAAGAACAAGCTAGGTACTTCCCTAAGATGGACCCTGAAAGTCCCAAGAGCATTCTCAATACGTTTGGCAAGTCAGGTCGCATCGAAGTCAACGTCCTAAGCATCACCCTGCCTGACGATGGCGTAGCCACCGTCCGATTCCGGAAGACTGAGAAGCTCGATGCCAGAGCCACTGTGTCCTACTGGATCGCGACCATAAGCTATAGCTACCAGGGACTGCCTGAGAAGCCTGAAGATCGGCTGCTTAGCCCTCGCGGCTTTATGGTCAGCGAGTATCGCGTCGATCAGGAGAACGTCGGTGCCGGCGGCAGCATTGTGGGGGATCAGTAATGGCTAAAGCGAACGATGCCGATCCAGCAAGTCAAGACGTGGCGCCTGCAGACCTTGGTCGAGGAATCCCGTCGCTGAATGCTGGCGGTAAAGGAGGAATTCCTGGATCTATCAAGCTACTCATCATCGTCAGTATCATCCTGGCGATACTCGGCGTGGCTGGAACTATCGCACTCGGTAAGTTCAAGGAGATGCGCGATCAGCGTAAGGTTGACCGTGCAGAAGAAGCAAAGACCACGGCAGAAGTGAAAATGCCGCAGTTGACTGAGAAGGATTTCGAGGATCCGCCTCTGCCCCCGCAGGCGCTTGCGAATGAGGGTCAGGGCCCGGCTGCTCCGGTCGGTGAAGGCCCTGGTCAGCATCCTGCCGGTCAACCCGGCGTTCCCGCACAAGCAGGCAGCGGTGGCCAGTACGACGTGCCTGCTATGTCCCCGCAGGAGCAGTACGCGCAAACGCTCAAGGAGCGTCGCCTTAGCGCACCGCTCACCGCCGCGATCGAGCAACCGGAAAGAGCACAAGGCGCTACGCAGGTTGTTCCCCAGACCGCCTCCAATACTGACGACGCATTTCTCGCAGCGCTTCGTGCCTCGGTCCCCCCGAATTTCGGACAAAACGGCGCAACGCAGGCTCCGCAAAAGTCATCGCTGGAAAGCTCGCTGGAATCGGTGAATACCAGTATGTCGCTGGCTACACGATTAAACGACCCGTCGATGACCGTTACCCAAGGTAGCTTGCTCCCCTGCAGCTTGGATACCGCACTCAACAGCCAACTCCCTGGCATGGTCATGTGCAAGCTCAGCCTACCGATCTATGGCACTGATTCGCGTGTCGTCCTGCTGGATCGCGGTACGATCCTGACAGGGCAATACCAGGGCGCACAGCTTAAGCAGGGAATGAACCGGATCTTCGTCCTTTGGACGCGTGCGGAAACACCGAAAGGCGTCATCGTCTCGCTTGATTCCCCGTCGTCCGACGGACTCGGCCGCTCAGGTATCGGCGGAAAGGTGAATAATCATTTTTGGGCGCGCTTTGGTTCTGGCCTGCTTTTGAGTGTTGTTGACGACGGTCTGACGTACGCAACTCAGCGCCGTAGTCAAGGCGATGCGCAGACATTGCAATTCGGTTCGACAAGTGACACAGCTAAGGATGCAGCGGCGATCGCAGTTGAGAATTCAGTGGGCATTCCCCCTACGCAGTCAACCGCTCAGGGCAGCGTGGTCAATGTTTTCGTAGCGCGTGATCTGTATTTTGGAGGTGTGTATGGACTCCGCACTGCAGACCGCTGACAACAGCCACCAGGTCATTCCAAGCAAGTACGTCGCGCTAGAGCACTACTTGAAACCCGTCCGCGAGTTTCTCGGACCGGACGTCACGGAGATCTGCATCAACAGACCCAATGAGGTGTGGACTGAGACCAGCTCGGGGTGGCACCACCATCCCGCGCCTGCACTGGACTACACATACCTTCAACTGTTGGCTAAGCAGTGCGCTACTTCAACCGGTCAGGACGTCAGCACAGCCTCGCCTCTGCTCTCGGCTCACTTACCGACTGGCGAGCGTGTCCAGGTCGTTGTACCGGCAGCCACATCATCCGGCACAGTGTCCTTCACCATACGCAAGCCTAGCGCCCAAAGCTTCAGCATGGATGACTACGAGGCGCAGGGTTTCTTTGATGAAGTTTCGATTGCTGGCGCCAGGCTGCAACCCCACGAGGTGCAGCTGCAAGAGTTTCTACAAGTTGGGAATTACCGCTCTTTCTTGGAAACAGCTGTCCGAAAGAAGCTGACCATCGTTGTGTCAGGCGCGACGGGTTCTGGGAAGACTAGTTTTATGAAGATGTTGGTGAACCTGATTCCACGGGAAGAGCGCCTGATCACCATTGAGGACACACCGGAGCTCTCCATCCAGGCCCAGCCAAACCATGTCCGGTTGTTCTATAGCAAGGGCACTACTGGCGCCTCTAAGGTCACTTCAGGCGACCTAATCGTGTGTTCAATGCGAATGAAGCCAGACCGACTACTTCTGGCCGAGATCCGAGACGAGGCAACCTATTACTTCATCGGTGCAGCGAACACCGGCCATCCCGGCTCAATCACCTCAGTGCATGCGAACAGCGAGGTTGATGCTTTCGGGCGAATCGAGTTGCTTATGCGCGAAGCAGAGCCGGCGAAAAACATGGCCGACGATGTGATTCGCAAATTCGTGCGCAGCACCATTGACGTGGTGGTGCATATCGGCCGCGTCCAGGGAAAACGACGTATCACCGGAATTTACTATGACCCAGAACGCAAATATTCCATCATGGGCTAAGTGGCTCGCCGGCGTCTTCGGCGTCATCGTTGTTGGGTACATCTGGCTGAAGGTGGCTTCGATGGTCTTTATGACGATCATCTTCAAGGGCCACCCGCCCTTCGAGCCGCAGGTTCTGACAATTGTCGAGTATCTCGTCGCCTATCGCGAGAACCGCAAGATCGTCGGACCCGCAATGATATCCATCCTGCTGAGCGGCGCGATAACTGTTGGCTTCCCGCTATGGTTGATGGTGCCGAAGAAGCGGAAGCTGCATGGCGAGGCGCATTTTGCCAAGTCTCGTGAGGTTGCTGAGATGGGCTTGTATGGCGACGATGGCCTGGTCGTCGGCCGCTACAAGGGCAAGTATCTAACCAGTCCTGGGCAGCATCACGTAATGCTTGCCGCGCCGACTGGCGCCGGCAAGGGTGTGGGCGCTGTCATACCAAACCTGCTGACCTGGAACCATTCGGCCATCGTGACGGACGTGAAGTTTGAGAACTTCCGGCTCACTTCAAAGTTCCGCGAGGCCTGTGGCCACAAGTGCTACCTGTTCAACCCGGGTTCGACGGAGCGACGGACGCACCGTTGGAATCCGCTTGGCTATGTACGCGAAGACCATGCGCTGCGGGTAGACGATCTGCAGAAGATCGGTGAGAAGATCTATCCCGATGTGGACGGCAGTGATCCGATATGGACCGGCGGCTGCCGAAGCCTGTTCCTGGGCATCACTCTCTACCTGTTCGAGACCGATGGCTGCACTCGGACGATGGGCCAGGTCGCGCGGGAAGTTTTTGGTCTCGACGACGATCGCTTGAAAGAGAAGCTGGAAAGCCGGGCGAAAGCCGGCAACCCATACTCGACCGAGTGCGAGCTGTCGCTGCGGGATTATCTGAAGTCTCCGGAGAAGACCCGTGAGTCAATCCGCAAGACGTTCACCTCGCGTCTCGAACTGTTCATGAACCCGAACATCGACGCGGCTACGTCCGCCAATGATTTCGATTTGAGCAAGCTCAGGCAGGAGCAAATCACCATCTACTTGGGCGTGTCACCGGACAACCTGGGACGCCTTGCCCCAATCCTGAATCTATTCTTCCAGCAAGTGCTGGATCTGAACATCCGCACGCTCCCTGAGCACGACCCCTCGCTCAAGTACCAGTTGCTGCTGCTGATGGACGAGTTTGTGGCGATGGGTAAGATGAAGGTCCTGTTCGATAGCATTGCCTTCATCCGCGGCTTCAACATCCGCTTGATGCCGATTTTCCAGTCCCCGATGCAGGTGGAAGCCATCTACGGCAAAGCAGCGGCACTTGGATTCTTCCAAAATCACACGTGCCGGATGATGTACGAACCAGCGGACCATGAAACCGCGGAGGTCCTGTCGAAGGAGCTTGGGACCGAAACCGTGACCCGGTGGTCGAAGTCCAAGCCGTTGTTCGGGGGCAAGGGCGGCTCACAGAGCGAGAGCGAACAAGGTCGCGCGCTCATGATGGCCCAAGAACTGACCACGATGGGTAGCAAGTCGCTGATCCTGCTCATTCGGGGCCAGATCCCGGTCAAGTGCGACAAGCTGTTTTACTACGACGATCACACCTTTCTGGACCGGCTGAAGTCGGTGGCGCCCTCCCTGGCCGCCCTGGACGACACCCTGCTCAACCGGCTGCTTATCAAGATCGGCCTTCAGCCGCACAAGAAGAAGCCGACCAAGAAGCAGCTGGACGCCGCTCAGTTCGGCAATGAGCTTTCAACTGAGCCGGCGCCAGTCCCCCTTACTGCTGTGGCACGGCTGGAACGCCCCACCGACACCCGCGCGATGCGAAACATTGAACTGGCCGACCTTGACAAGTTAGACTCTATTCCGTTAGCCGACTTCAACACCGACTTCTCCGACATCGAGGTGCCGAGTGAAGAGATGGATGAGGATCAGCTAACAGCCTTTGCCGATAAGGTCTATCAGCAAATGGTCAATAACTAACTCTATTGGAGTTTCACAATGGCCGACGAAAGAAATGCAAACAGCGGTGCGCCACGCCGCCCGCTTGACCTGAACGAGCTGCGCCGCACCGACGATAATGCGCGGGAAAAGCCCAGCTTCGACATTCCCGATAGGCTAAACGCCTACTACCACCAGGATGGCCGCGCGTACCGTTCGGCTACCCGGCCCGACAAGATTGAGTTCGTTGACCGGGGGAACCGTGTGCACGGTTACCGCCCAATCTCGACGTTCACGATCCGGAGCATGGTGGAGATAGCCGAGTCTCGCGGGTGGAAGGAAATGGCCCTGACCGGCGACAAGGCTTTCCAGAGCCGTGCTTATGTCGAGGCCAAGGACCGGGGTATTGAGGTCAAGGGATACCAGCCGACCGAGAAGGACCAGGAGCTGCTCAGGAACCGTGCCGACCGCCGGGAAGCCAAGAGCAATCCCAAGGTTCAGGCCTTCATGAACGCCAGCGATGACAAGACCATGAAGGCTGCGGCCAGGAAGTTCCCCGAGCTGAAAGAGGCCTTCGCCTCGCTCAAGGTCGTTAACAAGATCGCCGAGAGTCTGCCCGGTGGAGAGAAAGCACAGGCGAACTTCAAGGGCCTCATGCAGGACAAGATTGCCTTGGCTCTGCATCGCGGTGAGCCTCTGCCGGAGGTGAAGATCAAACAGGAACAGGAGAAGTCCGCCGACAGAGGCGGACAAGAGCGTTAATTCCCTCCCCTACATCGCCCGCAGTAGCGGGCGATGCCTGTCTGAGAATTCATCATGTCCGGTATGCCCTATCCCCTCGAAGGGATTTCAGAGGGCGACCGCGCCCTCTTAGCCCGTATGACGCGCGAGCAGTTGCTGGCTACTGCGGATCGCGTCAGCTTTCATCAGAAGAACATCCAGAAGGACATTCTTGGTATCGGGTCTGAGGAAGACCTGGCTAGCCTTAAAGATTCGCTTTTTCGGTCTGACCGTGCGTTCGACCAGGTGCTGGCCAACACCCCGCACCTGTCGAAGCCGCTCCAGCAGATCCGCGCGTGGGTAACCGAAGCAAGCGGTAAAGGGGACTTGGCGGCAATCTCCGCGCTTCGCCGCTTGGTCCATGACCCGGCGGTTCAAGCCGGCGAGCCGCGCCAGCGCGTACCTGACGTCGCTGCTGCAACGCGGTTGAGCAATGGCATTGAGGGCGTTGGTACTGCTGCCGGCATGCAGCCGCAAGAAAAGTACGTGGGCGAGCAGCATTACCGTAACAGCCCTCTTGACCCTGCCACCGGTAATTTCGGCCGGTTGCAGTACCGTGCGGCAGGCCTGCGCATTGAGACCGATCTAGAGGATGCAGAGACCGTCTCCTCGATGCTCGATCTGGTGGTTCGCCGTGGCTGGATGACGATTCAAACACATGGTTCGGCGGCATTCCGACAAGCGGTTTGGCTGGAAGGCATGGCGCGCGGTGTCAACGTGCAGGGGTACTCGCCGACGGTGCAAGAGCTGGAGCAAGGCACCCACCGGGCTGCAGCCGCAGGCAAGATCGCGCAGGTGGATGACGATCCTGTGGTGCGTGCATTTCTGGAGTCGAAGACGCTTCAGCAACGCCGGGAAGCGGCTGAGCGTTATCCGCAGCTCAAGAATGCATTCACCTTGCAAGCAAACGTCGAGAAATACGCCGAAGTGTGTCTTGCGGAGCCAAAGCGACCGACCTTTATTGAGCGCATCCGGCAGAACATCGCCAGTGACTTGGCCAATGGTTTGACCCTTCCTGCGATGCAGGTCCGAGAACAGCAGGTGCGCCGGACACGCGCACTGGCGAGTGAGAGGTAAGCGACATGGCAGACGAAAATTCACCGACCGGCCTGACTGAAATCGACGGGAAGGCCGTTTCTTCGGTTTCCTACAAGCGCGAGGTCGACGCCGATAAGGTGAGCTACCAGCTGATTTTCCGCCAAGGAAATAAGCAGGTGGCGCGGCTCAGCGATCTATCGGCCGATCAGGTCGTAGCTGCACTTGGCGAGGAGAACGGTAAGGCAGTTCATTGGTCGAGCGAACAGAAGGGACTTCTCAAAGGCAAGACGCTGCACTATGCGCAAGGTGTCAGCCCTACCCTGGTTGAAAGCGTGTCGGAAGCCACCGCCCAGGACCGAGTGGCCGATGCAATCAGTAAGACCTACGATGCGAGTCCAGGTCCATCTGCGGCGTCTGAAGAGACTGGCGTGTTGATCGACGTGCCGAGCATCGACCAGCGCGACGACAGCCAGAACGAACGTGCGCGCGAAATTCGCGCACGGCGGGAAGCCAACGACACTCGTCTCGATGATGGTGAAGTCGAGAGGGAGGCAAAGCCCCAACCAGCCCCTGCACTGAAAGCCAAGGAGGACACCACTGGACTGTCCGGGCTGGGCAGCGGTATGGCTCAGTCAATTAGCGATAACTTCTATCAGGGCTGGTTCGACCTGCTGCAGAGAAAAGAGAGCGCTAGTAGCGTATTCCGAAATGAACGTCGTTATCGCGAGACTCGTGCATCCTTTGATGCAGGAGAGATCACGTCAGCAGCAGAGCTCCGGACCTTCTTGAGCAATGGAAAATCGGAACCATCCAACGAGGCAGCGAGTAACCAGCCGATTCAGCTTCCTCGCCATGTCGTTGGTAAACCCGAAAGCTGGACGAACCAAAACGCCCAAGTCAGCCGCGACATGGCTGACCGCCGCAGGCTGACCGCTGAGATTGAAGGTCAATTTGCAGGTGGAGCTACCGCGAGGCAAGTCGAGGCGATACTGGGAGACAAACTTGATTTCCTTCCGAAGGAAGATCGCAACGGTTTCGTCGTGCAGGTACGTGCCACGCTGGGCATCCCGTCACAGGCGACGGCCGAGGGAAAGGTGGAATTTGAGGATTGGAAGCAGGCTCGCCAGCAGCGTCTCGAAGCGCAACAGCAGTACACGGACGTTGGGGACGCTGAGGCGGGACATGGCGACAACGGCCTCGACGAAGACCGGACAATCGATCACGCTGCCGAGTCAGAAGATGTTGAAGCTGCTCGCGCGCGCGAAGCCGCAAGGCTAGCGGCACAGGCCGAAGTTGAAAAAAGTTTCTACCACGTCGAAAACAAGTATTACCACCGCGATAACAAGAACCGCGTGGCCTTTGTCGAGGGCGAATCCAAGCTGCGTACGGCGGAGTCGGACGCCTACATCGCCAAGTCGATGGTGAAGGTCGCAGAAGCCAAAGGCTGGGATTCGATCAAGGTCGCCGGCACTGACGAATTCCGTCGCGCCGTGTGGATGGAAGCGGCACTGCGCGGCCTTCAAGTGCGCGGATATAAGCCGAGAGACGTGGATCTTGCCGAACTGGCAGAGAAGCAGGACGCCCGGCTGCGCAATAGCGTCGAGCAAGGCGATAGCCGCGAAGACGGCAAGGCTGGCCACGTTCAAGCCGGGAAGCAACCGGTGAAGACCGGTGAGCAGCAGGCTCAGTCGGAATCACGCCAACCGAAAGAAGAGCCTGGCTTGGTTGGCAAGGTGTTGAGTCACGGCCCCGCAAAGTTCGATTTCAAGCGCGATGAGAAGCCGAGCTACTACGTCCGCTTGGACACGGCTGCCGGCGAGAAGATTGTTTGGGGCGTCGATTTGCCTCGAGCACTCGAAGAGGGAAAAGTGAATGATGGAGACCGGATTCGCCTGGAAAATCTCGGTCGGCAGGCCGTCCAGGTAACGGCAAACGTGCGTGACGAGAGTGGGCGGGTGATTGGTCAGGAAACGATTACCTCGCATCGCAATCAATGGAAAGCCACTCACGTTCCTGATCGAGAACAGAACAGGTCGGTGGTGGCGGTTACGGAGCAGAGAATTAATCCTGAGGCTTCTGCCCCCATGAGCACGGGAGCCGTTTTGCAGTCAGTGCCGCAAGAGGCAGAGGACTTGCACAAGAAGTCCAAGCTGGACCCTCAACGTGACAAGGCCGCTGCCGATATCTTCAAGAGGAACATTGACCCAAAGACTTGGACCACGGCGGCTGAAAAGTATCCGCAACTGAAGAACGCCTACGCGCATCTGGCCATTTTCAAGAAGTTTGCCGACGAACGCTTGCCTGAATCGCGGCGCGGCCCATTCCTGCAGCGCCAGGTGCAGAACATTGCCAGCGACGTGGAGGCTGGCCGGCATATCGGCGCAGTCAAAATCGCAACGTCTCAGGCGCCGGCGAAAGCGAAGTCGCTAGATCACGGCCAAGAACGCTAATCAACCTTGGAGTACCCGACATGCAGAAAGAATTGGAAATTACCCACGGCCTCGACTTTGAGCGTGCCCGCGAACGGCTGAATGCCGATGCCGGCCGTCGCTTCCGCGAGTACTTGGAAGCGCAGAGCGCCGCCGCCGGCGAACAGCTGGTCCAACACGCACGGCAGTCTTATGTCGAGTCTGCCGCGCTGCTGCGCCAGCTCCAACCCAGCGATACCAAAGCGATCGCCCGCATTCTTGGAGAAGTCCAGTGAGCAATTCCAGGCTGGGCGACCAAACAGTCCGCGCGATTGCGGAGCAGTATGGCGAACTGGAGGTTTTCACTTCCGAAGCCGCCAGCAATCCAGTAGCCGTGATGCTGGTTGGCCAAGAAGGTGCTGGCCGCCACGCGCTAATGAACGAGGTAGAAGCTAACCTCAACCAGAAGGGTGGTTTCGTCGCAACCAACGCGGAGCGCATCAGGGAAACGCTCCCGTACCTAGGGCAGTTGCAGCCGGATCAGGGCGACATTACGACGCAGACCCGTGAGGACGTACAGCGGATCTCGCAAGCTGTCTATCGCCAGGCTATTGAGCATCAGCGGAATTTGATTGTCGAAGGTGCGCAGAGCAGCCCGGAGGATACGCTGGCGTTGGCGAAGGAGCTGCGTGCCGCAGGGTACCGCGTAGAGGTGCATGCAGTTGCGGTCAACGACCAGATTAGCTATGCGCGCGCAACCATGATGTACGAACACGAGAAGGCCGCAGGTCGACCTGCGCGGTACGTATCCCAAAATGAGCATGACCGTGGTTTCGCAGAAGCGACAAACACGGTTCGCCGCCTTGAGTATGCAGGTGCAGTTGATCGGGTCGTGATCTACAACCGGCTGAATGATCCAATCATAGATGCTGCGCCGATAGCAGGTAAGCCAGTAGCCGGAGATGCCTTTGACCGCGCCCGTGCACAGCTGACCGATTACGAACGCATCAATCTCGCCGAAAAGTGGGACGCGATCATTGAAGGCATGGAGCGCCGCGGCGCTTCGCCGGCTGACAACTACCGCGTCAAGGAGCGTGCAGAGCGTGCTCATTACACCCTGCGCAGCTCGCCCACGGCCCGGGAGGCATATGACTACCAAAACCCGACCGATAAGCATCGCAGCGAGGAGCTTGCCATACGATATGGGCACCGGCTGGAAGAAGCGTTTCGTCAAAACGACACAGCAACGGCGGCGCGTCTCCCGGAGCTGACTAATGCGTTCGGTCAGATGGCGATGGCGAAGCAAATGGGTAATGAAAAAGGTGTTGCCGAAGCTAAGTTCGTCAATGCACTGCAGGATCGAATTGCAATGGGTCTTCGGGTCGGCGCTGAGTTCAAGCCTGTTAGCATCCATGACGCAAGGATCGAACAACCACGGGCTCTATCCAACGCAGTCGAAATGCAACGCTGATCGCCTACCAATGCATATTGAAGCTCAGGGCTGTAGAGCCCTGAGCTTTTTTTTTGAACCGGCCAGTGGCCTCTTCCTCGACTTGGCGGCCGCGCTGAATCTGTCTTGCACCAGGTCCGGCGCTGGCCACCGATGCGCCTGCAGGGCGATGGGCACGGCCTGGCTGCGGTGTGCACCAGGTGCACGTCGCCGGCATCGAGCCGCCCTGCCCTGGGATTCTTGCGCGATGCCGATCCCAATGCCGGCGCCGGCGATCGCTAGGCCGCCTCCTGCGCGGCCGCGCTGAATCTGTCTTGGGGTTCAGCCGACATACGTGTAAAAATGACTCGCAGAATCCAATTTCTTTTGTGAAAACATGAAGTTGCCAGATAAAAACGGCGCTTCCATCGCTCATCCACTACCTCGTCCCTTTAGAGGTTCGGCTCGCTGCAACTGTCTTGCGGCACTGTGCGAGACCAGTGGTCGCAGGGTGGGTAATAGACGGATGCCGCCTGCTTCACAGCAGAGCACGCAAGGAATATTCGGCAGTACACGCTGCCGGGATTGAGGGCCGGCAGGAATCTGCGAAAAAATTCTTTACTAACAGCAAGTTATCTCACTTTTGGCTGTTTTTTGCACGAATCCCTGCCAACCCTGTTGAAGGCCTGGTACAGCCGCAAGAACCGGCTGTACCAGGCCTTCAAGGCGCTCGGTTCCGCCGTGCGCACCTTGTTCCTGCTGCAGTACATCTCTAACCGCGAGTTGCGCGAGCAGATCACCGCCTCGACCAACAAGGTGGAGGCTTACAACGGCTTCGCGAAGTACTTCTTCTTCGGCGGGGAAGGGGTGATTGCCGACAATGACCCCGTTGAGCAGGAGAAGGCCGTCAAATACAACGACCTGGTCTCCAATGCCGTCATCTTCTACAACGTGGTCGAACAGACCCGAATCATGACGTCTCTGATGCGGCAGGGGTGGAAGATCACGCGGGAGGACGTGGCGTGCCTCAGCCCATACGTGACCAGCCATGTGAAACGCTTCGGGGATTACCTGATTGATGTGGAGGCGGTTCCGGAACCGTATGAGACTGAACTGGCATTGGCAGGGTAGTTTTGGTGCGCCAAAATATCCGCTAACTCACTGATGCAATGGATGAAATCCAATCTTGTGAGTCATTTTTACACGTATGTCGGCTGAACCCCTTGGACAGGACGTCGCCGGCCACCCGGCCGAAGAGCAGGTAGGCAGCCGTGTAGCCGACGGTCCCGGCTATGAAGCCCGATGGGTTGGCCCTGGGGTCGTCCATGTAGCCGCTCATCACAGCGGCTACGGAGAAGGGCAGGCCGATCGTCATACCGCCGACCGTGTCGCTCACGCTGTCGTTCATCCCCGCGTGCGTGACGTGCGGGCTCAGCGCTTCACGGAGCAGGAACGTCGACGAGACGACCGCATCAGCGATGAAGTCAGGTAGGGCCAAGCCCGTTGTTGCGCATCAGGGCGATGTTTGACCCGGGGACGGCGAAGGCTACGGTCGCCAGCGCGAGCTTTCCCTTCAGGTCGGGGTTGTTTGCGAACGATGCGTCCAGGGTCCGGCGCACCGCCTCTAGGGGGCATTGAGGATGCAATAGATCACATATTTCGTTTCGCGTACTCTTGCTCATACCGACCAAAATGACCAGTAGCCAATGAATTTGCCACTGCATCGTCCTCCGACCGGGTACTAGGCTCGATATGCCCCTGGGCTGTAACCATGCAATGCCATGCGTTGGGGTTGTCGAGACCAACCCGACGTAGCGTTTCGCGCGCTTCCATATAATAAGCCTGAACGTTGCGAGTTGAGTTGTATTCAACCTTTTCAAAGCTTTCCGCGAATTCGCGGGGGGAAAGCTGGGCGATGGCTGCATTGCGCCCGCATTCTTCGAATGCGCGGTCCAGCGAAGCATTGCTCAATTCAAAGGCAAGAACGCCCATTGCAATGGTGGGGTCGCGCGCCATCATCTCTCCCAGCACCACTACCCGCTGTTGCCCATCGAAATACGCTGTGGACACTTCGGGATCAACGCGAATCCCTACCTTGCCTTCCTTCTGGACGGTCTCCATGGTCTGCCGGAACGTTGGGGAATCCGCGAATATCAGGAAAAGATCCTTGATAGCCTGCTCGAGTCGCGGGTCCTTCCCATCGTGTTGCAAGGTAGTGGTGGTGAGGTGCACCCACTCTT
>LR990731.1 GCA_905142475.1 Xanthomonas hydrangeae
GAAAGTGCTCGCCTATGCGGCGTGGGCCGGCATGGTGAGGGCAACGGCGACGTTGCGGACCCAAATCGGCGTACTGGATAAAGCAAACGTCTGGCCCGTCCATGCCAGGAGCAAGGTGCGGCCGATCTCATCGGCGATCGCACGCGCAGCTGCCGGTGGTACTGCGTTACCGATGCGCTCCCGCCACGCCTGATCCGACAAGCCGTCGAGCTCAAGCATCTCCTCGGGCTCCACCAAGGATTGGATAACAGCAAGCTCTAGTGTGGTGAACGGCCTGTGCCACGTGTTGTCTAGGCTGGTGATGCGACACACAAGGTTTTGGCGCGCAGCCGGCAGGCGTGGATCAGCAATTGACCAACGCCCATTGTCGTGCCCAGCTGCAGCGCTGACGGCGCCTGTACAGCTGTCCCAGGGCACCACGCCGTAGTGCCCATTGGTCAGGTAGGCATCACCAGCCTGCCGCTGGTTCGGTAGTCGCGGATCGGCGATGGCATAGGCACCAGTGTCGTCACCGCCAATGACAGTGCCAGTTTTGGAGCTCCATGCAGTCACGGGATACTTAGTGAACAGTTTTCCGTCCCGATTAGGGCGCGGATCCTGCACGCATTGCCCAGTGCCGTGTGCACCAGTCACCGCACCGGCATTAGCAGACCAGGGAACGATGCGGAATTCGTTGTTGTGCTTGGCAGGGCCGCCGTGGCGAGGATCGGCCACGGAGAAGACGCCTTGGCCAGGCGATTTGACGCCAATCACAGTGCCGGCGGTTTGATCCATCCGCAGCACACCGAACTGCTGGTACTGCGCTGCGCCTGGCCTGGCACGCGGATCAGGTACACCCTCAGCGCTTAGCTGTGAGGTGTCCCCAGCCATACTGTCAGGAATAATCAGGAAGTCGCTAAGCTTGCCGTCAGCCACGCGCAGCCGGTTCAAGCTTCGCCAGTCACTGCCTGCTTCTACAAATGCCAGACGCACCCACGTTTTCCACTGGAGCGATGGGATGCGATGCATTGGACCACCGCGCTCGATATCACCAGCCAGCGGCATGCGGCTGAGTAGGCTTCCCACCGGCTGCAGCGGACGCTTCACCGGCTCATACAGAAACGGTGGAACCTTCTCCGCATGGCGCGCGATGAGCAGGAACCGCTTGCGGCTTTGCGCAAGACTTCCCAGCTCACCGCAATCGTGAGTCGTCTCTGCGACGACGTACCCGTATGCACGAAATAGCGCGTTGATCTGATCGAGCAAGTGCCTTCCTCGCGTGGCGATGCGCGGAACGTTCTCGAACACGTACATCTCGACCGGATCGTCTTTGTAGGCCTCAAGTGTCAGCATCACGCCACGTAGCGTGAGGCGGTTGAGAGCCTGATATTTGTCAGTCTTGGACTTCGACTCGGCCATCAAGCCGGAGAATCCCTTGCAGGGCGCCGAAAGAAACACGACGTGTGGACGTTCGCCACCAAAGGCGCGATGCACATCCGTCGTGGTTGCCTCATGCCAGCCAGCCGGCGGGTCACAGCCCCAGAAGCTCCGGTACTGGTCGCGATCAAACAGATCCATGACGGTGCCGCTTACACCGGCAATTCGCTCAAAGTCCGCTATCGCGGCCGGATCGACGTCAATGCCACCAATGCAGCGGAAAGTTGCTGAAGCGGTGCCTATGTCTGGGCGCGCTTGGTTGAATCCTTTCGCGCCCGCGCCCAGGCCAGCGAACAGGCCAGCGTGGCGGATCTCGTAACGATGTTGCATGCACCATCCTTATGGGTTTGTTGCACTGACGACGGAGGAAGTTGGTCTCTTGGCGAGCGGTTACGCGGCTTCGCAGAGGGCCAGATCTGACGTGCACCCGCCGCCGGCCTGCTTCTGGAAAAACAGATCGAACTGCCGGCCACCGCGCGCCGTGCGGCTCCACTCGACAAGCATGTGGATACGGCTATAGGTGCCGGGCCTGTCCACGTCGGTGGGATCGGTGACCGCCGGGAAAAATGTCGCGCTACGCCGCTTGTTGGCTGCAGCCACAATCTGTTCCCACTGGTCGATCCGGTCGATGTGCTCGGGGAACAGATCAGCGATCGTGCGCAACTCGCTCTTGCGGCAATTCACGCACGGCATGCAACCGACGCGGCCCATGCCCAGCGCGTAGAGCGGGTTTGGCTCGATGCCGTGTCGGCGATGCTGGTCCCACACCTGCTGGACTGACCAATCGAAGATTGGTCGCCAAACCATCGAGCCGGATTCGTGGCGGTTGTAACGCGGCTGCTTTGCCCGATTGGCCGACTCATCTGCACGGATGCCGAGCCATTGCAGGACGGGGCCAGCCTTGAGCATCGGCAGCACAATCTGCTCAACGATTGGAACCGTCTTCAATTCCTCTGTGCAGAATTGCGCCATCCGCGATGGGAATCGGCCCTTTGAAATGCACAGGTCAAGGAACGGGTTGCCGGTGGGCGCGTGCAGCTCAGCGGCAATGCGCGCAATCTCAAGCGCCTGGCTTTCAGCCATGGGCTCATATCCTGCAGACCAGGTCCACACGCCGTTCGGTTCCGTCACCGGAGCCCGGTAGGCATCAAAGACGTTGTCGGTCGGGGGAGCGGGAGACGCGGGCGCCAGTTTTGAGCCGGCGTCGCGCTCCTGGTCGGTCATCTTGCGTGGCCGCCACTTCCATGCGCCAGCTCGGCCAGCGACGAGCTCAGCCGGCCATGCCTTCAACAGATAGTCCCGATGCTGTGCAAGCTGCCTGGTGAAGTCCGCGCGTACGATCTCCACCACCGGGCCGCCGGTGCGCCCGGGCAACTCCGCAATGTAGTCATAGACGCGCTGATCTTCGTTGCCCGTGTCTGCGAAGACCGCACGGAACGGCCTTCCTGACTCGATGGCCTTCAAATACGTCGCGGTGCTGTCCTTGCCGCCCGATACATTGACCAGGTGTTGTATCGGCCGCTGTCCACTGGCGCTGCCCATCACGCCAATGTCTCCCGCATGAGATCTTCGACTGCCGTGCTGATCGAACGGCACACGAGCGCCGCCGGGGCAAGATGAGGAAACGAACCAGCATGCCAAGCGCGCTTGTAGTTGGTGCCGATCATTACCCGCAAGTCGTGAAAGCGATCGCAGGAAAGCGAGGCGGCACGGACGTAGCGAGCCATGCGCATCTGAGGGGTAATAGCACGCGGCATGTGATCAACATCCCTCTGCACGATTGCATCCAGCCCGCCATGCAGCAGACAAGGTAGTGAGTCAGTCATCGCCCGGCCGGCGCGTCTGAACATGTGGGTCCTGGCGAATTCTAGATGCATTTGCATAATTCCTTTTCTCCGATTTTGACGCCTAGTGTCGTATCGGTGCGACACTAGAATCACGCCTCTACCTGGGCCTGTCAAGCTGCAGCCGTGCAGGTTGTGACTTGTTTGGCTTGCTGCCTGTTCACCAGGCAGGTGTGCCGCGCGCACCTGCATGAGCAACCAGCCGTCGCAGTCGGCGTGCGGGGTCAAGGAGAGGCGCGCAGCGCCTCAGCTGGGGCGACTGGCGCGGCCCGCAGCCGAAGGCGAGGACACGGGTCGCCACAGCGGTCCTTGACGCGATAGCGCGCTGACGAAGACAGCAAGGCCGCGGCGTCGCGGCCGCGCAGGTGCCGGCATCGCCGGCACCGAAGTTGATCAATGGCTGTTGGCACGTCAGCGGCGCGGCGCGCCGCCAGCACTTCGCTGGATCCGCGACGGTGGCCACCACCAGCACCACCAGGTGCGCGTGTCGGCGCAGCCGCAGCGATCGGCGTCTCTGGCGATCGCACAGCGGCAGGGCAGGGCACGCAGAGCTGCCTGCAGGCGCGTCGGCGCCGGCAGCTGCAGCAGCTGGTCGACGGCGCAGCCCGGGGCGTGCGGTACCGGTGCGGCCGGCCTGCAGGCCGGCGATCGCACCACGACGTGGCCACCTGGCCAGGTCGACGCCCGGGCTGACATCGAGCACGTCGACGCCGGCAGGCGGCGGCCTATCCGGCGAGCAGTTGGCCAGGTGGACGCGGCGGCACGCCGTGGCCACCGCCCGGGTTGCGATCGCACTCGTCCACGGCTTGTCCACGGCCAGCGCGGCGGCATCGCCGCGCTGCCACCCGGGCCCGAAGACACTACGTGGATCGCAGGGCCCGTGGGCAGCGGTGGGCAAGCGGTGGGAGAGGGCGCACAACAGCGCAAAGCAAGCGGAGCGCGCAGCGTCGGCGTAGCCGGCGCGAAGAGCAAAGGTGCCCAGGCCCGAAGGGGAGAGACCCGCAGGGGCTCAATGCGTAGCACCAGCCGAAGGCGCAGCGCAGCTGCGGGGACCGGGCCGAAGGCCGCTCCAAAGTCACGCTGCTGGCGCTCCTACGACACACAACGCCACCCACTGCCGCAATGAGGCATCAGGCGAGCTCATCGAGAAACGTTGCCAACGATGGCTGCCGCTTCAGCAGCCGGTAATTAGAACTGTGAGGCAATAGTGTAGGAGTCAAAAAGCCGGCGCAGTTTCAGCTATCGGCGAGCTAAGCATTCATGTTCAAATACGGCTCTCTCGCCTAATACTCCGGTCAAAGACCGCATCGATGTTGCGCCTACAGATCAGCGAAGCAAGTCATACGCCGAAGGCCACGCAAGTGGTAAACGGAATTAAAGCGGCAGTGTTCGCCGGCCAGCTCAAAGCCGGAGACCGCCTACCGTCAGTTCGCGATGCCGCTGAGCTTTGGAAGGTACCGAAGGACATCGTTGCCAGAGCCTACAAGACTTTGCTGAAAGAAAACGTCGTGCAAGATACGGATGATCGCGGACCACTACCGCGTTACATCGTGAGCGAAACGGTACACATTCCTGCACAGGCCGAGCGTGAGCAGAAGATGGACGGACTTGTGACAGCGATGGTCGCGCAGGCCCGCAAGCTCGGTTTCAGTGTCGAGGAAATTGAGTCGGCAAGTGTGCGAGTACTCGCAAAGCTCATCGCCAGTAAGCGAAAGAAGAAAGCAGCAGTGTGAGCAATGAAAAAGGGCCGGCGTCGTGTAAGCGACGCCGGCCCTTTTTTGTGCATGCGTGGCTGATCGCCATAACAACGCGGACACTTCAGCGATTGCCTGCGAGGACTTCAGCCTCCTCTGGCAAGACGACCAGCGTCAGAGACCGTGCCGGTTCGGAAACGACATGCACGTTAAAGCGCGCATGAGGATCAAGCGCGAACACGCCTACGATGCGCGAACCTGAGCGAAGGCCCTCTAGGCGCTGCTCCCGCTCCTCAAAGTCGACCGCCGGCCAACAACCGGTGACATGCGCGCGCACAACGTGCGCCGGATTGATGTTGTGCCGGCACAGCAGTTCTAGTGCCGGCGGGCTGATGACGACAACGCCTGGTGAAGCCGCCGGGTGCAGCAGCGGCGAGTTGCCCGATGCGAAGAAGTCGCGGGCATTGCACGGATCACGTTGCATCGCAGGGCCCCAGAAAGGGGATCGGCCCGCGCCAGGCCCGGGGGGGTTGAACTTGGCGAGGGCCGATCCGTGAACAGAGAGAGCTGAGAGTCTGGTAGCGATCGATGGTGGAGCAGATCAGCAAACAACAGGCTGAACTAATCCGGATCGCATCAACTCGGCTCTGCAGGCGCGAACACCTGAGTTTGATAGCCTTCAATCGCCGGCAGTGCCGGCATTGTGTCCTCGCTCCGCCAGAACCAGGCCGACAACTTGCTCGACTCGACTACAGACGCGAGCGCAGCTGTATAGGCCTCTTCCGCTTCACCAGGCACAAGATAGAGCGCAACAGGATCCGGGGTAGTGTCATTCAAGACGACCGATGCGAGAGGCTTCTTGTTTGAGAGGTTGAACCGCAACCCCTTGATGAAACGACGCTTGTCTGCAACCAGTGAGCGGAGCAGGTCAAGCTCTTGCAAGTTTTCGTACGGGATCCAGTTCTCTGACACCAGCATCATGGCAGCTTCCTCGACGTTTGCCACCCCCGCTTCGGAGACGCTGAAGGTGCCAACGAACATCAAGTGCGACTTCTCGTCCGCATTTGCGATCTCGATCTCATTTGCGAAGGCCTCCTCCAACTTCTTCGCGAACTTGGCGTCCAGAAAGAAGTCTGTCTGCGGCAGATGTTTGAAGGTGATCCTTCGGCCGTATGTTGCGTCCTTTATCTCTTTGACTTCAGCAACGGCAATCATCAATTTGCGCTTGCCATTTTTCACGCCTGCAATCGATCGGAAAAGCTGTTTGGTCCGTTGATTGATCTCGTCCTTCGCCTCTAGCGAAAAGGGCTCAGGGATGTAAAGCATGTCGCGAAGTTGCGCGTTCTTCGCAACTTTGTCCTCGGTGGCCAGCAGCAGATGCTTGCGCACCACACTGTAGTTTCGCTTTCCATCCATCGCTGGGGTCCAGCGATTGAAGCCGGCTTGATCCCACAGGTAATGCAGCGCGCTGCGCAGCGTGAGCTTGGTGCCATCCGACTTGACGGTGGTCGTTTCACCATCAGACGGCACCGGTGCGTTGCGCGCGGCGCCCTTGCTCATGCTGAACGCTAACCGCAGGGTCGTCGTACTGGTTTCCGGGTCTTCGGTGATTGCAGTTCCAAGCACCTCGCCTAGTCCGGTGAGCTCGGCTGGCGGCTCATAGGAGTCGCATGAGGGCGAATGCTTTGCGCCACTGCCCGGCATGCGCTTGACCACGTACAGATCGTCGTGCTTGGCGATGTACATCGGAATAGGAGGTGTGCGGCAGCCACAGGCTGGCCGCTTACCTGCGGTGTGTGCTCGTGCCAGCATGCCGTTGGCATCACGGCTGCGGACATCGATGGCGGTACCTTCAATCATGATCATCTTAGTTCTCCAATCGATGTGCAGCGTTAGAACTTGTTGCACCCGTAGGTAGCAATTGCGTTAGCACCAGGCACAGCTGCAAAAGCTGCTTGGCCGGATGCACCTGTTGTCTCGGAAATGAGCCCTGAGGTTTCGATTGCCACGTCCCAGGTCTGGTACTGCGCCGGCCCAACGTTTGTGCCTGCATCACAGCGGCGCTCAGTACGATAAGTGAGAAGCGTCCACGTGTTGCCGTTGCACACGTAGCTCGATTGATCCTGACACTGTTGATTTACCGATCTGATGTTTGACTGCACAACAGCCAACCTGCCTGCGTCGTTGCTTGTGCAGGTCCGTGCAGGCGCAACAGTACTGCCGGCCCCTGCAGTTGTACGGAAGGCGCTGCTTGTGACGGCGCACACCGCAGGCGGCTGCGGCGGCGCGGGTGGGGGCGCGGGTGGGGGCGGCGCAGTGCAGGTGTTCTGATCATTACGCGTCGCGCCAGTCGCCGACCAAGCCCCACCGCCGGAGCGGCGCTGCTCTGCCTCCCAGTTGTGGTAGCCGCTGTATCCGGACGGACAGCCACCGGAGACGCCTACCCACTGCGTTTCCACGATTGCGGTACACGTGTTCGATGCGTTCCGGGTGGCGCCCGTATAACTCCACGGACCACCGCCGGAGCGGCGCTGCTCAGCCTGCCACGTGTTGGTCCCGGAGTAGTACGCCTGGCAGCCTTGCGATTGGTTTACCCACTGAGTCTCAACGGTGGCTACGCACGCATTGGTGTAGTTGCGCGTGGTACCAGTAGGACGCCATGCACTGACAACCGTTTGCACTTCCTCAGCTTCCCAGGTGATCGTGCCGGTATAGAAGGCAGGGCAGGCTTGCGTCTGGGGCACCCAGCGAGATGTTGAGCCGGTGCGAATTATCGTAGGTGGCTGTGTAGCTGCAGAAGCGTTGACGCTCGCTGCGGCACCGGAAGGGTTTAACTGGCTAGTGGCGGCAGTGAGGCCAGATAAGGGCGAGCGGATTGTGAGGTTTCCGGTGCCCTGGGCTCCCCAGGAGGTGGTAGTGCTCTTGCTCCCACTCACGATGATGATCGGAGCCTGCGTGCGAACGCGTCCACCAGTGAGATCCGCATCATTGCTGATGGTGATCGCACCGTCCTGGGTTGACTGATTGACCACGGACTGGGCCTGCGCGCCTGCACTGGCAGTGGCAGTGGCCAGTGCGATCGTTAGAAGACTAAATCTCATTGCTGTTCTCCCTTGGCTTGATTCCAGTAGTACGACGCAAATGCGAGGTCAACGATGTTCGTCGGCGGATTGGGGTCTGGCTGGGCAGCTCCCACCTCGATGAGTGTGATATTGAGCGGCTTCCCTGCAACCCAGACGACAGACTTGTCCTGGTCGTAGATCTCCAAGCGCGCGTCTTTAAATCGCAGGTCATGGACCACGCGGTGTGCGATGGCGGGCGAGATGACAACCACATCTGCGAATTGCAGTTTCACTTCGGTGAAGCGATCGCCACTTGGCAGCGAAGCGAACAGGCCTCCGTCCTGGTAGCGCAAGACATTGCCGAACCGGGTATCAAACTGGAGTCCCTGCGCCGATGCATGGGTCAGAGAGCGCGAATACCAGTAGCCTGCGTTCTTGAGAGCCAAGACACGTCGTTGCGCGCCACTGATTCCTGTCGCTTGGAAAAAGCCGTTGTCAGGCAGCGCAAGGAACGTCCCAAGCACTAAGGTCGCCGACAACGCCACGGCCCCGCACCAGAAGATACGGGGATGATCGAAACGAAGATCCGCCAGGCTCATTGCCATCCTGGCGCACCGGGTTCGAGCACCAGGGTTTCAGTTCCAACTGCGATGACGATGCGTTGCTCAGCGACTGAGACAAGCCTCGGCATCACGCGGCCGCCATCTTCGCGCTGAATGCCGAGTGCATCCATTTCGCGGCCAATTGGGTAATAGCGACCATTGATGAAGGCGCCGCCGTTGGCGGTGCCATCAACCTTCAGATTCGGTCGCAAGGACTCCGCGTAGTTGGGCGCAACGTCGTCGCCCTCGGTTGAGGCAGTTTGAGATCCGAAGGCACCGTTTAGGTCAACGTCTTCTTGACCTGCAACGAGTGCGGATGCTGGCGTGCCAACCCACACCGGGTACAGGGTAGTGGTGGCGGCGACTGCGCCGGTGCCTGTGACGGTATTGAGTTGCTGGATCGGAAGCGCAGAAAAGTTGGCGTTGACACGTTCGGTAACGCTCCAGAGCAGCGTCAATCCGCCTGCGCCTATCAGGAACTGCACCAACGAAGATTGAAGGATCTTCATGCGGCGGTCTCCCTGAGTAGCAGGCAAAAGTTCTGCAGCTCTGCAGTAGGCGCACCGTCACCGCCCTTCACCTTGATGCCGCCAATTGCCACCTCCGCCCGTTCGGAGAGGGCGCGCACGCCGTCCAACAGCTGCTCATGTGTGGATGCAGTGACCGTGAGCCCCGAATCAGCATTGATCGCGTCAGAGGCAATGCAGACACGAACCAAGCCCAGTGCAGAGTTGTTGTACTGCACTGGCTCGTGGCGGGTGACGCCGAGCTTGTCCGGGTTCGAGGCCAGGCCGTAGCTCGACAGCCGCAGGCTGTTGTACACGTCAAGCAGGTCTGCATATTCAGCAGCCGCTGGATAGCGCTTGGTCCATGCGCCGTTGAACGCTGCGAGTGCCTTGTACGACTGTTTCCAGCGCTGTACGACCTCTGTGGCGCTCTCTTGCAGCCGCGCCTTGTCGCGGAGTGTGGTGAAGCCCTTGGCTCCCATGGTGCCCAGCACGGCTGCAACACCCAGGCCTAGGAGCAGTGTCCTGTTCATTGTGCAAATCCTTCGATGCTCATCGTCCGTGTGGATGCGGCCTCGTCGTCGCTGAGGCCACCAGGTATGACCCGGAGCGTGAGCCCGGTTCTGTCGCTAGCGATCTTCATCAGTGATTTCGCCTGCTCCATGGCGGTGGTTCCCTGCATGGGAACGACCAACTTCATCGAGACATCCGGTGAGGGGCCATTGTCTGGCTGAATCGCAGGGTCGACGGGCAGCCCAGTGGCAGCTGCTGAAGCCTCCGCTGCGTCGCGCCCTTTGAACACTAACTCGGAGATACGCACTCCGGGGATAGAGGCAAGACCGGCAACGATGCGCCGGCTTCGCCGCGCCAGCTCTACCTGGGGCCTGGGCGATTCCATGAACATGCGGCGCTGCTGCATCACTTCCAGCTGGGTGTTATTTATGCCGCCAGCTCGGGTGAGCTCTGGATCTGCGGCCTCCTCGGAGTATCGCTTGGCTGCAGAGGCATACATTTGCCAACCGGTGCCGACCAAACCGACGTACGCGAGTGCACCCAGTGCAGACAACACAATGAGCGGCCGCGCTGTCTTGCGGGTTGTTGCAGTTGCCGATAGCGGTACAAAGCTCAGGCTACGAATGGGCTTATCGGCCAAGTAGCCGATATCGACCCGCCCCCAGTCAGGCAGCGGTGCAGCCGCGAACAATCGCAGGTGTGGGTAACGGCCGCGCAGCTCGTCAAGCAGGGTGTCCAAGGTCACGCGGAAATGCGGATCACCTTCGGTCGGTAGCTCACGCTCGTCCATCTCGACCAAGACCCTGTCTTGGAAGACGTACACCTCAAGATAGGTTGCATCAAGATCTTGGCCACCACCGAGCAGCACGGTGCTGCCGACGCCATTCTTGAAGCCCCATTTGAGGTAGCCATCGAGGGCGATTGCGTATCGTGTGCGCGGGCGTTGCGGCAACCGCTCATCCACAAAGACGCGAAGTGACCCTGCAGGCCTGCCAAGAAGCTGGCGAAGCGCCGGCACGGTGGCGCGTTGTGGCTGAGCGATGAAATTCGCAGGCGTCTCTTTGCGCGAGTCCATCGTCGCGAAAACGCTGTGTCCAGTCAGCAGCAGTTTGCGATGAGTCGTGTTGACAAGATTTGCCGGGCTGGTGAGAACCTGGAAGTCATGCTTGGCTGGCTTGCTGGTCCGCTCACGCGGGGCCTTGGGCGCACGCGGGGCCTTGGGCGCCTTCGGTGCCTTGCCGGCCTTATTGGTACGCGCGGTAAGGATAGGCGGCGCTCCGAGCTCTGCGCTCTCTGCGGGATCGGCGGCAGGTTCAGCATCGAGCTTGGGAGCAACCTTTTTGATTGGCTGCATTGAGTGAAGGCCCGACTTTTCGCGCCCAGGAATAAGCTTCGTTAGCTTGCCGAATAGAGTGTTCTTATCCATTAATCACCGGATGTTCGCCATGCTCTTCAGCATCGGCAGGTAAACCACAAGCATTGCTGACCCGATCAGGATGGCGGCGAACGCCATCGCGGCGATGTTGCTAATTTCCAGTGCTCGCTCCATCTCCTCCTGTCCCAAAGCAATCAGCTCGGGCGCAACGCGATTGAGCTCTTCGTCCAGATTGCCCGTGCGTTCGCCCACCGCGAACGCATTGCCTACATAGAATGGCCACGCACGTCGTGGATCATTCTCTGACTGCTTATCCGGATCGGACGCGATATCGAGCGGCACGTGCTTGACCGCAAGATCATGCTGCAGAGCGAGTACTCCGGCGCGCAACGGCTCGGGAAGCACTGCGACAGTGGTTCCCAGGCTGTCTCGTGTCGACAACCCTGCTGCAACAGCCATAGCCATGTAACGGGCCCAGAGCCCAAAGGACATGTGGCGCAGCGCTGAGCCAAAGAGCGGGGCATCTAGCAGAAGCCGGATCGCTTCAGCGCGGGTCGTCGGGGAACGCACCCAGCCTACAAAAGCGATGCTGAGGACGATCAGTCCTGCAGCAGAAACGAACCAATGATCTACCAGGAGTGTTCTGGCTTGCAGGCCCAGCCCTGCGAGCCCGTCAGGCTCTCCCACGCGCCCGCTTGCGCGGATGATGCTCTGAGCAATGATGGGTACGATCGTCAGCATGAAGGCTACGAACACAAGGATCGAGCCGACGCTGATCGCCAACGGGTATTTCATCCGGCCGGCTGACTTCAACAGGGCGCGCTGAAGCTTCACAGATTGCGTCAACTGCTCCAGCACTGCGGTCAGCACGCCAGTGGCTTCTCCCGCCTCGACAGCAGACACTGCGGCCTCCGGCCATACGCCCGCCACCACGGTGGAAAGCGGACGGCCCAAACGCATTTGGGCCGCCGCATCCGCCCAGAACTGAGCATGCTTCGGTTGCAAGCGGACCAAACGTGATGCAGCGTCGGCAAGAGGGACGCCGGCCGCAAGTTGCGATCGCAGCGCGGAAGTTGATTCCTGCAGGTCGCGTAGATTCATCTGCGTAGACATTTCGGGCTCACAGGTAGATGACTGATGCCAGGTCAACATCACCTGTTGCTAAGTAGCGATGCGCTGACGCGACCAAGGTCAGGGTGCGCTCCTTCGCAATTGCGAGGCGGGCAGCTTTCTTGTCTCCTTCCGCTTCAAGCAAAATTAGGGCGGCGTCTCGCACGGATCGTGTGAATGGCAACACCTCGCTGACAGGCACCAGGCCGGCATAGCCGTCTTCGCAATGAGGGCACTGTGTGTCCTCATGCGGCCGTGCGTAACTAAGCACGGGCGGCAGCGCGAGCTTCTCGCCCAGGATGGACATGTAGCGGGCCCACTGTGCAACTTCAGTATCAGTCGGCGCGCTTTTCCTGTGACAGACCTTGCATAGTGACGGGACCAGACGCTGGCTGATGATCAGTGCCATGGACTCCGCCAACTGAAAACGCATATCTGCGCGTACCATCTTGGCCAAGATGTCAAAGGCCAAGATTGAGTCTTTGGCATGGATTGTTGTGAGGAGCAGATGTCCAGATGCTGACACCGTCGCGCAGAATTCGGCGGTCTCCTGGTCACGAACCTCACCGATCCAGAACGTGTTGACATCGTGTCGCTTCAGACCGCGCAGGATCTCATTGAAACGCTGCTCGTCAGCAACGCGCACCCCCCCCTGCTTGAGTGCGATCGGGGGGACGTTGATCTGCGTCACATCGGCAATGAAGCGCTCAATAGGCTCCTCGACGCTCACTCGCTTGCGGCTGCGGCCATAGATGCGCGCATGAAGGCCCAGTGCGCCAGCGATGGTGCTGGACTTGCCCGAATTCATTGGACCGGCCACAAGGATCTGCCCTTGCGGCATACGCACTGCGTCATCGATCGCGGCAAGCACTTCGGGTTGGAGGCCGAGAGCTTCGAGGTTGATGGTTGACTCACTATGCGAAAACAGCCGGACGCTCACGCTTGGACGCGTCTTGAGCTCGCCCAGGTGGTTCAACGGCACAAACGAGGCTCGCATGAAGGCATCGCCAACCCCCGACTTGTAATTGATGTGCCCGTCTCTGGGTGTCTTGTAAGCCGTATTCGATGGATTCGCACCAGACTTGTTCTGCAGCACTTCGATGATGGAATTCGCAAGCTGTGGCAACCACCTCGCACCTGTGCGGGGCGCGATCAGCTTGCCGTACTTCCGAATGAGAACGTGGTAACTGCCGTCAAGCTGTGGGAGGAGGGCAACGTCGGTAGCGCCCTCAGCGATTGCGTGATCGAACAGGCGTGCTAGCTCTCGCTGCCCGGGATGCTCCTTTGTCTCAGGCGACGTTGCGTGCCAAACGTTGACGCTTTCACTGGCAGCTTCGTCCTGGTGGCCACGCGCCTGAGCAATGATTGCCGAGATGTCATCGCGAGAGCCCACGGCGAATTTGGGTGACGCATCGCCAGTCTTCACCAGCAAAGGGTCATTCGCCTTAGCAGCGCGACCGGCAGTGCTGTACGACATCATTGCCTTAAACGTTGAAAACACGATGACCGGCTGCTGCGACTCAATCAGCAGCAGCGCACAGTCAAGCTCCTCGCACCGCTTGGCAACAGCTGCCTCATTGATGGTCGGGTGGGGCTCAAGGATTTCGAGTTGGTCGTAGAACGGGAAGCCGTTGCTGAGAGCATTGATCATCTCTAGGAACGGTTGGACCTTGGCCGGATACTCCTGAGCGGCAAGATCAAGCAGATCCTTGCTGTTAGGATGCTTACGGCGTAGCACTTCAATCTGCTGGGGCTCTAGCAACTTCAGTTCAGACAGCCCTAGCTCCGGCTTGCCGGAAGTGGTGTGAGCGATGTTGGCCAGGCGAATGATGTCATCGCTGGGCCGGGTCCAACCCCAGCCAGCAGCCATAGTTTGGGCGGGTTCCATTGTTATTCCTGAACTTGAAGAGGCGAGGCAACGAGGACGTTGTTGCCGCTGGCTGTTTGGATTGGGGCTTCACTAACTAGAACGATGTATCGGCTTGACTGGTACTGATAGCCGACAGGACCGCCCCAAACGTCATAGAGGGCGGTGCAGTCCAGCGGCATCCCAGCCCACACATAGACTCCCGTGCATGTAGTTGCCGATCCCGTGTATCCCACCAGTGAAGCCAGGGTTCGCTGCTGGCCTGAGGCCAGCGTTACGCCGTCATTGCCTTTTGCGGGGAACTCCTGTCTTGCGGTCCACTGGTCAGCTAGAAGCTGAAGCGTCCGTTGTTGCTTGATGCGCTGCTGGGTGATTTCGTTCGCATATGTCCCGCGCGACTCGTTTCGATACCAGGTGCCATCTTTCGAGCCACACCAGCTACTCGCGGAAGCCGCACTACCGGTGCCGCACTCATTTTCGTTTGGGTAGTTGGTGCCACCGTCTTTACGCCGCACTGACCAAGCTGCAGCCCTCTGATAGCGCCATGTCCCGTCGTTGAGTGTCCCGCTGGCGACGTAGCCTTGCCATTGATTTCGGGATCCGCGTACGTGCTCGAAGCCAGGAGTCGCCGCAAGAGCATCGAGCGAGGGCGGGGCTTGCCCGCGCTCGGTGATGTAGCGATCGAGACCTTCGGCAACGCGCGCCTGGTCGGTGCGCATGCGCTGCTGTCGCATGCTGTCGGTTCTGGCGTCCTTCTTCATCACAACGTTTACAAGTGCACCGCAGAGCGCAAGGAACAAGGCAACGATGAAGAACGGATACATTGATCAGTTCACACGCACGGTGGCTGTACGGGTTCCACTGCTCGCAGCGGTGTACCGCACGACATCAGACGTGGTGTCGCTGCTTGCAAGCGCAGTGATACTGCCATCGAAGCGTTGTGCGAGACTCAGCACCACTTCGTCGGGCACGTTTTGAAACGTGACAATGATCTTGTCGTTACCGCCGCCGGACAAGGTGACAGGGTAGCTCTCCACCTGCCACGTATTACCTACCCTGGCCGCACCGTCGCGCATCGAGCGCACCGACGACTGGGTGTAGCAGGTCTGATAAGCGGTGGCCACGTTCTCGCTTCCACCGAAAACGACATCGGCCATTGTCCTTCCGCTGGCGGGAATTGGGCTGTTCAGGATTGCAGTGCTGGTCCCACAGGTCAGACTCATTAGGTTGACGTTCTGGGCGGTGGCTTGCGCTGTGCGCTGTAGCATTTTGGCGCGAGCTGCCACGGTATTTCCGACGATGTTCATGACCACAATTGTCATGATGATGCCGAGGATGATCACGACGATCAGGAGCTCGACCAGGGTGAAGCCTTGCGTACGGCGCTGCAGGTTGAAGTTCTTCATTGCGATGTTTCCTTGGTCCTTAGAGGGTAAGAATCACGTTGTTGGCAAGCACGGTTGGATCTGGAGCTGCGCCAGTGGAGACGCTGGCGCGTATGCGTAGTGCAGCTGCATGGGGTGGGGCGTTCTCAGCTTTGGAAGTGGTGGGGTCATAGTCACGGCAGTACTCAACACGGCCACCCCAGCTTGTAAGGCCGAATTCGTTGGGCGACAGGCCGACCAGCGTCAGCACGTTTGATTGATCGAGCGGATACCAACCATCGCGGCATCCCATGTTGGAACTCGGTGCGCGTCCACCCAGCCCAGAGCCTGGAAACCAATTCGTCGTGTCGGTCGCAGATGCGGTCAGCTGCCGGCCTCGGTAATAGGAGAGCAGGGCATCTCGTACGCGATCCAGTCGGCGTGTTGACGTGGTAAGCATCGAAGTCTGCACCGGCAGGGTAGAAACGAAGCGAGGAGCAATATCGGGCGGAGTTGCCGTCCAGAAGTGGAAATTGCCAGGCTCCAAGAAGGCTGAGTTGCCCGGTAAGCCTGAGCCACAATGACCTAAGGCGAGGGGGCAAGCTGTCAGATAGACGACGCCGTAGTCGTAGGTCAGGGTGACTAGCGGGCCCGAGCGAAAGTACATAGGCGTGCTTTGAGTGAGCCCCGTGATGCGTTGAAAGACGCGAACATTGCGGGCAGTTGTGCCATCGTCATTGACTGCGTTCGGAGCGATGCCTGTCTCAGCCAGCGCTTGACGCATAGCCATAGCTGTTGCAGTGGTTGCGTTCAAGTTGTAGACGGTTTCGCTGTATCCACCGCCTGAGTAAGGTGCCGATAGCCTGCCAACACCCTCATTGCGCGCGACGGCAAGTAAGGCATCAGCGATGCGTTGATTATCCGTCGCCGCTTGCTCAGCGTAGCTGTTTGCATTTGCGGTGATGAAGCTGCTCATCACGGGCGCCAGCAGCATCAGCATCACGCCAAGAACCACAACTGCGATCAGTAGTTCGATCAGGGTGAAGCCTGCAACCCTACGAATGGTTCGCATGTCAGCGCGCCTTGATCTTGACGCGAAGGGCGAAGTAGTAAGTGCCGTACTCCTTGGAAACGTTCTTGGTGCCAAGAAGACCGCTGATCGCACCTCGCTTGCCAGGCAGTCCATTCTCATTGAGCGAGCGCGACTCCTCCGTTTGGCCGCCAATAACGACCAGGTCGCCGTCGCGCAGAAGTGCTTCGCCGCTGTAGGCAAGCTTCGAGTCAAGCGGGATGGTGGTACTGACTGTTTGAAACGAATCGCCGGAGCTAATCGTCTGGTTGATGACCTGGCTTCCGTTGGGAAGAACGTGATTCAGTGCAATCTGCGCCCGGATCAAGCCCGTGTTGAAGTCATAACGGGGATTGATGGTGAGCTGAGTGCCGAAAGACTTAGATTGCAGGGTGTTCCTTGTGGCGCTTACAGCGCCGCTGACACCGCCCGTAGCTGTCTCTTGCGAAACAAGGTTGAAGTAGACAGGGCTTTTTTTGCTGAACTCACCAGGGACACCAGAAGTCGTGGTGACGATTGGTCGCTGGATGACGCTGACGCGACCGACCTCGGAAAGCCAGGCATTGAATAGCTGCAGGGAATCGGTAGGCGACGTGATCCCGATCAGTGCACCGCCCACTGTCTGCGCCGTCGCGCTCACGTTTGCCAGATTGTTCGCACCGCCCGGAAAGGAGAGGGTGACACCTCCAAGCGCATTGTTCTGGATCACTGCGCCGTACTTGCCCTTGGCAAAACTGGCAAAGGCAGACACGTCGAGGCCCTCACTGTCGTTGCGCGTGCGACTGACCATGATCAGTTCGCCTTGGAACGTGATCTCAGCGTTGTACATCGCTTGGACCTGGACCATGTACTTGTCCACGTCGGTCAGGATCCAGTTCGGGGCCGAAACAGTCACCGAGCCTGTCTCAGGGTTGAGGGAGTACGTGCCGATCCAGGTGCGTTCTGAGCCAGAAGAGTTTGATGTTCCGGTTGGTGCAGCAGGAGCAGCACCAGGCGCACCTGCAGCTGCAGTCGGCCCCCAGGCGCCGCGCGAGGACTGCGACGGGAAGCGGACCTGTAAGCGACTATCAAGCTCCGTCTTCAGCGATTCCCAGAAGTTGTCCTTGGAATTGATACGCGCGCCAAGTTGGCCTTCTTCGCTGTTCTGGCCACCACCGTTGCGGCTGATGCTGTTCATACCGCCCCCAGCCCCGCCAGAAGCGGAACCGGTGACGTCGGTGTCACTTTCGCTCAGGGCCACCGCGTTTGAACCACCACTGCTGTAGGTCGTGTTGCGATTGCCCAAGTTGAGCGTCCAGGTGCGGCTACGGACTGGGCGAATAGTGACCAGCTTGCGCTCGTCATCGATCTCGTAATCCAGACCCACGCCGCCAAGGACCATCCGCAACGCCGTTTCCAGATCGGCGGTGTTGATCCGCCCCGACCAGGTGTAGCCGTCAAGAGGTAGATCGCTGACGATGTTGACGCCGCGATCAGAAAACACACGCATGACAGTGGTAAGGGGCACTGGGGTATCGAGATCCACAGCCAGCGGATGCCCTGTGAGCCAAGAGCTCCGTGCATCCGCCGCCTTCACCCGGCGAACCGGGATGTACAGTCGGTCGCTGGATTGGATTTCAGCCCGCTTTGCTGTCACTGGCGGTGCGCTTATGGCTACAGCAACGTCACTCTCCTGTTTGTCGACTTCATTGCGGACAGCCTGGGAGAGGCAACCACTTAGGAGAACTGCCGTGGCGGCAACGATTGGGAGATGGGCCTTTGCGCGCATTAGTTGATGTCCTGCTGACGGCTTGAGCTCGTCACGTTGAGCAATTTCGGAGAGTTGGCGCGGTTGAAGGTGGCGGTCAGCCCGAAGTCGTGCGGCAGGCCGGCAAAGAATTTGGTGACCGCGCTTTCAAAGTCGTCGGCCTGAAATGTCACTTCAATGTCCGAAACCAGATCGGTGTCATCCGTGCGCGGCCAATAGACGCGCCATCCCTCCTGCCTAGCCCAATCATCCAGAACTTGTGCCAGTGGCTTGTTGGGCGGGATGGTCCATCGGCGAATCACTTTCGGGGGGGTGGGTGGTGCTGGCGGTTGGTAGCTGCGCCCGCGTACCACTGTGAATCCGTCAGTGCTATCCGGTGCTGGTGTCACGACAGCAGGTGTCTTCGCCTGCACGGGCATCAGATTCGTCGCCTTGGCGGTGTTGTTGGCTGCCCACAAGGGCATCACGGCGAGGCTCATTGCCGTTGCGAGCGTCGTCAGGGCTATGAAGTTAGTTCGCATAGGTCGTTGTTGCCTCGTTACGTTTTTTGGTGGCTGCAGCACCAGGCTGCGACTGAAAGGAGCGGATGAGATCTTCCGGCGCTGTGCCGGCAAACTCCGCAAGAAACTGCCGAAGGATCAGGAGTGCTGTATGTGCGCGTGCCGGGCAGGGAGTTAGCTCATCAGCGAGGCCAAGGGCGAATTCCATGTCACGACGGCGAGCGGGGTTTGCCAGCGCTTGCGAAAGCGCCTGCGGATATCGGGGCAGGGCGCGTGTGGCCTTTGACATCAATCGTTCCTTGGACTAGTCGGTAAGCCCGGCGGCCGCAAGCAACGAAAGTGCTTGGCTGCTGTAGAGCTCGTGTGTGGTGGTGGGATCGTTTTCCAGCCAACCGCTTTGATTCAGAGCGACCCCGACTTGATCTAGCCAAGTAAGGACAGCGATGGCTTCGAGCTCGGGGGAGACTTCGGCTAACGCAGCTGCTTCGCGTATCGCCAGGAGGCCAGCTTTCAGCATTTGGTATAACTTCTCGGATAATTAAAAATCCCGGTTACATGTCGGGAATTCCCTTGGGTTGCATTGAGCAATGCGATAGCTGCATTACGCGAGCTTCAAAGCGATTGCTCAATTTGTGCAGCCCGTTGGCAACCAATGCACCGCCGGCAGTGCATAGAAGAGTGATAGTCAGCGTTTCAGCCGAATACCATGCCGGCGGCATGCTCAGTCGGAGTGGATTTAGCGCCGGCAATTCACCAATGAACACGATTGATACCGCCGCACTGAAAGATAAGACGGCAATCAAAGCCGCGACGATGTAGCAAATGACGGTATATTCAAATGCCATCACTGTTAAAAAAACTTTCAAAGAGCTTCCCCTGGTGTACATCCTAGTTCCCCGATAAGAAAAAGTGTTTAAAGTCAGGTCTCAACCACATCCCATCCAATCGGTTTTGATTCATCTTCCCGTGATAGCTCAGCTTCTAATGCGGCACCCAACTCGGTGCTGGTCGCTGTCATCTTCCCGTCTTCGTCAAAAGTGTGCGTAACCTTGTCGTCATAGATAAACGAAAGCATCCCGGCATCATCGTCAAACCACCCGTTACCGGCCAGACCAATTTCCTGTTCAAGCAGCAAACAAACATAGGTCGCTGCTAAGGAAGAATCATGGGCGTAATCCGAGATGACCTGTTCAATTTTTTCGCATAGCGTTTTCTCAGTGGAAGCGCGTGCTTCGGGCACTTGGCCGTTGAATTTGATTCGATGGTGGCAATTTTCTAAAAGCGCGCTCTCGGCGCCTGGCGTGGCATGAGACAGCTGCTCCTGGGCGGCAGACATTGTTTGGTTCGGCGTGTTCATAAAGGCATCCAGTGATGTTAGTTATGATGACTAGTTAGCATTTCTGACATAAGATGGATTATGCGAACTGGTTACAAATGAAACGACTGAGATTATTTCTTGTATATCAAGCGCGTCAAAAACAGCCATGTGAAAAGAAACGTCGCAGCTCCAATAACACACATCGTTCCTATCTCCGCTGGGCCATTGAGAGCCAGATATAGACCTACAAAATGGGTTGCGAGTACTGCTGTAGCGCCACCGACAAGCCCAGAAACAACGGCGCGGGAAACGAGAAATTTCACGGGGCTGCCTTGTGAATTGGCGAAGACTCTGCTAACGGCAGTTGCTGTGGTTTCAGCACGTTGCTTGCATCTCGAATCTGCAAGATCTTTTCGTCCGGAAAGGCCTGTGCTTCTAGGCCTACGCCCCACTCTGCGCGAGTGGCGAACAGCGACTTCACCGCATCTAGGAACGAGCCATTAGCCCGAACGCCAGGTGCGCGCGGATCAGCTTTCGTATCCCACGCTAAGCGCCAATCTTTGGGCAACCAAGTCAGAAGTGTTGCTCGCACCGGAGCTCCATCGAGTGCAACCCATGTGGGAGCTGGTGGCTTTTTTGCGACATTGGTCACAGATGCATGTTCAAGTTCAGTCGGTTCGGGCCGATTACAAACCGGCTGCACCTGGTTGCCGGCGGTGACGAAGATCACGGCATCAGCAGGGCAAGCAACGCTGCCACCAACAAGCCCAAGGCTTGACCGGTCGATCGTCACTGCAACTTGTGCCGACGCAGGCAGCGCTAGCAATGCCGCCGCATGGATCAGCAACAAGGAAGTGATGTGAAGTGCGTTGCCGCGCATGCGGGGAGAACCCAATCAAGTGAAGCGCAGGTTAACCCAGTTGCGGTAGTGTCGCAAGTATGCGACAGTGCGCCGCAAGACGACCTTTTCGTGTTTACCTGCTTCCGTGAAAACGACACCCTGCGCTATGCTCCTACTCGCACTCTGCTGCCCTGCCCTGGCTCAGCAGAAACGCGATGTGTTGCCGGAGGCGGTAGTGAAAGCTGCTGTTGCGAGAGCTAATGCGCGAGCACAAGCGGGGGACGATCCACGGATGATCGACGCTGAGTTGATGAGGACACTGGACGGGGCACGCTTGTCCCCAGTGGTCGAGAACGCGATAGCGCCCGAATGGGATGTCTACGGGAGCCTTGACCGTAAAGACGTGTACTACGCCCCTGCCCCAGAACAGCCTGCGGTCGTGCCCGCTGACGGGCAGGAACCGCAACTTGAGGGGTCTGAAGGGCCCGAATCTGGCTCATATGCCATACAGAACAACAACTTAGATGAACCCACCTCTGGACAAAGCTATCCTGTGCGGTCCAACACAGGAGGAGCCGTCAGTGGCCAGGGCCAACGAAGTGACCGTCGAGCAAGTGCACGTATTCGGATCGAAGTACCGCCCCAAGGGGGTGATCTATGAATCGGAACTGCTGGCGTTGCAGCAAAAGAAGTCAATACAGCAATGCACGGTCACTAAGACCCCCGCTGGGTATTGGGTAGCTGTCTTACCAACGGAGAGGGTCAAGTTCGTCACGCGGCAGCATAAGAAGACTGAAAAGGTCGTTCCTATCAAGCCGGCCGCTGACCAAGGGTTCCTGGTACTGCACATTACGCGCGGTGGTCAGGTGAGGTACTTCAAATCATTCGACACTTTCGTCAATGGTTTGGAGAAGTACGGCGATCTGCCTTTTATCCATGTGAGGAATGGGCCGGTCGTCTAGTTTTTTTCCACTAGAGGATCGTATGAAAATTAGCGCAACGGCTGTCGATAAGTTGGTGCACTGGGGGATGATGGCGTTGTTGTTGGGGGTGGTTCTTTTGCCTGAGCTGGCCATGGCGGACGGCAATGCAGTGCAGGCAAAGATCAAAGACGCAAACGACTCCTGGGCAATCCCGATCGGCCTTGGCATCCTCGGTGTTGGCGCTGTCGTGTCCATCATCGGGTGGGCGATGGATCTGGTCGACTGGAAGACCGCGGCGAAGTTCTTCCTTGCCGCAATGCTGATCGGTGTCATCACTAGCGCAGTCATGTCCTACGCCTAAGGACTGAAGATGACTGATTCCGGTGAGCTGTACTCCGGTGATCCGGTATTCCGTGGTATGACCCGCCCCGTGACGGTGGCGGGCATGCCCCAGCTGGTTTTTGCCGGGCTCCTTATCCTGCTGGTCCTAAGCGTCACGGCAGTGTTCATGCTCAAGTGGCACTGGATTGTTGCGGCACTGTTTGCGGCCATTGGCATTGTGCTGCTCATGGCTGCACGGATCGCGTGTGAAAGAGATCCGTTGGTCTTTCGATACATGGTGCTCAACCTTAAAACATCCGCTCCACATCTGCTCACGCGCGGCCGGTGGCGCGGCATGACTTCGGTGCCCCCTACCCCATTGAGAAAGCGATGAAAGCTGCGGTGGCCAACTGGTTCTCTCAAGAAGTAAGCATCTCCAGGCATCTGCCGTACCGGTGCCATGTCGCACCGAATATCGTCAAGCTCGATGATGGAAGCTTGATGACTGCATTCAGTCTCGCTGGTGTGGCCCACGAGACTGCAAGCGACTACGACCTTATCCAATGGCACAAGGCGTTGTGCAAAACGCTGCAATCCATTGCAGACCCAGATGTGTCGATCTGGGCCACCCTAAATCACTACCTAATCCGTGACTTTGCGGACGGCACATTTGAGCCAGGCTTTGCTAGCGACCTCAATGAGGCCTACCGCCTCCGCTGCGCGAAAGAATTGCTGTTCGCCAACGATATTTACTGTGCGTTGGTGTTGCGCGGGCCTGGCTCGCTCGACAAGATGTTCAGCAGGAAAGCTAAAGGTAAGGATGCGTACTCGGAGGTTCTGGACCAGCGCATTGAGCGAATCAACCTGATCGCGCACCGTCTTAGCGCCAGCTTAGAGCGTTACAAGCCACGCCGACTTGGTGTGCGTAGGAACAAAGGAGTCATCTTCTCGGAGACGCTTGAGTACCTGGCACTCATCGCTAACGGCTCTCCGACGGCAGTGCCGCTAACGAATCACCTGGCTTCAGATGTGATCTGCCGTGCTCGCCACACCTTTGGCACTGACACGTTTGTAAGAGACTTTGGTGGCCGGCGAGAGTACGGTGCGATCCTCTCAGTGTTTGCTTACCCTAAGAAGACGGAACCAGGTAATTTTGCCAAGACGTTGAGCCTTGGCTTCCCATTCATCATGACGAACTCCTTCAGCTTCATCTCAAAGCAGGCTGCTCAGGAGGCTATTAGCTTGCAGGCAAGGCGCATGGTAGCGAGCGGTGATGCAGCTGCCGACGAAATCGCCGCGTTTCCGAGATTGCAAGCGCGTCTTCAGAGTCGTGACGTTTCGCTGGGACGTCACGACATGCACATATGTGTAACGGCCGATTCCGCCGCTCAACTGCAAACACGGGTAGCCGAAGCCGAAGAGAACTGTGTGGATAACGGTTACACGATGACCAGGGAGGATTCTGCCCTGCAAGCTGCGCTTTACGCGCAGTTTCCGGGAAATGAAAAGTACCGCCCGCGCCGCGCTCCGATCACCTCGGATAACTACGCAGGTCTGATCGCCTTCTATAACTATCCTACAGGCCGACGCGAAGGCAATCAGTGGGGGCCGGCGACAACTATGTTGCTGACGGAGGCCGGCACCCCATTTTTCATTGCGCTACACGACATGCGGAGATCAAAAACAAAGGGCGGCGCTGAAGCGGACGATGACAAAGCGCCTGGTAACACTCTGATCCTCGGGCCCACCGGTGGCGGCAAGACAACGCTGCAGACGTTCCTGGTAGCTCAGTCCGATAAAGCCCGGCCAACTGTCTTCACCTTTGACAAGAGCCGTGGCCAGGAGATCTTTGTCAGAGGCAGCGGCGGGGTGTACAGCATCCTGCAGACGGGTCGCCCCACCGGTTTCAACTTCCTCAAGCTACCACCAACGGCTCAGAACATTGCTTTTGCTAGATCGATGGTGACGCAGCTCGCTTCTGGTGGTGATCCTCTGCCGCCTGACACGCAGCAGCGAATCAATGACCGGGTCGAGTACGTGATGCTGGAGGAGCCTTACGACAGCAGGCACTTGACGCATTTGCGCAGCTCGCTAGACACACGCGACGACAGCACCAAACGCCTGGGCGAATGGTGCGAAGGTGGTCAGCACCAGTGGGCATTCCCGAGCGGGGATGATGCAATCGACTTCAGCGGGTCACGCTATTTCGGCTTCGACTCAACGGACTTCTTGGAGAACGATGCCGTCCGTGTGCCGATCATGAAATATCTCTTCCATCGGGTTGATACGTACCTGGGCACGCGCCCAGTTATCATCAACATTGACGAGTTGAAGTCATATCTGCGCGACGACTATTTCACGACATGGGTTGAGAAGCAGCTGCTTCTAATCAGAAAAAAAGACGCTATTGCAATCCTCGGAACACAGCAGGTAAGTCATGTATTGGAGTCGAAAATCGCGTCGGCGTTAGTGGAGCAAACTCAATCGAAATTTCTGCTTCCAAATCCACAAGGAAAGTACAAAGATTACGTGGATGGGCTCGGACTATCGCAACAAGAATTTGAACTGTTAGCGTACGAACTGCCGGAAACCAATCCCCGCGCATTTTTGTTCAAGCAACCCGGAGTGAGCGCGGTCTGTAATCTCAACCTTGCAGGCATGAATCGTGAGCTTAATGTTTTAAGTGGAACCGACTTCCTGAATTTAAAGATGGAGTTGGCACGAAAAATCGCTGGTGAAAATCCGGCGAATTGGCTTCCGGTATATCACGAAATGTTAAGGAAAAACTAATCATGCGAAACAAACTTCTCATCGTCGCCGTTCTTCTCACGGCATCCGCATCCTCTTCAGCTCAGTTGGTCACGCTCGATCCGACCAACCTGGTTCAAAACATCACGCAGGTGCAGAAAGCTCTGCAGACCGTTCAATCGATGCAGAAACAGCTTCAGGCAACCGAGCAGGCCTATAAAGCGACAACAGGCGCGCGAGGCATGGGGTTGCTCAAGACCGACCTGACCAAAGACTACGTACCTAAGAATTGGCAAGAAACGCTGGCTATGGCTCAAACGGGATCCGATTACGCCAAGCGCGTGAAGTCGATCCGCGACCTGGCCGGCGCGATTGGTGCAACAAAGATCAAGGGTCTGTCGGCGGAGACTAACAAGTTCGCCGAACAGAGCTCTAATCGCGAGATCAACTCACAAGCGATCGCAGCTGAAAGTTTTGACCGCGCCAATCAGCGCTTTGCGACCATTGGCGCTTTGGGCGCAAAGATTGAGAGTGCTACCGATCAAAAGTCCATCCTGGATCTGTCGGCACGGATTCAGGTGGAAAACGCCAATCTTCAGAACGAGTTGATCCGCATCCTTGCTGAGTCAAATGCCGCCCAGGCGGGTAGGAATATTGATCAGCAGCGGACGAACAACGCGCACCGCGCGGCAATTTCTAACTTCTAAGGGGCTAAACATGCGCTACCTACGTCTTCTTGCAGCAATCACGGTTTGCGCCAGCATGGTCGCCTGCACCCCGAAAACAACGGGTGAGAAGCTCACACTGACCGATGGCCGCGTCCTGCTCATTCCCGCTGATGGCGACCTTGCGGCCTGGTCGGCCAACAACATCGCCGGAGACGACCTTAAGCCGGTCTTGGCAGCCTGCGCTAAGCAAGCCAGCTCGTCCGAGCGAATCGCTAAGCTGTGTCAGCTGACAGAGCATCGCCAGGCGGCAAGCGCTTTTTGAATCCTGCTTAGTCAGATGTTTTTTACGCGCCGGCTATGCCGGCGCATTTATTGGCGAATTCCATGGCTGCACCTACCTGCAATTTTGACCTACAGGTGGTTGAGTTCTTGATGAGCTCATCCACGCTACAGCTGCGCGAGCAAGTCGAAGCGTCGGCATCCGCAGTCGGCAGCTGGGCGGCTGGAATCGCCGCAGCTGGGATCAGCCTCTACGCCACTATGTGGGTTGTGAATTGGGCACGTGGTGGTAGCGGCGGAACCGTAATGGAGTTTGTAGTCTGGTGGGCGCGCGCAATGGTCTTCACCGCTATTGCTGGATCTGCCGCCTACTACAACAGCTTTGTCACCGACGTCTTCTGGCAGGCACCTGCGCAGATTGCCCAGGTCGTGGTGCAAGGGAAATTTGCGGCAAGCGACATCAAGATGGATGCCGAAGGGAAGCTACAGCTTGGCAACGCTCTCGATCAAGCGGCGACCAAGGGAATTTGTACTGGCACAAACCTATGGAAGGCAACTTCTTCATGGGCGCCGGTCGATTCTCTGGGGTACTGGCTGGCAGGCCTTCTTGTGATCGTTGGCGTTGTGATCTTCGTTGCAGTGACGGCGGGCCTTACATTCATAGGATACGCATCACTCGCCATCGTCCTGTCGCTTGGGCCATTGTTCCTGATTGCTGGAATCTGGGATGCAACGCGTCCGATGTTTGAAAGCTTTATGCGTACCGCGATTAATTACGCGCTATACGGAATTGTCCTCATGATCGTTGTCGGTCTGACACTCGGCTTGATCAATTCCTTCTCCACAAGTTCATTGTCTCAAGGCGGTGGAACAATCGCCGATGCAATATCGCTGGCCATCAGAAGCATGATTGTGTTTGCAATCGGGACAGCAATGCTATTTAAGGCTGATGACATCAGCTCCTCGTTGGCCGGCGGCGTTTCCATCGGTGCAGCCGGACTCGCAGCGAAGGCTGCGGCAATGGCTGCGAGCCCTGCGAAGGCGGCATTGAAGGCGGCGCAGATTGCAGCGAATCCTGGAAAAGCGATGGGTGAATTTACAGGCGGCACCTTCCACCGCGACCCTAGAACTGGACGCATGGCATATCGGAGCCGGTCTGAGAATGCCGGCGAATATCAAGGAGCATTGACCAGTGCACGCAAAAAAAATGGCATTCGCCGGAATCCGTAAAGCCAGATTTGTTGTGGCTATATTGATGTGCGTCTCTCTATGCGCATGTGCTTCGCGCTACTACCCGATAAATTCACCGCCGAACTTGAGCAGCCCCAATGAGCACCATTGAAGAACAATACAAAGAACAGCTCAATGAACCTGCTTTAGACCCCTTTGCAAAGGAGCTGGTCGAGGAAGCGCTTCGCTATGATGCAGATGCGATGGAGACAGCCAGGAAGCAGCGTAAGGCAGGCTTGTTGGTCGGCATGGTCGGAATGCTTGTCGGAGCAATTGGGGTTTCAGCAGCGGCGTATCTGGCGGTAACCAAGAAAGAGGTGCAGCCCTACCTGATTAGCGTGGACCCGCGCAATGGTGAATATAGGCAGCTGTATGAAGTAGAAGAGTCGACCCTGACATATGGCGATGCCGTCGACATTGGGTTTCTGAGCACTTATGCGCGCGCCCGAGAGGAGTACAGCGAGCCAACCATCGAACATAACTACAACGTAGTCGAGCTCTTTTCAGGGCTTGATGAATTCAAGAAGTATCAAACCGAGATTAACCCAGAGAATCCGAATAGTCCTCTCACGAAATACCGTGGCGGCGTTGTTGATATCGAGATCCGCAATGTTTCATTTATTGGCAAGGGCGCTGCACAGGTCCGTTTTACAAAGCGGATTAGGTCTAGCCGCGCGTCAGTTGCTCCGACGTTTTACATTGCCACCATTTCTTATGAGTATGTTCGCAGAAAGATGACCGTAGCGGCACTCGGCATCAACCCTCTCGGAATGGTCATCCAGGACTATCGGATCGATGAGGAGACGATTGCTGCCCCAGTGACCCGGACCGCCACCGGAGGCCAGCAGTGAAGTATGGCGTGAGCGCTGCAATGGCCCTTCTCCTGACAGCCGCGCCGTTTGCGCATGCTGGTACGTCTGTGTCTCTCGATCAGAACGCCCGTGAGGTGAAATCGCGGTTCGACCCTCGCATCAGGGTAATTGAATATAACCCCCTAGATATTGTCACAATCAAAGGGGTGTTTGGGTACTCGACGCACGTTCAATTCGCTCCCGACGAGAAGATTACAAGCGTTGCAGCCGGCGACAGCCTTGCTTGGGATTTCATGCCTCGTGAGAACCACTTGTTCCTGAAGCCGAAGGAACCTGACGGACGTACTAACGTCGCAATTATCACCACAAAGCGGCTTTACCAGTTTGTTGTCGACAGTCGCACTCGCGACAAGGTAAAACCAGAGGAAATGGAGCTTTTTGTTATATTCACTTATGAGAATGATCCCAAGTTGAAGCGGGATCAAGCCAAGGTAGATGCTGCTGTCGCGACGACGGTTAGCGCGATGGAAAAACCACCGAGCGTGGTCAACCGCAATTTCGATGGTTGTCGCAAGAACTCGCACATCAACCCGGCTGAAGTGTGGGACGACGGCAGGTTTACCTATCTCCGTTTCCTAGACGGACAACCCCTCCCAGTTGCGCTGGCGGTCATGCCGGACGGAAGCAGTGCCGTCCCTAATTTCAGGATGGATGGCCGCACGATGGTTCTCTTTGAAACGGCACCGCGCTTCAAGCTGACACTAGGCGAAGCTGAGTCGTGCATCGTCAATCGGGCGTATGGCACGTATGCAGCTCCAAATGACGACGGGACAACAGTGAATGGTGTTCAGCGATTTATGCGCCGGGGTGAGCAATGACTGAAGTCGAAGGAAGTCGAGGCGTTCCTCCGCTCAACGCAAAGTCGCCGGTATCAGGCCGGCTACGGCTACTGCTCCTGCTGATTGTGGTTCTAGTGTTCTTAGCCGGGATTGGGTTTGTGGTGCTGAAGAAAGTTCAAAAGACTGCAGCAGAGGACCAGGCGGCAGCGGAAGCTTCCGCCCCCAAGGACGAGGCCGCGCTTCCGAGCAAGATTACTCCCCTGCCCCCCTCCCTCCGCCCTGAAGCTATTGAAGCTGCTGCATCGGCTGCTAACTCAGCCGATGCAGCGGACGAAGCAGAAAGCTCAAGTGCAGCTTCTGGCAGCTCTTCATCAACGCTTGCACCGCTGCCTGGACAGGTAGCTGCCGGCAGCGTCGGCGCCGATGGCCAGCCGGCGCTTAGTCCAGAGGAGCAGGCGGCGGCAGACCTGGCAGCGCGCAGACAGCGTGCACCGGTACTGGCATGGTCAGCAGATGACGCTGGCGTCGCTGCCAGCACTAGCCAGGCAGGGGACCAAGCACCCCTCTCCGAGTCTGAGGCCTACATGCAGGCGATGAACTCGGCCATGCAAGCTGCCACTAGCATGGCGCAACCTGCAGGCGCATCGGGTGAGAAAAAGCAGTCTCTTAGTAGCCAACTCAAGGCGGACGACTTCGAGCCTGCGGTGGCATCACGTATCGAGGATATGAACTTCACCATGCCCGAGGGCACTATGGCTCGGTGCGGGTTGCGCAAGGCATTCAACTCCCAGCTCTCCGGTAGCGCGTCTTGCGTTCTGACGGCTCCCGTGTATTCGGCGAATGGTCGCTTTGTGCTGTGGGAAGCGGGTTCGGAGGTTACGGGTGTCTATGAGACAGGCCAGCTCAAGGCGGGTGCAACACGCGTCTTCGTTATCTGGACCAAGGTGCGCACCCCGTACGGCGTGGTGATCAAGATAGATAGCCCAGCTACAGATGGGTTAGGGCGTGCCGGAATCGGCGGCAAGGTGAACAACCATTTTTGGCAACGCTTCGGTGCCGCCATGCTCGTTTCGGTCGTGGACGACCTAGCGTCTTACGCTGTAGCACAACAACGCGGCGCAAGTAGCGAACAAACAAACATCAACTTCGGCTCTACAGCGCAGTCGTCAAATGAGGCGGCCTCGATCATTGTTCAGAACTCTGTCGGGATACCACCCACTCTCGATGCAAAAGTTGGCTCCATCGTCAACATCAGCCTTGCGCGTGATCTTTACTTCGGAAATGTGTACGGGTTTCAGCCAAAAGCTGCGTTAGGAGTTGCACGATGAGCGACCCGAACGCTATGGATCTGAGTCGTTGGCGTAGCGTACGCACCGCGATGGGAGACCTGGCCAGTATCCTCGAAGAGGCGGACGGAGAGGTTGTCATCAATCGGCCTGGTGAGGTGCTAGTCGAAACGCCAGGCGGCTGGAATACGATCTCCGTCCCTAGCCTGAATTACAGGCGTTTGAAATCGCTGGCCGAGACGATCGCCACCGCGACGGCACAGAACGTCGATGAGAGAGAGCCAGTGCTGTCGGCAACATTGGCCACAGGCGAGCGCGTGCAGGTAGTACTTCCTCCAGCGTGCACGGCTGACACTGTGTGCTTTGTCTTCCGTAAACCGAGCAAGGCGGACTTCCCGCTGGAAAGCTATGAGCCGTCCGGTTATTTCATTGATACGAGGCTGTCCGCCGAGCTGTCCGACGAGGCGATCAGCCACCCTGAGCTGCTGGCAGAAGAGCGGGAGCTTCTTTGCTTGTTGCGTGATGGCCGGTTCACTGAGTTTTGGACGACAGCTGTCCATCACCATCAGAACATTGTGCTGAGTGGAGCTACAGGCTCAGGCAAGACCACCTTCATGAAGAGCATCGCGAACGTGATCCCGACCCAAGAGCGCTTGGTAACGATTGAGGATGCGCAGGAGGTGCTGCTGAACAACCACGCCAACAAGGTTCATTTGTTCTACAGCCGAGGCGGCCAGGGTGTTAGCAACGCAACAGCAAAATCCCTCCTGGAAGCATGCTTGCGTCTGTACCCGAACCGTGTCCTGCTCGCAGAGCTGCGTGGTGAGGAAGCCTGGTACTACATCCGCAACGTTATGTCCGGTCATCCCGGCAGCATCACGTCTATGCACGCCAGCGATGAGTTGGGGGTTTTCGATCAGTTGACTTTGCTTATCAAGGAGAGCGGCGCCGGCGCCACTATTTCCCGTGAGGACTTGAAGAGCATCCTTTTCGGTGCGATCGACATCACTGCACAGGTGAAGAAAACGCCTGGTGGCCGTCGCTGTACGGGCATCTATTACAACCCATTCAAGAAGCGAGGCCTCGTGCTATGAGCGCCGATTCTAAGAAGCGCCTTGTTGCCGGAGCGCTCTGCGTTCCGCTTCTTGCTGTGATGAGTAGCTATCTGGGCAGCGTTGCGTTCGCTGCCATCGTGTGGCGCGGAAAGCCGCCGTTCCGTGTCATGCCGCACACCGTGTACCAGTACCTCAGCGAGTACGGATTCATCAAAGAGCTTCGTCTCCCGTTCCTGGTCGGAATCGGCATACCCACCTTGTTGACGCTCGCTGCCGTAGGTGCGCTGCTGTTCTATCGGAAGCGGCCCACGCTTCACGGCGATGGCCGTTGGGCGACCATGGCGGAATTGAAGAAGGCGAAGATGGTGAACGGTGATGGCATTGTGCTCGGCGAGCTCAATGGCAAGATCATCACCGCGCATCCAGAGCATCACATTGAGGGCCAGGCGCCAACCGGCGGCGGTAAAGGCATTTCGATCGTGATTCCGAATTTACTCACTTGGAATGGCTCAGTCGTTGTCAATGACATCAAGGGTGAGAACTTTGACATGACTTCGCGGTTTCGCGAGGCTTGCGGCCATAAGGTATTTGTCTTCAATCCTTCCGACGCAAAGCGTCGCACCCACCGCTGGAATCCGTTCTTCTACGTCAATCCTGATCCCGATTTGCGCGGCAAAGGATTGCAGCGCATCGCGGCGATGCTTTGGCCGCCAGAAGAAGACAAGGGCGAACCGTTCAAGCCGGGCGCACGCGGGCTCTTCACCACGATCGCGCTATGGCATCTTGAGAACGGCCTGGAACCAACGCTTGCAAAGGTTGCAACATTTGGCGCGACCATGGACGAAAAAGCTATCAAGGAGAAGATCACTGCGCAGCATGGCACTGAGGGCGAGTTCTCGGCCAGCATCGTGACCGGTTTCGCCGAGTTTTTTAACCTACCAGACAAGTTCAGAGAGTCCGTCAGAGGTGAGTTCAATCTCGGGCTTGAAGTCATCACCAAGGACCCACTGCTGCAGGCCGCCACCGGTGGCAATGACTTTGATGCTCGTGAATTTCGCAATCAACCCGTGTCGCTGTACGTCGTTACGCCCGGCCCCGACCTGGGCCGCTTGAGGAAGATCCTATCCCTGCTCTTCCAGCAGATCGCTGCGGAGAACACCGAGGTGGAGTTCAAGCTCGACCCACTGCACCGAAACCAGCTTGCTTTCATGATGGATGAGTTCAGCTCTTTGGGCGATGTCGCGGCTGTTGTCGACCCTATCGCGTATTACCGCAGCTATGGCATCAAGCTCATCACGATTTATCAGAGCCAGAGCCAGGTTGAGGGCATTTACGGGGAGTCGCGCGCAGCAACGTTCTCAGAGAACCACAAGACAAAGGTTGTTTTCCAGCCGGCGACGATGTCCGAAGCAAAGCGGATCAGCGAAGAGCTGCCCAAGACGACGAGCTACAGCATCAGCACGTCAGGCCGAAAAATGGAGCGTAAGAGCATTTCTCACAGCGAGGCTGCTCGCCCTCTCATGCTTCCGGATGAGGTGAAACTGCTCCCAGAAGAGGATCTGATCATCTTCGCTCAGGGCATGCTTCCGGTCCGCATCAAGAAGCTGCGGTACTTCGAGAACAAGCTCATGGTCGACAGGCTGAAGTCGATCAGTCCTACCCTCGCCGCGCTTGGGCGAAAGCTCCCGTCTCAGGACGATTACAAAGCGGCGCGACGCAACGGCGACCTCGCCATCGTCGTGCCCGCCCTGAGTGTGCCGGAGCGTGAGTTCGGCACGTCACCACTGCCATGGAAGCCAGAGCCTGAAGCAACGCCGGTATTTCGGTCGCCCACAGCGGATGATGTGGGCAAGCTCGCCGAAATGAGCATCGGCGACTTCAAGGTTGGGGGCGAGTTGCTAGCGCCGCCGCCGCCTGAGAGCACACCGGAAGAGCGAAAGGCTTATGCCAACGACCTGCTCAGCAAGATGTTCGACTGATGCGCACAACAACAGATAAGCGGCAATTGTCAAGCACTACCTGCCGTGGTATTTTGGCGGCGTCGGGAAGCGTCCCGGCGGTTGTAGTCGAGCCAGCCAGCTCGGCTACGGTGAACCAACGCCCACGGAGGTCGTTTTTATGGCTAGCGACAATGCTTCAACGAAGGTGTACAACGAGATTGCTCGCAATGACGGGCAGTCTTCCCCGGCTGGCGATTTGCCGATTTCCTCAAAGTACGCAGACAACTATCTGCGGGATGGCAACGCGTACCGCTCAAGCAAGTTCCCAGACAAGATCGAATTTGTCGATCGCAAAGATCGCATGCTCATGTTTGGACGCGCCAATGCGTTCACTGTGCGCGCAATGGTCGACACAGCCGTCGAGCGTGGCTGGACTTCGATGGACATTCGCGGCAATAACCCGGTTTTCAAAAGCATGGCTTACGTGGAAGCTACCACGCGAGGCGTCGCCGCCACGGGTTATCAGCCTAATGCGAAGGATCACGAAGCAGTTGAGCGACGCAACACTCGCCAGGCGGCCATGGTTGATCCGAAAGTTCAGGCCTTCATGGCTGCTGGCACTGCAGCGCAGCAGAAAGCCGCAATCAAGCAATACCCAGAGCTCAAAGATGCCTTCGCTGCGCAAGCAGTTGGCCAAGCAGCCGTCAAGGCTGCTGCGCCTAACGAAGCCGATCGTGAGCAGCTGCTGGGAGCCCTCAACGACAAGATTGCTCGGCGCATCCACACCGGCGAGCCGATGCCCCAGATCCAGGTGCGCTCTCAGCACCAGCTGCAGGAAATCGAGCGCGAGTAATCGCGCTATGTCGTTAAGCGATCTTCGTATGCCCGCGCTTGCGGGCTTTCGTCATTGAGGGGAAAAACCATGAGTCAGCAGACCAGCTACGTCAATCCGCTTGCCAATCTGTCAAAGCCGCAGACCCGCACGCTCGCTAAAGCAATTCAGCAGAGCAAGTCTGCATCCGATGTCGTGGCACGCGCTCAGGCGGCTATCAAGGAAGCGCGTTTCAACATCAAAGCAGCTACCGGTAACGGAAGCGTCAAGGGCGCGGTCGCGGCGTTGAAGGAAGCCGAAGGCGGTATCGAAAAAGGCAAGGCGCAACAGCAGAAGCTTGACGCACAGTTTGAAAAAAATCCCTGGCTGAAGCAGGGGTATGAGCAATACCAAGATTTGGTTCGCGCGGCTGGCACTGACGGCACCGCTAAATCCATGCTTGTGGAGGTCGACATTGATCTCACCATCGCAAGGGAAGATGTGCCGGCTAGCCGAAAGAAAGGTAAGAGCGAGCTACAGGGAAAAAACGATCCGGTTGAGATCCTGTTGAATGGGATCGCGGGAAACGTGGCTGTCGAGAAGCTTGCCGAGCTGGTCGATCTGAAGACGCCAGTCACGGGCGAGGCGAAGGAGGAGCCGCCAGCTGCAGGCGCCAAGAAGAAGCCCGCTGCAGAGCAAGCTACTTCCGTCGCAGCGCCAGTCGCTGCGTTGCGCTTTCCACCGCACTTGATCAATCGCTATCGCTTTCAGGGCGATGAGGTGTTGGACAAGCGCACCGACGCGGTTGTTTTCGTGGACAAGGGCAATGAGCTCAAGGCTCCAGCCAACGTAGAGCAGGAGACGATCGATGCAATGCTCGATACGGCTGAAGCACGTGGCTGGTCGTCAATCAGGGTTTTTGGCACTGACCAGTTCAAGTCAGGGGCTTACATAAAGGCCGCTAGCCGTGGCCTGCAGGTCGACGGCTATGAGCCCTCGCCAGAGGAAAAGGCAGCTGTCGCAGCGAATCTCAAGCTCAACGGCAAAGAAAACAAGATCACCGCAGTCGCTGCACGTGATGCCGCCGGCCAAGTCGCTACCGATCGTGTAGCACCTGTCCGGACGGCCTACCTAGAACCAGTGACGGCTGCGGCTCGCGGCAAAGCTGCAAAACAGTTCCCGCAGCTTGCGACAGCATTCGCGCTGGAAGCAGCTTTTGAAAAGACCCTTGTCACTGCACTTGGCAAAAACAACGACGGCGCCAAAGTTCTGATGGGACAGTTCCGCGAGCAGATGGCTATCAGGTTGGAGCGAGGCGAGAAGCTTCCCGAGGTTGAGGTGCGCGATCGTGCGCCGCAGCAGAGTAAGCAGCAGCAAGTCGAGCAACCGGAACGATGACATCGCGATTCAGGCGGAGAGAAACAAACTCCGCCTGAACCCAACTGGAGACATGGACATGACCACGAACAACACGCAGATCGAGCTCCCCGTTTCTCACGGCCTGGCCAAGGCCGTACTCCGCGGTCAACTGCTGAATCAACTCGGAGCTGCTTATGCGGCTAACCAGGACGCCGGCACCGGAGCTGCGGCCCTCGCGGCGCGCGAGGCCTTAGCCACCCACTCGGATCTCACTGACGCCGAGGCCAGAGCGGTGCTCACGCAGGGGGGGGTACAGCTATGCAATCGCTGACACAACTTGATCGCGACAATATCTCGCGTTTCACATACGACGCGCTCAGCCAGTTCACGGAGCAGTCTGACCGCCCTACCCTCACGGTTGTGCTCGGCCAGACCGGTACGCCTCGCGAAGTCGTGCAGTCCGATCTAGCCGAGAAGCAGATGTCAGCCGGTGGAGCCGTAGTCGTCGGCTCAAGTGATATGGAGCGGGTCGCCAACGGCTATGGGCTCGCTTTGGACGAGCGCCAGGCGAACAATCTTGCTTCGGATGTCGCTGCGCTTGCCATTGAGGACAAGCGCAGCGTCGTTTTTGCCCCCGCCCCTACCCTTGATGATGGTTCGCTATCTGTGATCGCTGCAGCCCGCAGGGCCGGCTATCGAGTTGAGGTTGCGGCCTTGGCTGTCAATCCTCAGCTAGCTGCCGCACAGACGTTGCAACGCGGCCTGGCCGATGCGGGCCGCGTGCCTGCGACGGACAGAGAGCATACGAGCGAGGCAGTTGGTGTGCTGAAGCAGTTGCGTCGCATTGAAGCCAATGGTGTTGCCGACAAGATCGGTGTCTACGACCGAGCCGGCAACGCTGTTGAAAATTCGTCCGGCGAACTGTCGGCGTCTGACATTTTCAGCCGTGAACGCGAACGGCTGAGTGGCTTTGACAAAGTTCAGCTGGCTGCTTCATTCGAGGAAACTGCAGAGGCGTACGAGCGCCTGGGCGAGGAGTTGTCCTCCACCGCTCAGCGTCTCCGGCAACAGGCGCACTACCAGGTCCGGCAAGATCCGAACCTCGCCGCTAGCTTTGATGACAAGCATCCAGAACACCGTCATACAAGTATCGAGCTTGCAGCTGATTACGGTGAAGAGCTGGGGCGCCTATTCGATGCAGGGAACACAGCAGCTGTCGTCACCCATCCCGAGCTCACAAACGCATTCGTCGTGCAGCGCGTTACCGCCCTTCTGGCAAAGGAACAGAGCACACCGGAGATTGCGGCGGCTGGTGAAGCTCGGATACATCGAGCTCTAGTCGAAGCCATTCCGATCCGTGCGCCCGAGATTCGAGAGCAGCGCAGCCTTGAGATCGAGCGAGCTGCTGCTGAAGTGGAGAGATAAACGCAGTTCTACCTAGCCCCGCACAGCGGGGCTTTTTTTTGCTCTCGCATCTGGCTCCAGGACCGAGCACGCGGCCTGCAGCTGGCCACCGTGGCATGCCGGCGCAGCAGACCCGCACCAGAAGCGACCAGGCCGCCTGCAGACGCCGCCGCTGGCAGTGATCCACACCAGGTGCCCTATGCTCCGTTCGGCCGCACGCGGCCTGCAGCTGGCCACCGTGGCATGCCGGCGCAGCAGACCCGCACCAGAAGCGACCAGGCCGCCTGCAGACGCCGCCGCTGGCAGTGATCCACACCAGGTGCCCTATGCTCCGTTCGGCCGCACGCGACCTGCAGCTGGCCACCATGGCATGCCGGCGCAGCAGACCCGCATCAGAGGGCGACCAGGCCGCCTGCAGACGCCGCCGCCGGCGGTGATCCACACCAGGTGCCCTATACGCCCCGTTCGGCCGCACGCGGCCTGCAGCTGGCCACCGTGCTGTGCCAGCGCAGCAGACCCGCACCAGAAGCGACCAGGCCGCCTGCAGACGCCGCCGCTGGCAGTGATCCACACCAGGTGCCCTATGCTCCGTTCGGCCGCACGCGGCCTGCAGCTGGCCACCGTGCTGTGCCAGCGCAGCAGACCCGCACCAGAAGCGACCAGGCCGCCTGCAGACGCCGCCGCTGGCAGTGATCCACACCAGGTGCCCGATGCTCCGTTCGGCCGCACGCGACCTGCAGCTGGCCACCATGGCATGCCGGCGCAGCAGACCCGCACCAGAGGGCGACCAGGCCGCCTGCAGACGCCGCCGCCGGCGGTGATCCACACCAGGTGGCCTACCCCGCCCCGTTCGGCCGCGCGCGGCCTGCAGCTGGCCACCGTGGCATGCCGGCGCAGCAGACCCGCACCAGAAGCGACCAGGCCGCCTGCAGACGCCGCCGCTGGCAGTGATCCACACCAGGTGCCCTATACGCCCCGTTCGGCCGCACGCGGCCTGCAGCTGGCCACCGTGCTGTGCCAGCGCAGCAGACCCGCACCAGAAGCGACCAGGCCGCCTGCAGACGCCGCCGCCGGCGGTGATCCACACCAGGTGCCCTACCCCGCCCCGTTCGGCTGCGCGCGGCCTGCAGCTGGCCACCGTGGCATGCCGGCGCAGCAGACCCGCACCAGAGGGCGACCAGGCCTCCTGCAGACGCCGCCGCCGGCGGTGATCCACACCAGGTGCCCTAGAGGAATTGCGTGCGGTGGTGTTGATGCGCCGGCACCCACAGAGCGGGCGGGCTTGGGGTACGCGGCAAGCCGGGCAGGTGCAATGCAAAGTTCAACTGAAGAACAAGCGCAAATAGACAACGAACCCGCTCACACCCGCCATAGAAAGCAGCGAGTACACATAGCACTGATCACCGCTAATCAGCCCCTTGCGCCTTGCAAGGAGCAAGCCCAACACCATCACTACAATCATTCCGGTCGCAATGTGCGACGCATTATCGAGCATCATGAAGAGGTACTTCCCTAGGTGTTGCGGGGTCTGCCTTCAGGTTGATTCACAGATTGTGACCACCTCAGCGGCCGGTTCAGGGATCAGCACCAATCCACGACTCTGCGTACCGATCGGAAGCTTGTCGATTTCAATAGCAGCTTCGTCTGGTAAGTCCTGCAGTAGCGCCTTCAACTCGCCAACCGTCTTGAAGATGGGCGATGTCTGACGTCCCGATGAAACGATCGTGCTGTCTTTGCGGAATTCCCGGGTCATGGTCTCTGCTCCTATGAAGTGAGTTCAGTGCAACAGTGCAAGACGGTGGTAACGGTGGCCACCGCCGCCAGACCAGCCAGCGTCTTGGCCGATCCTGCCTCGTAGCCTCACATCGTGTTCCCATGAACAATACGGGTGTGGTTGAGCGCATTGGTGTAGTTCAGCGACTGACGCTCATTCATGACGCAGCGCGCCAGGTCCACAGAAATGAACAGTGAATCGCCATCACGCTCCGCGCTGAGTCCGCGCGCACGGCAGGCTGCGATACATTCGTCAACGAGTTTCTGGGTGATTCTTTGCTGGAAAGACCGTAGATCCACGATGTATCTGCCGCGCATAGGTGCACTCTCGCCAGACAGACGGTTGATAGAAGTATCGATGAAAACATCCAACTGCTGATTACTTACAGGCACGGTGGGCACTCCTTAAATGCGATAAGGTGACTATAAAGATGCAATAAGAGGATTGCAAGCAAACATCGGACTGCTCGTTCACCGCTCCACAGCACATGTACGGTAGGCACGTCTGAGACGACCAGGTCACTTGCAGGGGGCACTGGCGGCGAAAAGCTAGGCTCTGCAGTAGGTCCGCGAAGGCGAGAGTGAGCACATGAACCATAGACGTACCAACGGTTGCAACTACTTATTCCAGCACCTAGAATGTCTCTGTTGACTACGCAGACAGCAGAAAATTTGTCGGCGGAGCTGCGAAGGCCATCTTGATGGTCATATGAAGGGAAATTGCTAGCGCATGAGTTGTTCACTTGAGTGTGGAAACTTGCTAGTGAGGCCGTCCTTCCTCGTAGTCACACACTTAGCTATTCGCTTATTTGTTAATAGCTCGAATCTTGGCCTCGGTCGCGTGATAACACGTAACCGGGGCCAAGTACGTTATGGGCCCAGCGTTCAGCAGCTGGAGCACAGCCAGGCCGTGGTACATACCCTCCCCCACCTTCAATTTTTGATGCGTGTTGAAAATCAGCGACTGCTGATCGTGGTTTCTATTGGTACGGATGGTGCTTCTAGGGCTGTAGGCTTTGGTTATGATTTCGAGGATCTGCTCATTGGTCAAAGCGTCCTTGGTGCTTCTCGAATCGCAGACGTGATGAATTGCCGCAACGGTGATTTCGATCCCGCGCACGGTTACCTGCGGCCATCCCTGAGCTAGGCAAACGCGGTTGATCTCATCAACCTGTTTTGGAGTCAGCAGGTAGCTAAAGGTGTATGCCACCTCAACGTTTTTCCTGGCTGCGGGGACAGCCAGAGCGAAAGAGAAGAGCTGGGAAAAAGCACGAGCAAGCATTTTTTCGCTTGCCGCGAACGAAACCTTGGCCTTCAAGACATTCCCCAGGAGGGCATACAACGACGCGTGCGCCGCGCGCTACAGCGTTGCGAAGAGAGCAACCGTTCCCACAGCACTACTCACGCTCCAGATCAGGCCGCCCTTGCTCACGCCCGTTCGTTTGCACCTCGGCACCATCGTTGCGGGGAGCGAATTGCACACGAACGGCCGCTTCAACCCTCTCTCTCCGGGTCACTGGTTGTGGCATTTGCGCCACAAACGCGCGAATGGCAGCAGCATCGGCAACGCTCCCCGGGTCACCGACAGTGTCTAGCGCGGCAGCATAGTCTAACCAGCTCAAACGAGTGCTCTGCTGACGCTTCCTGGTTGCGCCCTCCCATGGGCGCTCACCAGCCGCCACCTGACCCGTCACCACCGCAATTGCCTCACGCAGTTCTTCGACGCGAATCGTTGATTCTGCTCCGCGTCTTTGTATGTGGTAGATGGAATTCTTGACCGATTTCGTGACAACCCCACGCATCTGCCGACTCGTTGCCTCAGCCTCCACAGCCTGCTCTCTGAGAGCCTGGGCAAACGCTTCGCGCCACGACTGCAAATCGTCAGGCCCGGGATTCAGTCGCTCACCGTTGTAACCGCGTGCAAGCACAGTGACATGTACGTGGGGGCTAGGCGTATCGGTGTGAGTGACCATTACATAGTCGAAGCGATCACCGAACAGGCGCTTCGTTGCAACTCTTGTCGCGTCCGTTACCGCAACTCGCGGCGTGCCCTCCGGCATTGAGAAAACGACATTGACGGTGTCTTTTGCGTTGTTCTGGCGCCCGCCGGGGCCAGCCTCCCGGCGGGCAAACCACTCCTTGGCTAAAGCGCGAACCTCTTCCGCACCAATCACCAGCGAGCCGTCGCTGGTTTCACCTTCTAGCTTGCCGTTGCGATGGGTATACGCCAAGTGCTCGGAAAGATGACGGAGCCCCTGTGTCTTCCCTGTTACTGCGACCACAACCTCAGGCGCCCTGCGCGCAACGCGCATAACTCCATCGTGCGAGATGGGCTTCTTTTTCGGCCCGCCGCCAAAGCTCGGGAGTTTCGATGCGCGCCCACGGCGCGCCTGTCCCGGGCCGATTCGCAATTGGTCATTAGGTTTCTTATCGCTCACATCAGTCCTCGGCACGATCCAATGCTGACGCTACGACGGTCTCAACGCGAACCCGTAGCCGCTTCACCTCAGCCAGTAGCTCAACATACAAGTCGACATTTCCGTACCAGCGCCCTTCCCGATTCAAGCGATGGACGACGGTATTTAGATTGCGGCCCACTGCGCCCAATGCCTTCGTACTCTCCATTAACGCCTCCACCTCAGCCCGAGCAAAAACCGGTGCCTTTCTCGTCTTAGAACGAATAAGAGCAGTAATCCAAGCCGTCACCGAATACCCCATTGCTGCGGCGTGGGCTTTTAACTCGGGCCTATCGGCTTCACGGACACGGAAATGCACCGACTTGAGCGCAGCCGAATTATCTCCCGTCTGCGATGTGTCTGGCTGCGCAACGGTGCCGGTTAAGCGCTCTGCTGCAGCGCAGAGCAAGGCATTCGTCGACAGGCCCTGGGACTGGGCCAAGGCGTCAAGCTTTCTCCATAGATCCGGCGGCATGCGTGTCTGACGCGATTGCCGTGCGAGGGGGGGAGTGTTGAGGGGCGACGGGGTGTTCACAAGGCTAGTTTAGCCGAAGTGATACCACGTTGCTACACGAAACAATATCCTGCCCTAGTTCCCCCTCCCCTCGCTAAAAGTACTGCCGCAGTACTTTTAGTGCCTTGGCTTTCGGTTTGGCTTCTGCCGTGCATAGCACGGTGAAATCGTTGAGCAGGGGTGGATTGCGCGCGGCGGCTCGTCTGCCGCGATGGTTGGGTCAATGCGGGGCGGTGAAAAATCCCCTTCAGCGCCCAAAAAAAAGGCGACCTTTCGGCCGCCGTTTTAGGGGTGAATAGCGAGCGAAGGTCACCCAACTTCAAGGCGAAGCAACCGCAAGGAATTGATGGGGTAAGCGACCAAACCCCCATCACCCAGGCGGACCAGGGCGTGGCCCGGATTCTTGCTCTCTGTCAGCTCTAGCAAGCCGAGCTCATCGCCGGTATTGAGGTCACCGACCACGACGCGCACCGGAGGTGTGGACGGAGCAGGGGATCTGGCTGGGCGCTGCGTGCCACCTTCGGTTTTGCCAGATTGCGGCGCGGCAGGCTTAACTTGGTGGGATGTAGCGTGCAGGGTGCCCTTGTCAGCTCCATCACCGTGGTCGCTTGCCGGCTTTTGGGTGCCGTCATCAGCAGACATGGTGGACAGGACGGCGGAGCCCTGCAAAACCGGCGGAGTACTGGATGGTGATTCACTGCGATCTCCGGCCACCAGCCTACGCACTCTGCTGCGCGTGATCTGGCTTTCCGGAGTTGCTTCGGCAAGCAGGTTACCAGCTGCTTCCCCCAGCTGCTCGCGTGCACGCCATAGCTCAACTAACGTTGTAATCCCGGCGACTACGCCACGCTTGAGTGCATCGAGGTAAGCAGGATCCATCTTGCGTACCGCCAAGTAGTCGCCGATAACCTGCTTGGAGCGACCCACATGCTCAGCGATCTGTGTTGCAGACATGTTGTGTTCGTCTGCGAGACGCGCATAGCCTGCGACTAGGTCGGCCTGCGTCAAATCAGAGCGCTGCACGTTCTCGACCATCTGCTTTACCAACAGATTGGACCCAGCAGCGGTGTCTGTTTGAATGGCGCGAATCTCTGAAAGCTTCGCTTCCTTGTGAGCTTGCCAACGACGCTCACCCATTACGATCATCCATTCACCTGGACGGCTCGGGTGAGGGCGAACGACGATGGGCTGCAAAAGGCCCTGTGCTTTGATGCTGTCAGCCAGTTCCGTAATGGCTTGCGGATCAAATTCCTTACGTGGCTGGTCAGGGTCGGGATGCACAACGCTGACCGGAAGTAGCGAAACACCCTCACCAGTGGTTTGCCCTATCGGCAAGTCGATCAGGTTTGAACTTTCTGAAAGGCCGGCCAACGCCGACTCCAGGCCTGAATAGTCGGGTTTTTGCTTCTTCATGCGGCCGCCATTTTGTTGTGTAAGTATTCGCAAATCTGGGCCATTTCTTTTCCAGCCTCACGAGCTGATGCGCTGCCCAAATCCCAAACCGGCTTGCGTGCGGCTTGTGCTTCACCGACTGCAGAGCGCATCGGGGAATAGACGGGAAGAATTCTTTCGCCGTGATCGTGCAGCAAACGCGTCAAGGTCTCCCGGTGACGGGGGTACGTTCGATTCACCTTCATGACTAGGATGCCCAAGAAGTGCAGTGGCAGTCCGTGCCTACCTTTCACTTGAGCGATCTGGCGGTGCGTTTGCATCATGCTAACGACACCTTCAAGCGCGTACGTCTCTGGCTCAATCGGGCAGACTAGGCACTCACATGCAAACAAAGCTGCGTGCATCCTGTTGCCGAGACTTGGACCAACATCGACAACGATCCGATCAAAGGACTCGCCCAGCAGATTTAGTGCCTTCACGAAGCGCATCAGGCTCGATGTGGGCTCTTTGTCGATCTCGACTAAACGCCGGTCAGCTGACAGCAGCTGCACTTCCCCCGGCACGGCAGTAACTTTGACAGTGGTCGGATCGAAGTCGGCCCCGAACAATTGCGAAGTGGTAACGCCCTCGATCTGGCGGCCTGCCAAAGTTGAGGTCGCATTTCCCTGCGGATCTAAGTCACAGACCAGGACGCTTTCGCCTTTTTGCTCGGCGCAGTACCAAGCCAGATGGGTTGCGATCGTCGTCTTACCGACGCCACCTTTCTGATTCACGACGGCGATGCTTTTCATTTGCCCTCCGTGGTCTTTTGGACCAGCAACCCATGCTTCTCGGCATACTCGTAACCGGCCCTTGTCAGCACCTCCTGGAAAGATAATTTGGTGTCGACGCCGTGAATCATCAGTGCGCGCCACAGTTCGTGGGGCATCCTCGACGTGAATTTGGCGATGTCGCCAGCGGGTTTAATCTCCTTGTTGGACATAGATCAGTGCGACTCCGTTTGGCCATGTACCGCCATCAAGCTCGTTGAGAATTTCCATCCCCGCCATTTCCGCTTGGAACCAAGCAACGACCTGGTCAGAGTTGGGCGTTGCCTCGTCAAAGTCTGAATTTAGATCTGCCGCCTCCATCGCGGCGTTCTGAGCCTCTTCCGGTGTGAACCCCGCTTCTGTAAGCACTGCAAGCGAACGTTCGACTGCCGCCTCAATGTGCCGATCCGGCCCCTCATACCAGGCAATCCACAATCCCATTTTTGCCCCTTTGTAAGTTAGCGTCGCACTAATGCGACAGTGAATTTTCGCCCGTCGGCGGCCTGCTGTCAAGCCAGCTTGCCATATTGCCATCATCTGTTGCCGCCAACTCCTGCTGACTCCAATGCGGTGACTCACCTATCTAGTGCAGGGCGGTTTGCACACAAACCCGGTTGAGCCGAGCGTTCTTGCTCGGCTCTTTATCCGGGTCTTAGCGCCCGTAGGGTCGCGCGTAGCGCGAGGGCGACGATCGCTCCTTGATCGTTGCGCCGCTTAGACCGCCCTCCGATATCAGTGCAGGTGTAGCAGCTGACAAAGCGTCGGCAGAATGCCGACTCCTTATGCTTCTGTGCGGGCATGGATGCCCGTGCAAGGCCGCAGCGTAGCGGAGGGGTGCCCCCATGGACGGGGGAGGTAGGCGGAGTTTCCCTAACGCCGCGTAATATCCACAGAAAACCGCGATCTCTACCGGCAAAGCTAATTTGCAGAACAAGCGGAGCAACTACCGGTTTAGGGGGGTGCAAAATACGCGTGAAAAACGGTGCAAATTCCGCGCACATGCCGTGCAAATTCCGCGCAACTGCTAGTGCGGATTCCGCGTGGATAACACAGGAACACCACAGGCTTGTGCACAAGGCGAGCACTCAGGCTTTAGCATCAACAAAGGGTGCAGATTCCGCGCGCGCCGCTACGGCTTGCCTAGCCGTGCTGGGAAGTGCGCTAGCAGGGGAACAGAGGTGCAGATTCCGCGCAGCGCAGGGCTTAGTGTGTGGGGTGCACATTCCGCGCGGATCGTTGGGGGGTGCAAATTCCGCGCGGCCTAAGGGGCTGCAGTTAGCGGTGCGAATTCCATGCGCAAAACGAGGCGAACTGTCTGTCGGGAAATTCCCCACTCAAACTAGGGGGTGCAAATTCCGCGCAGCCTACCCGAGGTGAACGTGCCTGCATTTGCAATGCAGACACGCAGGGGGGTGCAAATTCCGCGCGGCACCCTGTGCCTAGCGTCATAGGTCGCCGTGCTCAGTCATTGAATAGCCATTGAGGCCTCCGATGATCAGATGGTCCAAAACGCGGCCATCGATCAAATGCAATGCATCACGGATCCTCTTCGTAATCGCGATGTCTTCAGGTGAGGGAGCGCAGCGACCGCTAGGGTGGTTGTGGAACAACACGACGGCGACTGCATTGTGCGAAAGTACTGACTTGACGATCTGACGCGGGAAGATGCTTGCTTGGTCAATGTCGCCACGAAAAACCGTCTCAATGGCAATGATTTCGTGGGCTATATCCAAGTGAACCAAACCAAATATTTCGTGTTCAAGGTGACCGCAATAGGCACTCAGATAGGCAATCGCATCCTTTGGGGCTTTGAAAGCACCCTTACGGACCAGACGCTTCCTCTGGATTTCAGCCGCCGCATCTAGGATGGCTTGATCTTCAGCGGTGATGCGATAGGCGGTCTCAGTGTTCATGCTCTAAATGGTCCTCATGTTGGGTGAGTCAGGGCTTTGTTCTGGCTTGCTGCCTGTTCACCAGGCAGGTGTGCCGCGCGCACCTGCATGAGCAACCAGCCGTCGCAGTCGGCGTGCGGGGTCAAGGAGAGGCGCGCAGCGCCTCAGCTGTGACGACTGGCGCGGCCCGCAGCCGAAGGCGAGGACACGGGTCGCCGCAGCGGTCCTTGACGCGATAGCGCGCTGACGAAGACAGCAAGGCCGCGGCGTCGCGGCCGCGCAGGTGCCGGCATCGCCGGCACCGAAGTTGATCAATGGCTGTTGGCGACTTCTATCACTTCAACTTAACGGAATGCTCCACGTGGAGCCCCCAACAGTGAGGCAGCAGCGCGCTGGATCTTTCCGGCGGCAGCGGCATGGATCCTGCCGGCGCTGCCGGCGACCTGGTCGAGCTCCTGCAGGCGGCGGCCGCAGGGCCGGCGCCGCTGCAGCTGCTGCGCGCGAGAGCGGCCGGCGCCAGGCGCTGGCCACGCGAGGCGGCAGCGGGGTGGATCTGCCGGCGACAGCGTCGACCTGGTGCAGCGCCTGCAGGCGGCGGCCGCACGGCCGGCGGCGCAGCAGCTGCTGGCGCGCGAGAGTGGCCAGCGCCAGGCGCTGGTCACGCGAGGCGGCAGCGGTGTGGATCTGCCGGCGACGGCGTCGACCTGGTCGAGCTCCTGCAGGCGGCGGCCACACGGCCGGCGCCGTTGCAGCTGCTGCGCGCGAGAGCGGCCGGCGCCAGGCGCTGGCCACGCGAGGCGGCAGCGGGGTGGATCTGCCGGCGACAGCGTCGACCTGGTCGAGCTCCTGCAGGCGGCGGCCGCACGGCCGGCGCCGTTGCAGCTGCTGGCGTCCGAGAGTGGCCAGCGCCTGGCGCGGGCACGCGAGGCGGCAGCGGTGTGGATCTGCCGGCGGCGCCGGCGACCTGGTCGAGCTCCTGCAGGCGGCGGCCACACGGCCGGCGCCGTTGCAGCTGCTGCGCGCGAGAGCGGCCGGCGCCAGGCGCTGGCCACGCGAGGCGGCAGCGGGGTGGATCTGCCGGCGACGGCGTCGACCTGGTCGAGCTCCTGCAGGCGGCGGCCGCAGGGCCGGCGCCGCTGCAGCTGCTGGCGCGCGAGAGCGGCCGGCGCCAGGCGCTGGCCACGCGAGGCGGCAGCGGTGTGGATCCTGCCGGCGACGGCGTCGACCTGGTCGAGCTCCTGCAGGCGGCGGCCGCACGGCCGGCGCCGCTGCAGCTGCTGCGCGCGAGAGCGGCCGGCGCCAGGCGCTGGCCACGCGAGGCGGCAGCGGGGTGGATCTGCCGGCGACAGCGTCGACCTGGTCGAGCTCCTGCAGGCGGCGGCCGCACGGCCGGCGCCGTTGCAGCTGCTGGCGTCCGAGAGTGGCCAGCGCCTGGCGCGGGCACGCGAGGCGGCAGCGGTGTGGATCTGCCGGCGGCGCCGGCGACCTGGTCGAGCTCCTGCAGGCGGCGGCCACACGGCCGGCGCCGTTGCAGCTGCTGCGCGCGAGAGCGGCCGGCGCCAGGCGCTGGCCACGCGAGGCGGCAGCGGGGTGGATCTGCCGGCGACGGCGTCGACCTGGTCGAGCTCCTGCAGGCGGCGGCCGCACGGCCGGCGCCGCTGCAGCTGCTGGCGCGCGAGAGCGGCCGGCGCCAGGCGCTGGCCACGCGAGGCGGCAGCGGTGTGGATCCTGCCGGCGACGGCGTCGACCTGGTCGAGCTCCTGCAGGCGGCGGCCGCACGGCCGGCGCCGCTGCAGCTGCTGGCGCGCGAGAGCGGCCGGCGCCAGGCGCTGGTCACGCGAGGCGGCAGCGGTGTGGATCTGCCGGCGACGGCGTCGACCTGGTGCAGCGCCTGCAGGCGGCGGCCGCACGGCCGGCGGCGCAGCAGCTGCTGGCGCGCGAGAGCGGCCGGCGCCAGGCGCTGGCCACGCGAGGCGGCAGCGGTGTGGATCCTGCCGGCGACGGCGTCGACCTGGTCGAGCTCCTGCAGGCGGCGGCCGCAGGGCCGGCGCCGCTGCAGCTGCTGGCGCGCGAGAGCGGCCGGCGCCAGGCGCTGGCCACGCGAGGCGGCAGCGGTGTGGATCTGCCGGCGATGCCGGCGACCTTGTGCATCCCTTGCAGACGGCGGCCGCTGTCCTGAATGGCTAAAATAACGGCAATTGCCATTCCTGCCCTAGCTCTGAGCAGCGCCATTTTTCTACGCACTCCTCGCCAAAATCGCGTTGTAGCGCGTCTGCGAAAGCGGGTTCGGAACGCGCACGTTCCAAGAGGGCACGAATCACTACATCGGTAGACTCACCCTCAAATACGAGATCAAGTGAACGATCGCTTAGATCCGAATTCGCACAGAAATCGGCCAACGAATTAAGCCGGTTAACCGCCCTCAGCTCAACCGCGCGAAATATGAAAGCAATACAGGCCTTTGCCAAGGCGGCGCAATTTCGAGCACTTCGCATGCGCGCGTCTAGGCGACTTAGCTCTGCGGCTTGCTGACTGTAAGATGGGCACACATAGCTAGACATCAGAGTCAAGCCGCCGCCGTAACAAACCGACCTTGCACAACTGCCGTCCTGTATGCGACCGCTCTAATTAGCGAATTCAGGTCATCGGCCAATGGATAGGGCGAGGCGACAGGAACATTCCAATAGCAACCGCGGCGGTACTCAGACACGGTAGGGACAACACTGCCGAGCTGATGCGCATACTGAGACTGCACAAATTCAATCGCGTATGTTATGAGAGCATCAGAACTTGATCGCGCTGTGTGGACGTGCTCGGCTCCGCCGAAAACATCACACCATGCACTCCGGCGATAGGCATAGCAGTCCGTGTATGTATCGAACGAACCCAGCTTATAGCGCTTCGATACGGTGTCGACATCATCGGTGCACGGGCCATCTTCCCACTGAATTTTGATGTGATTGTGGTTAGGTGTGCGCACTGAAAACTTAGTTCCTGGGAAAGCTTTTTTCAGGTCGCGCCGGATGTTTGCCGCTGCGCGCGTGGTGTCATATCGTTCCCCATCCGTAATAGGAACCAAATGTTTTAGGGTCGGATCTGCGCGCAATCCCGCCGCAGTCGCTTCGCGATCGGCCTCGTCCTTAGCTTTCGCATCAATTGCAGACAGCTCGTAGTGCTGCGCAAGCTCAATAGCTGAAGCCACTTCCACTGCATCCGCGATCTGCGGCAGGACATCCCATTGCACGTTCCGCAATGCGGCTTCGGTCAGCTTCTTGAACTGCGAGCCGTCTGCAAAAACGACATCAAATCGGACCGTGTTGCCAACACGCACGATGCTGGGTGCTGCGTGGAAAATGCTGTCATAGCTCCGAACCACGATTCCTGGGCCACGATTGCCAAGGCGGCACACAACGCGCTGGCCGATCTCGATCGAAATATGGGAAGTGGTCACTGCAAGTCTCCAAGTGTTGGGCTGATACGCAAAGGTCTGGACAGGCGCTTTGTTCTGGCTTGCTGCCTGTTCACCAGGCAGGTGTGCCGCGCGCACCTGCATGAGCAACCAGCCGTCGCAGTCGGCGTGCGGGGTCAAGGAGAGGCGCGTAGCGCCTCAGCTGGGGCGACTGGCGCGGCCCGCAGCCGAAGGCGAGGACACGGGTCGCCGCAGCGGTCCTTGACGCGATAGCGCGCTGACGAAGACAGCAAGGACGCGGCGTCGCGTCCGCGCAGGTGCTGGCATCGCCGGCACCGAAGTTGATCAATGGCTGTTGGCACGTCAGCGGCGCTGCGCGCCGCTCGCTCTTGGCTGGATCCGCGACGGTGGCCACCACCAGCACCACCAGGTGCGCGTGCCGGCGCAGCCGTAGCGATCGGCGCCTAGGCGATCGCATAGCGGCAGGGCAGGGCACGCAGAGCTGCCTGCAGGCGCGACGGCGCCGGCAGCTGCAGCAGCTGGTCGACGGCGCAGCGCAGGGCGTGCGTTACCGGTGCGGCCGGCCTGCAGGCCGGCGATCGCACCACGACGTGGCCACCTGGCCAGGTCGACGCCCGGGCTGACATCGAGCACGTCGACGCCGGCAGGCGGCGGCCGATTCGGCGAGCAGTTGGCCAGGTGGACGCGGCGGCACGCCGTGGCCACCGCCCGTGTTGCGATCGCACTCGTCCACGGCTTGTCCACGGCCAGCGCGGCGACATCGCCGCGCTGCCACCCGGGCCCGAAGACACTACGTGGATCGCAGGGCCCGTGGGCAGCGGTGGGCAAGCGGTGGGAGAGGGCGCACAGGCCTGCAGGCGACGGCCGCACGGCCGGCGCCGTTGCAGCTGCTGCGCGCGAGAGCGGCCGGCGCCAGGCGCTGGCCACGCGAGGCGGCAGCGGTGTGGATCTGCCGGCGACGGCGTCGACTTGGTCGAGCTCCTGCAGGCGGCGGCCGCACGGCCGGCGCCGTTGCAGCTGCTGCGCGCGAGAGCGGCCGGCGCCAGGCGCTGGCCACGCGAGGCGGCAGCGGTGTGGATCTGCCGGCGACGGCGTCGACCTGGTCGAGCTCCTGCAGGCTGCGGCCGCACGGCCGGCGCCGTTGCAGCTGCTGCGCGCGAGAGCGGCCGGCGCCAGGCGCTGGCCACGCGAGGCGGCAGCGGTGTGGATCCTGCCGGCGGCGCCGGCGACTTGGTCGAGCTCCTGCAGGCGGCGGCCGCACGGCCGGCGCCGTTGCAGCTGCTGGCGTCCGAGAGTGGCCAGCGCCTGGCGCGGGCACGCGAGGCGGCAGCGGCGTGGATCCTGCCGGCGACGGCGTCGACCTGGTCGAGCTCCTGCAGGCGGCGGCCGCACGGCCGGCGCCGTTGCAGCTGCTGCGCGCGAGAGCGGCCGGCGCCAGGCGCTGGCCACGCGAGGCGGCAGCGGGGTGGATCTGCCGGCGACGGCGTCGACTTGGTCGAGCTCCTGCAGGCGGCGGCCGCACGGCCGGCGCCGTTGCAGCTGCTGCGCGCGAGAGCGGCCGGCGCCAGGCGCTGGCCACGCGAGGCGGCAGCGGTGTGGATCTGCCGGCGACGGCGTCGACCTGGTCGAGCTCCTGCAGGCGGCGGCCGTATGGCCGGCGCCGGTGCAGCTGCTGCGCGCGAGAGCGGCCGGCGCCAGGCGCTGGCCACGCGAGGCGGCAGCGGTGTGGATCCTGCCGGCGGCGCCGGCGACTTGGTCGAGCTCCTGCAGGCGGCGGCCGCACGGCCGGCGCCGTTGCAGCTGCTGGCGTCCGAGAGTGGCCAGCGCCTGGCGCGGGCACGCGAGGCGGCAGCGGCGTGGATCCTGCCGGCGACGGCGTCGACCTGGTCGAGCTCCTGCAGGCGGCGGCCGCACGGCCGGCGCCGTTGCAGCTGCTGGCGCGCGAGAGCGGCCGGCGCCAGGCGCTGGCCACGCGAGGCGGCAGCGGTGTGGATCCTGCCGGCGGCGCCGGCGACCTGGTGCAGCTACTGTAGGCGGCGGCCGTGCAACCAGCGACGTTTGTGGCCGCCGCGAGATCACGCCTTGTCGGCGGTCAGAATCACCACCGAAACGGAAGTGCCGACGAACTCATTTGCTATCACCTCGGACCAGCGGCAGGCGAAGCCTGGCAACGTCAGGCGACCAGGGGCTGACGCCGGCAGAATCGCAACCAAACGACCGCCGGGAGCGATGAACTTCGTCGCATGCTCAAGGTGAGCCAGCCATCGATTACCGGAGAAAGGAGGGTTCATCACAACGCGATCAGTACACGGAACGCCCTGCGCTGCGAGAAAATCGACACATTCCACGCGATGTCCCTTAGCCTTTAAGATCGCCGCGCGTAGCTCAGACACCTCAATGCACCTAGTGCCCTTTGGCATCAGGTCGGCAAGCGCACCATTGCCGGCGGACGGCTCAAGCCAGCGCATGCCATCAACTGCACCATCGTTCGCTTCGGCAACTGCCCGTGCGGCCACCGCTGGAGGCGTCGGGTAGAACTGGTGCGACACCTGGTCCGGAATCATGCCGCTGCACACGATGGCGTCGATGATGTCGGCCGGCTCGTAGTCAAAACGCCAGTGCGCAAGGCTGCCGGCGCCCTTCTCCCACACGCCCCCAATGGCTTCCATCACCCGCGCGGCCTGTTTGCAAGCGGCTTCACTCTCGCTCGCGCCGTAATCGAAACGCAGGGTGCACGGAATGTTCCGAAACTTCTGTGCCTTCCAGCCTTCATCGTTTGTTGGCTCTATGCCAGGTTTCATATTCGCTAGTAGATTCAACACGGCGAACGGAAGCGGCTTAGAGAACAAAGGTGCGGTCGTCACTTTGCGTGTTTTCTTCGGGGGCTCACGGAAACGCGAGGGAATCGCCTGCGGGTAGATGCTGTGAAGCACCGCATTGAGACGCCAAGCGATTGCTTCGTGAATTTCGATGTGCGCGGTACCCACACCGTTGTAGATCCGCATGCGAAACGCTCCGCCGTCAACGTCCTGCCATTCGCCTTGGCGGCGGCGCACGACTTCAACCAAGGCAGAGCTGCTTCCGTGGGTGGGTTCATCACGGCCCATGAACTTTGCCACTACGGCTCGGAAGTCATTGATAACGCCGCAAGCGCTATATTCCGATTGGCCGTAGTCATTGATGACGCGAAGAATTGCACGCTTGGAAAAGCCCTCCGGCTGGTTAGTGACGTGCTTACGCGACAGCTTCCAAAAAATCCCATCGACACGCTCGGCAAAAAATTGGCCGCGCATCGCGACCAGCGATTCCAGTGTCGCCCGCACGTTGCCCTCGTTGAACTCAGGAATCCGCCCGATTGCTTCGGCGCCTGTATGTCGATTCTTTGCGTTGCCCAGCGGCTCGTTGATCTGCGCAAACCATTCATCTTTACGCTTCTGCGGCATGATCTGCAGAACGTCCGTCATGTTCAATGCACGCTTCCAAAAGTCCGCATCCAGGTAAGCAATAGCGCGATCATGGTTGAACAGCTCCTCGACGGTTTTGGGCATGCTGTAACGACTATCTGGCGTGTTGGCCTGCACGAAGTAGTGCAGCACTCCCGCACACGCTTCAGCACTCACAGCGTCAGCCATGAACTGCAGGCGGCGGCGCGCATTCTCGTACTGGCCCAGCAGCGTGTCGAACAGGTCAAACGGCGCGGGAGCGAAGAATTCGCCCGGATCGAACAGCTCGCCGGCAATGGATGGCTCGGGAGCGGCGTCAAACATGGTCATGCATTGGTTCCTTATTTCGATCGGGTTGAAAGGCTTGGCAGGTCTTCACGCACGACATCGAGCGTCATGCGTGCATCGGTCAGAAGCTCATCGCGTGCGGCGCCGGACGGCATGCCCTCCAGTCGCTCAAGCAGCCAGTTAGCGAATCCGAGTAGCAGCAATGCATCGGAATTCAGTTGCTTCGCTTTGCGCTTGTCACCAGCCTTCCTCGCGATTTTCGGAGCCGGCTTATGCGGGATTCGGTTGTTTACGGTTTCCATGTCAGGCGGTTCCTTGTTCCAGTGGCGATACGACAGGACAGGCGCTTTGTTCTGGCTGGCGGCCTGTTCACCAGGCAGGTGTGCCGCGCGCACCTGCATGAGCAACCAGCCGTCGCAGTCGGCGTGCGGGGTCAAGGAGAGGCGCGCAGCGCCTCAGCTGGGGCGACTGGCGCGGCCCGCAGCCGAAGGCGAGGACACGGGTCGCCACAGCGGTCCTTGACGCGATAGCGCGCTGACGAAGACAGCAAGGCCGCGGCGTCGCGGCCGCGCAGGTGCCGGCATCGCCGGCACCGAAGTTGATCAATGGCTGTTGGCACGTCAGCGGCGCTGCGCGCCGCTCGCTCTTGGCTGGATCCGCGACGGTGGCCACCACCAGCACCACCAGGTGCGCGTGCCGGCGCAGCCGTAGCGATCGGCGCCTAGGCGATCGCATAGCGGCAGGGCAGGGCACGCAGAGCTGCCTGCAGGCGCGACGGCGCCGGCAGCTGCAGCAGCTGGTCGACGGCGCAGCGCAGGGCGTGCGTTACCGGTGCGGCCGGCCTGCAGGCCGGCGATCGCACCACGACGTGGCCACCTGGCCAGGTCGACGCCCGGGCTGACATCGAGCACGTCGACGCCGGCAGGCGGCGGCCGATTCGGCGAGCAGTTGGCCAGGTGGACGCGGCGGCACGCCGTGGCCACCGCCCGGGTTGCGATCGCACTCGTCCACGGCTTGTCCACGGCCAGCGCGGCGACATCGCCGCGCTGCCACCCGGGCCCGAAGACACTACGTGGATCGCAGGGCCCGTGGGCAGCGGTGGGCAAGCGGTGGGAGAGGGCGCACAGGCCTGCAGGCGGCGGCCGCATGGCCGGCGCCGTTGCAGCTGCTGGCGCCCGAGAGTGGCCAGCGCCTGGCGCGGGCACGCGAGGCGGCAGCAGTGTGGATCTGCGGCGGTGCCGGCGACCTGGTCGAGCTCCTGCAGGCGGCGGCCGCATGGCCGGCTGCAGCTGCTGGCGCCCGAGAGTGGCCAGCGCCTGGCGCGGGCACGCGAGGCGGCAGCGGCGTGGATCCTGCCGGCGACGGCGTCGACCTGGTCGAGCTCCTGCAGGCGGCGGCCGCACGGCCGGCGCCGTTGCAGCTGCTGCGCGCGAGAGCGGCCGGCGCCAGGCGCTGGCCACGCGAGGCGGCAGCGGTGTGGATCTGCCGGCGTTGCCGGCGACCTGGTCGAGCTCCTGCAGGCGGCGGCCGCACGGCCGGCGCCGTTGCAGCTGCTGCGCGCGAGAGCGGCCGGCGCCAGGCGCTGGCCACGCGAGGCGGCAGCGGTGTGGATCTGCCGGCGACGGCGTCGACCTGGTCGAGCTCCTGCAGGCGGCGGCCGTATGGCCGGCGCCGGTGCAGCTACTGGCGCCCGAGAGTGGCCAGCGCACGGCGCGGACACGCGAGGCGGCAGCGGGGTGGATCCTGCCGGCGGTACCGGCGACCTGGTCGAGCTCCTGCAGGCGGCGGCCGCACGGCCGGTGCCGCTGCAGCTGCTGGCGCCCGAGAGTGGCCAGCGCACGGCGCGGGCACACGAGGCGGCAGCGGTGTGGATCCTGCCGGCGTTGCCGGCGACCTGGTCGAGCTCCTGCAGGCGGCGGCCGCATGGCCGGCGCCGTTGCAGCTGCTGCTGCCCGCAAGCGGAGCGCGCAGCCGGCAAAGCCGGCGTAGAGGCGAGGATTAGGGCCGAAAGGCGATGACGCGGGACGCGGCATCGGTGCGTAGCACCCAAAGCCGTTGACCGCACGCGGTCACGCCCCTGTGCCACTCGCTCAAAGCGATCGCTATGAGGGTGCGGCTAAAGTCACTCTTGCTCTCGATCAAGCGAAGCATTGTGTTCGCGTCGGTTTGCGAGAACCAAATCAAGAAGGGCAAAACCCATCATGCCCCCCAGAAAGGTGGCAGAACCTATCGTTACGAGATATCCCAGCAACAGTACCGGAAACGAAGCATCGCTTCTAACTGATAGCCAAAGGAGGCAAGAAGTTAGGAGGCCCACGCAGACCAGACCAAGGAGGTAGAGCGCCCATTGCGGAATCTTATCGATCCGGAGGGTGACGTGTTGAAACCAAAATTTGCGCAAGGCTCGGTTCATATGTGTGCCAGGAGGTAAGTGTTCTCGTCTTGGAAGCGATATATTACGTGCAATGTCAGCTCAAATTGACATCAGCCCTTGCCGCCCACGACAGCCATGATCTTGGGAACGGGGGGAAGCGAGCGATAGATTTTGATGCCACCAAAAGCTGATTCGACCTTCGCATTGGGATAGACCGCCAAGACTTGACGCAGCGATTTGGTGAAGTTCTTCTTGAAGTTGCTTCGGTCTGATATCTCGGTGCCGAATTGCTCCTGCAGACTTTTCCAATGCAGAAGCGCGGGACGTTCCAGGCGATGCAGTCGATGCGCTAGCCAAGCGTAGAGATCGATCGCCAACGCACTATCTTGGATCGCTCTGACTGCGCGTGCGTCGAGCGGCACAGAGGCCTTCTGGATGCTCAAGGCGAACTCGTCGGAGATCGTCAGCGAGCCAGGCCAAAGCATCCGCTGTCCAGTGCCGGCCGCCGTCTCCGGCCAGGCGTCGAACTGCTTGACGATGCGCTCTGCAGGACGCGTCACGGCCGCGCCAGAGGGCATATTCCAGCCAATCACCATCCGGCACGCGGCGAAGGCCTTGATTTGTTCCTTGAAGCCGGTCAGGCCTCCCTGCTTGCCACCACTCGCGTCGATATTGAGAGTGTTTTGCAGGAAGTCGCGAACGCTGTCCCCGAGATCAATGACCGGGTTACCGGTGCGGAGATAGCTGCGTTGCAAGTGCAACAGCAACAGGCGCGGCTTTGTGCCGTAGGGCAGCGACTGCTGCACAAATTTTTCGCCATCCCAGAGCGAACCCGCTTCCAGCCGTATTGCGGCGGTGCCGCTCTTGCGCTCGAAGACTGCCGTTTTGGGCCGGCTACGCGGCAGACCAACTTGGCAGAACGTCGAGTGCAAGAAAGCAATGTCGTCGCCTTCTGGCGCGCTGCCCATAATTTCAGCACCAGTCTCATACAGCTTTTTTTCTTTGCGACGCTCGGGAATAAGCTCAGAATTCATTAGGGTGTCTGTCCCTGGTTGCTGTTCGGCGCATCAGACAGCTTCAGCGGCCTGATGTTCTTTAGTTCCGCATGGAGCTCGATGGCATGTATCGCCAGGTCGTAACGCGTTTGCGCAGACATCCATTCCTCAGCGCCATCGCCGAAATAGAGCCCAAGCCGCAGCGCCAGCGCTGGCGTGACGGAGCCCTGGCACTTGGCCAACTCATATATGCGGGGCTTGGAGACGCGCATATCGGTGGCGCAGCGGTAGGGTGTGATGTTGCGTTCCGCCAGCAATTTGGCGAGACGCTTCCCCGGATGATCAGATTGCGTTGGCATGTTGCTTGATGATTCCTGGGCCGATGGCAGCGGCTTCATGAGTAGTAGCGAAGATGGAATTTTGCGGTGATAACTGCACCATGACGTAAGTCGCGATGTCGCGGCATGTAGCGTGGAACGACCGGCAAGAGTGCAGGACGAAATGCAATCAATGCAGACTCCCTCTCTCCGCGATTCTGGATTGCACGTGGTATTCCCAAGCGGTCTTATTTCTGGTCAGGATGGCCATGCGGGCTGTCCGAACGTCATCAGCTGCGCGAGCCGCAAAGCGGTTTGCCCATGACGCGATGCAACGTCGAATGCGCGCATCACTACCGACATCGCCGAGCAGTTCCCTTAGGCTGCTGATCGATGGGAGCATGCCCAATTTCCAGCACTTCACTATTGCCGCGAAGGCCATTTGCTCTGAAAGAAACGAATTGATTTGGCAACTACCCGCAGCACGTGCGCCCAGTTCGCGGGGATCAGATCCCAGGCACGGCAAGGTGATCACTGAGCGTTGGTTCACGAGTTCTGCAGCGCTGTACATGGCGGACAAGTTTCCCATTGCCGGACCAAAATCGCGGAACCATTGGTGGACATATGGTTGCAATTCGGTCACTGGCTCCCCCAGGTACATGGCTAGTATTTCGTTGGTTGGCATAACCCCGCCGTACAGCGAATTCTCGACCACGCTATAGATCCGGTGGAGCTCGTTCGCCGTAACCGTCACCTCCCGAGATCTGTTTTCGCCGTCGCACATGTCGTGAGCGCTCATCATGGATACCTGGGGAGAATAGTACTGGCTGTAAGTAATACCCGCAACCAGTACTAGCCTGGCGGCGGGGCCGAGGCATGCCTTGGCTCAGCGCGGCAGCTTCGCAGGGCGTGAGATGTAGGGCTGGTAGCGTGCAGGCATGGGAAGTCGAAAACGCCCGAAGACGCTGCCATGGCTTCTCTGTCCCTCGCCGGGTATCTGCGACGCATGCATGGCGACATGCGGCACCCGCGACCAGGTCGGGATCATCTGCTATGTCTGCCAGCAAGGGCTGTTTATGCCGCAACATCTATGGCAACTGTCCCGCTGCCCCGACTGCCACGCAGAGTCAACGTTTTGCACCAGCTGCGGGAACAAGGGATGGGTCGCCACGCCGGCACATGATGTTGAGCTCGATGAACTCAGGCAGATTTGGAGCGCAGCTGAGGCGCGCTACCTGAGCAACGATCATGTCGTGCCGGAGGCGCTAGTCAATTGGAGAGGGTGGCTCGGCGACGCGAGCGAGTAGCGAAGGGCGCGATCAAGAGGCATCCCGCCGCGCGAGTATTCGTTGGCGTTTCCGCTTTGGAGCTCGTTGAATGGCAAGCAGATCCCTGAGCTCGCGCTTGTCTGCATCGCCCAGAAGATCTTGCGCCTGCAATGCCTCGATGCGGCGTGCCCGCGCCTGCTTGTCCAGCTTGCCGACGACGGTGCTGAACTCTTCGCGCAGCTGTTGCGGGTCCGCATCAAGCGATAGCACAGCCAGCTTGCGGAGCGCTACTGCTTCCGGCCGAGCCTCAAACGCGTGCAGTAGCTGCTCAGTCGTCAGATCGGGATACTGCTGCAGCATGCGCACCAAGTCACCCAAGAGCTGCATGCCTGGCTGGCGCAGCGCACTGAACAAAAGCGAGCCCTCGATTGTCGCCGCCAGCGTTGGCTGCTGTAGCAGCAACGTGATTGCGGTGCGTGCCAGGCTCCGGCGGGGCTGTACGCCCGTGGATGCGATCGCAGTCAGCTTTGACTGGTCGTAGCCGCGCACCTTGAGACCGGTAATGGCGGCCAAGTGCTGCCACATCAGGTCGGCAAATGCCCCAGGCGGAATCAGGTCAAGCAGCGGCGATGCACGCTCCACCATGCGCGCCCTACCTTCAATGAGGTCGAGGTTGAGCCCACTGCGCGCTTGCTCGAAGACGAAATCCGACAGAGGGCAGGCTTCAGAAAGGCGTGCCTCAAAGGCGACGCGGCCTTCAATTCGCAGGAGCGAATCCGGATCTTGCCCTTCAGGTAGGAACACGAAAGCTGCCTGCCGGCCATTCTTCATATGTGGCAGCACTGCCTGCATTGCCCGCCGTGCGGCATCATGGCCAGCGCTATCACCGTCGAAGCAAAACACAACATCATCTGCAGTCCGGAACAGCAGGTCTGCCTGCTGATCGGTCACGGAAGTGCCGAGCGTGGCCACCGCGTTGGTCACGCCGGCCTGGTGCAAGGAAAGCACGTCCACGTACCCCTCGACCACCAGCAAGGTGGACGGCTGGGCATGCGCCTGGCGAACCTGCCACAAGCCGTAGAGCTCGCGCCCTTTGTGGAACACAGCCGACTCGGGCGAATTCAGGTACTTCGCGCCCACACCTTTCCCAGCAGCGCGGCCGCCGAAACCCACGACCCGCCCACGGCGGTTGTGAATCGGGAACATGAGCCGCCCGCGAAACTTGTCATAGAAACGGCCGCTGTCGCTTTTGGAGAGCAGTCCCGCAGCCTCCTGCACGTCAAGGGCATAGCCTTCAAGCAGCAGCGCGTTCTTCAAGCACTCCCAGCTCTGTGGTGCATAACCAACGTCAAAGCTCCCGCAGACAGACGCAGTAAGACCCCGCTCATCAAGATACCGCCTTGCGTCGTCCCGCTCCTGTAGCTGCAGCCGGAAATGCGCGGCGGCCGCGCCGTTTGCGGCGTAGAGACTGTCCAGCTTGCTCGGCTGCTGACCGTGACCACGGGCGCGGGGCACTTGCATGCCGGCTTTGCTTGCCAACTCCTCCACAGCATCCATGAACTCAATACGCAAGTGCTGCATCAAGAAGCCAATTGCATTGCCGTGTGCGCTACAGCCGAAACAATGGAAGAACTGCTTGACAGGGGAAACGGTGAAGCTGGGCGTGCTCTCCTCGTGAAATGGGCAGCAAGCCTGGAACTCCCGACCAACACGCTTCAGGGGTAGGTGTGCGCTAACAATTTCGACCAGGTCAGTCCGGGCCAATAGATCATCGATAAAAGCATCAGGAATACGCGCCATTGCAATGCCTCAGGCTCTAACCGCGCTGGCCACGAATACGATCGATCACCATGCGCTCGTCGGGATCGTGGTAGCGGCCCGTCCCCGCGAGACCGTGAGCCTCTACCGCACCAACATCGTAGCGGCGAGGCGACCTGTTGTGTGCGAACCATCCCCTGACCTGGTCACCCAACCCCGGATCGCGCGCGGTGAACTGCTCGATCTCTCGGAGATCTGCCAAGTCTGCATGCACCCCGGCATTCTCGTACTTCATCGTGAGCACGTATGCGGCCACCAAGGGAGCCAGGACGCAGCACAGCCTCAGCAGGCCCTGCCAGCCAGGCGAAAGCTGCACATCGACCACCGGCAGTGTGTACGCCAGGACCGTTGGCGCCGCGCCGATGGCAGCCAAGCGCCACAGGCCGACCTTCACTAGGCGGGTAGGGAAAGACAGCGCCTCCCAGGGCTGGTGGTTGAAGACACGATTCATAGCCGACCTCCAATTGTCTGTGTGATTCAAGTATTGCGCCGATAGAAAGTCTACCGGCGCACGTTGGCATACGTCAGTTATGCGGCAGCAGCCTTGCTCTTCGCCGCCGCGCCTTTCTTCGGACCAGCCGCCGCCTTGGCGCCCTTGGGTGCAGCCTTACCCTGCTTCTTGGTCGAAGATGTGACTACCACGTCCGGACTGCGGATGATCGGCGGAACCCAACGTGTTGGGGCCAGCAGGCGCGCCGCCGTGGTAACAAGGTCACCCTTGCTCATGGTGTCCAGGCCGGGCTCGACGGTGCAATCTGCCTCTGTAAGCGCGCCCATGACCAGCTTCTTGCTAACGCGCGACAGATAGTTTGCTTCGTCAACGACGAAGTGGTCCGCCATGTTGAAGCTCAAGGCATCCAGCATCTTCGCGGTGACACCGGTGTGCTTTTCGCTCGGTTCAATGGAGTTGGCCACCCCCAATGCAACGATGTGATCGAGCTCGATGTCTGTCATCAGCGACAGTGCATCCCATAGTTCAGCCGGATCGGCCGGGAGGCCGGCAATCTCCGCACGACAGCCGGCGTCAAACTCATCTTGCTTGGCTTTTACAGTGTCGCCTAGCTGCGGCAATCGGCTGCGCAAGCCGTAACCACACGTGATGCCCAGGTCCGAGGGGACATCTATCGCATGCCCCAAAATGCGACCCACCGACCAGCAGGCCATCACGACTTTGGCGACGCGCGGGTTCTTCGCCACCTCCGATTGCACTGCGACGATCCGGTGTCCAAGCAATGCCCGCTGCAGCGCCTCACTGACATTGTCAGCCTTCCGACCGGCGTCCTGTGTTTCACGCCCTCCGGTCACACCGTTCTTCAAACGTCCTGCCCGAGCTGCCTCATCCAATGCACGCCGATCAATCTGGCGTACCAAACCACGCTCGATGCGCACAGCGCCGTCCTGAGCGAGCGTCACGGCCGCTCCAGCGAAGCTCATCTGCTCTTGGCTGAACCGGTCCAATGTGCCGTAGTAAAGGTTCAGCTCCGACTGAGCATCGTCATTGATGCGGCGTAGGCGTTCCTCTACTGCGTCATCCTCAACATCCTCATCGAAGAAGTTATGCAGCTCCGCCGATGCCGCATCCAGTTTGGCTTGCAGCTCTGCAGCCCGTGCTTGCTGGTCATCGGTCAACTGGCCACGATCGGCAGCTGTGCGGCCGAACTTGGCTATCGCATTGGTTCCACCATCGGCGAACACCTCAACCCAGGACCATCCCTCGTTCTGCAGTGACGCTGCCAGCTCAGACATCTTGTTGACCACCAATTCGCTGAACAACGCGGCGTCCATCAGATAAACGCGATCATTGAACAAGTCGGTCTGCACATGGCCTCCAGCCGCCTGGTAATCGGCGACGGTGACAAGTTTGGTTCGACGATCCACAATGGCATCGATGTGACCTGTGGACAGACATTCGCGCAGTTCCGTAGGTGTGCATGTCCAATCGGTATCCTTCCGCTCGTTCCAAACGGCCAGCTGCCGCGCATGGTCGTCGGTGATGGAAAGCGCCATCAGCTGCTGCAACGACGGGTGGTTGTTCAGCCGATAGGATTCCACCAGCGCAGGGGCGACAGCAGCAAGCTTCAAACGCTTTTCAACGGTCTGTGCGGACGTACCGAAGGCGAGGGCAATCGACTCGATGCTGTGGCCATTAGCCACCTGCTTCGCGAAGGCTTTGAATTCGTCGGCCGGGTGCATCTCTTGGCGCTGCACGTTCTCGGACAGCGACAACATCTCTGCAACCGAGGAGTCAACGATCTTGCACGTGACTAGATCTGCAGGATCACGGCGCCCATCCGAAACCAGATACTGCAGCGCACGCAGCCGCGTCTTACCAGCCACCACCAAAGGGACCCCATCGACCATCTCAACGGTCAGGTCGTGAATCAACCCGACTGCAACAATGTTGTCGGCGTAGGCCTCCACAATTGAACTCGCCGGCTCCGTGGAAAACCGCACGTTGCGCGGCGAGACATCGAGCGCGGCGATGGCGAAGGATTGGGTGGTCGTGTTGGTTTGCATGTTGTATGTCCTCTCAACTGTAGCTTGAAATTCGTTGGTTTCAGGCGCTATCACTGGCTTGCAGGTCGATCCGCGAAGCGCGCATAAATGAGGTAAGGAATTCGCCGATTTCACTGCCGCACCACAGGGCAGCTCCGCTTGAAGCAAGCTGTATAAGCACTCGTGAGCCTTCCTGTCTGACCACGGCACGCACGCGGCGCTCTGGACGGTCAACGCGATAGATCGTCCCATCGGCACTAACACCGTATCCATACTGAGCGGCCTGCTGATTGATCTGTGCGAGTGGATGGCTCATTTGTGCGTACCCCGTGTTGTGTGCCCGCGCCGATATCGACGCGGGCCAGGCTTTCGTCAACCGGCAACGTTTGCCGACAGGTCGCCCCGTACGTGAACCACCAGCGGGCGCTTGCCTGCCAGGTAGTGCTGGGCGTAGGTGTTGCCTTCCTGTTCCGCCAGGCGCTTCACATCGTCCTTCGTGGTGTCTTCGACGGTCTGGGTGTTTGTGTTGATCGACTTCATAAAAATTTCCCTGAGAGTTGAGTGTTAGGCGGACAAGCGGTGCAGGGTGTCGGCGATTGGACGAACGCGGCTGTTGCGGCAATGCAGCTCGATGAGTGAGGCAAAGCCGGCAAGCGTTTCCGCGACGCGCGCACCCATCGGGATCAGAAAGCCAAAATCACGCACGGCCATTTCCAACGTCGCCGAATCGTTCGGCCCCACATTCCGAATCGGACGCAGTGCCACCAGCTGCCCTGTCCGAACCACATAGCCGGCAGGGGGTTCCATCCGTGCTTTCGCCTGACCCGGGCATGCTTTGCTAGGCTCCGTAGCCGGCTCTTGCTTTGCCTTGGGCCTGCGAGAAAAAGTGGAAAGAGCTTTCGTGGGTTGCTTCATTGCAGTGCTCCTGGTGGTTGTTGGGATGCTTCGCTGAGGTCCTTCGCCGTAGGGCCCCCGTTGCACGGCCGCGTAGGGCGTCAAGGGCGGCGCAGCCGAGCAAAGCGGTCCCTTGACGCCTGTAGCGGCTGTGCTAGGGAATAGGCCCACAGGCGAAGGGCCGCAGTGACGCATCCACCTGGTGGCGATGAAGCAACGTCTAACGCGCGAGATGACTTCTCGCAGAGCACAAGGTGTGCGCCGGCTTTGCGGGCGCACTGGCAAGCGGAGCGCGCAGCACCGGCAAGCCGGTGCGGAGGGCTAAGGTGCCCAGGCCCGAAGGGGGGAGACCCGTAGGGGCTCAACGCGGAACGAAGTGGAGCGCCAGCCGAAGGCGCAGCGTTAGCTGCGGGGACCGGGGCATAGCCCGCCCCTGCACTGTCAGCACTTCGGCGGAGATAGTTTTGCGGAGGTGGAAGAGCGTGCGATCGGCAGCAGAGACACAAACATCAAGCAAAAAAAATCCCGCCGAGGCGGGAGTAGGAATGGAAAGCTTGGCCCAAGTGAGTCTTGGAAAAGCACAGGTATACGGTTACACGAAGAAGTAGATCGCGTACGCAATTCCTATCATAACGAGAGAGGACATGATGTGCCGCCACTGCATTGATGATTTGTTGCTGATGTGCAGGAACTCTAGAAAGTAACGCTGCTCAAGAGGTGACAGACCTGACAGGGCCGTCTTTGCATCAGCACCTGTGAGCGCTTTCGCTTTGGCTGCCTCGACTTTTTCCCAGATGTAAGGGTGTTGGTTTAGCCAACGGGCAAGGTGAGCGCCGCGAAGAAAAAAGTAGCCACTCAAAGCCAACCGCGCAAGGAGGATCAATGCGACCAGAATTGTAAGCCAGAAGAAAACCGGCTTGAAGTTTAGGAGATGTTCCATGGTGGAGGCAGCTACCGGGGATTGTTCGGTTGTGATGATGTGGATTGTTGGTCGCAGAAGTTGCGACGGCAGCGATGCTGGGGATTTTACGGTCTGATCTGCCGGCGGCGCCGGCGACCTGGAGCTCCTGCAGGCGGCGGCCGCAGGGCCGGCGCCGCTGCAGCTGCTGGCGCGCGAGAGTGGCCAGCGCCAGGCGCGGGCACGCGAGGCGGCAGCGGCGTGGATCCTGCCGGCGACGGCGTCGACCTGGTCGAGCTCCTGCAGGCGGCGGCCGCACGGCCGGCGCCGTTGCAGCTGCTGCGCCCGAGAGTGGCCAGCGCGTGGCGCGGGCACGCGAGGCGGCAGCGGCGTGGATCCTGCCGGCGACGGCGTCGACCTGGTCGAGCTCCTGCAGGCGGCGGCCGCACGGCCGGCGCCGTTGCAGCTGCTGGCGCGCGAGAGCGGCCGGCGCCAGGCGCTGGCCACGCGAGGCGGCAGCGGTGTGGATCCTGCCGGCGGCGCCGGCGACCGGGTCGAGCTCCTGCAGGCGGCGGCCGCAGGGCCGGCGCCGCTGCAGCTGCTGGCGCGCGAGAGCGGCCGGCGCCAGGCGCTGGCCACGCGAGGCGGCAGCGGGGTGGATCCTACCGGCGACGGCGTCGACCTGGTCGAGCTCCTGCAGGCGGCGGCCGCACGGCCGGCGCCGTTGCAGCTGCTGCGCGCGAGAGCGGCCGGCGCCTGGCGCTGGCCACGCGAGGCGGCAGCGGTGTGGATCCTGCCGGCGGCGCCGGCGACTTGGTCGAGCTCCTGCAGGCGGCGGCCGCACGGCCGGCGCCGTTGCAGCTGCTGGCGTCCGAGAGTGGCCAGCGCCTGGCGCGGGCACGCGAGGCGGCAGCGGCGTGGATCCTGCCGGCGACGGCGTCGACTTGGTCGAGCTCCTGCAGGCGGCGGCCGCACGGCCGGCGCCGTTGCAGCTGCTGCGCCCGAGAGTGGCCAGCGCATGGCGCGGGCACGCGAGGCGGCAGCGGTGTGGATTCTGTCGGCGACCGTCCGCGCTTTGACGCCGCCTACTGTGTCATTAGCGGGACTTGTACGCGATCCAGAGAAGCCCCCCCAGACCGCAAACAACGCCGACCAGGTAGATCACCCACGCGTTGTCGCTGATTGGACTGCTAAATGCCGCATTGGATGCGGGCGGCTCAAAGGTCGCAAAGCCGTGGATGCCAAAGCCGACAAGTGCGCAGCTCAGGACCAGGAATACGAAATAGTGGCGGATGGCGTACAGAAGCGAGTGGCGAAATTTCATCGTGATGACTCTAAGAGAGAACAACAGCGGCGGCAGCTGACGGTGCTCGCTACGAGGTTGTAGTGGCTGGGAATGCAGACCGCCAAAGCGCGTAGCCCATAAAACCAAAACCGATTGGCAGCGTGAATGGGGTCAGTGCGAAGACGGTGCCAAGCAGGCAGATCCCAACGTTGCGCAGAGCGCCCCTGTTCCCTTGGCCTGTGAGTTTGGACATGACGATGACCGGAATTAACACGCACGTCAGGCACGCCATCAGCAGAACCATATAGCGCGATGTGCTCACTTCGCCATCGGTAACCAGGAATGGGGCAGCCTTCGCCAATGCATCGGAAATGGGCGTCGCGCTACCGCTCGCGAACATCGCCAGCGAGGGAGTTGGCCAAAGTGATAGAGCGGTCGACAGCGCTTCAAATAGATTTATCATGGTTCAAAGTCCTGTAACGAAGCGCAGGGTTGATTTTGCGAACATGTCGGCGCGGATCGCCTAGCTTCTAGTCGCGTTCGCCGAATAAAGTCCACGGTTTGGTCGTCCAATACATGCCGTTTGCAGCAGCTGGCAGTGCGCCGAATACGCCAAATGCGAGGGAGATGCGCACAGGGTCCGTGGGGATGCCGACTAAGATGGCGACCGTTACGGTTTGGATGGCCATGTAAGCGAAAAATACCGCCGAAAACTTGATAATTGGATTAATGTCTTTCATGGGCATCCTGAGGATAAGGTTGGCGCCTTATGGTGGAAGTATCAGAATACTTGGTGTGACGAAGCGGAAAAACCGAGACCAGGTGAAATCTGGTCTCGGCGGAGTAGCTTATTGGTTAGAACGAACCACTAAAATTCACGAACAGCGTCGCGTCGCGGGCGCTGCGCTGGGCGGTGGTGGTGCTCAGGCCGATGTTGCTCTGCAGGCCCCACAGGCCGGTGCGGGCGCCCAGCACGACAGTCGCGTAGTTGCGATCGAAGTTCTGCCCGGGGACGGTGTACATGCCCACTTCCGGCATCGACTGCAGCCAGGCGCTGGCTTCGGTGCCGTCCTTGAACTCGTGGTCGTAGGTCGCCTGCAGGTACGGCTTGACCATTGCACCGTCCAGGCGCACCTGGAAGCCGATGCGGCCGACCATCGAGTCGATGTCCTGATCGGCATAGCCCAGTGCGGTCGAGCTTTCGTTGCTCTCGGTGTAGCCGTCGAGCTTGAGCTTCTGCCAGGTCAGGCCGACCACCGGGCCGTACTTGACGTTGCCTTCGCCCAGCGAATAGCCGGCGTTGACCGCGGCGGTGAGGTTGCTGCCGTCCGGCGAGCCGCTGTGCACGCGGGTGGCCGGCCCCAGCTGCACTTCGCGGTCGACGTCGTAGCTCAGCCAGCTGTAGCTGACCTGCGCGTTGACCCAGACCGGGCCGGTGTACCAGCCGAAGAAGCCGCCCAACGTGGTGTCGTCCTGCTTGAAGCTGCCGTTACGGTTGCCGAAGTCGGCGTCCATGCTGCCGAAGCCGGCAAAGCCGCCAAACACCAGGTCGCCCGCAGTCCAGTCCACACCGAACAGGCCGGCCGGGGCCATGCCGTCGTACAGATCGGCATGGTCGTAACGCTGCATGTCGCCGCGCACGCTGCCCCACCAACGCAGGCCATCGGCGTCCGGCTTGCCGTCCAGATGCCAGGCCACCTGGTCGGCGCGCGCGCGGCCGATCGCCTGCGCCGAATGCGTGAGCACCTGCTGCAGACGTGGGGCTTCCAGCAGCGAGATGGCGTACTCGCCCAGGATCTGGTGGGTGGCGGTGGTCGGGTGGATGCCATCGGCGAACACATAGGTGTTGGGCGCGTTGGCGGCGACCAGGCTGGTCGGGTTGCAGGCCGGCAGCGGCACGGCCGGGTTGCAGGCGGTGCTGGTGACGTTGCTGAAGCCGTAGGTGCCAGGATTGGCGACCACTTCCTGCAGGATGTGGAAGGTGTCGACCGGGATCACGCGCAGGCCGGCCGACCGCAGGCCATTGAACAATGCGGTGTTGTAGGCGGTTGCCGCAGCAGTGCCCTGCGCCATCGCGGCGGCACCGCCGGCGCGGAAGCGCGGGGTGATGCCCACGTCCGGAATGGTCGGCACCATCACATAGCGCGCGCCGGCGGCCTGCAAGGCGCCGACCGCACCGACCTGCGCAGTGACCGCGTTGCCGATGATGGCCTGCGCCTGCGACGGAACAGCAGATGCGAACAACAAATCATTGGCGCCGCCCCACACGGTGTACAGCGCATTCGGGTTGGCCTGACCGCCGTTGGCAGCCAAGTAGGTGTTCACCTGGCTGGTCACCGACGGCGCAGCGCCGAGCGCGCTGACCGAGCTGGCCTGGATGCGGGCGCCGCCGGCAGCGTAGTTGTCGCCGGTCTGGCCATTGCCGTTGGGCGCGGCATTGGTGCCGTAATGGTCGGCGACGTATTCGGCCCAGACCCAGCCCGGGTTGGTGGTGAACTTGCCGGTGACGGCGCGCGAGGCGGCCGGCAGCAATGGGTTGTAGTAGCCGCTGTCGGTGAGGCTGTCACCGAAGAACACGGTCTGGTCGAACGCAGACGCGGCCATGGCCGGGGTGGCCGCAATGGCGATGGCCACGGCCATCAAAGAGCGGAGCGGGGCAGTGCGATAAGACATGGAGAACTCCATTTGAGTAAGAAATAACGCAAGAAAAAGGAATTTATTGTGATTGGCGCCAACCTCCCTGACGCCCTGTTAGTCAACAGCTTTGCAATCAACAGTATGCTCAGTACCACGGCATACGTAGCTTTTTTCACCAATGATTTTGCGCGAAATAATCTCCCCTGGGTTCAATCCCATCGATCCGGAAACCGTGACTTCCTCTTGACTGCTCAATTTCAAAACCGTGCGCACAGGGGTGCAGCCACCGCCTGTCACAACTGCGGAGGAAACCGCAGGGAGAGGTAGAGCCTGAGCGTCATACAGACGCGCATTCTTGAGGTCATTACCAGCGAGCATGGAAAACGCAGCCATGATGATGGCAGCCGCAGATGACGTTGCGGCTTTCTTAGCAGGAATAAGCGTCATGGTGAAAGCCAACAGCGTCATCGCAAGCACGACTGCGCTAATCACCCACATATATTGAACCACTGAAAACGATTGAGCAGTCTCGGCGAGCGGGAAACGGCTCGCAGCATCACCTGTTATATTCATAATGCCTCCGTGTGATGAAATGTAATAATTATTGGCGGATTGCTAAAGCGAAGGTCACAAGACAAATGGCCACTAACGCGGATCCGAGAGCCACAGCCATGTTCGCGTTCTGTTTTGACTTGGAACGCAGATTCGATATTGTGGTTGTGTCTCGCGCTCTTATGTTTTCAAGGCGAGCCACATCAGCCTCTAAGATGTCTAGATTCCTTGTAAAATCCTGAAGTCCATCGAGAAGCCGCGTAGCAGTGAGAGGTCGGCTTGGCAGGACAACCTGCAAATCAGCGAGCATTATTTTGCGAAATGAATAGCCTTCTGCGCGCGTTACCCCATTGATGGGCGGCTGCCATCTAAAACGAACGCCAAAGCGGCGATAGAATCGATTTCGCAAGTCCGCCGTCTCTTGGTCAGGAGCATGGACAGAGGATAGTTTGATGCGATCCACCGGGCCGTTTTGCCCAGTTTCTTTCGCCCACTTAATAACCTCGCTTTGCATATAAGAACCAAGGCCCGAATTTCTCACGGACGTAGCCAGCTCCATACCCCCACCAGTCACCTTGAACCTGTGGTCAGCAAGCGCAGGACCTAAGAAAATGTAGCTACCTCCCAGTGAGCCCAAGCGAAAATTGCGGTCATTTCCGCGCATCAAGTCAGGGCTCAAAGCATAGGCAACGATCGAAATGCTGCCGTCTCCAATGATGGCATTTCCTGTGGTCTGCTGCTCTATCACAAGCAGAACCACCTGCTTTCGATTGGGCTTTTCTCGGTCCGGGAACGTCACCACTTGGTAGTCGCGAGAATAAGACATCAATCAAGCTTTCCTGTTACAGGCTTCTTTGGGCCCTCGGTCGCGATCCGGTTAAAAACCTCTTCGCGGTGCACGGGCACATCTTTGGGCGCGGAAATTGACAGCCGAACCTGCCCTTTCTTGACAGAGACGACGGTGACAGTGATGTCGTCACCGATCCTAATTGTTTCATTGAGCATCCGAGCAAGAAGCAACATCACGACTCCCTTCGTATTTTGGATTTTGCAGTCTACTGTCGCACTGTTGCGACAGTAGAAATAATACCTTATAGCTGGCCCACGTCAAGCATTTTTTAATGCTTTTTTGACAGCCGGCCATCTTGTTTTAGGAGCCTGCACTACAGGTCTTAATTCCGACGCGGGTCACAATTCACCTCGCGCGTTTGCGATCAGCATAGGCAAAGTGCCTAGATTGGATCACTAAGCAACAGGCTTTAACGGCAGATGCGTATAGAACTGGAGCCGGCGGCCTTGGCGCCCAAAGTGGCCGCTGAGGGCGGCCACTTTGGGCGGGTTAGGCTCACACCTTCAACTTCCGCATGCCATCGGCCAGCAACCATAGGGCGCGGTTCAATCGCACATTCTGGTCGATGCCTTGAACCTCGCGAGTGCGCTGGCGGCGACCGGCTGAGGTGCGCCCAGACAAGCCGCCACGCACAAGGTTCTCTTGAGTCCGGTTAAACACGGTCCATAGACTGCTATCGGTGTCGGCCATACGGCGCGGCCTTAGAACTTGGTCTTCCGAGATGGGCGTCGCAGTCGCCTCGTCATACTTCAAGGCCAGCGCTGAGCGGGCGAAAAGTTCGGATTCACCCGAGCTGAGCTTTACCGCTTTCATTGAATCACGGGATTGCTCTACGCGATCGAAGCCGCGCAGCACCTCATATGCGCCTTCGATCACTTGATCAACGACGTTGCCTTTGTGCGGGACTCGCACGTCGGCAACCGTGTCGCCGCACACCAGGCCGTTTTGGCACACAAAGCGGAACATGCCCGCCAACATCTGATAGCTGCTCGTCCCATCGTGGGAGTTCAGCAGAATAATTTCATTCGCTTCCTGGCCTTCAATCTGACTCGCATGGCGCAGGCGCAACATGTGCTTGGTGTGGTCGCGTCGCTCGTCCTGGCGCACGCGCGTCTGACAGACCATGAAGGGCTGAAACCCTTCGTTCCTCAGCTTTGCCAATACCTGCCCGGTCGGAATGTAGGTGTAGCGTTCGGAGCGACTGCCATGCGGAGCCTCGGCAAAAATTGAAGGCGCCACAGTCCGGATCTGGTCATCGGTCAAAGGTGCTGCCGAGCGGAGGACGGGGCTGCGTGAAGCGAAGCGGGCTGCGAGTTGCATTGCGGTAGATCTCCGATTGATTGATGTCGTCACGTTGGATCAGGCCAGGGGCTTGATTTGGCTGGCGGCCTGTTCACCAGGCAGGTGTGCCGCGCGCACCTGCATGAGCAACCAGCCGTCGCAGTCGGCGTGCGGGGTCAAGGAGAGGCGCGCAGCGCCTCAGCTGGGGCGACTGGCGCGGCCCGCAGCCGAAGGCGAGGACACGGGTCGCCACAGCGGTCCTTGACGCGATAGCGCGCTGACGAAGACAGCAAGGCCGCGGCGTCGCGGCCGCGCAGGTGCCGGCATCGCCGGCACCGAAGTTGATCAATGGCTGTTGGCACGTCAGCGGCGCGGCGCGCCGCCAGCACTTCGCTGGATCCGCGACGGTGGCCACCACCAGCACCACCAGGTGCGCGTGTCGGCGCAGCCGCAGCGATCGGCGTCTCTGGCGATCGCACAGCGGCAGGGCAGGGCACGCAGAGCTGCCTGCAGGCGCGTCGGCGCCGGCAGCTGCAGCAGCTGGTCGACGGCACAGCGCAGGGCGTGCGGTACCGGTGCGGCCGGCCTGCAGGCCGGCGATCGCACCACGACGTGGCCACCTGGCCAGGTTGACGCCCGGGCTGACATCGAGCACGTCGACGCCGGCAGGCGGCGGCCGATTCGGCGAGCAGTTGGCCAGGTGGACGCGGCGGCACGCCGTGGCCACCGCCCGGGTTGCGATCGCACTCGTCCACGGCTTGTCCACGGCCAGCGCGGCGACATCGCCGCGCTGCCACCCGGGCCCGAAGACACTACGTGGATCGCAGGGCCCGTGGGCAGCGGTGGGCAAGCGGTGGGAGAGGGCGCACAGGCCTGCAGGCGGCGGCAGCGGTGTGGATCTGCCGGCGCTGCCGGCGACCTGGTGAAGCTCTTGCAGGCGACGGCCGCACGGCCGGCGCCGCTGCAGCTGCAGCTGCTGGCGCGCGAGAGCGGCCGGCGCCAGGTGCTGATCACGCGAGGCGGCAGCGGTGTGGATCCGCCGGCGACCTGGTCGAGCTCCTGCAGGCGGTGGCCGCATGGCCGGCGCCGTTACAGCTGATCGAACGACTGGTATTTGTTTATTTGTTTATTTGTTTATTTGTTTGTTTTCTGTGCTATCATGAAGCAACCAGCCCGATAGGAGAACCGTCATGCGTCCCGTGGAATTTACCCCTGAGCAGATCATCGAGGCCGGCCAGGAGCTGCAAGCCGGTGGCCGCAACATCACCGGCTTTGCCCTTCGCCAGAAAGTGGGCGGAGGCAACCCTTCGCGGCTTAAACAGGTTTGGGATGAGCACGTCAGCAGCCAAGCCGTGACTAAAGCAGAGCCCGTAGCCGAGCTACCCGTCGAGGTAGCCGAGGAAGTCGCGGCCGTAACGAAGGCACTCACCGAGCGACTAGCCGCACTGGCCGTCGAACTGAACGACAAGGCCGTAAAGGCAGCAGAGCGTCGCGTCGCCGAGGTCATCCGCACCGCTGGCGAGCAGCGCGAGCAGGCCGAGCGCGAGCTTGCCGACGCCTCGCAGACAGTCGAGGACTTGGAAAGCAAGCTGGATGAAGGCAAGGCCGCCGCTGAGGTGCTTGAATCCAAGCTGGCCGACGTGCAATTCGCACACCAAGCGCAGGCAGTCGAGCTTGCCCAGGTGCGCGAACGCCTTGCCATGGCCGAGCAGTCGGCAAAGGCCGTCGCGCAGGAGCACTCCGCCATGCTGGCCGAGGTAAAGCGGGCCGGGCAGGATGCCGTCTCTGAGCGTGACGCGGTCCGCGCCGAGCTGGCGAAGGTGCAGGCGAAGGCTGAAGCGGCCGAGGAGACCCACCAGGAGCAGCTAAAGGCTGCAGCGACCGAATCTCACCGACAGGCCGAGCAATTCACCGCCGCCCAAGCCGAGCGCGATGAGGCACGCAGAGAGGCCGGCAGCGCCCGCGAGGCCGCCGCCAAGTTGCGCGGACAGGTGGAGACGTTGCAGGCTCAAACAGCCGAGCTGATGGGCGCCATCGGTGCCCGTCAGAAGCCAGCCGTGGCCGAGGACGCAGCCGTGCCGGGAGCGAAGGCCAAGACCCCGAAGGCCAACAAGCACGATTGATGTGGTGAACATCGCGCCTTGTCCACGGCCAGCGCGGCGGCATCGCCGCGCTGCCACCCGGGCCCGGAGAGACTGCGTGGATCGCGGGGCCCGTGGGCAGCGATGGGCAAGCGGTGGGAAAAGGCGCAGAGGCCTGCAGGCGGCGGCCGCATGGCCGGCGCCGTTGCAGCTGCTGGCGGCCGAGAGTGGCCAGCGCACGCGCGGACACGCGAGGCGGCACCGGTGGATCCTGCCGGCGGCGGCCTAACGGCCGGCTACGAAACGCCAACCAATTGGACACCGCCGATAGAAGCCGTGCTTAGGCCACGGACCTTGATCTGACATCGCGCGTGGGGGTAGCATCACTTACGGCCGCGCTTGGGCCTCCCCTCGCCAAGGGAAATCAGCGCCGTTGTTACCTCGCAAGGCGAGTGCTGGTGCCGGAGATTCTGTCTTCGGCACTTCACCTATGCCAATCCAATAGATCGAGGCAAACGATGAAACGATACCCGCTCAATGCGGTCAATACTGATGCTCTGACGTCACAACCCTCGGTTGAGCTCACAGCTCTTGTCGACAACATTCGCGTCAACGGCATGCTATGCCCCGTCCTTCTGCGCCCTGCAGCAACTGCAGGGCGTTTCGACGTTGTGGACGGACGTAAGAGATGCCTCGCAGCTCTAGTGCTTGGGTACGCTGAAGTCCCCGGTGTTGAATGTGATTTCAACGATGCTGAGGCTCTCTTGTATGGGCGTCAATCGAACATGGATGTAAGCACTTTCGAGTAGCAAATAGGACGCCAAAGCGCCGGCACAGCCGGCGCTTTGGCGGCAGAGAAAGAGGATTGGCGGTCGTCCAGCTTGACGGCGAGGTCCAATTGTTTGGCTGTATATAGCCGGCGCCGCTGCTCGCGCCCGAGAGCGGCCGGCGCCAGGCGCTGGCCACGCGAGGCGGCAGCGATGTGGATCTGCCGGCGACGGCGTCGACCTGGTGTTGCTCCTGCAGGCGGCGGCCGCACGGCCGGTGCCGTTACAGCTGCTCGCGCCCGAGAGTGGCCAACGCCTGGCGCTGGCCACGCGAGGCGGCAGCGATGTGGATCTGCCGGCGACGGCGTCGACCTGGTGTTGCTCCTGCAGGCGGCGGCCGCACGGCCGGTGCCGTTACAGCTGCTCGCGCCCGAGAGTGGCCAGCGCCTGGCGCGGCCACGCGAGGCGGCAGCGATGTGGATCTACCGGCGATGCCGGCGACCTGATGTGGCTCCTGGCGGCGGCCGTACGGCCGGCGCCATTGCAGCTGCTGGCGCCCGAGAGTGGCAGTGCCTGGCGCGGCTACGCGGGGCTGCAGCGACGTGGATCTGTCGGCGTCGGCGTCGACCTGGTGCAAGCGTCTACAGGTCACGGGGTCTCGGCGGCAACACCAGGCGCGGACCAATAACCAGCTAGCCGTGGCTGAGTGAATGTCAATTCACGCGCAACGCCAGTACTCGAACCCAGAAGCATCTTTGCTGGCATGGCTCCAGGCACTGGAACATACCAAGCGTTGATGGCATCGACCAGGTCACCAAGCCGCATACTTGAGGTCGCGCGGACCATCATGTCTGCCGCCCGCGCCGGGTTGGCCTGGACAAAGAAGTCACCAGGGCGGCCGCCAAGTTGAAGTTCATCCGGATGCCCGAGCATTGCAGAAAAAGGCTGCACGAATGCTTTGTACGGCGCCTTGGCGCCTGGTGTATGCATTCGGATGTTCTCGGGATAGAGCGGCGAGGTCAGGTCTACAAGCCAAACCGCGTTGGCCGCATCAGTTACCTCGATCCAAGCATGAAATGCATCGCCATCGCTGTACCAGCGATCATCGTCTGCATCCCGTTTGGCAAAGGAGAGGATATCGAGGCCACCGTTCCTTTCAGCAACCGCGATAAAAGCAGCACCAAAAGCAGGACGTGCGCGAAGCCCATGCCGTTTTTCAAGCAGGTATGCACCTGCTAGGGCGAAAAAAACACATGACTTTGTCATGTCTGATAGCGCCGTTCCCGTTCCGGCGAGAACAGTTCGGATCACCCCGTGAAGACGCGCAAAGTCGGCGATCGACAGCGGAGGTGAAGGCGAAGCATTGACTGTGCGCATAGAGGACTCACTTGGTTCGGTGATAGCAGAAGCTTACATCGTGTGTAATCGCGGCAGTTCCAACGCAAATCCCGCACAAAAAAGGCGCGGATTGATCCGCGCCTTTTTGATGAGAGAGCCATGCACCAGGCTAATTAACAGCGATGCTGCCGCCTTCGCTTCGGCGCTCAAGATACGCTGCAGCCTTGCGTGCGACACCCTGGATTCCTGTGCTGATTGGCACTGTGACCCCAACCAGGAGAATACTGATGATCCCGCGCCCGAATTCAGGTGAATAAGTCTTGGCAATGAGCTGGGCCATGATCAACCAGAAAAAGCTCTGGACGACAACCCCAGCAAAATTGGCGACCGCAGGCCAAAGAGAGCGCTTCGCAACAGATTTCGTCATTTTTTGATCCTCACGAGTTGGTGGACGGATGTGTGCAAGACCAGCATACAGATGCGTAGTCTCAGTGGATGCGACGCGTGAAACTGGACTGCCCGGCCGCCGCCAAGAACTGGGCAATAATTCTGACTGCGATCACACAATGCTTTCCACCGCTCCAGGCGTTGCGGGGATGCTCTTGGCATCAGTGTCTGATGTGCCCAGCAACGCTGCGGCTTCCTCATCACTTATGGAGGGAAGCGCTTGCCAAAGGTGCGGTTCCCCAAAACGGTCGCTTGCATCGTGTGGACTGCACCAGTGGGGGCGCCCTGTACCGCGCGTGTGGTAAACCGCCACATCAACCTCACTGCAACCAGGTGCACCAAGCCACGCGCAAATCAGCTTCGTGTCTGCGGGTGCGGTTGCGATGGGAAGCCAATTGGCCGCCATCGGGTCTGCCTCCGCTGGCTGGTGGGGGTGGGCGGCTAGCTCTGCGAGCGTGATGCTTCCTTCTTCCGGGCACTCGTTGCAGCTGATGTGAAGCCCGTAGGTTTTACGTTCGTCATTCTCGTTAGCGATTTCGCCGATCCACGCAGTGGAGCCAAGGTAGTTTTCGTCCTCGGTGACACCCGGTCCGCCAAAATGAAACGCTGCGGCTTCCCAATCTTCGGCTGTGATCTGGAAGTTTTGCGGCACCAGCACCCAGCCAGGGGGTGTCACCGGCACAGCAACAGGTGTGGGCGTTACGGCTGCGAGGTAGTCCGCATAGCGAACGAACTGCTGCGGCTCAACGAGCCCGGAGTGCGCCGCGACATCGAACACCGTCACGCCGTTGATCATGCGCCAGCCGGTAACGGTTCCGCCTGCGGCAGGCTGGCGGGAGGCAAGGTGAGCCTCGGAGTGGTCCAGCCCATCCCCGGTGCTGCCCGCATGGGGCTGCTCCAACTGTTTCTTATTTCGGGATTGTTTTGTCATGATTCAGACCTCCGCCTTGCTCAGCTTCAACGCGGTTTCCAACAACAAGAACAAGCGGCGCACTTCGGCGCTCATCAGCGCGAACCGGGCATCGAGTTCGGCGCGTGCGCCATTGTCGTCGCTGTGTTCGAGCTGGTCTAGTGCGCCGTCGAGGAACTTGAGCTTGCGGATCACCAGATCGTCGCCGAGCACGAACGACAGATTGTCGTCCAGCACCAGCGCCAGTTTGGTGACCTGCTTGCCGGCGTCCAGGTGCTTGTCGATCTCGTCGCCGCGCAGTTCCTGGTGCTGGCACTTGACCACAGCGCCGCCCTCGATCGGATCCTTCATCTCGCACTCTTCGCCCAGGCTCAGGCCTTCGGGCAAGGGCTCGCCGGCGATCCAGCCGGTGAGGATGCCGCGCGGTGCGACTTCAGCATTCAGCGGCAGCGCCGGGAAGCTACCGAGCGCGCCACGAATCTCCGACACCACGCTTTCGCCGGCCTTGCGGCTGGACGTGTTGACGATGGCCACACCCGTGGACAGGTCGAGGAACACATCGGTGCGCGAGTTGCGCACGAAGGCTTTGGGCAGCAGCTCGTGGATGATGTCGTCCTTGAGCCGCTTGCGCGCTTTACCGCCAGGGCGGCGCCCTTCGGCCTTCTCGATCTCGGAGCACTTTTGCTCTAGCGCGTCATCAATGACGCCACCGGGCAGCATCTTGTCCTGGCCACCGACGGCCAGCCACAAGAAGTCCCCCAGCCTGTGGCTGAGCTGATCGGTCGCCTCGCGGCCGAATGGCGAGATGAAGCCCCGCGATGACATCTCCAGCGGGCCGACTGGTTTGAGCGCGGCATGCGGCAGCAACTCTTCGACCGTGGACAGGTCAAGAGAAGAAGGGAAGCGGAACATGGTGAGGTTGCGAAACAACATAGTTAGCCTTCATTGGAATTGATGGAAACAAGATGCAGGCGACTGCGAAGCAAGCACCTGCAGCGGT